>JAGTQB010000001.1 GCA_018396995.1 Candidatus Bathyarchaeota archaeon
AGAGGGCCGGGCACACGAGGGGGACTGCCGCCGCTAAGGCGGAGGAAGGAGCGGGCTACGGCAGGTCAGTATGCCCCGAATCCCCCGGGCCACACGCGAGCTGCAATGGCAGGGACAATGGGTTCCGACCCCGAAAGGGGGAGGAAATCCCGAAACCCTGCCTCAGTTGGGATCGAGGGCTGCAACCCGCCCTCGTGAACATGGAATCCCTAGTAATCGCGGGTCATCAACCCGCGGTGAATACGTCCCCGCCCCTTGCACACACCGCCCGTCGCTCCACCCGACTGAGGCCTAGACGAGGCGTGGTTTCTTGGCCGCGTCGAGTCTAGGCTTCGGGAGGGGGGAGAAGTCGTAACAAGGTGGCCGTAGGGGAACCTGCGGCCGGATCACCTCCTAAGAAGTATTTGTGGAGCGGCGCTAAGCCCACAAATTCCTCAGTCTTATATGCATGCTCGGTTTTGGGATAAGGCATTTAAATTTATCTTTATTTTTAGTTTCCTATGAGGGGGTGGTGTTTTATGGGTGTGATTAAGGGGGTTATTTTATGTGGTGGGCCTGGAACTAGGCTTAGGCCTCTTACCTTTTATTTTCAGAAGGCTATGATTCCTATTGGGAAGGTTCAAAAGCCTCTACTCGAATATATAGTTAGATTATTAAGGTTTTATGGCGTTTATGATCTGATTCTGCTAGTGGACTATAAGGCTGAGCAGATAATTAATTATTTTGGTGATGGGTCTAGGTTTAACGTGAAGATGAGTTATGTTTATGATGACCCATCTCTTAAGGGAACTGCTGGTTCGATAATCAACGCGTATAGAAAGGGGGCCATAGGGACTGATGAAACATTATTGATATATTATGGAGATATTTTAACAAATATGAATATCAAAGATTTCCTAATTTTTCATAGGGAGAAAAGAGCGGATGTAACTGTGGCTTTGGCTAGCGGATTTACCGTCAGGGTTGGTGTGGCTGAGCTTGAGAGCGATGGTAGAATAAAGTTATTTCAGGAGAAACCTAGAATAGAGAAGCCAGTAAGCATTGCTATAGCTGCATTAGAGGGTTCACTTCTTGAGGAAATTAATGGGATGGCCTGTGAAAAGCGCTCACTCGACTTTATGGGGGATGTAGTGCCACACCTAATAGAGAACGGTAAAAATGTTTATGGTTATCTTACGGGTTCCTTCTGGTATGATGTTGGGAGCATAGAAGCCTATGAGAAACTTGATCCAGACTTGGTTGAAAAAATATTCGCCTTTCTTTACGAGTAAGATAAGTGAGAACGATGCAAACAAACTTTTATTCAAAAACATTAAGTTTTCCGTTTCTTTTTGATGTACCTGACGTTACTCGGGAAGATGCATTGAGAGAGGAGATAGCAGCCGTATCTTGTTTGGCATTTTGTGAACGTAGGAGAATTGGGATAATAGGTGGCAGGACCGAAAAAGTAAAGGCAATATTGAAAATATATTACCCTTTAATATACACTCCATGGAAAAAAAGATGCTTTATCATTGATGGGCTCGGATTTCTGGGCTTCGCCTTCTCTGACCTAACCATCCCGGACATTTTACAATTTACTGAGAGTTTGAAGAAAAGCAGCGTTTTACTGAAAGATTTTATGGAGACGCTGGATTATGGTACTAGATTATTCTCTGACATTACTAAGAGCGCCCCCAAAGATTATCGAATTGACTACTTAATTGGGGAAAGAAATCTGCTTGAAATTCTCTCCTCTCTTAGTAATAAGTCAGCGCTGATTAATTTGATGGAAGAGGAAAAGCCTAAGATGATACAGCCTAGGCTACAGGCTACTCACGTAAAAAATGTCGTAGAAAGCATCTCTCAAATTCTGATCAGGTTAAGTGCTGAGGTGAATATGTTAAGATACGCCCAAAAGGTTCTTGAAAGTGAGGTTAGCAGCCACCTTGAAATGCTTTCAAGGGAGAGTTCTCTTGTTTTGCGTGAGTATAGAAGGAAGGAGAAAGAGGTTGATATTGAGATAAATGAGAAAATTAGGTGTTTTAATGAGGAAAAGTTAAAGGAAATTAATGAAGTAAGAAGGGAATATAATAGGAAAATCAGAGTTCTCTTAAAGGAGAGGGAAAAAGCTGAGAAAGCCCTACTTAAGAACAAGATTCTCTTGGAAAAGCAATTAAAAATGAGAAGTTATGGCAAGAATAAATATTCAAAGAAGAAAGTTGACTTACACCTTTCACGTATAGAGGAGCTTACAAGGAGAATTAAAGAGATAGAGAAGGCTATTGAGGAGATTGAGGCTGAAGAGAGTAATAAGATTAGGGATATTGAAAAGAAATATGAGATGTTAATTATAAATGAAAAGGAAAAGATAGAGGTCCTAAAGGAGTCTAGGGACGCCGACATAAGCAGGATAAATGAGGACATTAAAAAAATTAGGGAAGCATATTTAGATATCAAAGAAAACATTATGCGAATAATTAGCGGAAAGGAGATGCTGATAAAGTCTATTGAGAACTGTTTATTTCCAATAAAAGTTGATGAGATTACTATAATTGGCATACCGTTTTATGTAGTAATATATGAGGGGCAGGAAGAGAGCAGGCTTAACTTGTATCCTCCAATTGGACTCCGGTGTTCGGCGGAGATGGTAAAAGATATCCTTAAACATAATTTAAAGCAGAGAATGACGCGTCTTTTAGAACCCTTCAAAAAATACTGGAGTGGAATTTTAAATGTTCTTGTTGAAAATTTGGACAAAGACGCGTATTTAAGCGGCGAGGTGAAGCGCATTTTAAATGAAGGAAATAATATCCTTCTATCCAGAAACTTTATGGATATTCTAAAAAACGGACTTGAGAAACTCAAGGAAGATCTATGGCTTAATAGTCAAGAAGAAAACGAGATTATAGACTTTTATATGAGGGAATTAAAAATAGAAAACAGTGAATTATCTGGCTAAATGTCCTTGACTGGTAGGGGTCTAACTTTCATTACTTCTGGGTTCACAAGGTTGGGTGGTACCCTTCCTTCAAAGAAAGCTATTAAGTTGTCAGCTGTCATCTCAGCCATCTTTGATCGGGTCTCGTAGCTGGCGCTCCCAATGTGCGGGGTTAAAACTACGTTATCAAGCTTTAATAGCGGGTTATCCATTGATATTGGCTCCTTCTCGAAAACGTCTAAAGCAGCTCCAGCGATTCTCCCCTCCTTTAAAGCTTCATAAAGGGCTTTTTCATCAATAACCGCCCCCCTAGAAGTATTTACTATATATGCTGTTTTCTTAACAAGACGAAGCTTTTCAGCGTTTAACATATGATATGTCTCCTTAGTTAATGGGACATGTATTGTTATAAAGTCGGACTCTTTAAGTAATGTATCTAAATCCACGTATTCAGCGCCAACTTCCTTTTCAAGATCTGGTCTCCTAACGATATCATGATATAGAATTCTCATATTGAAGCCTTTGGCCCTTCTGGCTACAGCTGAACCTATTCTCCCAGCGCCAATAATGCCTAGCGTTGCGCCGTAAACATCTCTTCCAAGCAGCATCATTGGGTGCCAGGCAACTTTCCATTTACCCTCACGCACGTACCGGTCTGCTTCGGCAATCCTCCTAGCAATAGCCATCAAGAGGGCCCATGTGAGGTCAGCCGTGGTCTCAGTTAAAACTCCGGGAGTGTTAGTTACGTATATGCCTCTCTTAGTGGCCTCCTCAATGTCTATGTTATCGTATCCAACAGCCATCTGCGCGATAATTTTGAGTCTTGGCGCCGCATTAAAGACTTCCGCATCAATTTTGTCAGTTAATAGAGTTACAAGGGCATCTGCATTCCTAGCTTTCTCTATTATAATCTGCTTTGGTGGCGGACCATATTCCGGCCAAACCTCTACATCAAAGCGCTCAATAATCTTCTTTAATCCTCTTTCTGGAATCTCACGTGTAACATAGACTTTTGGTTTACGCATTTCACTTCCCCTCATTAATTTTGTTTGGTTATGATATCGTCCTAAATAAGGATATTGTTAATTGTAGAAATTGATTTAAAGCTTGATAGTCAATCAAATTTTTGGGTGCATCGATATTGGTATTACCTGCAAAGATTTTTGAAATTAAGGAAAGCGTCAATTTATTCTTTGCAGCTCAAAAACTAAGGGATTTTCACGAGGAAGAGATTTATAAGACAGTTAGTGGCGAAACTATAACCCTAACATCTGAGGTACTAGACTTAAAGTTGAGTGGAGACGTTCTTTCGGGGATCTTTAGTAGAGACTTTGTTAGAAGTAGAGTTTATAAGCGTAAGGTTATAGAGACGCCTACAACTGAGGAGTCACCTTTCTGGATAAAAAAGTTTGGTGAGAGGTTTTTCTTGATAGTGCTAGCTCCGTCAACAGCTCGCGGCTTAAAGAAGCTACTCACAAATTATGTTGCAAACAAACTTAGCAGAATCTTATTTATAAAGCCTAATGTCATACTTGAAGTAGAGATTCCGCATGAAAAACTTAAGGTTCTTCATGAATCAAACCCGCAGGCAACTAAGCTAATATGGTTTGATAACGTAGATATACCTGGCGTGGAGAAGCTTTGTTTAGCTGGCTCCGATTTGACTGATACAAGCCTTTATCAAGAGTATCTTAAGCATGGAAAAATATGGTACGTTGTGTTTGAGGTTCAGAAAAGGGGTATTGTTGTTGGGGTTACAAGAAACTGTGTTATAACACTCTTCAGCAAGAGCTCAATAGAAGACTTTATCAATTATATTATGGAGGAAATTTTGCCACTAATATCATGATGAGAAAACATTAACCATATTCTAGTCCTCAGAAGAATAGAAGATTTATTAAGTAATATTCCTACTGATAAAGATTATGGCTAATGCGGAAAGTGAAGCGGGCGAAATTATTTCCATAGGCAGGTATAGAGAAAAGATAGTTCATGGACCGATTATTCGCACATTATTGTGGTTAGGCGCTCCTCCCCTCCTAAATCAATTGGTAATTATTGCCTATAATACCGCGGACGCATACTGGCTTAGTCAGTACAATGATACTCTAGTAGCTGTTCCAAGGCAAATGTGGCCAATCTATATGCTATTTAACGCTTTTGCAATGGCTTTAACAGCAGCCAGTCTAAGTATGGTCTCACAATATATTGGAGGAAAAATGTTTAATGAAGCTAGTCGATCAGCATCACGTTTCTTCACAGTATCATCCTTTCTAGGGGCCCTTCTATGCACAGTACTTTTAATCTTTAAGGAGAAAATTTTCATGCAATTATTAGCTACACCGCCGGAGATTTTCAATGAAGTGATTAAGTACTCAACTATAATAGCATTTGACATATTATTCGGGTACACTTCATTAATATTTACAGCCCTGCTTCAAAGTGTAGGTGAAACAAGGAGACCCGCTATAATTAATAGCATCCTAGTCAGTCTAAATATGCTATTTGATCCATTCTTAATTTTGGGGATAGGCCCCTTCCCCAGGCTGGGTGTTATAGGCGCGGCGCTTACAGATGTCATGGGAAAATTTATATCGACAATATTGCTAGCATACGTCCTTAAAAGATATTACCCAGGCTTTAACGTGGTTTTCACTAGAGACATAGATCTCGAGTGGGTTCTTCTAGTGGCTCGTGTCGGCCTACCAGTACTTGTACTTGGATTAGCAAATAGTTTCGCATTTGTAGCGCAGCTGAGAATTGTGAATGATCTCGGCATAGTTGCCGCGACCTCTTATGCTATAGGGTTTGTTATCATGGATATTGTTGATGGCGCCCTCTTTGGTCTTACCAGCGCGGTTTCTATAATGATTGGGCAAAGCTTAGGGGCGGCGGATTTAAAAAGGGCTAAAGAAATATCATATAAGGCTTGTCTTCTAATATTCTTTTTTGTAACTTTAGGGGTGATTGCCATTTACCCAGTTAAGGAAACTTTGATAAGAGCTTTTAGTGATGATCCAATAATATTTGCTGAAACTAACTTGTTTCTTGAGACGTTATTGCCAACGCTGCCATTTTTTAGCCTTTTCATGGTCGTTATATCGGTGGGCAGAGGCTCCGGTCACACGCTTACACCAACATTGATTGGAATGTTTAGGCTTTGGGGTATTAGGGTGATATTAGGTTATGTATTAGCGTTCGTATTTAGTATGGGTTCGTGGGGAGCTTGGTTAGCAATAGCGTTGAGTAATGCTATAGGAGGCGTTTTTGCGGTCCTATGGATAAAGTATGGTAGATGGGCTAAGCCAATAATTGGGGTTGTGGAACAAAAATGATGAGAAAAATCGAATATTTCTTGAGAAAAGTTACTGGGCTTATACTTGCTTTGTCAAATATTATGCCGTCACTCATCGTAATCTTTAACCCACTATTTTTCATAATGTTTCTTCCTCTTGGAGTTTACGCTGTCCTTACTTGGCCTTGGATTATCCTAAAGGATATTCCTGATCCATTTCATCCGGGTGAGAGCTTATATTGGCTCACCTATGCAATAAAGTTCGATGAAAATAACATTTTCCTTCCATCGTTACGTAGATGGGGATTAATAGACATGTCCTTGCTAATGGTTGGCTCAGCAATCTTTCTAATAGCCTTTATTTCATGGATGCTCAATTTAAAGAAGAGCGGAGACTTGATTACTACTGGAATTTATAGATTTCTTAGGCACCCGCAATATCTCGGAATAATACTCTTGTCACTTGGGCTAACCATTAGGTCTCTCAGACCAATATCACTTATTGCATGGGTAACTCTTTTAACTGGATACTTGATTTTGGCGAGTCTAGAGGAAAGAAGCTTGATTAAAGTCTATGGGCAAAAGTATGAGGATTATTCTAAACGGGCAGCATTTCTTATACCATTTCTGAGGTTTAGGGCTCCGAAGTGGTTATCTGTAATAAAACCTTACAGATACATTATCTTTATAGCTATGTGGCTCATTTTGACTATAACAATAATGGTTTATATGAGAGACTTCGTCTTTGCGCTTAGGTGAAAGTGTTATGTTTCATGTACCATTAATCAAATTATAATGTACCAGTAGCTGCCATATTATACGTCGGCGTCACCATTTCACGTAAAGATTAAATATTAATTATGAAGGAGCATTTTCTATTGAGGTTTATTAGCAGGGAGAACAATATGGCTAAGTCGGAATCATCCTCCATAAATACTTTCCTCTCTTTTCTAGAAAATCCCCTCCTCCGACGCTTCCTCCGTTTTTCGTGCACTCACTACTTCAGCAATGGAAAGAGTTATCTTGAAGCAGCGCTTGAAGACCTCGCTGGGGTTGGGGGAAACGGCTTCTCTCTTACAAGGCTTATTTTCTCAGGCGTAATTAAGGCGGCTGTGTACCTTGGCTGTATGGGACTAAATGTTGATAAAAAAACGGTGGTAGAGTCTCTAAAACTTCCATATTTTAGAAGAGGTTTAGTGAATGTTTTAAGTGGTATTGGTATTTATGGGGTCACCAGACCATATAAAGTTCCAGCACCCTTTCTCGTCGTCTGGAACTACACAAACGCCTGTAATCTTCGATGCAAGCATTGTTATCAGCGTGCCGATAGGCCATCTCCAGACGAGCTCACAACTGATGAGAAACTGGCAATAATTGATCAACTTGTCGAGAATAACGTTTCTATGATAGCGTTTTCTGGTGGGGAGCCACTAGTTTGCGAAGATTTCTTTAAGGTTGCAAGATATGCTTATGAGCGGGGGCTATATGTTTCAATTGCTACAAATGGAACGTTACTTACGAAAGAGAACGTGGCCCGTCTAAAGGAGGCCGGGGTCGCATACTTAGAAATAAGCTTGGATGGCGCAACCGAAGAAACTCATGATTCATTCAGGGGTGTAAAGGGATGCTTTAAGAAGACGATAGAGGGTATAGCGAATTCTGTAAAGGCCGGAATGTTTACGTGTATTGCGACAACAGCCACGAAGCACAACTTAAACGAGATTCCGAAAATAGTTAGTTTGGCTAAAGAATTAGGTGTAAGAAGAGTTATAGTTTTCAATTTCATACCGACGGGGCGTGGAAAAGAAATAACTCAGCTGGATCTTACTCCGACTGAAAGAGAGGATCTCCTTAAGTATCTATATAAGGAGCTTGCAAGTGGTGGAATCGAGTCTCTCTCAACAGCTCCGCAGTTCTCAAGAGTCTGCTTACAACAATCGATGATTGAGGGAACGGATGTTCTCTCACCAACCCATTTCGCAGCTCTTGCCCTTCATGGAAAGGCAAGACAACTAACAGATTTCTTAGGTGGATGTGGTGCTGGGAGACTTTATTGTGCAATCCAGCCCAATGGCTTAGTTACACCTTGTGTTTTCATGCCGATCGTTGTCGGCAACTTAAGGAGGCAACCTTTAAAAGAGATATGGCTGAACTCACAGGTCATGAACGACTTAAGAGATAGAAGTAAGCTTAGGGGTAGATGCGGTCGCTGTGAGTATAAGTATGTTTGTGGCGGATGTAGGGCAAGAGCCTACGCGTATCACGGGGATTATCTCGCGCCAGATCCCGGGTGCATTAGGGAGCTTGAGGAGCCGAGTATACACCCTATACTGAACGTGGAAAGGGATTACGGGTGACCAGCCTTGAGGGTCACTTTAATAAACCCTCCATCTCAGAACGTTGAGCTGCTTAACATTGGAATTAAGGCACCGCCCTTGGGTCTCGCATATCTGGCTTCTGTGCTTGAGAAAAATGGATGCGAGGTTAAAATAATTGATGCTTTAGCTTTAGGCCTATCCTTATCTCAAGTGAGAGGTGCTCTTAATATGGATCAGCCAGATATTATTGGTATAACTGCGTCTACACCAATGATTTATGATGCTTATAATGTGGCGCGGGTCGCAAAAGAGGTTTGTCCTAACTCAACCGTGGTTCTCGGGGGTCCACACCCAACATTCCTTCCAATGGAGACCCTTAAAGAGTGCCCCTCTGCCGACATTGTATGTATAGGTGAGGGCGAGGAGACTATGGTCGAGTTAACTGAGGCAATAAGGAGAAAGACAGACCTATCACGTGTGAGGGGGATAGCTTTTAGGACTAGTGATGGTAAAATAGTTAAGACGGAGCCCCGTCCGCTCATAAAGGATCTAGATTCGCTTCCGTTCCCAGCATGGCATCTCTTACCAATGGATAAATATACGGTTCTTGGAAAGAAAACTGTAATATGTCATATAATGTCAAGTCGAGGCTGCCCCTTCCATTGCATTTTCTGTTCATCGTCACGAATATTTGGAAGGAAGCATAGAGCTAGGAGTGCAAAGAACGTTGTTGATGAAATAGAGTTCTTAATATCTGAGTATAATCCCAGCTACATTGAGTTTTCGGACGACGAGTTTACGTTAAATCAAAAGAGGGTTGAGGAGATTTGTGATGAGCTTAAGAAGCGTGGGATAGATATTGCTTGGGCATGTGGGTCGAGGGTTGACACGGTCTCAAGGAGCCTTCTAAAGAAGATGAGAGAAGCAGGTTGCTCCTTCATATACTACGGTATTGAATCCGCCTCTCAGAGGATATTAAACTTCATAAAAAAGGGAATAACAATTGAGCAGATTAAGAGAGCTGTGATGCTGACTAAAGAGGCTGGAATAAAGATGATGGGAGCATTTATAGTAGGTTTTCCGGACGAAACAAAGGAGGAAATTAAAAGCACTCTTAATTTTCCGAAAAAATTGAAAGTTGATTATGTTCAATTCACTATTGCAACTCCATATCCTGGAACAGAGTTTTATGAAATGATTAAAAGAGAGGGTTTATTACTTACTGAAGACTGGTCACAATATACTACACTTAAACCAGTAATAGCTTTGAAAAACATAAGCGTTAAAGAATTGCAGAAGCTCATTAAAAAGGCTTATATAAGCTTCTATATGTCGCCGAGGATTTTAAGGGAAAACTTTGGCAGGTATGCTCTTCCCGCCCTCAAAATAGTTTTGAAAGGATTCTTAAATTATTTAAAGTTCTGGGAGCGGCCCTGAAAACGTGTCTTCCAAACTTAATATCTTGAGGATCTTAGGCGTTATATTTATTAGGTGGTCAAAAAATTATCTAGGAGATTACTGAAGATTTGGGGGATAATATTTTTAGTGAGAATGGAGAAGATTAACGTTCTTTTAAAGGAGGTATGGCAAATTATATGGACTGTCAGAGGGTTTGGTACCCAACCATCTTCCCGGATAAATGTGATGGCTGTATTAAGTTTAATGAAGCTAGATGCGTTAAGTTCTGCCCACATGGGGTTTTTGATCTCCGTGATTGTAAGGCTGTGGTGGTAAATCCCTTAAACTGCATTTACGGTTGCACTGCATGTGAAAATATATGCCCGAGGAAAGCAATAATATTTCCACAGCGGACATCTATCGGACAGAGTTCTAAGAAAGATAAGTGTTTATTGAAGAGGGTCAGATGCAATATATGCAATAAAGTCTTCTGGACAAATGAGGATGTAAACCTTTGTCTTGACTGCAGGAAGGCTACTAAAATTTTCACATCGTGAAGTAAGAATATAGTTTTATCTCCTTATCACCAATATTAGATTTAATGAAGTTTATTACGTCCTCATCACTGATATACATGTTACTAAACTCATCAACTCTCAACTTTATTCCTGTCTTTCTTAACATATTACCAGCAGCTGTATCTACAAAAACGTACTGGGCGTCAGGGGTTGGAAGAATAAGCCTAAGTCCCGTCAAATTTTTAGCTGGGACACCCATTTCAATACGGTATACGATTTCCTTAATACGATACCTCTTAATTAACTGTTTAAACTCCTCCCAAGAGTCAACCCTGATAACTTTACCCAAAGTGGGCGCCCCGCATAGAAACCTATTGCCCTCTATTAATGTTTACTAGAGAATATAAAAGTTGCCAACGCTACTCCAGACGAAGGCATCTGGCATAGCTTCATATATTGCGTAGCATGCGCGCCAACCAGTGCAGTGTGAGGGAACTATAATCCGCGGTCTTATCTTTTTTAACTCTTCCACCGTCTGAGTTATACGTTCTTCAAGGTTCTTTCCTGATAGATGTAGGCCGCCGAGAATAGCGTATATATTCTCAATGCTGGTGAGACGCTGCGAGTGAAGTACGGTGTTTATTATGCCTGCGTGGCTGCATCCAGAGAGAATTATCAGCCCTTTTCTCCTAACGTTTATCACCAGTGCGCGCTCATCCCATAGCCATGGGTCAGGCTCCCACTTTCCATTAACAAATGCTTTGTGCTGCGGATAACCGAGTTCAAATGGTGTGACTCTTGGAATCTCACCAGTAATTAACACTAATCCCTTAGCTATTAAGTGCGGTTCCTTTGTATCAATATACTTTGCAGGTCTAACAGCATCCTCTAACGGAAACATTGGGTATTCTCTTATAGTGCCATTGGCTCTCTCCACACCCCTCTTCTTAAACATATCCTTATGGATCATTATGGGTAATTCGCTCTTCTTTATGGCCTTAACGACGGCTGGCAACCCGGTGAAATGGTCGTAGTGTCCATGGGATAAAACTATACATTCAATATCACTCAAGTTGACTCCCATTCTCCTAGCATTCATTACCACGCCACGTGGGCTGATTCCAGTATCAAATAATATATTGTGTGACTCATCTCCATCATAAACACGAATGAGCATCGAGAAGCCGTGTTCGGCAATGGGGTGGCGATTTTCTTTCTTCACCCAGTCCCTAAGAGGCTTAACTTCCTCCCTTTGTGATGACAGTAATAGGTCTATAGAGTTATCCATGATGCTAATTATCTCTACCCTATCAGCCTCCCTAAGCCTTAAAGGCGAATTTCTCCCACCCATACTGTTATCTCCATCCATTTAACTCAAAGTCTAATCATATTTTGGTGGTAATGGTATATTTAAGCATCATACAAGTCTCCTGAGAATAAAGAGAGTTTAGAAGGAGATATCTACTAGATATTGAGGAATAAGAAAAGGAGTATATGAAGTAGAACTTTTATTATCTCTAACGCCTCTTAAGTCTAGTTAGGTGGGTTATTAAGAAAATAGCTGTAGATATGAGAGCTATTGCGCCACTTGTGGGGATGTTAAGTTGGTATGAAAGAGCTATCCCAGCCAACCCAGATAATAGCGCCATTATAAAGGATGCTAGAAGCATTATATTTATGCTTCGGGTTAAAGCTCTTGATGCCGCGGCTGGAAGCGTGAGGAGCGTTACCGAGAGCAGCACCCCCACAGCTTTAACAATCACGGCAACGGCGATAGACGTTGTTACGAAAAGCAAGATATTATATAGTTTAACCCTTAACCCAAGCGCTTCAGCAGTATCTGCATCAAAGCATATATAAATAAACTCCCTATAAAACATTATAGTAATTGTGAATGCGATTATAGACGCTATTGCCAAACTCAATAGGTCTATGATTGAAAGGAGAAGTATGTCGCTTATAAGATATCCATCCACAAGGATTTTCTTTTCAATTGGAAGCCAGCTCCTTATAACTGCGTAGATAGTTACGCTTATAGCAAGTAGGGCGCTAAGCATTGCTCCGAGCGCTTGCGGGCCGCTCCTCCCTGCATAAGCCGCGAGCACTGCTGTGATTAAACAAAACAATAAGACTATGAGAAATGGGTTTACTAGAACTGGAGAGATCATTTGCAGTAATACTCCAAGGGCAGCTCCGCCTAACGCGGCGTGCGATATTTCTGGAGTTATGTAGAGTGAACCTCTTAAAAGCATTATAACCATTATTGGCACAGAAAGCGACATGAAAAATGTGCCCATAATTGCCCTTAAAATGAATGGGTCAAACATGCCTATCACCTAAAACGATTATACGCCTACCATTTTTCTCAATCAACTTTAAATGTGGGTAAATACGTTTCAGCTTCTCCTCACTCAGAACTGAATTTGGCTCACCGTATGCATGTATACACCTATTTAATACTAAAACCCTGTCAGCAAGAGTTACTATTGGATCGAGCTCATGCTCAACGACAATAATAGTCCTTCCACTCTCTTTAAATTCTCTAAGAATATTAAGCAGATTTTCTTGGCTTTCAAGGTCTAGGCCAGCAAAGACTTCATCTAGTAGTAGTAATAAGGGGTTGGATGAAAGTGCCCTAGCTATTAGAACTCTTCTCTGCTGACCCCCACTAAGCTCACTGAAGAGGGAGCTCCACTCATCTTCCATACCTAAATATGCCAATGCCCTTCTAGCCATCTCAATATCTTTCTCAGAAACGGTTCTGGGCGGGCTTTTTCTTAATAATACACCCATCAAGACAACATCGCCAACGGTGAGTGGTGTCTCATACGAAATCTTATCTTTCTGTGGAACATATCCAATAAGTCTTCTAACCTTCATCTGCTCCTTAAGCGGATTGAGACCGAATACCCTGACCTCACCCCTATATGGCCTAGTTATTCCGAGTAACGTTTTGAGTAAAGTTGTTTTTCCAGCACCATTTGGCCCGATTACCAGCAGAAGAGATGGTTTCTCAACCTCAAAACTAATGTTCTCTAACACGATATGATTACTTATTTTGACGGTAACCTTGTTGATGGATATTATTGGCGTCTCCATTATTTCACCCTTCTTCTGACCAAGAATATCGTTTCAAGGGCAATTATGGTCAGAAGGGCAATAATTATGGGGAGATACATATCTGAGCTGCTTAGGAGCTGTCTAGGTTGTGTCAGTAACGCACAGCAAATCTGTCCAGCATTATAATACATCACCATGTCATATTCCTGTAAGCCGCCAGACGAGACTGTTAGAACGAATGCTACAGGGCAGCTGCTTTCCCTAGAGATTTCTTTAATCGCTTCCTTAGTATTCTCTACGAGCACTGCAACGTCAGAGACTATGATGCACGCATATTTTCCAGATTTAAGTCCCTCATAAATGTTTCTTAGAGTCTCTGGACGTATGCTCTCTCCTTCGCCTATGAGTGCTGAGGCTACTCTTAAGCCGATTGCCTCAGCAACATACTGCTCGGCATAAAAGCCTATTATAACATCCCTCCCATATATATCATATTTGTCTAGAATGCGATTAAGGAAGTTTTTGAGAGTGAGAACTCTCCTCTTAAATTCCTCATAGTTTTCTTCAATTTTCTGAGAGATGTCCGGTCTTATCCTCGAGATTCTTTCCTTTACTTCCTTGGCTATTAGAAGGGCATTATCTGGCAGGAGCCAGAAACCATGGAGATTCTTTTCCCCATTAAGCTCCAATATCCTGAGGCCGCTAAGCTTTGACAAGTCTATGAAAGTTAAGTCAGCTTCAATACCTTTAATTTCAGCAATTTCTTCAATTAGCTTTTTTTCCCATTCCATGTGCCCGGTAACGATTATTAGGTCGGATTTGCTTACATTGCTAACGATGCTTGGAGTTAATACAAAGCCATGTGGCTCAACTCTCTCAGAAACAATCGAGTAAATTTCCCCAACCCCGTTAATTACCGGAGAAATTATTGTTCTTAGTATATCAATGGAGATTGCCACTTTTATAGTTTCATCGGCCCGTTCAATAGGGGAGATGGATATGTTTAATCCATATATAAATAATAGTGTTATAGCAATTGTCGTGAAAATTACTCCCTTACGCAGCATGGAATCCCCCTAGGAATATCCTTATTGTGGGGGCACTTCTTTGGGTGTCCTAAAATCCTGCACATGGAGTTAACTATCTCCTCGGAGAGATACATCTCAATCCTACGTGCGCACTCGCATGCCTCATTGAGACTGACTAAAAGAACCTTATGCGCATATGTTTCGAATACCCTATGATTCCTAACAATCTTATTAATCTCCTTAAAACCTAGCTCTGAAAGTCTCACGCCTTTCCATGGCTCTCTTATAACCAGACCTTTCTCTGAAAGTCTTTTGAGCGTCTCACTTGCGGTCGCGCATGAGACCCCGAGATTATTCGCTATATCAAGACTGCTGGCCAAGTCTCTATTAGAGGTTAAGTCAAATACTGCTTTGAGATACTCCACTTCCTTTCTAGTTAAGCTTCCCATATAAATTCTCCAAATTTAGGTATAACCTAAGTTAGGTTATACCTAAATTTAAACATTATGTTCTTAGCAAGACGTTTTGGCAGCGCTTAGAGCAGGTATGAAGGAAAAGATCCTAAGATAAAACATCTTATGTAAGTTCTTAAATTGCAACAAAACTTTAAATAAAATTTAAGGGTAAAGTGATATGTTTGGGTTATAAGAGTTCTCTCTACTTTGGAATAGCTAAGTCTGGCGCTCCTCTCTTGCTTTGCTTAGCTTCTGGGAAGTACTTCTGTACCGTACGTGCGGTGAGTATTGCCTGCCTAGCCATATTTACGCCTTCCCTCTCAGTTGTAGGTAACCCGTGAGTGACTAGAGCTGAGTTACCTGTTTTGAGGTATACTGGCGCTGCTATTCTTACTATCTCCGGCGCCTCATAGGTTCTGATCATTCCACCAGTTGACTTTGGATTATCTACGTGTATATCTATTGGTACTTTAACAGCGGCCCTTAAAGCTGCTATCATTGGCAGTGTCAAATCTCTAACGGGGTTAATGGTGTCGGCTCCTAGGCTCTCTAGTAACTTGAATGACAATGGGTTTCCATGCCCGCAGTGGGCAGATAACTTAAATTTAACATCTTTTGGAAGTTCTCCATCTTTCCTCATCTGGTTAAGTAGCCATAGTAATCCCTCATCATAAACGAGTATTCCTCTAATTCCTAGTTCAACAGCTCTTTTCACATCCTCAACAGCCCTAACAACCTGATCCATCCCTCGCAGCCTATACCCAACCCTACCAGCCTCAGGGGTTCCCGCTGCCCTTTGTGTGCTAGTATCATATTCAGCTCTGGGCCCAACAGACATGTTAAATTCAACTTGATAGTCTTTCGCAAGCTTTTTCATAGCCTCTATTTCTTCATCTGTATATCGCATAATTCCCATCGTCTCGTCAATCCGGTTTATTATGACTCCATGCTTCTCTGCTGTTTCAAGAACAGCCCTCATAGCTTCTGGAGAATTAACTGTTGGAACCTCTATTCTGTAGTGTGCTCCGTCTGGAAATCTTAACGGTGAATCTGGCAGTTCATAAAGATCGCGGTCTGGAAGACCCAGCTTCCTTAAGTACTCCCTGGTTTTTGCTCCTACAAGTAGATTTATCATGGCTTAGTACCCACCACCTTTAAATTCTTTTAAAGAAAAGAAATTGGAGCCTTATACTTAAATGTTTCTACGTTATATTTAGAGAATCCTTCTATGTATGGCATAAAACTTAAATTAGCCTAGTTTTTGAAAATATGATATGGTATCCCCTGCTGCTATCCGAGTTAAAGCCGAAGACCTATTTAACTTTTGTGTAGAAATACTTGGACGTATTGGCGTAAAGGAAGAATATGCTAAAATAGTTGCTGAAAACCTTGTATTGGCTGATCTTAGAGGTAGAGAATCGCATGGTATTGCAAGGTTACCCTCTTACGTAGAGAGGGTTGTTAGGGGTTTAATTGACCCATCGGGTCCCATTGAAGTGGTGATGGACTATGGCGCGGTGGCGCTTATAGACGCTCACAACAATTTTGGCCAGGTAGCTGCAATGAAAGCAACTTTATTAGCGATTGAAAAGGCGAAAAAGTTTGGAGTGGCGGCAATTGGGGTAAGAAACGCTAACCATTTTGGAATGGCTGCACATTTTGTACTCAAAATAGTTGAAGAGAAGCTTATTGGGGTAGCTTTGTCAAACGCTCCGCCAGCAATTGCTCCATGGGGAGGAAAAAAAGCGATGTTTGGCACAAACCCCATCTGTATAGGTTTTCCGGTGGAGGGAGGGAGCCCTATTGTCTTGGATATGGCTATTAGTGAGGTTGCGCGTGGAAAAATAAGGTTAGCTGCATTGAAGGGTGAGAAAATACCTGAAGGATGGGCTTTTGATGAAGAGGGTAATCCAACAACTGATCCAAAGGCCGCCTTAAAGGGAACGCTAGCCCCAATAGGTGGAGCTAAAGGCTATGGTTTAGCCCTTGTAGTAGACTTGCTCTGTGGTTTAGTTACTGGGTCAAAGTACTTGCAGGATGTTAAAGCTCTTGATGATTTTAGCGCCCCCTCTGGAACAGGGTTCTTTATTGGCGCCATTAACGTGAGTCTCTTCACACCTTATCATGAATACAAAGAGAAGATTAGTAAATATATAGAGACTGTTAAAAACTGTCCTAAAAGGAGCGGGGTAAAGGAAATATTTTTGCCAGGAGAGATGGCGAAGAGGGAGATGGATTCTAGAAGCAAACATGGTATACCTTTAGATGAAGAAGTTGTTTTAGCGATAAAGAGACTTGCTGAAAGATTCGGAATAAAACCCCCATTTTAAACCAGCACTTTTAAGCTTTATCCTAACACCTTTGTATCCTTTTATTCTCGTCCAGAAAATCTTATTAAGGTATATATCGCATTAAAAGACATTAATAAGGCCATGTGGTGAGTAGCGGTGAGTGAAACCGATATCGTTCTCAAAGTTATCAAGGAGCGAAGGAGCATAAGAAAATATAAGCCAACGCCAGTTCCAGATGATCTCATCATGAAGTGTCTAGAGGCTGCCCGCTGGGCTCCTACTGGCGAGGATATGCAACCTTGGCGCTTTATAATTGTTAGGGATGAGGCGATAAGAAAGGAGCTAGGTAGAATTGCAGGGAGGGGGAGCGGAAGACGCTTCACTGTTGAGTTTTATACTGGAAAGATGGAGGCGCGTTTTGGAGAAGTTGTGAAGACGTGGCCTGAAGAGAAAAAGAAGCGTGTCTTCGGAAAACTCATCTCCGGGGAAGTATCAGCCTTTCTTGCCGAGGCTCCAGTTGACATTGTAGTTTGTGCAGAAAAGAGTGCAAATGATCCTAGAGAAGATTGTTGCGCGGCGATTCAGAACATGATGTTGATGGCAAAAGCTCTGGGTCTTGGAACCTGTTGGGTTATAGCGCCAGTATTCGATGTTAGAGATGAGATCAAAGTTAAACGCCTACTCAATATTCCAGAGGAATATAAGGTGATCAGCATAATAGCCTTAGGATACCCAGATGAAGAGCCGAAGCCACGGCCAAGAAAGAGTTTAGAGGAAATAGTGTTTTATGAGCGTTTTGGCCAAAAGATGCCTAAAAAAGAGGTGGGAAGTGTATGAGTGCAGGGAAGAGTGGAGAAGAAATTTTCAACAGTTTTGTGAAACATATTCTCTCTGGGTTAATTAAAGTGGTGTATGATGGATTTGGCGGCGCTTCGCGGTGTAGATGCTATCTAGTGGGGAGGGAACTAATAAACTATATAACTGGATTAGAGAACTTAGGAATGGCTGAAGCCATCAAGAAGGTGATGTCGTTTATTAAAGAGGCGCGGATAGTGGATGAAGCCGACGCGTTCATAAGTGAGCCAATACTAGAATTATACTTCCGCAACTGCAAGTTTTCAGAAGTAGCTGATGAGATTATTAGGTCTAAGATACCGTTATTTGTTTGCCCATGCACAAATGTTTGTCTTGGTCTCCTTGAGGATAAATTTGGCATAGACACAGAGTTAATATCGATTGAGCGCAAAGATAACTCCTGTAAAGTAAGAGTTTACCTATTTAAATAGACTGGATGAATAGGAGTTGCAAGTATGCCTCCGAAGGTAGATGTTAATAAATGCATTGGCTGCAGAACCTGCGTTGATGCCTGTCCAAATAACGTCTTAGACCTAGTAGAAGGCGTTGCATACGTTGCAAGACCTAAAGACTGTGAAGAATGCGGCTTATGCGAAGCCATATGTAAGCAAGAAGCAATTAAATTGCAGTCGCATAACCCTGAATAAGATAAACCTTATCTCTTTTATTTTAGTACTCTCATATTAAAAAGTTAATTGGTGGTTTAATTGTCCGTTGTAGAGGATAAGCTTAAAACAATGGAGGAAGCTGTTAAGACTATAAGGGATGGGGATCATATAGCTGTAAGCGGATTTGCTTCAACAAGGAACGCAATGGCTTTTGCTCATGAACTCATCAGACAAAAGAAGCGTGACCTAACTATCTCCGTCTGCATTGCAACTTTGGAAACAGATATGCTGGTAGGAGCTGGCTGTGTTAAAAAGCTTATTTATGGGGGAGGACGCCTCGACCGCTTTGGCCCATTCTGGAATATTGATCGAGCAAAAGTGGAAAACAGGATTCTTGTGGAGGAATACTCTGGACTCTGTATTTGTCTAAAATATCTTGCTGGTGCGTTGGGGATTCCATATATACCATCGAAATCCCTCCTCGGTTCAGACATACTTAGGAGACTTCAAGAAACCGCTCCTGATCAAATAAAGGTAACGGAGTGCCCCTTCACGGGGGAGAAGCTTGTCCTCTTACGGGCGCTGGAGCCTGATGTAGCAGTCATCCATGCGCAAGTGGTTGATAGGGAGGGGAATGCATGGATATATGGCCCACTTTTTGAGACAAAGGAGAAAGCTAGGGCGGCGAAAAGAGTAATCATTACCGCAGAGGAGATTGTTGATACGGAGATAATTAGAAATGATCCTGAGAGAACAGTCATTCCTGGATACAGGGTAGACACCGTAGTTTATGCTCCATTCGGTGCTCACCCAACATCCTGCTATAAATATTATGACTACGACTTAGAGCATATACAGTTGTACTTAGAGGCTTGTGAGAAGGGAGAATTCGAGAAATATCTTAAGGAGTATGTTCTGGGTGTCGATAATCATTGGGAGTATCTTGAGAAGATTGGTGGCGCTAAAAAACTTTTTAGTCTGAAGGCAGATCCTTATTATGGATATTAGGAGGGGAGGGTTTTGGGAAAGGAGTTTGCAAAAGAATGGACTCCAGGAGAATTAATGGCTGTTGCAGGGGCGCATTTAATCAAAGATGGTGACATAGTTATCTGCGGTATAGGTTTACCCGAGGTCGCCACCCTACTTGCCATTTATACACATGCACCTAGAGCAAAAATACTCATGGAGCAGGGCGTCGTCGAGCCTAAGCCAGTACAGTTCAGGAGGGGTGTCTCAATGGGTTTAGCTGATCCAAGGGAATGGTTTAGAGCTAAATGCTTCACAGATTATATTGATATCATGGGTACAACATTGCAGAGGGGGCTTGTGGATATAGGGATGATTGGAGGTCTTGAGGTCGACAAATACGGTAACGTGAACAGCACATTGATTGGCTCATATAATAAGCCGCTAAGATACTTTACAGGGAGCGGTGGGGCAAATGATATAGCATCACTTGCGAAAAAAGTGGTTGTTATTATGAGACCGCATGAATTGAGGAGATTTCCAGAGAGGGTGGCATTTATAACGAGTCCAGGCTTCATTTCAGGTAAAGGTGAGAGGGAAAGGGTTGGACTTAGGGGCGGAGGTTCCTGGAGAGTTATAACTGACTTGGCTGTTCTGGGCTTTGATGAGGAGACATGCCAGATGAAACTATTGGCTATAAACCCAAAGGTTACTGTTGAGGAAGTCCAGGCGAGAACTGGCTTCAAACTAATAATACCCGAAAAGGTTGAATTAATGAGCCCACCAACTATAGAAGAACAGAAGATTATCAGGGAAATACTGGATCGTGAAGGACTTTACACTGGCTGGAAGCAGGCGGCTAAAGGATCCTAAAAATTCTCTCCTTACTAAGTCCCTCAAATTTATTTTCAATTACCCCCATAACTCTATGTCCAAGTTTCATTCTTCCATCAATTTTTAGGATCTTGTTTATGGAGTAAGAGATTGTTAAATGGTCTTCCAGAAAGGGTAAAAAATAAATACAATTATGTAATAAAAGAGTTAAATTTCAGGTAAGATGAGGAGATGGGAGTTTAATGCCTGGAAAGAAAAGTTTTTGGTATCAGGAGCTGAGTTGGCCTGAGATAGTTGAGAAGACTAAGGAGTGTGACATCATTTTGCTGCCCATAGGCTCAATAGAGCAGCATGGACCACACTGCCCTGTTGGCGTGGATTCACTTAATGTTCAGAAAATTGCGGAGCGTGTCGCAGAGAGAACTGGAGTGCTAATAGCTCCTCCAATATGGTATGGGGCTCACATGTATATGCAGTATGGTTTTCCAGGGACTATCCCAATTAGATCTGATATCCTCAAACAGTTTGTAAAGGATGTTGTAACTGGGCTTGTTAAGAATGGCTTTAAGAAAATAATAATACTTAATGGGCATGGCCAGCAATGGGTTTTTATCGGCGCCTTACATGAGCTGGCGTTAGAGACAAAAGCTTTTATAGCTATCGCCACTTGGTGGGAGATTGCGAGAAAGACGATAGAGGAAGTAGCTCAGACAAAATTTGTCCACGCTGATGAGGTTGAGACCTCGGTGGCATTAGAGTTATATCCGGAGCTTGTGGACATGAGTAAGGCTGATAAAGAGTCCGCCCCCTCAATTGTTGATAAGAAGTGGTATGGAAGCCCAACACGCACATTGCCGGATGAGGGAGGCTTCCCACACCACAATATAACCGCTTCGTACTTTCAAGTCGATGTATATAAACTTGGAATTCTGGGCGATGCAACACTGGCAACTAAGGAGAAAGGAAAGAAAATAGTGGATGCTGTGGTAGATAAGCTATGCGAGTTTATTGAAGAGCTTAAGAGAAAGTATCCTCCTGGAGTATCTCCGCTTGAGATGCCTCCACCAGGGGTGAAAGCATGATAGTTGTTAAGAAGGATCAGGCCCCAGTATTTCCCGCACCTCCGCCATCAGGAAAGGTAACAAGAATAATGATGGATCCAGTCATTGGATCAAAGTATGTCGCCATGGGCTTCACCGTCTACCCTGTTGGGGAGAAAGGGGCTCCACATGCACATACTGGTGAGGAAACGATATTCATAATTAAGGGTAAAGCCAAGGTTGCAAGTGGCGGTGAGCAGCAGATACTAGAGCCAGGCGATGTCGTCTATCTAGCTCCCGGCGAAGTTCATACCCTTGAGAATGCGGGTAACGAAGAGTTGCAGTTTGTTTGGGTTTATACTCCGCCCGGCGATGAAAGATCCATTAGAGAGAGGGCTAAGAAGTAAAGGCTGAAATAGGAATTCCTTATAACCCTAATTTCTTTTATTTTTATTAAGTTATTGGGGGGTAGCTATTGTTCGGTTATATGGGGAAGATCTTATGGATCGATTTAACAGAGGAGAGAGTCTCAGCGGAGAGTCTCCCAGAGGAATTTGCGAGGAAATATATTGGCGGCTCTGGGCTAGCAGCTAAAATAATTTATGAGAAGATGCCTAAAGATATTGAACCATTTGACCCAGAGTCTATGCTAATATTTGCTACAGGACCCTTAACTGGCACGCCAACTCCATGTAGCGGGAGAATCTCTATATGTGCTAGATCTCCCCTCGGGATATGGGGTGAGTCACATGCTGGAAGCATGTTTGGGCCATACCTAAAGAAAGCTGGCTTTGATGCAATTGTAATTAAGGGTAAGGCTAAAAAGCCCACATACATCTGGATAGATGATGGTGAAGTTGAGTTCAGAAGTGCTGAGAAGATTTGGGGTAAAGACGTCTATGAAACCTATGAGATCATTATGGAGGAGCTTAAGGATAAATCCATAAAGATAGCGGCTATAGGACCAGCTGGAGAAAACCTCGTAAAATATGCATCAATCATCTGCGGTGTTGGGAAGGCTGGCAGATCTGGGATGGGCGCGGTTATGGGGTCAAAGAATCTAAAGGCAATCGCTGTTAGAGGGACTAAGAGAATTCCCCTAGCAAAAGAGGATGAACTTAAGGACTTCGCTAAAGAGGTTCAGATACAATTAATAAAGAGCTCCGCTGCTCAAAGTCTCCACAATTATGGTACTGGTGGAGGAATGGAGGCTTACTATCAGTTAGGCAATATTCCAATAAAGAATCAAGGTGAAGGAGTCTGGGACGAAGCTAAAGTTGAAAAGATTGGGGGAAAAAGAATGTCCCAAACAATCCTAGATAAAATAACCCCGTGCTGTAACTGTGTGATCGGATGCAAAAGAACAGTGTATATAAGGGAGGGCAAGTATGCTGGTCTCAAAGCTGATGGACCGGAATTCGAGACATTATGCATGCTTGGATCTAACCTCCTTAATGACAATTTAGAGCTAATTGTTAAGGCAAATGATCTCTGCAATCGCTTAGGGATAGACACTATATCCATAGGCGGAGTTCTAGCATTTGCGATGGAAGCGTATGAGAAGGGTCTCCTAACAAAGGATGACACTGGTGGGCTGGAGCTTAAATGGGGTCCCTCGGAGGAGATTCTAGAGCTGATAAGGCGTATAGCTTATAGAGAGGGAATAGGAGATCTTATGGCTGAGGGTGTACGGGAGTTCTCTAGAAGGCTGGGCGGTGGAAGCGAGTACTTTGCCTTGCATGTTAAGGGGCTTGAGGTCCCTGCTCATAATCCGCGAGCCTTCTTTGGACACGCGTTAAGTTACGCTACAATGAATAGGGGTGCCTGCCACTTAGCCTGGCCGCACAACCCAGATAGAGGAAGGCTGGTTCCGGAAATTGGTATAACGGCGGCAACTAACAGGTTTGAGTCAAAGGGGAAAGCTGTTGTTGTAAAGAAGATGCAAGATTACATGGAGTTATATGACCTTTTAGTGATCTGCAAATATGCGGCTTCAGCTGGGCTGACACTTACACAGCTTACAAAGTTCTATGAGCTCGTTACCGGGAGGGCGATTACTATAGAGGAAATTATGAAGGTGGGTGAAAGATCGTTTAATTTGAAGAGGATTTTGAATTGCATGTGGGGGGTTACATCAAGGGACGATGTGCTTCCCAAGAGACTTTTGGAGCCGCAGGAAGGAGGTACTATGCGTAATGTTCCCGACATGGATTTAATGTTGAAAGAGTACTATGAGGTCAGGGGATGGACGCCTGAAGGTACTCCTTCAAAAGAGAAAATACAAGAGCTTGAAATCTAGCAATAAACTAAAAAAATAAAAAGAGGAAAACGTGGTTATTTTACGGGAAATTTATTACACCTTTATTCTTTAGTTCCATTATTTCTTCATCACTTAATTCAAGCAATCCCTTTAGAATCTTTACCGTATCTTCACCTATTCTTGTGGGTCCCCTCCACACTCTGCCAGGGGTCTTTGAGAACTTTGGAACAACACCCATTTGTTTAATTGTTCTCCCGGTCACCATCTCAAAAACCTCTATTATGTCTCCGCGCTGAAGCCAGTGGCTATCTTTAATAATATCTTCTGGCGTTGTTACTCTTGAGCAAGGTATACGCCATTTGGCAAAATAATTTTCAAGCTCCTCCTTTGTATACTTTGCGAAACACTCAGTTATTATTTTATACAGTTGGCTACCTTTGGGAGAATCACGTACTTGGCACTCTTCATATGGAAAATCGTCAGGGTTTATGCCTGTAAGTCCTGAGAGAGCTTCTATAAACCTGCGATAAACAGCTGGTCCAACTGCTCCAAGAGCTATCCAGCCGTCTTTCGCTCTATAAAGACCATAAGGCTGCGTTCTAGGATGCGTCTTTTCGTAGCCCCGCCAATCCATGTAACCATCTAAATTAAAGTATAATGTATAGTAGAACTCAAGAATCCTCGCTATAGCCTCAAACTGAGCTACATCGACAACCTGCCCCTCTCCAGTTTTTTGTGCATGGATGTATGCTGCTAGCGCTCCCACCGCGCCGAAGAGAGCTGTAATGTAATCGCCCGTGTAGAACGGGATTCTAATAACGTCGTCGCTGGGGGCCATAAACGCTTTATTCCAGCCTGAATAGGCCTGCGCAATAAGGTCATAAGATGCTCTGGAACACTTCTCTGGATCTCCTCCAAATTTAGCTTTTCCATATCCGCTTACATGTACAATGACAATTTTCGGGTTCACACTTAATATTTGCTCATCTGAAATCCCAAATCTCTCTTCCAGCCAGACCATATTCTCGATGAAAATATCGGATTGATTAATGAGAC
The DNA here is from genome assembly GCA_018396995.1 of Candidatus Bathyarchaeota archaeon. Taxonomy (GTDB): domain Archaea; phylum Thermoproteota; class Bathyarchaeia; order Bathyarchaeales; family DTEX01; genus DTEX01. Next base: position 24,903 of record JAGTQB010000001.1, read on the forward strand.
CATAGAAGATCTCCTTTCCCTCCTCCGTTCTAAGATTAAGGGCTATGTGAAGCCTATTTCTTACACTGGAAGCATATTCAGAACCTATCCTTCTTCCATCCCCCTCTATAAAGGGGCCCACGTACCTCCACGCCTCTCCATCAGTTCCCTCAATATGTATTAATTCGGCGCCACAGTCCGCTAATAATATGCCGATAAATGGGCCGGCAACTATGCTTCCAGCACTTAGAACCCTTATTCCACTTAAAGGTCCATGGGACGGAGCGAATAAAGGAGCACTCTTTCTCTTAAGATTCCTAAGAGACTTCATATAGCCAGCATCCTCCACAGTAACATTTTACAGTCAATAATAGCATATAGGTTGAAGATTAAAAAAATAAAGATTATGGAAACTTACTTTCTTTAATTAACGCCCTTTAAAGTTTGGTGTTCTCCTGTATGTAAATGCTTGAATTCCCTCTGCAACATCGTCTGTGAGAGATATGTCTCCAGAGGCCTCTGATTCGAGTAGGCATCCGGTCTCTAATGCTGGCATAACACCATACGCTATAATCTTCTTCAAGTACTTGACGGCTACCGGTGGTAGCGAGGCCACATTACTTGCAAATTTTAAGGCTTTCTCCCAGAACTCTTCATCCTTATAGACTTCTGAAACTAATCCAAGACTAAGGGCTGTTTGTGCATCAATATTCTTCCGGAGCATTATTATCTCCTTAAGTTTACTAACTCCAATCATGTAAGCGAGCCTTTGCGTTCCACCCCAGCCTGGAGTTATACCTAAGCCGAGTTCAGGCAGACCGAGATAGGCTTTCTCACTCATAACCCTTAAGTCACATGCGAGGGCTAGCTCAAATCCCCCGCCTAAAGCTGGCCCATTAATTGCAGCGATCACTGGCTTTGGATAAAGCTCTATCTTCCTAAAGACTCTATGACCCATCTGACTTGTCTCGGTAACTAGTTCTGGTCTTCCAGAGGCAAACATTGATATATCTGCGCCTGCACAGAAGTTCCTGCCGACACCAGTAATAATTATAGCTTTTACATCTTCATCTTCTTCAAACATTTCAAGAGCGTCCTCGATCTCCGCGAGGAAAGTCATGTTAAGGGCGTTGGCCCTCCTAGGTCTGTTGAGTCTGATAACGCCTATCCTATCAATCTTCTCAGTTAAAACAAACTCATAATTACCCTTTCCATATTTGTAGAAGCCTTCCCCAGTCTTCCTTCCAAGCTTCCCCTCTTGGAGCATCTTTTCCAGAACCGGGTTTACTTTATATCTATCTTCTCTATACTTCTCGTAAAGCTCATTTAACTTAGCTACAATTTTATCTATCCCAACTTCATCAGCCATTCTTAGCAGGCCTCTTGGATAGTTAAGTCCATGCAGGACTGCGAGGTCTACTTCCTCTGGCGTAGCAACACCCTTCTCAATTAGCCATGCAGCCTCATTAACTGCTGGAGCCAATAATCTAAGCAGATCAAATTTAGCTCCGGCCCTAAGGGGCACCTCATTGGTCTTTCCTCCAGTCCAATCATAGAATCCCTTTCCAGTCTTCTTTCCAAGGTGTCCAGCCTTATAGAGTTTCTCAAAGAGGGGTGCTGGCCTATAAGTCTCGCCGAGCTTTTCCCTGAAGTACTGGAGCACGTGGTAACTGAGGTCTATGCATCCATTACCAAGGAGGTCGTGTAGCTCAAAGAGCCCCATTGGTAGCCCCATTCTATACTTTACTGCAGAATCTATTTCCTCAATAGTTCCCTCGCCCATATCAACGGCCCATGCAGCCTCATTTGCCATAGTATTGAAGATTCTATTTGCGATGAAGCCTGGAACGTCCTTTCTAACGTGGACTACCACCCTCTCAATCTTCTTTGAGAATTCCTCAACAATCTTAGCTGTCTCCTCGCTAGTCCTCTCGCCCCATACGATTTCGAGAAGTCTAAGAACCTTTGGCGGATTAAAGAAGTGCATACCGATGAACTTGTCGGGCCTATTTGTCGCCTTAGCCAACTCAGTTATACTAAGGGATGATGTATTAGACGCTAGGATCGCATGCTTAGGAGCATATTTATCGATCTCGCTGAACACTTTCTTCTTTAAATCGAGGTTTTCAGGTATGGCTTCTATTACTAAGTCTACGTCTTTAACAGCCTCCTCCAGGTTAATGGTGGTTGTTATTCTACTCATGACAGCATCAATATTCTCCTTAAGGTATCCTCGCTCATAGCTGCTCTTTAGACCTTCCCTGATTCTTTCAAGGGCTCTCCTAAGTATATCCTCGCTTATATCCTCCAGTTTCACGGTAAAGCCGTAAGAAGCAACCACTTCGGCTATAGCTGAACCCATTACGCCAGCTCCGACTACCGCAACTTTCTTTATTTCCATTCTAAATCACACCGTTTGACTCGCTTTTAAAGATAATATCTAGCTGACTCTTTTAAACCTTTATCCTTAAATATCACAGACATCTAAACTATAGTTAATTCAAAAAGACTTAAACTAAATAAACCTGAAAAACAAGTTTAAAAAACTTTTAAATAGCTTTCTATTCTAATTCTTTTAATTTACCCTGGAGGGGAAAATTATTGCCAGGGGTAAAGGATAAAGTTGCTATAATTGGGATGGGCTGCACAAGGTTTAGTGAGCACTGGGATAAGAGCGTCAACGACTTAATTGTTGAAGCTTGTTATGAGGCTTTTGAGGATGCTGGAATAGAGCCTAAAGATATTCAGGCGGCCTGGATTGCTACAGCCTGGAGCGGTGAGCTCGGTCGTACCTTAGCATACCCCCTCAAATTGAATTTCATACCGGTAACAAGAGTTGAGAATAGATGTGCTAGTGGGCATGATGCTTTTATAAATGCTTGTTATGCTGTGGCTTGCGGGGCTTTTGACGTAGTCTTGGTTTGTGGAGCTGAGAAATTAAAGGATACGGGGTTACCGATTCCTGGAGACTATAACCCAACGACCCTCTACACAAGTAGGGTTGATACAGGATACCTTCCAGTAACTGCTTGGGCCATGTTCGCCTTAAGATATTTCCACCATTACGGCATTCCAATTGAGGAGGGTAGAAGAATCTTGTCTAAGATAGCCGTTAAGAATCACTTTAACGGTTATTTAGCTCCGAAAGCTCAATTTCGCCGCAGAATAACACTTGAAGAGGCTCTTAAAGCCCCGATTATAGCATGGCCGCTGGGGCTCTATGATTGCTGTGGGATAGCTGATGGCGCCGCCGCAGCGATACTCGTTAGAGCTGATTTGGCGAGAAATTACAGGGATGATTATGTGCTTGTTAAGGGAGTGGGCATGAGTACTGGCGTATATCAAGGCCAGATAATGGATGACTTTCCTTTGGCATATATCGAAGAGAATTTTAGAGCTTCAAGGATGGCTTATAAGGAAGCTGGAATAGAGAATCCGAGAAAGCAGCTGGATTTAGCCGAGGTTCACGACTGCTTCACAATTCATGAACTCGTTATCTACGAGGACTTAGGTTTTTCCCCGAGGGGCAAGGCGAAAGAAGATGTTGAGAATGGAACATTTGAGCTGAAGGGTGAGCTTCCAGTGAATACTGATGGCGGACTAAAATGCTTTGGGCATCCCTTAGGAGCTACAGGACTAAGAATGATCTATGAGGTTTATAAGCAGCTTCAGGGGAAAGCTGATCAACGTCAAGTTGAAATAAGAAACCAACGGGGGCTGACACATACGTGCGGTGGAACCCCAATAGATGCTCAGACAGCCGCCGTGGCTATTCTTGGTTTAAGGGGGGTATAACATGGTTGGAATAGTCTCTTATGGAGCTTATATTCCGATATGGAGAATCAGCCGTGATCTTCTAAGTAAGGGAGCGCCCGGCGAAAGATCCGTTGCTGGAAAAGATGAAGATAGTCTAACAATGGCTGTTGCAGCCGCACAAAACTGTCTAAAAGACTTTGATCGAGAGAGTATTGATGGTGTTCTCTTTGCCTCAACAACATCTCCCTTCAGAGAGAAGTGCGCGGCCAGCACAATAGCCGCGGCCCTCGACCTCCGCCGCGACATTTTCACAACCGACTTCGCTAATTCACTCAGGGCTGGAACGAGCGCATTGAAAGCCGCGCTTAGCATGGTTAAATCTGGAATGGCTAGACAAGTGCTCGTTACAGCGGCAGATTGCCGCCTAGGGCCCCCTGGCTCAGTTTTTGAGCAGACGTTCGGTGATGGAGCAGCCGCTGTTTTAGTGGGGATGGAGGGCTTAATTGCTGATTTTGAGGGAGATTTCTCCATAACTGATGAAATATATGATGTCTGGCGAAGGGACATAGATTTATACGTAAACTCTTGGGAGGATCGGTTCATCTTCTTGCATGGCTATCAGGCTGTCCTCAGTGAAGTTATCTCTGGCTTAATGAAGAAGATGGGTGTTGAGCCAAAAGATGTTAGGAAAGCTGTTTTGCCAGCCCCTGATCTCCGTAGGGTTATGGATTTAGCGAGAGCTCTAGGTTTTGATCCAAAGACTCAGCTTCAAGATCCATTAATTGATAATGTCGGTAACACTGGAGCAGCTCAACCCCTCATGCTCCTCGCCGCAGCCTTAGAGGAGGCCAGTCCAGAAGATCGGATTCTCCTAGCAGGTTATGGTAACGGCGGCGACGCCTTCATATTCAAGGTGAGGGCGGAGATAAAGAAGATTGATAGCAAGTGGAGGGGTGTGAAATCGTATCTTCAGAGGAAGAAGCATGTGCCAGACTACGCTACATATCTCATGTGGCGTAAGCTTGTCCTAACGCCTCCTCCAAGGGTTCCAATGTCGGTATCCTATCCATCGGCAACAGCGATATGGAGGGAAAGAAAGCGTATATATTCGCTCCACGGAGTGAGATGCAAGGTATGCGGTACAATCCAGTATCCTCCGCAGCGGGTCTGCATTAAGTGCCGTGCAAAAGATAACTTCGAGGAAGTTGGATTAGGCGGCAGGAGGGGGAAGCTCTTCACGTACTCATTTGACTTCATAAGGGGGAATGTGCCAATCGGCATAGTTAACCTCGAGGGCGGTGGGAGACTATTCTTAGAATTAACTGACGTTGAATCTGGAGACATAAAAATAGATATGCCAGTAGAACTGGTCTTCAGAAGACTCGACTTATGGCGAGAAGACGGTATATACGGCTACTTCTGGAAAGCAGCTCCTGCAAGAGATTGATAATTAAAAAATTAAAAATTTTCTTTTTTATTTTAAAAATCGACACTTCTCCCCTCATATATATAAGTGTAAAGTTTTTTGGTCTCTTCTAGGTTTAGTGTCCTTGGGTTTCCTCTAAGAACAACGGATCTAATGGTTTTATTAGACACGTCTTCCAGCTTCCTCTCAAATTCCTCAGCTGAAACTCCAGCCTCCTTTAGTGACGATGGTATTCCGAGCTCCCGCCTAAGCTGTAAAATGTTCTCTAATAGGGTCTTCACAGCCTCATCGTCCGTTTTAGTCTCTATACCTATCGCCCTCGCTATCTCAGCATACTTCCGCATAGCCACCCTAGAATTATATTCTATTGAGTATGGTAAGATTATCCCCATTAATTTCCCATGAGGTATATGAAAGGCTCCTCCGGCAACATGTCCTATAGCGTGAACCATACCAACTTCAGAATTTGTGAAGGCTATCCCAGCCATCATTGATGCTATATGCATCTTTTCTCTAGCCTCTTTATCCCCGGTTACATATGATCTCCTGAGATACTTGAAGATTAACTGTATAGCTTTAAGCGCCATTGCGTCTGAAAAGTCGTTGCTTAGCGGCGAGACATATGCCTCTATTGCGTGAGTTAATGCATCAAATCCCGTATCGGCAACGAGACTCCGCGGCATCGCCATTGGAAACTCTGGGTCAATTATGGCTATATCTGGCACAAGCTCTTTATTGGCTAGCTCCAGCTTTCTCTCCTCAGTAACACTTGTTATAACGGTAGCCCAACTAACCTCTGAACCGGATCCGCTCGTCGTGGGTATACATATTAATTTAGCCTTCCTCCTCAACCCAAGCTTTATAAACGGATTTATTGATGAGACTTCAAGGTCAGGTCGCTCATAAAGAACCCATATCGCCTTGGCAGCGTCCATGTTACTTCCTCCACCAAGCCCTACTATCAGATCCGGCGCGTATTTTCTAGCTAACTCCGCCCCTCTCACAATAGTCTCCACAGAAGGCTCCGGTTCAACCTCAAAAAACTCAGATTCTACTCCAGCCTCTTTCAAGTAGTTCGCCACCTTATCAGCAAATCCCATCCGCCTGACGGTTTTACCTGTAATTATTAATGCTCTCTTCCCCTCAATGCGTTTTAAATACTCTGTGGCTCTCTCCCCCACAACTATCGTTTTTGGAAGGGATATCTCCAACATATTTTTCCCTCCTCAAAATACCATTATGGCATTCGCTAAATAAGTATTTAGGATTTCCCACAAAGCGAAATCCTTTTAAATTTAATGTTTCACATATCTATGAAGATGCGCTATGAAGAAAATTTTAGTAGTTTTGGGTGCATTTTTGATCTTAGGCATCTTCTCTTCGTCTTCGTTGATAAGAGTTGCGCTGTGCTTTCCGCTTAGATCGATTCCACCAATAGTCTCAACGGACTGGTTATATGAAAATCTTGATCTACCGGGACTTATAGTGCTTGATATTAGGAGCCCAGAAGAATATAACGCTGGCCACATTCCCGGGGCAATAAATGTTCCTAGCTACATGTGGTATACGAACCCGCCTTTTGGCGAAGCTGTTCCGTGGATGGAGATGCCGCCCCAGGACTATCTCTTTGAATTAATTGGTAACTCCAGTATAACGAGATACTCTAGAGTTGTTGTCGTGGGTAGTACTAGCGGTCCCCTATCTCCGGTACCCTTTGCCCTCTATAACACAGCTACTATAACGAGGGTTGCTATAACGCTATTATATGCAGGTCTTGTAGACGTCGCCATTCTAGATGGAGGCTATGATAAGTGGGTTGCCGACGGATATCCGGTTGAAATCACTCCCAATGTGCCTACCCTCAAAGTATACAGTGGTATTTTAAAGAAAGATATGATAGTCTCTAAAGAGTATGTTGCAAGTAGAGTTGGAAGAGCTGTAATCGTTGATAGTAGAGACCTTGAAGTCTACTTAGGATTTATACAGGAGCCTTGGACAGCAAGGCCTGGCCATATACCAACAGCAAGGAGCTTCTCAACGCCCTGGCTCTGGAACATCCACGTAAATGTGACCACTGGAATGGCGGTCTATACTACATACCGCGATATTGAGTCGCTAAGAGTCTTAGCTGAATGTATAATTGGAGCGGATAAGGAGCAGGAGGTGATAATTTACTGTGGTGTGGGCGGTTATGCTTCAACAATGTACTTTATTTTAGCTGAGGTTCTGGGATACACAAATGTTAAGATTTATGATGGCTCAGCCCAAGAGTGGACTGCTGATCTAAGCCTACCAGTCGTATATGAAGGGCTGGGCTCTGAATACATGGAACTCTCCAGAAACTATACGATGCTCCGAGAAACCTACGATAGCCTACGAGAAACTTACGATAGCCTACAAAGAGCCTACAATGACCTACAAGAAAAATATAATAGCTTACAAAAAACTTACAATGATCTGCGAAGCAGCTATGATAAACTTTCAAGCGACTATAGTAAACTCAAAGGAGATCACGAGAAACTCACAAGGAGCTATGAAGAACTCTTAAGTAAGTATAATACACTGGTCGCGACAACGGTCCCCTCTCAACTCTTATACATGTTCATTGCAACAACAATCATCTTCATAATAGTATCGATCTACCTAGCAATTAAAGTTAGAAGGGTCGGCAGGAAGTAGTGTTGTCCAGAAGGCGGCTGACAATTCCCGAACCTACATCATAAACCTCAATTTTTTAACTATCAGTAAATTTTAAATAATTATTATTCTATTTAATTCCTCATTAGTATTCGGGGGGAAGAATACATTGAGCCGTTTAAATAATGCAGCTATTACTAAACTTCAAGCGATAATAATAATTGTTGTGATCATTATAATTGCTGCCGTGGCCGGAATTGTTTATCAACTATTCTTCTATAGACCACCAGTAGGAGTAGGTTTGCCGCCAAGGGATAAAGTAGTCGTTGGTATTGTACAATCTCTATCAGGAGCTCTTTCGCCCCAAGTAACGATGTACCACCCGTACTATAAGTGGGTTATAGAGGACTATAATGCCAAGGGAGGGCTCTATGTACCAGAATATGGCAGGAGGTTCCCGATCACTTACATAGAGTATGATGACGAAACAGATATTCACAAAATGCTCACCCTAACCGAGAAGCTCATAACAGTGGATAAAGTTGACTTGCTCTTTGCACCGTGCAGCACGGGATTCGTTTATGCAGCCTCCTCACTTTACGAGAAGTATCGCTATCCAGTAATAGCCTTAACATATGGTTCGCAGGCGGGAGCTGAGAAGTGCAGAAAAGGCGAGCTCAAATATCTCTTTCAGACGCTTGCATCTCCCTCAGAGGTCGGCGTTGAAGTTCGCGAGCTCCTCGAATATATAAGGGGAAAGTATGGAGCTGACGCCGTCGGCAACGTTGGAATAATTTACCACCTAGAACAGCATGGTGTGGAACACGCTTCAGCAATATTTGGCGAGCTAGCGCTCGTGGGATTCAACATCGTCCTCTATGAGAGCTATCCATTCATGACAACAGAGTTCAAGCCACTGATATCGAAGTTAATTGAAAGGAAAGTTGATACCCTAATTATATGCGGCTATGAAGCTATGTTCTTCGTCAGAGAAGCCAAGGCTATGGGCTATAACCCGAAGATAATGATTGTCGGCCCCTCACTAGAGGTTCCAGGAATGACGTTTGGTCCACTCGGATACACTTTAGACGATGTTAGGGGAATAATTTTCTATGACGGTTGGCCCTCAGCATCTTATACTGAGAACGATGTCCTAAAGAAGTGGGCTGAAGATCACAAGGTGAGAGCCAGAGCAATTTTCGGCAACGAATATGCTTATCCATTCCCAGCAGCAGCGCTATTCTACTCTGGCCTACAATGTCTCTTTGAGGCAGTTCAAAAGGTTGGCCTTGACAGGGAGAAGATAAGGGACGCCTTAGTGACAGAGTACTTTGACACCATATTAGGAAAGATGAAGTTTAGGCCTGGCTACGCCCCAGAGACAACTCTAGGAGGAACCCTAAGCCAGTGGCAGTACAGGTACATGATGGATACAATTTGGCCTCCAGAGGCTAAGTCTGCAGAAGTTATCTATCCGAAGCCATCTTGGCCACCCTCTTAGAGGTATAAAGCGCTGAAGGGGCTGTGGCTCGCTTGCTAGACATAGCAATTGGCGGTGTACTTTTCGGGGCTCTATACGCCTTGATTGCTGTTGGGCTCAACCTACAATACGGTGTCACTAGAATATTGAACCTAGCATACGGCGAGATCCTATTAATCGGCTCCTACATCACCTATATTTTTTTCAAAGATTTTAGGATTAACCCATTACTCACACTTATTTTTAGTGGTCTTGTGACCTCAGTCTTAGGAATACTGATCCATGTGATTACCTTCCGTAGATTAGTTCTTTCCGCAGCATCGGCTGAAGAGCTCGAATTCAGATCTCTCTTCGTATGCTTCGGTTTAATACTCTTAATACAGAATCTCTTAGCTCACATATTTGGGGTAACACCGATAGGCACCCCGTATCTCATGGAAGGCGTGGAAATATTTGGAGAGAGATTTAAAATGAACACGGTGGTGGCGGCTATACTCTCCGCAGTTGTTAATGCAATAATGTATACCTTGTTGCGCTTCACTAAGTTCGGTCTAGCGATGAGGGCTACTGCAGAGGAGCCTGTTGGCGCGCAAATAATTGGGATCAATATCCTAAAAATCCATATAGCATCATTTAGCGTTGGATGTCTAACAGCGGCATTGGCTGGCTCAATGATATCCATGATATATTCGAACGTAACGCCCTACACAGGAACAATATATACTGTAATCGCGCTAATAATTCTCGTCCTAGGGGGTAGAGGCAGCTTTATTGGCAGTATAGTTGGCGGCCTCATCATAGGCTGCGCATATTATGCAATGATAAGAGTGAGAGCTTCCTTAGCAGACCCCGTCATCTATATTCTCTTAATAATAATGTTATTAGTGAGACCTAGAGGGCTATTCGGGAGGCAATAGAGATGCGGATGATGAATATTTTACCTATTTTAGTAATCGTTTTAGCTTTCATATTCCTCGCACCATTCTTCTTAGATGTTTATAACCTAGGAGTTTTAAGGGAAACATTAATGTGGGCTGCCTTAACGGCGAGCTGGTTCTTCTTTTCGGGTCTAACGAAATATATTTCGCTTGGGTCAGCAGCATTCTTTGGAACTGGGTTATATTTTACGGCTCTATATCTTGAGCAAAGTATTTTCTTAAAGAACTTGCCAGCATTGCCCCTACCCATAATAGTAGTTATGGCTGGGCTGCTAAATTTCGCAATAGCTCTCGCTATAGGCTTAATATCGCTTAGACTTAAGGGAATATATTTTGCGATAGCGACCCTGGCCCTTGGCATAGCTTGTCAAGGAGTGTTTAACTACATTGTGTCGGATATTATGAAAACCTATTATACGCATATACCGCCATTCGACCTCCAAACAACATATTATACAATAGCCATAGCTGCCCTCGTAATCTTCATAATAATCTACACGTTATATAGATCTAATCTCGGCTTCGCTCTCAGGATGATAGGCGAGAATGAGGATGCTGCAATACACTTTGGTGTGAATGCAAGCTTAACTAAGACAATTGGTTTTGCTTTAAGCGCAATGTGTATTGGTCTCATGGGGGGCTGCTATACGACAATATTCACCGTCACGGCTCCCACAATCGCCTTTAACCTACAATTCTCATTCATGCCACCGATGATGGCTATGTTCGGCGGGCTTGTAACATTCTATAGCCCAATCATCGGCGCGGTGATTTTATCCGTGCTCCGCAATTACCTTGGCATAACTTTTGTTCATCACTTCCTCATAGTCCTTGGAATAATAATAGTAATCATAGCTGAGTTCATGCCCGAAGGAATAGTTGGATTCGTAAGGAAGATAGTGAGGAAGCTAACAATGAGGAGTCTCAAAGAATCAGAAAAGAGATAGTCTTGAAGATATCCCGCTCTTAAGGTTAAAGACCTAGAAAAGCTTTTTTGATATACTCGTTTTCTAAGAGCTCTATTGACTTTCCATGTATTGTTATTCTGCCAGTTTCCATTACATATGTTCTGTTAGCAACCTTTAGAGCGTAGTAAACGTTCTGTTCGGCAAGTAAGACGCTTATTCCATGCTCCCTTAGTCTCGCTATTACTCTGAATATCTCGTCTATAACCTTTGGCGACAAGCCTTGTGAAGGTTCATCGAGTATGAGTAGGCTGGGGTTCGACATTAGGCCGCGTGCTATAGCCAGCATTCTCTGCTCCCCGCCGCTGAGAGTGACGGCAAGCTGCTTTTCCCTCTCCTTCAGGATTGGGAATATTTCATACACCATGTTCAGCCTATCTTTTATTACATGACCTCCCTTCGCATTATAGGCTCCGAGGATAAGGTTCTCCTTAACGGTTAGGTATGGGAAGAGCTTCCTATCCTCTGGCACAAATGATATTCCCATGTTAGCGATCTTATGCGGCGGGAGCTTCTCAATCTTCACATCATTAAATGTTATTGTGCCAGATATGGGTTTGAGGAGACCAGATATTGTGCTAAGAAGTGTCGTCTTACCAGCGCCATTCGCACCTATAATGGACACGATCTCGCTTTTCCCAACCGTGAGCGAGATATCCCATAAAACCTGAATTCTACCACGCAACACATTCAAGTTATTAACGTTTAGCATAAGTCTCACCCAGATAAGCCTCAATAACCTTTGGATCCTGACTTATCTCTTTAGGGGTCCCCTCAGCTATTTTAACCCCCTGGTGGAGCACTATTATCCGCTCCGCCAGCCTCATCACGGCGCGCATATTATGCTCAATCATGAATATTGTCAGCCCCTCTTTATGAAGACCTCTAATTATACCGAGCATCTGCTCCGTCTCTGTCGGGTTCAATCCAGCCATAACCTCATCCAAAAGTAGGAGCTTGGGCTTTGCTGCAAGGGCCCTTGCCAACTCAAGTATCCTCTGCTCGAACACTGTTAGGTTAGAGGCTGGAACTATACTTTTGTCAGTCAGCTTAAACCTTTCTAAAATCTCTTCTATCTCCTGCCTAATATTTGCGGGCCCCCTTTCTTTTGAGCGGCCGAAGCGGGCTGCTGCCAAAACATTTTCATATACCGTCATGTTAGGAAATGGCTTCGGTATCTGAAAGGTTCTGGCTATACCCATCTTGCAAATCTTGTATGGGCCAAGCCCGGTTATATCTTTCCCCTCAAACTTTATAGTTCCATAGGTTGGCGGAAAAGTTCCTGAGATGACGTTAAAGAGCGTTGTTTTACCAGCGCCATTCGGCCCTATTAACCCAACTATCTCACCATAATTTATGTAGAAATTAACTCTGTTTAAAGCTACTAGCCCTCCGAAGCGCTTAGTAACATCATTTGCTTCAAGTATTCTCAAGGCTCTTCTTTTCCCCTCCTGAGCTTTGCAGCTAGATCACTAATTATAAACGGAGAAACATTATAATAAATAAACCTTCCTCATTTTCCTGATAATTTTGGAGCCTCCAGCTATCGCTGGCATGATAACGATTTCGTCCATATGCTTAAGTTTTGCATTTAAGCCTCCAATAAACTCTATGCGCCTACCATTAACTAAAATTGCCACACTAGAGTCCCCTAAATTTACCTTTACTCCCCTTTCCCTCTCAAGTTCCGCTAAAACATCTTTTATCGTGGGTACGCTTTGAAAGGATATCCATAAGTCTTCTATGCTGAACTTCTTACGCATCTCTCCAATAAACTTCACTCTAACCTTCACATGAGACAAATCTTCACCCAAATATGACTATTAGATTGCTTTAATAATAAAATGAAGAGTAGAAAAATATGTTTAACGCTTTTTATGATATTCCTAATGCTTTGGCAACATTGGATAGTCCTAGCTCTTCCAGCTTCTCTCTTTTGGGTATCCCCTTTTCATTCCACCCTCTAACCCTATAGTAATCTTTAAGCAGCGTATCTAGCTCAAAGATTTGCCCCTTCGAAGGCTCCCTAGGTACAGGCTCCTTGAGTATCCTTTCAGGTACGGTGTCTTGGCTAACGTTGAAGCCATCTCTAACTATGAAAGCCCTTTCAAGATTAAAGATTCTCTCGCCAACCAACCACAAATACTTTGGATTCTTAAACTTTTCAATTCCAGTAGCTGAGTAAAGGAGCTTGCTATATAGATCTAGAGTTACCATGTCATTACTTATCGGGAATGCACAGAACACTGCAGTTTCGGTGGCAGCTATCTCGTCCTGCACATACTTAGTTATCTCACCTTTGCCCTCAATAGATAATGGGTCTACCTTCCGCGGCACCCCCAAAATCTCAAATTTATTCCAGCCAATGCAGTGGCTCGCTCCAATCGGGGACGTCGCATAATTTAGTCCATGAGCTTTTACTGAGCGTGGGTCGTAAGCTGGAAGTTCCAGCCCCTTAACATGCATGGCATACTTCTCAGCCCCTCTCCCTATGGCTTCAGCGGCCCTTTTAACCCCCTCACCTAGTAAGGCGCCTATACCTATTCTAAGAGCAATTCTTTTTACAAGCTCTACTAAGACCTCCGGGTCACCCCATCTAAGTTCAAGCCCATCCGTCTCACTTTTACTTATTATCCCCTTCTCATAAAGCTCTACAGCAAATGCTATGGCTACACCCGTAGATATTGTATCTAAACCATATAGATCTGAGAGCATGTTGGCGTAAGTTATAGATTCTATATTGCAGTTTCCTAAAACCCCACCATAAGACCAGTGGGTCTCATATTCTGGGAAGTCCCAGACGATCCCGGCGTAGGGCCCCTTCGTAAGCTTAAACTTTTTCCAGCATCTCATCATGCAGCCATAGCATCCATCATGCTTAACAACGTAGCTGGCTAAAATTTCAGGTGTGAACCTTTCAACACCTTCTAACGGGAGCTGCTTAAAGTTGTATGTTGGAAAGTTCCCCATAGTGTAGAAGAGGTATACTATGGAGTTTGTGCCAAGGTTTCTAAAGTGCTCAAAGGCTGGATTTTTACGATAAATTTCTATCTGTTCTCTCACAGCTTCATCAAAGGCGTTCTCATCATATATTTCTGGTCTCTTAGACCCCCTCACCACGATGGCTTTAAGGTTTTTTGAACCCATTACAGCGCCTCCACCGCCCCTCGAAGCTGTTCTCATGTCATCTGTCACTATAGCTGAAATTCTAACAAGTCTTTCACCAGCAGGACCTATCATCACCATCCTAGCTCTCCCATCCGTCTCCTCAAGAAGGAACTCTTTTGTAGCTAGCGTTGTCATGCCCCAAACAAGGGAAGCATCTCTAAATTCGACCTTATCGTCATTTACCCAGACATAGACTGGCTTCTCTGACCTACCCTCAACAATTATCGCATCATAGCCAGCAAACTTAAGCTCAGCGCCAAAGAATCCCCCGCCAACACTCCTACAGTATGCATTTGTAAGGGGAGACTTAAACTGTGCAATCCATCTACTCGCCGACTGCACCTTAGTTCCAGCTAACGGTCCAATTGTGAAAACCAGCTTGTTTTCTGGGCTTAATGGATCCACACCACTTGAAAGCTCATCGAAGAGTATTTTAATTCCGAAGCCGCGGCCACCAATAAAGTCTTCAACAAGCTCCCTCTTTAAAGGCTCTATGAAATATTTATGGTTAGTTAAGTCTAGCCTTAAAATTCTGCCCATGTAGCCGAACCAAGAGTTAGATTTTCTTTCCATAAACAACTTTACCTCCACTATTTGGGTGATAGCTTATAAAATTTAAGCTTATCCCAATGTGCTCATTTTACAATTAAGGCAAGATGGCATTCGCCTAAAAATTCGGGTTCAAAAATAAAAAGGGAGATTATTAATGTCTTCAATATACTCCATATTTAAGTGCGGCGTTAATGTATGCTCTCACATTAGCTACTGATGTAGTTTTTGGGAGCTCATTTACTCCGGGTGACAGTATAAAGCCTCCCTCTGGCTTAATTTTGCTCAATAAATCCTTTATGTATTCATCAATTTTCTCCGGTGTTCCGCCAATAAGTAGTGAAGTTGGCACGCCCCCCATCACCGCAGTATGCCCTTTAAGTTTCTCCCAGACCTCCATGAAATTTTTTGGTCTTTCAAACCACGCAATACCCCAGCCTTTAGGAAGCTCTAGTATTGTATCCACGTGTGGTGAGTGATCTCCCTCAAAAAATATGAAACCCTTATATCCCTTCGCAACTAGGGTCTCAATTATCTTCTTTAAGTGGGGCCAATAAAATTCGTTATAAAGTTTTGGTGAGAGCATCTCATTAAGATGTAAGGGGGCGAAAAATACTGTTAAGGGTGGTACTGGCGGTATAGCTGTGGCAATCTTAAGTATAGGTTCTACTAAAACTTCGCATGCCATCTTGAACTCATCTGGGCGTCTTTTCATATCAAGCATGGCTCCTGTGGGATATCTAAGGAAGTCACCTATAACATCAGCGGGGGCGTATGCATTTGTTAGTGGGAAACCTATATTACCCATCTTACCAATTTCCGCAATTAATTGTGCTTGGAATGAGGCTATTTTCTGCATGGTCATGCCAATTTTTATCCACGCAGCGTTCCACTGTGGTGACCCTGGCGTTCCCAGTCCTGGACATGCCCTTGGTAGAATAGTACCATGGATAAACTCTATGGGGTTCTCTATAAACTGCTTATATTCCTCAGGCTTCATGAACTCCCCTCCCCTAAACTGTGGATGGAAGTCCTCCTTGATCTCCCTACCTGGCCATTGGGACCACTTATCTTTCAGTATGTCGTGCACTGGGCCTGTTAGAAATCTTATGGTATTAGAGAAGTCTGGAAAGTCGGCGAAGGCGAGCCCTAATATAAATCCTTCAAGCATCATCGGCGCGAATATTATTCCCCAATCACTTGGAAAATTGTGTACAAACTTAAGGACGGCGGGGCGTATCTTTTCGAGGTTATACGATAAATCATACCATGTAATACCCGTATATTCGCATAGAAAATCTCCAAAGAGACCAGCCACTGGAACCCTATCGGGAACCTTAAGCTCCGCAGCCTTTAGAAATCTGTCAAACTTCTCCTTAGCAACGACGTCAGGTTCTCTCTCATGTCTCTCAATCCAAAGGTCGATGGGCTCCTTCATTTTAGCCAATTCTATTCCCCCTATCTACCTCTCTTTTCTTCTGCCCATTTAAGTATTATCCTTACTCCTGTCGCTGCATCGTTTGTCCAAGCATCGGCTCCCGTATATTCGCATGTAGTCTTGTCTACTCTGCCGCCACCTATTATTATCTTAACCATATCCCTTAAACTTGCTTCTTTAATGGCGTCTACAGTCTTTTTCATCGACTCTATTCCCGCGGTTAATAGGCAGGACATCCCAACTGTATCTGGCTTATAATCTCTGATGGCTTCAACAAACTTTTCTGGGGGGACATCAACGCCTAAATCTATAACTTTAAAGCCAGCTGCCTCTGCAAATGCCTTAAAAATATTTTTACCTATGTCGTGTATGTCGCCCTGAACGGTGCCCAAAACTATTATTCCGATTGGTTTAATCTCTTTTTTAAGCTGCGGGAGAACAATTCTCATAACACTGTTAAATATCTCGCCAGCTAAAATGAGTTCTGAGAGGAAATATTCGCCCCTCTCAAACTTCTCGCCGATTATATTGGTTGCACTTCTACAAGCTTCAATAATCTCAGCTGGATCCCCACCGCTCTTAAGAAGATTCTCAGCAATTTTAAGAACTTTTTCCTCATCAAGATCAATATATGCTTCAACAAGATCCTTTAGCGACAAAAGCATCGCCTCAATTAAAAGTGAGACTATAAAATATATTTAAATTTTTGATGAACATTTTAATAAGTCCTCTACAGCCATATTACCGGAAGATAAATTTTATATTACATATGTGAAGTTTAGGTTTAAGGGGGTTTATAATGGAGTTTTCAGCGAGACTGGTCGCATTGATTATTATTCTAAGCGCTATTGGAAATGTTCTAGGCCTTCTCGGGATAAGGCTGCCATCTGCGCCAGGTACGACAGTTGAATTCCACCTCTCAGCCTTACCTTCTCTACTTGCCGCCGTGTCTATCGGCCCTCTCCAAGGCGCCATAACTGGCCTCCTAAGCCTGATAATTTCAACACTCAGAATAGGGAATGTGTTTATACCCTTTGGAAACGCTCTACTCGCTGGTGTGGCAGGCTTTTTCTCCCAAAAGCTAAGGTTTTCGCCTCCGGTTAGCGGAGCCCTAGCAATGATCCCATACACGCCTTACATCTGGCTTGCATGCTCGGTGTATGCCGTTCCACCAGCCATAATAGCCTTTATAGTCACGAAAGCTTGGATAGAAGTCATGATCTCGGGCACAATTATAGAACTTATATTACGCAGGCACGAAATTAGAAATTTCCTCGAATCGTTCAAATCCAAGTGAGGGTATTGACGGGAGTTACTGGCATGATGGAGGGGGCGGAGTTTGTCATAATTTTTCATCTATAAACCAAATGAACAAAATGGAGATAGAGCAATAAAAAATGTTTGGGATAGGCATTACTTAGTTAGAGAGCATCAGTATCCTCATTTTCTGGGCGGGTGATCAGTAAGCCCCCCTTGCTAGGCTATGTCTCTCAAGGGCCTAAATGTCCGCCACTCGTTCCTCCCAAGCTTCTCCATGCTCTCCCTGAGTGCCGGGCTTAAGTGAGGTGAGAAAGCATATAGAGACTCTTTTAGAGGGGGTATCCTTCAAGTTTCACAATATGAGTCGGCCTTACCCTTACGCTCCAAGCGCCTAACAAAATTCGCGAAGCGTTTCCCAAAAGCCTTAGGGCCAGCATCCCTAAGAGTACCCTTAGGATCAGTACCATTAAGCTCACAATAAAGGCACCTAAGATAAACAATCGCAGTCAATAGAGACTTAGCAGCCAATTATCAAACCGGCACTTAGCCCTAAACGCTAAGAAATTGTTACATATAAGGATTCGATTAAAATTTGGTGGGCCGGGCCGGATTCGAACCGGCGATCTTCGCCGCTCTCAAATCCTTAACAATCTCCATTTTGTGAGGGCGACGTCCTAGCCAGCTAGACCACCGGCCCAACCTAAAACACTTATAGTAAATTTCAAAATAAAAGTGTATTCTCTGTATAAATTTTCTTTAAGAGGAATACGTTTCCTAATTGTTTATCAATGAGTAATAGATGGAGGATGTTAGTGTAACGCTTTTTACTAATAAGATTAGTGTGGGCTAAGTTTTGATTCTATGATTTAGTTTTAGATGATCTTTACCGATGAGGCTTTAAATGATATGAAGATGCGTTTACCTATGTTTAACTTCATCTCTTCAAGGGATTTTCTAGTTATTTTGGCAGTAAATTCTCCTCCACCCCTAACTCTAACCCTGACTTTAATTATATTTCCTTGGTCAGATATCTCAAATATCTCCCCCTCAAAGAAATTTCTGGCACTTGTCGGCACTTTTTCGGTAAGGAGGGTTATGCTTTCTGGTGGTACGTGAATCCGTATAGGTCCGGTCTTTATGAAAGCTGCTTCTATCTTTAATTCTTCACTAACCTCTATAACTGAAGTGCCGTACTCAGTTACTCTTGAGAAGCCTGAAAAGACGTTCTCTAGTCTCATGTACTCTGCGAGTTCGTCAATGGGGCTGACTAGTATTTCGTTTGGAGAGCCTATCTTAACTATTCTCCCTCTATTCAATATGGCTATGCGTTTAGCCAAGTTCTTCACTTGTTGAAGGTCATGTGAAGCCATTATAACTGTTACCATTCCATGTGTGTTAATGTCAAGAAGAACCTTCTCGATTATTGACGCGCTCTTCGGGTCCAGGTTTGATGTGGGCTCATCTAGAAGGAGGAGACGTGGCTCGGTTACAAGAGCTTGTGCTAAAGAGACCCTCTGCATCTCGCCGCCAGAGAGTTTTAGTGCATTCCTCCTTTCAAAACCACTTAACTGGACGAGGTCTAATGTTCTTTTAATCCTCTCCTTAATCTCATGAGAGCTTAAACCCCTAAACTTTAAGCCATAAGCGATGTTGTCGAAGACGCTAGCATTAAATAGTATTGGTCTTTGTGGCACAAACCCTATTTTTCTCCGAAATACATGTAGGTCTCGTCTAGAATAATCTATTCTTTCGCCATCAAGCCAAACCTCTCCACTGCTTGGCTTCTCTAACAAATCAATTATTCTGAGTAATGTTGTTTTTCCTGCACCATTTGGACCAACCAATGCGAAAAAATCGCCATACTGAACGCTAAGGTCAACATTATCTAGAGCTACTTTTCCATAAAATTCCTTAGAGACCCCGCGCATCTCGACGTGAGCACACATATTAAACCCTTAAGCGGCTTTTTCCGCTCCTACTCTGCATTATAGTTAGTGTTAAGTTTATTGTGAAGGCTATACCTAAAAGTATTACTCCAAGGAGTAATGCCATCTCAAAATTCCCAAGTTCAACTTCAGTTATTATTGCTGTTGTCAATGTTCTAGTATACCATCTTATGTTGCCTCCGGCAATCATTATCCCCCCAACTTCAGAGATAGCGGCTCCAAAGCCAGCGATTATGGCCGTTATGATCCCGCCCCTAGCTTCTTTAATAACCATCCAAGCAGCTTGCCCCTCAGTCGCCCCGAGGGAGAGCGCTCTCTCCCTAACAGCCTCTTCAACTTCAGTTATAGCGTACATGGTGACGCCGATAATTATGGGTGTGATGAGCATCACCTGGGTTACGATCATCGCCGCGGGCGTGTAAAGTAAACCTAGAAAGCCAAGTGGCCCGGACCTATTAAATAATAGGAAGACGATTAGACCCGCTACAACTGGTGGTAAACCCATAAGCGTGTTTATTGAAGATTTAATAGTTACCTCCACAAGCCGTGAGAGAGTCTTCTTCCTACTGAAGCGTTTGAGACCGAGTAGTGCGCCAGCTGGTATACCCATGGCTGAACTTATAGCAACGGAGGTTAATGACACTTGGAGAGATAATGCCGTTATATTGAGAACTTCCCAAATAAAGTTTTCCTGAGGAAAATCTCTTTGACCTGTTTCCACAAGTATCCCTTGGCTCAGATACCAGTTAAGCTCTTCTGCTTGACTTAAGTAACCCATCTCTCTAGCCAAGTTAATTTCCCATGCAAGGGGCTTAAAGAGGGGTTCATCATTCTTCTTAAAACTTTCAATTAGGCTCTGACCGCTTCTAGAGATTAAGAAAACTGCCAATGTTAAAGCCCCCTCATAATTTACGAACGGAATCTTCTTAGGATTAACCAGTATCAGGCTATAAGGATTATATAGCGGTGGATCACACTCAACTAGCACCGTTAATTTGTCTAATTGAGCCTTATACGAGATCCATGTTGCCCTATCAACGATCGTGTAAGCGCCAATCCAATCGGCCAATCTCAGGAGCGAGCCCATTCCACGTTTAGCCTCAATATACCATGATCCGGGGCCTGGATTTGGAGTCACCCCGATGCTCCGCCATATGCTTAGCTCCATGAAGTGCGTTCCTGACATATCAGCCCTAGAGAGAAACTTTGAGCGGCTCTCAGCTATCTTACGAAATGCCTCCTCCGCTCTCTCTAAGCCGCGTATTCCAGCTGGATCATCAGGTGGGCCGACAATAATAAAGTCATTGTACATTAGTCCAATCCTATGGACTCCAAAGCCTTCTTTAATGAAGTCGATCTCCTGATCCCTTGAGTGCACAAGAAGTATATCTGCCTCGCCTCTTTTAGCGATCTCAAGAGCCTGTCCTGAACCAACAGGTATCACCATAACCCTGAGGTTATACTTCCTCTCAAACACTGGTACAATTATGTCAAAGAGCCCTGAATCATACACGCTCGTCGTTGTAGCCATCTTCACGATAGGCTTTTGAGCGCCAGCCGACCAGAAGCTGGCTAATAAGACCAGAAGTAAAGTAATCGTTACTATGATTAACAGTTTTCTTATTGGTTTGGGCAAGGGCGCCTTCACCATTAAGGTTTTATAAGTATTTACGCTTAAACCCTTCTTGAGGCTTCTTTGAGCTCTTCTCCATTTTCTCTTATTTTCTCAATGGCATGCACTATATCATCCATGTCTTCCCTAGAACCTAAAAGTACGAACTGTGGGATCCAGAGCCCCTCGTGATAACACGCTTTCTCGGTGGCAGGCAATGTAACTTTAGAGTAATCTATCGGTCTATTATAATATTGGCATGAGAGGGGGCATCTCTTAAAGTACTCTAGATACGTCTCCTTATAAAGTGGCTTAGAGTATCCGACACTTACAGGTATGCCCTCGGCTTGAAGGGCTCTAGCAATAACTGACTTTGAGACCCCTTCAAATGCTTCTGGATCAACCTTAAACACATATAAGTGGTACGGATTTCTTGTTACTCTTTCATCATTTTTAAGGGGTTTAATTCCGTCAATTTTAGATAATTTTTCCGTCAGGTACTTAGCGTTGTCAATTCGCTTCTCCGTCTGCTCATCAAACCTTTCCATTTGGGCCAAGAGGATTGCTGCTTGAAACTCAGTCATGCGATAGTTTGAGCCGGGAAGGTAATGTTCATACCATGCTCTATTTGGTAATCTGCCACAATTATGTAATGACCATGCTTTAATGTAGAGGTCTTCATCGTCCGTCACTATTATACCCCCCTCACCACTCGTAATGTTCTTGCTTGATTGAAAGCTGAATGCCCCTATATCGCCAATTGCGCCGACCCTACGGCCCCTCCACTCAGCTCCCCATGCCTGGCATGCATCCTCAATTATATGTATACCCTCCCTCCTAGCAATTGATAGGAGCGCATCCATATCAGCTGGCCTTCCGCCAATATGGACTGGTATAATAGCTCTGGTTTTATCAGATATTAGCGATTCAACGCTCTTCGGGTCTATTGTGTATGTTTCCGGGTCTATGTCGGCGAATATTGGGACTGCATTCACATATAGGACCGCTATTGCCGTGGCCATAAAGGTGTATGCTGGTAGTATAACCTCGTCCCCGCATCCTATTCCCAGAGCTCTTAGAGATATCTCAAGGGCCGCTGTCCCACTTGTGACCGCGACACCATACTTAGCGTGCTGGTATGCTGCGAAGCGCTCCTCAAACTCCCTCTTCTTCTGGCCGCCAACGCCCCAGAACCCACTTTCAAGAACGCTTAATAGGGCCTTAACCTCCCTTTCATCAAAAACAGGCCACTTCGGGAAGGGCTTCCTCCTAACTGGTTCCCCACCGAGCAGAGCGAGCTTAACCAATTACAACACCATCTCAAAAATAAATATTAAACCTGAAAAATATTATTGCAGCCCATAATAACAGTTACCATTAAATCTCAGCTAACTATTCAAGAACTTGAATAGTTAACTTTATGTAGAGAATTTCCATAATTGTGGAAATAACACTTTCAGTACCGTTCGGTTATGAGCAAAGCGAGGAAATACGAAAACTCTTAGAAGACTTTAGAGATATGCTGAATTTCTGCATTGAAAGGGCGTTAAAGGATAACATAACCAGCTATGCTAGGCTGAGGAAGCATATCTATAAAGAATGGAAATCGAGATGGGACTATTCAACACACTTCTGCCACTCGGCATGTGCTGTTGCCACCTCGATACTCAAGAGCTGGAGGAGGCTTAAGCGCAAAGGTATGACAAGAAGCGATAGACTAGTTGCCAGGAAACTTTTCATACGACAACGGAAGCATAATCTTTATTTCGTACTATTCTTTTTGTCGAGATTAGTCCGTTTTCTCCTGCTGGCTGTTGATGGAATATGAACAGGCTAGTTAGATCCCACTGCATTAAAATTCATAAGAGGTTCGGTGAGAAGGCGATAAGGCTTTTAAATAAACTTAGTCTTATAAACAAAGATTTGAAGATATTGAATTTAGGCGATCACCTACTCATACCTATCAAGGAGAAGCCTTCTAACACGGTTCTAAATGAGATCAGTAAGCATATAGAAGAGTTAGAGTTCTCCCTTCATGAATTTCCCGTACGCGTGAAGGGGCCTAAGACTATAGTCGATTATCTGGAGGATAAGCTTCCTCCTTATTTATTAGCGAGTCTTCCGAGATCTATAGATTTTATTGGAGATATAGCGGTTGTAGAAATACCCGAGGAGCTTGAGCCACATAAGTATCTCATAGGCGAAGCGGTACTAAAAGTATATAAGCGAGTTAGGTCTGTCCTCGCTAAGTCGGGCGCTGTTAGAGGTACTTATCGGGTTAGGGATTATGAGGTTATAGCTGGCTCAGATAATACTGAAACCCTTCATAAGGAGCATGGATGCAAATATTATCTCGATTTAAGGAAGGTTTACTTCTCGCCAAGGCTATCTTATGAGCATTATAGGGTTGCGTCGCAAGTTCATGATGGCGAAGTGGTAGTTGATATGTTTGCGGGGGTGGGTCCCTTCTCAATTCTAATAGCGAAGATGCGTAGCAATGTATTAGTATACTCCATCGACATAAATCCGGACGCAATTGGTTATCTTAAGAGGAATATTTATACTAATGGCGTTGAGGGTAAGGTTATCCCAATACTTGGTGATGCACGAGAGGTTATAGGGACCAGACTTACTCATATCGCTGATAGGGTTATAATGAACCTTCCAGAGAAAGCTGCGGAGTTTATTGATGCTGCGTGCATGGCGCTTAAGCCCTCAGGCGGCATAATACACTATTACCAGTTCTCTGAGGCTCCGTATCCGATTGAGAAGGCTAGGGAGAGCTTGATTAATGGTGTCGCGAGTGCAGGTAAATTTATCGAAGCGATATTAACTGAAAGGGTTGTTAGAGAGGTTGCGCCATATAAATGGCAGATAGCGATAGACGCAAGGGTTCGATGAAGAAATAAATGTCCAAGAAATAATATTCTAGTTGGAGCAGCATCATTGGGAGAAGGATGTTCACCAAAGTTATAAAGGATGATTCACTCTGCAGGAAATGTGGGTTCTGCGCTACCGTCAACAGATGCCTGAATAGTCAATGCGTTAGCTGCTTAGCGTGTTACCTTGCATGCCCCTATGAGGCCAGGAGAATAGTTTTGGATGAATCCCCTAGAAAGATGATCAATGTAATAGTTGATGGAGTTCCATATTATGTGCCCGAGAGGATCACTATTAAGGAGGCCTTAAGGTTATGTGGTTATGAGGTTGGGATATATCCGGATGAAGGTATAATACAGGCCCCATGCAGCTCTGGCGGATGCTGGAGCTGCGCCGTCATAGCTAATGGCGAGGTTGTTAGAGCATGCTTAACTGGAGTTAAAGATGGTATGAAGATAAGCACGGATACGAGACATATAATGCCTCTACGAATAATTCATGGACCCGAGCCGCATACTGTTGGCGGTAAGGCTACCCCCTGGTTTGAGGAGAAGGGGAGAAGATACATTGAGGTTGCTATTTGGACTGCTGGTTGCAACCTCCGCTGTAGGAGCTGCCAGAACTACAGTGTAACATACGATAACTCCTCTAAACCGATTAGTCCGATTGAGGCTGCCAGAGAGATAACTTATTATAGGAGGATTTATGGGGTTAAAGGCATGGCTATTAGTGGTGGCGAGCCCACGCTAAATAGGCGCTGGCTAATAGAGTATTTTAGGGAGCTTAGGAGACTTAATCCGGATAAAGGGGCTAGGCTGCATTTGGATAGTAATGGCACATTACTTACACCCGCATATATAGATGAACTCGTTGAGGCGGGCGCCAACAACATTGGTGTTGAGCCGAAAGGTATTCGTGTGGAGACCTTCATGAATATAACTGGCATAACTGATAGGAGCCTAGCCGAGAGATATTTAAAGACGAGCTGGGAGGCTGTAAAATATTTGGTAGATAACTATAGGGATAAAGTGTACATCGGAGTTGGAATCCCATATAATTCGGCATTCATGAGTCTTGAGGAGCTCGCTGAGATAGGAGATAAAATAAACTCTATAGATCCAGAGGTTCAGGTGTGCGTCCTAGACTACTTTCCAACTTTTAGGAGGAGGGAGATTAAGAGACCGAGATATAAGGAGATGCTTAAAGTTAGAGAGATACTCAATGGCAGAGGGCTGAAGTATGTAATAGTCCAAACTATTTATGGTCATGTCGGCCCTTAGGTGCTGGAAGAGAATGGTAAATCCAGTAGAGATTGCCGAGAAAATAATGCTTGAGTTCGCTTATGAGACGGGTCTATCCTCAAGCCTAAAGCCTAGGAGATACCTTTGGACAGATGCTTTTGCCGTATGCAATTTCCTAGAATTATATCGCCGAAAATCTGATCTAAGATACCTTCAGTTAGCGCTTAAGCTAGTCGACCAAGTTCACTACATCCTTGGTAGACACCGTGAAGATGATTTGAGGAGGGGTTGGATAAGCGGGCTTAGTGAAGAGGATGGCTACGAGCACCCGACGATAGGGGGCCTAAGAATAGGAAAACCCTTACCCGAACGGAGACCAGAGGAGCCATATGATGAGATTTTAGAGTGGGAGAGGGATGGACAATACTATCATTACCTGACTAAATGGATGCATGCACTCAACATGGTTAGTAGGGCTACTGGAGACATTAAATATAAGGTCTGGGCGATTGAGCTGGCCAAAACCGCGCATAGAGCCTTCATTTATATGGCTCCTGATGGGCGTAGGCGTATTTACTGGAAGATGAGCATAGATTTATCACGGCCACTCGTGCCACTAATGGGATTGCATGACCCACTAGATGGATTAATCACCTACATGAATCTTTCAATTGACGCTCCAAAGGAGCCAAACCTAAACTTGCTCTCAGAAATTATGGAATTAGAAGAAATCTGTCTGGGAATGGATTGGACGACGAACGATCCACTTGGCGTTGGCGAACTTTTATGGTCTGCTTATTTCCTCGCCAAAATAATCCTATATGGTAAACCTGATAAAATGAGTTTGCTGGCAGATATTTTGAACACGGCTCTCCTGAGCCTGGAGCTCTCGCTGGCAACCAGATTCCTCAGACTTCCAGCTGGCATGAGACTAGCTTTTAGAGAGGCCGGGTTGTCAATTGGGCTTAAGGCCGCGGAGAGACTTCTCAAGCTAGTTGAGAGCAATAGGATTCTCAGGGACAACAGTGAAGTCTACTCTCTTGTGAGAAGTGTAGTGGGGTATAGGTGGATTTCTGAAGAGATCGAGAAGTTTTGGTTAAACCAACTTAACATGGAGAGTAGAGCATGGAAGGAGCATAAAGACATCAATATGGTTATGCTTGCAACAAGCCTACTACCTGATGGTTTTCTGGGAGTATATTAGAAGCTTACGCGGCCCTTAAGCTCCTCTAAAAGCTCCTCCGAGCTCTTGTATGTTCCTTCGGGTATTGTGTTTAAAAGGTCTCCAAGTTTAACCTGCCTATTAGGCTCTATTTCAACAAGTCTCCAACCAATCCTATCAATAAGCGCCTTCTTAGTTGCGGGATATCTTGCTGAACCGATGAGCGCTTTTATGGCATCCATACCATAATTGCCAGTTAATGGTGGGAAGTACCCGTTTTCGATATAAAATTTAAAGCGCTTCGCATCATCAAACATTGCGAGATTATTAAAGAGAACATATACGCCCATTTCTAAGCCCTCATACTTCTTAACTGTCTCATGAAGCTTCCTCAACTCATCATTCGTATACTGATAATAGTAAAGTCTCTCGCCTAGCCCATGTAGCCTAAAATAGGCTACATCCGCCACGTAGGCTGGCATAAGCCTTAGGGGATCCGTTACATGCGTCACATTAACCTTGCTTAAAGAGTCCCTGAGGATTTTAAGTCCCTCTTCACTCTCCCACGTTGGGCCACGCGTCTCCCAGACTAAGACTAAATCTTCCCGTTCAACTCTCTTAAAGAAATCCTCAGCATCATTAATGCTCTTCACGGTGAATGAGGCTGGCGTCTGTATGAGTATTATCCTAGCCCTCAGTATGCGGCATATCTGCTTAACCTTCTCGAATGACTCTCTGGCCCACTCAATATTAAGCTTATATTTATGGCTTATATCCTGATGAGCCTTAACCGTAAACTCGAAGTTCTCTGGGGCTTTCTTTCTCCACCCTTCAACGGTCTTTAAGCTTGGGTATCGATAGAAGGTTGTATTCAGCTCAACGAGAATAAATGTTTCATAGTATTTTGATTGGGAGACAGGGAAGCCACAGCAGCCAACTTTAATCATCTCTCAATCCCAATTATAGCTTTCGTTTAGGGTGCTAAAAAAATAATTAAACGGTAACTGTGTATTAGGGAGGCTTCTCTAAGCGTCTATAAACACCTTTTTGAGTAGTCTTGTCTTAGCCTTCATCTTTCTTCTCTTGAATCTCTGGAGGTTTTAGGAAAACTGCCGCTATTACTATGCCTATTATCGAGAGGATTGCGATTACTGGGAAGACGGTCATATAGGATCCAAGAATATCCTTTACATAACCAGCTACCAAGTTTCCTATAAGAGCTCCAACACCATATGCCGTGAAGATAAGTCCATAGTTCCTTGCATAATCTCTCGTCCCAAAGAAGGATGCTGTTGCAGCTGGAGCTATTGCGAGCCACCCTCCCAGATTTAGCCATAGAACAGCGAATGTGAAGATATATGCTTGAAGAGAGTTCTGTAGCATGAATGTTGTCAGGGATGCCGTAAGAATTAGAGCGAAAGAGATTATTGCTGTCTTCCTTGGGGTGAGTTTATCGGTTAGCCAGCCGAAGAGTGGGCGTCCGAAACCATTACATAAGGCGAAGGGTACCAAAAGGGCTGTGAGCAGAGGTGACACCTCCCCCTCACTTAAACCGAGCCTTTCAGCGATCTCTAAACCAACCTGCTTTGATATGCCAATCGCCATTAAGCCAGCTAAGGTTCCAATTATATAGCATATCCAAAGGGCATAGAAAGTAACCGTCCTCATAGCTCTCTCCCTACTTAAGTCCATGCCTTCAGTAATCCTTTGTCTTGTAGAGCTCCGTCCATGCGGGGTCCAATCGCTTGGAGGGAACCTTAAAGATATTGCTGAAAAAATCATGATTATTAAAAAAATGAGGCTAATGGTTCTTAACATCATTTGCGCTCCTAGGCTCGCAGCGAGGTAGTCCGCCAACGGCCCCACAACGGCTGCAGAGAAACCGAAGCCTAAAACCGTTAAGCCGACAGCTAATCCCCTCTTATCCGGGAACCATCTCGCAGAGACTACGATTGGACAGTTATAGGCTACGCCGACACCCACGCCGCCAATCACGCCGTATAAGAGAACAAGTATATATGGGGAGGTTGCAAAGGATGCTGAGAACCACGCTAAGCTCACTAGAATGGCGCCGAGAAGCGCGACTTTCCTAGGACCATGCTTCTCGATGTATTTGCCCATGAGTGGCATTGTAAACGCGAAGAGAAACAAGAATACTAAGTAGGGGATCTGCATCTCGGTTGCAGAGATCTTTAGGCCAAATTCTTTAAAGATTTTCTCGAAGTGAATTCTAATGATACTATAAGCGTAGACGGCGCCGAGACATAACATCATGGCCAATCCAGCTATAACAAAGATCCATCTTCCAGTCTCAGCCTTTAAGCCAAAGGCCTTCAAAGTTTTTTCTGACATACCTGCATCCCCTGCAATAATGAATTGAATAGTCTCTTCATCAGCGCTTATTAAGTTTATCGGAGAAGATCTAAAACTACCATTTTAAAGGTTCTGTGCCGAAAAAGGTTCGGTCAACTATTAATCTCATTCCCTAAGTTTTGGCCCCCTCCCCTCAACAAGGTATGGTAGATTGTCTACTCTGAATACTACAATCTTATCATCAAACTTATTGAGGTATGATAGAAGAAGCTTCTTGCCTAATCTCGTTAATGCGAAGACAGGTATCGTTACGCCGAGTTGCATTAACGCCCTCGGCCCAACAACCCTACGTATGATTTGGGAGGCGCTGGCACAAACTATGTCTGCTCCAGAAGCTATTATTTCGGCATCTTCTTCAGAGATACATGTATTACATACTGAGAAGATCGCAACCTCCAGTCCTCTCTCCCCCTCTATCCGGCGAATCTCCAATATCGAGCTTGGGCTGAAGCCAGCTACGGTGACTGCTATACGTTTATAGCCTAGCTCGGCGGCCTTTAAAACACCCTTCTCTTGGCTTATTATAGCGCTTCCCTCATCCAAGATCACTCCTCCCCTACTCTTGATATATTCTATTATCCCCCTAATTGGGCTGGTTCTAATTATACCAGTTAACCTAGCCCCAATCTCCTGAACGAGTTTTGGGTTCGCTGTTATGACTGTCCCAGCGCCTTCACAAACTGTTACTCCACACTCTATAATGCCATCCTCCATACATGTTGATATAATCTCCGAGCTGCCGTAAGGCACTACTTTAGTGGGGTCGAAGACCCTCCACTCACAGCAGAAACCAATGTTCCTGACCTTCATCTCGACGACTCGCTTAACAGCATCAACATCAACTTCACGGATTCCAGAGAGTTGCTCTAGGAGGGGGCAATATGCCACCCTCTGCTTAGATAAAACCTCTATTTTACCCTTTTTAAGTAAGACTTTAGCTCCACAGCAATAAAATTCATGTTCTCCGGATACGTCGGCTAGAGCCATTATATCCCTCCTAGCCTAAAGCCTCCTCCACTATTATGCTTCTACCCTCCCTTTTATCAACTCTTATAACATAGTCCGCCTTTTCCGCAAAGGCTTCACTATGCGTCACCGCTATGATCTGCTCAATGCTCTTTAGGCGCGAGAGCATCTCAGCTAACTTATCTATTGATCCATCTTCCCTGCCAAGACTCTCTGTCGGCTCGTCAAGTATAAGTATGCTGAGACCTCTCCCGGATTTGAGGTGCATGATTATCTGGCCTACGCCAAGCCTGTATGCGATGGCTAGGAAAGTTCTCTCGCCGCCAGATAGGTTATGCGCGCCCCTCTCATACCCTTCCTCGCCCCTCATTATTGGCGTATAACTTTCATCTATGCTGACCGATAAGGGCGGCTTTTCGGGTCCCATGAGCTCATCAAGTATCTGCTGTACGAGCTTCTCAAGGTACTTCACAAAGTCGCTGCGGATTCTTGGCTGTATGCTCCTATAGGCTGTTCTAGCCTCCTCAATGAAAGTGAGAATCCTCTTAACCTTCTCTAAGCGCTCCATCTTCTTTTGAGCCATGTCTAGCCGCCACTTAAGATTATTCAACCTATTTACTATCTCGCTCCTCTGAGTCTCTAGGATCTGAACCCTGGACTTTATGTTTGAGTACTCCTCGAAGGCCTCATTATAGCG
This sequence comes from Candidatus Bathyarchaeota archaeon, assembly GCA_018396995.1. Taxonomy (GTDB): domain Archaea; phylum Thermoproteota; class Bathyarchaeia; order Bathyarchaeales; family DTEX01; genus DTEX01. The sequence continues at coordinate 55,376 of JAGTQB010000001.1, forward strand.
CTTCTGCGCCTCCTCAAGCGCGGAGTAATCGAAGCCCGCTATCATGGATAACGTTTCTTCGAGCTGTCTCCTCACCTCATTAAGCTCTATCTCTTTAACCCTCATCTCCTCGACAATTTTATTGAGGGCTTTTTTCTCATCCTCAATCTGCCTAACGATCTCCTCTCTCTTAGGAATTATGCTCTGGAGGCTGGAGAATATTGTGAATAAGGTGCTTCTCAGGCGCTCCAGCTCCTTAGCGTTTTTATCTAGCTCATTTAGTTGTTGCTTATAGTTCGCTATTTCGTCATAGAAGCGCTTCATTAGCCCCTCTTTATATTCGGGTGGAAGGGGCTGGAGACATAGAGGACACTTATTCTCCATCGCTAAGCTTGATAGGCGTTGGCTAATCCTTTTAATCTCACTTCTGACGCCTTCCTCCTCACCCCGTATGCTCGATATCTGCCCAACAATAGCATTAATATATGCCTGTAGACTCTGAAGCGTCATATCTGCCTGAAAACCCAGCTCCGTAAGTCTCCTCCTAAAGATGCCTTCTTGACTGAGGAGCGTCTCGAGACGGCCCTCAAGCTCACTTATCTTCCGCTTCCTCTCCTTAACATCACTCATAAGTCTCATGTAAACATTCTCAAGAGCACTGATTCTAGACTTAAGCTCCATCTCTTTAGCCCTGAGCTCATCACTTCTCCTGCGCAGCTCCATGAGCTCTCCTAATCTGGCAGATGTCTCCCTTAGTTTAGCCTCGGCTTCCGCAAGTCTCTTTTTGGCATCCTCTATCTCAGCCTCCTTAGTCACAAGCTCCCTCACAGCCTCGTCATATCTCTCCCTAACCTCCCTAGCGCCAACGACTTCCGGATCCTTAGAGAGGTTCTCCAGCTCACTCTCATACCACTTTTGGATTGATCTAATGTTAGCCCAAGAAGTCTCGTAATCAGATATCCCGAAGAGCTGATCGAGAACCCTCTGCCTATCACTTGGCGCCATATCTAGTATTTCCTTTAACCTCTCCTGCCTGATCCAAACGATGTTTCGAAAGATATCCTTATCGAGTCCAGTAATCGACTTTAGCTGCTCTATTACTGCTTCGTTCTTCGTCTCGGCGATAAGCTTACTCCCCTCAAAGAGCTTCAGCAATTCTGGATCGTGGCTTATTTTATCTCCTCTCCTCCTAAGACCTCTCCATATAGCATATTCCTTCCCGCCCTCAACAAACTTTAATATAACCTTCCCGTAATTGGCTCCTTCTCTGAGGAGGTAATCGTAGCTTCTGCCGAGTGGCTCTCCAAATAGGGCGAAGTCTATAGCGTATAATATGCTGGTTTTCCCAGCCCCAAGTCCGCCGACAAGACAATTAAAGCCTTTGGAGAACCTCACAGTGGTCTTAACATGTGACCTAATATTCTCTATTATAACGCTTTCTATTCTCATTAGAATAGTTCCTCCAGAATCTTCCTGACCTTGCCCTCATCATCTCTAACAAGATATTGAATCAAGTCTATGGCTGCACGTGCTCTCTTCTCAGCCTCTTCACGACTATAATTGCGCTGTATGAAAAACTGTAGGAAATACTCGTAAGATTTTGTTCTCAAATCTTTCATGCCAGCATTGAAGATACCCTTTATGATTTCCTCGGAGATTTCGGTCTCCCTCAAAAACACAATTGGGTGCACTATGAGGGCCTTCTCAGCCGCACTCCTAATTCTAGCCAAGTCAATCTCCTTCTTAGATGCCCCTACTGGGAGGACCCCCTTTAAGACAGGAACTATAACCGCCCCAGCCTCATCAGCCTCCCTCACAGTCTTCACCGCAGCCTCAACTATATCCTTTGGATGGAGCCCACTGTAATCCCTCTCTATAACCTTAAACTTGCGTGTTCTTTCGAGCTTTATATAATTTAAATTGACTTCCATGTCTCGGCTGACTTCGACATAGTAGAAGCCCTTCATGAAGGCTGCGTCTTCATAGCTCACGTTCTCCGTTGAGCCGCTGTAGGCCACGATGCCGCCCCTTAACCTGAAATGGATTGGTGCGTGTATGTGTCCACCAGCATAATAGTTAAAGCCGTCTGGAATCAGGTTTGGGCTGGCATCCGCCGCAGCCCTGGGAAAGACACTACTTATTTCTGAAGTATCTAAAGCCATGTGAAAGACAAATATATTAAATTTGTCTTTTCGGGGTGCGGGTTTTTTGAGACTATAAAAGCCTGATATCCTCTCTTCAAACCTCTCCCTCGTCCTAAAGTTTGGTATGCCGTAAACATAACAGTAATCATTCTCCCAACATGCACCATCATGTCTTGGAAGGTAACATATTAAGCCAGCAGTATCAAGTGGATTGAGTATAGTTCCAGTCACAACGTTCGGCGCATGATCATGCGATCCATCAACAACTAGAACTGGAATATTTGCCTCCTTTAGCCTCCTAAAGTTCCTAACAGCCCTTTCCAGAGTTATGTTTGATGGTCTAGCGTGGTGGAATAGATCTCCAGCAATTATCACGAAATCAGGCCTAAGTTCCAGAACCTTCTCAACAACTTCGGAGAATGCGTTATCGAAGTCGTCTCGTCTCTCGCTGAGATTATACTGCTCATATCCGAGGTGGGTATCAGCCACATGTATAAAGGCAAAGCCACTGCTCAAACTAAATCAGCACCAATACTTTATAGAAGGGGGACAAGATAATTAAGTTTAGAGCCAGTTAAGAGAAAAAGCTGGTGAAGATTAGAGCCAATACTATTAAATAATATTCCCCAATTATCAAAAATATACAAAATTTACAGCCACTTTATGGGGAAATTTTCTATGTTTATTCCAAAAAATTCTTAAGGCAAATTTAAGATAAATCTTAGTTATGCCAATAGTTCACGTATATGTTTGGAGGGGCTTCTCTAGCGAAGCAAAGAGGAAGGTCATATCCGGTGTAACTAAGGTTTTCATTGAGTTAGGTATACCAGCGGAGGCCGTAGAGGTTCTGATACACGAGGTTCCTAAAGAAGATTGGGGAGTTGGCGGTGAGCCGGCTAGCGAGAGACTTAAACACGTCCAGCCGCCATGATAGCTCCCAGAGCATAACCACGCCTATAATGCAACGTCAGAAGTGGGTATTCTAATTCCACAATAATCTTACATATATCCTAACCAACCTTTTAGTAGCATACCTGTAAAATAGCCTTAAATGGGGGTTAATCCATTATTCTTCCGAGAGAGCGAGAATGCTGATAACAGAAGTGATATTAGAGAACTTTATGTCATATGAGTATGCTAGGATACCCCTTAAACCTGGCGTTAATATAATCTGTGGCCCTAATGGCGCTGGCAAATCATCTATTCTCCTTGGAATATCAGTTGCATTGAGCCAATCCTATACTGAGCGCTCTAAAAGGCTCAGCGACCTAATAAGGTGGGGGAAGGATGTTGGTCGCGTAACTTTGGTCTTGAATAACGCTAAGGTTAAGGGTAAGCGCCCAGTCCCAAAGATAAATAAGGATCAGATTTATTTGACTAGGGTTTTGAGGCGTGACGGCAAATACTGGTTTGAAATCGATAATGCTGTGGCAAGTAAAGCGGATGTTTTAAGGCTCCTATCGCGTTTTAACGTTGATCCAGAGAATATGCTGATAATAATGCATCAGGATATGATTGAACAGTTTATTCTGCTCTCGCCGCAAGAGAAGCTTAGGCTCATTGAGTCAGCCACTGGTCTAGAGGCTTATCGCAGAAATGTTCTAGAAGCGCAGAGTAAGCTGAGCCGCGTATTAAGCGAGGAAGAGTCCCTAAGGAAGATGCTTGAGTCGATTGAGCAAACCCTCAATTACTGGCGTGAGCAATATGACCGGTACCAGGAAAAGAAACAGTTGATTTTAAAGAGGCGCTTTTTAGAGCGTGAGCTGGCGTGGGCTGAGGTTGTTAGGAGGGAGGATGAGGTTGAAAAGCTGAAGAGGGAGGTTGAGGCTAAAAAGGCGGAGATAAATGCTCTTGAATCCTTAATTAGTGAGTTGGAAGATAAAACTGCTCTCCTTAAAAGTGAGGTTGCGAATCTAAAGGAGAAGAGGGGCTCTCTCCTAGAGGAGATAATATCTCTTGAGAGGGAAAGGGCTAAATATATGGTTGATATCTCAAGGAGCGGCGAAATATTAAGTAGCCTGGAAGACCTTCTCATGCACGCGGAGAAAGACCTCACAGACCTTTTAAGAAGCATTTCAAAGCCCGAAGTAAGCGTTAACTTCCACTCATGGAGCACTGTAAAAGATGATCTCGTTAGGACTGTAGGCGATTTTGAGAGGAGACTCAATGCCATCAGATCCAAAATCGGTGAGATTAAGGATTTAATGGAGATCAGCGATGTTAAGCTCGCCAATATTGAAGTTAGGCTCCTAGACATTAAGGATGAGATGCGAAGAGCTGAGGAGGAGATAGATAGATTAACTGATACGCTCGTTGACAATAAGGTTGACTTGGCTATCCTCAATTATAAGAGGGAAACATTATTAGGTGAAATAAATTCCCTAGATAAGAAATTAGATTATATGCTCTTCAGCCTTAATGAAGCTGTTAAGAGGGCTGAGGAGAAGGGTGCACGCGTAGCAACTACACGGAGCCCAAACGAGATTATAGAGGAGATCAGGGTTATAGATGGGCGGCTAATGGCCATGACAGATATTTCGGAGGAGGTAGAGAGAATGTATGAATCATACTCTAAGCTTTACTTTGAATTAAAGGAGAGAGCTAAGATTGCGGCCGAGAATAAAGAGAAGACTTTGGGGGAGATTAAGGCTCGTATGGAAAAATGGAGGATGGTTATCAAGGATTTATTAAGGAGTGTTGATGCCGAGTACCAGAACATTCTCTCAAAGATTGCCGGAGTCGGCTTTGTTCGCCTAATCAACGAGGACGATATTGAGGAGGCTGGAATAGAGATTCACGTAGGGTTCAGGGGGTCCCAGCCGATACCATTAAACATTTACTCGCAGAGTGGAGGCGAGAGGAGCGCGGCGACAATGGCATTTCTCTTAGCTCTTCAGAAGCATATAAAATCTCCATTCAGGGCAATAGATGAATATGATGTGCACATGGATCCGAGGAATCGTGAAGTCTTTGCAAATCTTATAATATCAGCTATCGGTGATGAAAGTTCACAATACTTAGTAATAACGCCGAACCAAATGTTCTTTGAGGGAAAAAATGTTCATGTTATTGTTGTTCAAAATATTGAGGGTAAATCACTTATAAGGGAGGTTACTCAATGACGTCAGAAGCGAGTAGTATGTCTAAGAAGGATATTATAGCCGCTCGCGAAGAGCTTTTACGGATAATTAACCTCTGTAAATCTATTGAGCTCAAGGGCTTAGATCCTTATTCAGTTGATGTTGAAGATCTCATCAAAGTTATTAAGAGTTACTTTCCTATGTGGAGGGAGAATGAGGATCTTTGTTTAGACGCGGAAGCTCTTAATCACATAGCATCTGTAGTTAAAATGCAGAGTGAGTGGGTTAAGAAGAGGGCTACTAAACTTTATCGAGATCCCCTCCTAATAGAAGAAAAGATTCGTAGTTTGCCGGCGGATGAAATTGCTGAAATATTTCTCAGGGCGTGGCGTCCAATAGTTGAGCTTGAGCAACTGACAATGAGATGTTTCCGTGAGGCGCTTAAGTACTGGGGTAACCTACTCCCGCTTAGCGAGAGGTGGAAGAAAACCAGCTACATTATGACTGAACCAGAGGCTATACGGAGAGAAGATGCTATTAAGGAAGGAGTGTTGGCAGACGAGTCCTTTATGTCCGATCTGGAGAGGATTTGGCTTGAACTAAAGAACTCTTTTCTTAAAGGCGGAAAGATTAAGTACTGGAACTTTATCAATTCAGATACTTTCGAAGAGACTATCAGAAGAGCTTACTTAACCAGTTTTCTTATAACTTATGGTTATGCAAGGCTTGAAATAAACCCCCTTGAGGACGAAATATTTATATTGCCAAACGATAAGCTTGCACGGCCCCCAGAGAGCGAAGTTATATCCTTCCCAATAGCCATAAGCTTTGAAGAGTGGGTGAAATGGAGGGAAAAGCAAGAAGCGGAGAGAGAAAAGCATACCATGCTACAAAAATAAGAAAGGCTGCACAACTGCTCTTTTACAAGAGACACTCCATCCCAGGAGCGAGGGGATGGGAGCTTAAAAAGAAGATAGGCTCAGATTATCTAAAGGTCATAAACCTATTAAATGAATACTTAGCAAAGATAGGGCTCACAATTAAAACCGTCTTTGAGGAGGAGACTAACCCACCAGAGAACCCGTCAAATGAGCAGTATGATAAGGCAAGGTTTTACATTACATTAAAGGATGAGGTAAACGTTGAAGATGCTAAGATGATGGGCTGGCGAATAGATGACCTAGCGGCACTATGCGCCTCAATAGCATTCATAATCTCTAGGGGCGGGAAGGCTCCAAGAAAAGAACTAGAAGATTTATTAAGGGCTAAGATTCCAGAGTGGCGTGTTGAAACAAGCATTAATAAGTTTGTGAGGATGGGTTATCTGATTGAGGATGAGGATGAAATGATATATATAGGGTGGAGAACAAGGGCTGAAGTTGACCAAAAGAAGCTGTTAGACTTATTGCTCGAAGCCGAAGGCAAATGACTTGAAAACTAGCATTATTAATTTAGTCCCTGATTTTCAAAGGATATTTTCATAGAAGACTAGACTATGTTTACTGGAGAGCGGGAACTGAGATGGATCAAAAGAAGATAATAAACCTGTTGCTTAAAGCCAAAAGCTTAGAGCTAAAAATCAATTTAATCTATTTAAGAAATCAAGATTTTATATAAAATATGATATATTAAATTGAAAAGTGTTTCCTTTTTTTCTAAAAAAGGATTACTCAAAGCATTTATAATGGCAAGAGAAATCATATTTAAAGCAACTTGGCTAGGATTTAAATTGATAGATGAGATTTGCGAAAAAATATGTTCTATGGCTCGTGACTGGGTGGGCATAGACGTAATATTAGACGTTTTAAGAGGGTTTTCCTTGACTGACGAGGAGGCAAAGATCATCTTTAATTTTTTAGTAAAGTATTTTTTGGAAATGGATGAACGTGGAGAAAAAGTTAAAGCAAAAGAGGAATTCTATAACTTATATAAGGAAGGTGATTAACACTATTTAAAGCCGCATTTTATCCAAAATGCTCTTAATTCTCCTATAATCCTCTAGAAACTCCTTACCTTTATCAGTTGTTTTAAATATTTCTGTGTTATTATCTTGCTTTAAATTACTGAGTAAACCTAGCGGTTTATTGGGATAACACATGCACAAATCCAGTAACAGCAATAGACTGGGGGACAATTCGCCCTGGTGAATCAATGCCACTTGAGATATTTATAAAGAATACAGGGAATGTTCCAATAACGCTGTCATTATCAACGGAAGGTTGGGACCCCTCTAACGCTGGAAGTTACATAACTTTAACATGGGATTATATAAGTGGGACAAAAGTTCAGCCGGGCAGCGTCTTAAAAGTAACCTTAAAGTTAACGGTTTCAAGCAGCGTTCAAGGAATAACAAGCTTCAGCTTTAACATTGTCATAACTGGGACAGAGAGCCCGTAGATTACATAGGATTTCAATGGGTTATCCCTCCAGCGTTAAAGAAATCGTGCTGGTGGGATTATGAGAAGGACCCTCATTATATCGTTATTTTTAGCATCATTATTAATGGTTACCTTAGCTGTGAATCAATCTTTTGGCTTAAGTGCGTCTAGAAGGAATATTCAAATAAAAGTTGTTGGCATCTCAGTTTACTCTGATAAATCGTGTAGAAATGTTCTTACGTCGATTGATTGGGGCATTATTAGGCCCGGCTCATCAAAAAGTATCATGGTGTATGTGAAGAATACTGGCAACGTGATAGTAAGATTATCGTTGTCTACAGAGAATTGGATCCCTGAACAAGCCTCAAAATATATCTCACTAACATGGAATTATATGGGACAGAGGCTTCTGCCCGGCAGAGTGCTAAGCCTAACCTTAACGCTAACGGTCTCGCCAGAGATATCGGACATAAGGAACTTCAGCTTTGACATAGTTATAACTGGACTGGCAATCTCCTAACAACTTTGTCCTCCCCCTAATAAGACTATAAGAGTAATCTGCGTTAACGAACGTGAATAATTTAGGAGCGAAATTTTCCCAGCGTAACAACTTTTTAGAAATCTTGGAGATTTTGGCCAGCGTTCTCAGAAGTAGACTAAGAGCTTTAAGGTGCGCGCGATGGCTGGGGGATGCAATAATGATTGCAGAATTCACAGTGTAGAGTATCCAATGATAGATCCACTCCTCAAGTCTCAACCTTTCAATGAAATTCCACAAAATTAGCTACAAAACTTTTAAATTTCTTGGCTAAATTAAAATGATGTTGATATACCAGCTCTTAAAGTTTGATGAGCATGCTCAGCCGGGTTACCCTAGCCTGGTAGGGGGCAGGCCTGCTAAGCCTGTGGCGCGTTTGCGCCGCGCGGGTTCAAATCCCGCACCCGGCGCCAGCCTCCAGGGTCCAAATCCTTTCACCTCCTTTTAAATTTGGGAATAATGAGTTTAGCGTGAAGAGCGAGATCTATGACTATGAGGAGAGGCTTGAGCGCTACAGGCGGATAATCGCTAGATTCGGGCATAACGGTGAGATCGCGCTCCGCTTCTTGGATCACTTGGCCAGCCTTGGGCTTTCGCGGCTAAGCTGAGCAAGGTTGCAAGCCATATTCCAGCACCTCTTTCAATTCTCTTTTTCCACAAGAGTCTGCGGTAAAATATGACTCCACTAGAAATGTTGATTCATTATATTTTTTCCACTGGGCTTCGGTGGAAACACATACCCTAAATGCAGATCAGCAACCACCGAAGCGGCACCATAAACCTTAAATACAAAAACAGCCTAAAAAGGAAAACAGGGCAAGAAAAACCCTCGGAATCTCAAAAAGAGAATTGAAAGTCATTTCTCGTCTTAGTCTTTCCAGCTCCGGCGTGAGTATCAGAATCTCAAAAAGAGAATTGAAAGAAATGCAAAAAATGCCCGTTTCTTTTGCAATTTTACCCGATTTGAATCTCAAAAAGAGAATTGAAAGCACCGATTGGTAAAACTGAGCCGCTAAGCAAGATCGAAGAATCTCAAAAAGAGAATTGAAAGCTCATCGGCCTGATGCGCTTCAGCTCCCCCTCAACGTATGAGAATCTCAAAAAGAGAATTGAAAGGTGTCCTATATCTTCCGATTAGCCTAAAGAAGTTTGTGAAGAATCTCAAAAAGAGAATTGAAAGTTTCCACATCCATACTATGTTCCCTTTCAAATTCTCTGCAAGAATCTCAAAAAGAGAATTGAAAGGTACCAGTTCCAGCCGGCTGAACCTCAATCGCCACTGCAGTGGAATCTCAAAAAGAGAATTGAAAGCACTACTTTGCTGGCTTCATCAATGGCACGTAAGACAAGGAATCTCAAAAAGAGAATTGAAAGGAAGCCACCACAACGCCTGAAGATTATGAGTTGAAAGAGGAATCTCAAAAAGAGAATTGAAAGTGAACTATTCAAGTCAGAGGCCTCTTAGGCCTTTAAGGGGCCAATAAAAGAATCTCAAAAAGAGAATTGAAAGTGCAGTAAACATATCCATTGCAATGTCGCTTGCAACGCCCGTATAGGAATCTCAAAAAGAGAATTGAAAGAGATTCACGCACAGCATGAACAGTATCATGCGCTTCAGGCTTGAATCTCAAAAAGAGAATTGAAAGTCATACGGTATGGCTGTTATGGTATGCGTTGAATCTGGCTCAGAATCTCAAAAAGAGAATTGAAAGCACCGGTTAGCGCTGCGATCGCCGCGCCCCCCGCTATTGTTGAATCTCAAAAAGAGAATTGAAAGTCAATGACGTTGTTTGCAATGATGGCTCTGTCCACGTCATGAATCTCAAAAAGAGAATTGAAAGAGAGGATGTGAATGCTTTTTGTGCGAATGTTGATGGGACTATTAGGAATCTCAAAAAGAGAATTGAAAGAAAGGCATAGGTATGGGAGAAGTCATGAAGCTGATAACACGATAGAATCTCAAAAAGAGAATTGAAAGTGAAATCAAAACAGGGAACAGATGTAACGCCCATCCGCTTTAAAGGAATCTCAAAAAGAGAATTGAAAGAAAAGTTTGTGGACAGAGTTTGCATTTCCAGCTCATCGGCGGGAATCTCAAAAAGAGAATTGAAAGCCCTAAAATTGAGCAAAAGATGAATAACCGCGATTAGAGATATTTATCCGGGTTGTTTAAACTATAGGGTGAGGGATCTTTTAGCCGAGTTACTCTATCTTTTCAAGTAGATAGAAGCGCTTTTTCATGAACTCATTCTTTAACCATATTCGAACTTTCTTTTATGGAAAAATGCAGCTCTATTATTGGAAAATGTCTCTTTAACAGGCTTACTTCTCTTTCAAGGTTCCGGGCGTTGTTAGAATATTCGCTGGAAACTATAGTGGGAGGATGAAGTATCTTATTTCTCAAGATATTTCTTCAGCATCCTCCTATAAATCATCACTCCAACAGCTAGGACTGCAAGCGCTGCTAAAGCGGCTCCAATAACATAATGCACGACCTCCATGAGTCCAGCCTCAAAAACAATCACATCTCTTATGGCATCCACAGCCCATGTCGCCGGACTATAATCGGCTAATATGCGCATCCACGCTGGAAACCACTCCCTTGGGAACCATATGCCCGTCAGAAAAGCCAGCATTAAGCCTAGAGATGTGCTTAGGTTTGAGGCACCCCCGACGCTCTTCACCATTAATGATAGTATAGACCCCATCCCAAGGGTTAATGAGGCCAGAACCAAGAGCATTATTGGCGCTATCCAATGCTCTGCGCGAAGCGGACTCCAATGGATTTTTGCCCCACAGACAAATACGCCAAAAACAATTATAGCTACCGATGTGATTGAGAGAGATAGAATGCCCGACAAAATCTTTCCAAATATTAGTTCGGATGGTGTCGTTGGCGACGCTAGTATTTTATGTAGGCAGCCCCTCTGCCTCTCCTCTAAAAGCGCTGTTGAGCCTATATTCAATCCGCTATAAAGCATGGTCATTCCTATGGCTCCAATAGTATACCAGCCTATCCAAGCCTCCCTAGAAATTAAGGCTTCGGGCAAAACCTCGGTGAATGTTGCGTTTACCGGCTTCGCTAGCCCCCTCAAGAATCCCTCAACAACCTCTAAGACCTCTAAGGGAACATATTCCCCTGGAATAAATTTCATCGCCCAAGCAATCTTCTCCTCGGAGACAACCCTGCTAAATTCCTCTATGAATCTCTCCAGCATATAGCGGTTAATCTGGGTTGACTGTATGCTTCTCGCGCCCACATAAACCTCTAAGGTGGTCTGGCCTAAAGTCAGATTCTCGCCGAAATTCTCCGGTATTATGATGCCAGCATCAATTCTCCCCCTCTTAATGTCCTCAAGCAGAAGAGCCTTATCCTCATAGATTTTCACATTAAAGAGCTTTACACCCTTATACTCAGCCTCCTCTAAAGCCCTGATGAGAATTGAACCGTTTACTGGAAAACCTGGGGATACATCGTAATTAACTAGGCCAATTCTCATCGTCATGGGCCGGTCTGTTCCGGGAGGAATGAAGATGTAGGCTGTTAGAACCAGCCATATTAGCGGCCAGGCAATCATCCAGAAGACGGCAACCTTATCCCTAAAGGTCTCCTTAAAATCCTTCACTACAAACGCTTTAATAGCGCTAGCCCTCAACCTCCATAATCCTCCTACCAGTCAACCTCAAGAAGACATCTTCAAGCGTTGGCTTAACAACCCTTATAGAAGCAATTTTAACCCCAACCTTAAAGAGGTCTAGGGATATCTGAGGCAAAAGAGTATCCGGATCCTCAGAATATACCCTTATGGAGCCGTTAATCGCCACAATATCCCTTGGTTCAAGATATCTGCACAGCGCCTCTCTAGCCTTCTGCTGGTCATCTGGGTTAAAGAACTCGATGCTTATCACGGATTTAGAGGCGTAGCTCCTCTTTAAATCCTCAGTTTTACCCTCAGCTATTATCCTGCCTGAATCCATAATCGCCACCCTATCTGATAAAGCCTCAGCCTCATCCATATAATGTGTTGAGATTATTATCGCCCTATCTGAATCCTTAATCTCACTCAGCAGCTGCCAGACCTCTCTCCTCATTTGCGGGTCCATGCCTGTTGTCGGCTCATCTAATATGAGCAATCTTGGCTCATTCATTAATGCGGCGGCAAGATTCAACCTCTTCTTCATCCCACCAGAATAGATTTTCACTGGCTTATTCGCATACCCCTCCAACCCAACTCTCTTTATTAGCTCCCTAGCCTTCTCCAGCGCCCTCCTCCCGGTTATCCCATATAGGCTAGAATAAAATATTAAATTCTCTAAACCAGTTAAATCGTCATATAGAGCGGGGTTCTGAGGGCAATAATTAATCTTAGCCCTAATCTCCGAATCCCTCACTTCGCCACCAAGCACCTCAATAGTTCCCTCATCAGGCTCAATCACACCAGCAATCATCGAAATTAGGGTTGATTTTCCAGCACCGTTCGGCCCGAGAAGTCCATAAACCTCGCCAAACCCAACATTAAAACTAACTTTATCTACTGCGGTTTTATCGCCAAATCTCTTTGTGAGCCCATTTACTCTAACAGCTACTCTCATTACATTTTTCCTCCAAGCTTAACGTTAATGTCCGATCGCAAAATAAGCCTTCCCTTTAAATTAGCCCTCAATATTCTTTTTATGAGATTCATGAGGTCAAAATTGGTCTTTAAAGCCACCCCAATTACTAATATCAGATAAGTACCCTGACGATTTGATGATGGAGGAACCGCATTAAAGACTGAGCGGCTATTAAATGGTTAAATATATGGAAGGTAAGGATAAGGGAACTAGTTCTCTAGAGAAATCGGAGTTTCACTTAATAAAGAGTAAAGAGAAACTTTTTTCTTCGTGATTAATTGCAGTTTCTAGTTATTCTGTGAGACCTATCTCCTTATAGATTTTTATTTTATTTTCTTCAACTTTTTTGGAGACATCCATGAATAAGTTATTTCCATGCGAATCTATGGCGACGGTAAGTGGACCGAAGTTTTCAGCCTCAAAGATCCATAGCGCCTCTGGCACCCCTAAGTCAAGCCACTCGACACCCTTAACGCTTTTTATAGCCTTTGCGGCTAGGACTGCTGCTCCTCCGGTGAGGGCTGCGTAGACGGCCCCGTACTTAGCCATGGCTTCAGTGGTCCTCTTACCCATACCTCCCTTTCCAATGATAACCCTAACCTTAAAGTTTTTTATGAACTCGTCTTCAAAGAGATCCATACGCGTGCTTGTGGTTGGCCCAGCTGCGACAACCACCCATTTATCCCCCTCCTTCTTGACAACTGGACCGCAGTGGAAAATTGCAAGCCCTTCAAGGTTTATTGGTAGGGCTTTCCCCTCCCTAAGGTATTCTAGGGCTTTCCTATGGGCTTGGTCGCGTGCAGTCACTATTGTCCCAGTTATGTATATCGTATCGTTTACCCTGAGCTTCCTAACCTCCTCCTCTGATATTGGCGTCTTAAGGTAGTAGACTCCCACTCTACTCCACCCCCCTATGCGTTAAATATTCAACACTTCCATCAGCATAAATCTTAGCCGAAGCTCTTCTAGCAGCCCAGCAGTTGAAGGCTACGGCGACGGGGAATGAAGCTGGATGCCTAAAGGCATAATCGATATGCACGCCTAAGACAGTTGTCCTCCCACCCAACCCCATTGGCCCAATGCCAAGCTTATTCGCAGCTTCATATAGTTCCCTCTCAAGTTTACTTAGGTTTGGGTCTGGGTTAGGTGTGTTAAGTGGTCTTAATAGAGCCTTTTTGGCGAGCTTTATGGCTATATCTACTCCACCCCCCATCCCCACACCCACTATTGTTGGGGGGCATGGTTGAGCTCCAGCCTCAACAATGGTTTCAATGACAAACTTCTTTACACCTTTTATTCCTTCACCAGGAGGAATTGCCTTGGCGATGCACATGTTCTCTGAACCCCCTCCCTTCGGCATAACGGTTATTTCTAATGTGTTTCCTGGAGCTATCTCCCAATTTATGTAGGGTATGAACCTCCCAGTGTTGTCGCCACTGTTCTTTTGGGTGAAAGGATCTACAGAGTTCGGCCTTAATGGGACTTCCTCAGTGGCCCTTCTCGTGGCGTTTATTAATGCTCTCTCAATTTTGTCCAAATCCTTAAACTCCGCGCCAGCGGTAATGTAGAAGAGGATTGTGCCAGTATCTTGACATACTGGGTATCGATATTTCTCCGCGAGCTCTATGTTATCGAGGATAGCCCTCAACTGAGTCTTTGCAGCTTCACTAGTTTCCTCTTCATAAGCCTTCTTTAAGGAGGCCTTAACATCCTCCGGCAGATATATTACAGCTTGCCTTATAAGATTGAAGGCAACCTCCTCAACTACATCCACTATGCCCAACTTCCATCCAACCTACCAATGAAAATATTGGTATAACATTCGATTGCAACCGTATATATCTTTTCCGAAAATAGCGATATTAGCTCTCATAACATATATATGTGAGGGGCTTTAACAATTTTCTTTAAGGCAATGTTTGGAGGAGCTCGTATTGGAGAAAGAGAAGTTAAGTGTTGAAGAGCTTTTGGCCAAGGCTAAAAAACCTTCCTTGCTCGCACCGCCCTTACACAGATTCTATGAGGGGAAGGTTCAGGTTATGCCGAAGTGCGCCATAACGAGCTTCGAGGACTTTGCAATATGGTATACGCCGGGCGTAGCTGCGCCATGCAGGGAGATCCAGGCGAATCCAGATAAATCATTTGAACTGACAAACCGCTGGAATTATGTTGCAGTTGTCTCAGATGGGACGAGAGTTCTCGGGCTTGGGGATATAGGGCCTGAGGCAGCCCTCCCAGTTATGGAGGGTAAAGCGCTTTTATTCAAATATCTTGGCGGAGTAGATGCATTTCCACTATGCCTTAAGACCAAGGATCCAGAGGAGCTTGTTAGGGCGCTAGAGCTTATAGAACCAACCTTCGGCGGAATAAACCTTGAGGATATTGAGAAGCCAAAGTGCTTTTATGTCCTGGAGAAGGCTAGGGAGCGCCTACAGATCCCAGTCTGGCATGATGATCAGCAAGGGACCGCCACCGTGATATTGGCTGGCTTAATAAATGCCTTTAAAGTTGTTGGCAAAAACATGAAAGAAAGCCTCATAACTCTCATAGGCGCTGGAGCTGCAAACATCCGAACCGCATACGTCTTGATAAGGTGGGGGGTAAAGCCTGGAAACATCATAATGGTGGATTCAAAGGGCATATTATATCCGGGCAGGGAGGATATAAAGAAGGAGGACGACCCATGGAAGTATGAACTCACTCAGATAACGAATGCTGAGGGTAGGGTTGGCGGTATACCCGAAGCTATGAAGGGGGTGGATGCAATCGTAGGCTGCTCAAAGCCCGGTCCAGGGGTGATTAAAAAGGAGTGGATAAAGATGATGGCAGATAACCCAATAGTCTTCGCATGCGCGAATCCAATACCGGAGATATGGCCGTGGGAGGCTAAGGAGGCTGGAGCCAAAATTGTCGCAACTGGCAGGAGCGATTTTCCGAACCAAGTGAATAATAGCCTAGGTTTTCCGGGAATATTCCGCGGCGTCTTAGATGTTAGGGCGAAGACGATAACTGATGACATGTGCATAGCGGCTGCTGAGGAGCTAGCTAGGTTTGCTGAGGAGAGAGGGATACATGAAGATAACATTTTGCCAACAATGGAGGAGTGGGAGGTTTATCCGAGAGAGGCTGTTTCATGCGCCCTAAAGTCCATTGAGCAGGGTGTGGCAAGGATAAAGCTCAGCAGACAGGAGTTATATGAGAGGGCTGTGGCGATTATAAAGAATGCGAGGGAGAGCCTAGAAGCATTGATGAGACATGGGCTAATAAAGAGGCCGCCACCTGAAGAGGAGCTATTAAAGAAGTAGAGCCCAATTCATTTTTCCCTCTTCTACCATCAATCAGGGTCATGTTAAGGTCAATGCGAGCAGCTCAGCAATATCCATAACCCTAATTTTCTCTTCATTCCCAGTTGTCTTTACAGCATCCTCCATAGTGAGTAGACAAAAGGGACACGCCACCGCTAAAATCTCCGCTCCAGCCTCAACAGCCTCCTTAACTCTAATCTCTGCTAAGCGGGGTCCAGGGACATCAACCCACATTCTCCCACCACCCCCCTCACAGCATACACTTCTACTCCTTGAGCGGCTAAACTCCAGGAGCTTAACACCATTTATGCTTTCGATAACCTTTCGGGGCTCCTCAAAAATATTGTTCCGCTTGCCAAGGTAACATGGATCATGGTAAATGACCACTTTATTAAGACTCTTTGCGGGAGAGATTTTCCCATTATCTATTAATTTTGCGAGGAACTGGGAGTGATGCCATACTTCTAAGTCCCTCTGCTTATACCTATTTTTGAAAGTGTCGAAGCCGTGCGGGCAATTAACTATGATCTGTCTAATCTCATACTTGTCAAACAGTTTTATGTTCTCCTCCATAAGATACTCAAAGAGACCCTTCTCACCCATACAATAGACTTCAGAGCCACAGCAATTCTCCTCCCCGCCAAGTATCCCAAAATCAATGTTTGCTAAGTTTAAGCATGCTACAAGGCTTCTTGCCACATTCTGAACCCTTGTATCATAGGATGTCGTGCACCCAACGTGGTAGAGTATATTAGCTCCCTGAGAAAAATGCTTAACATTTAAATCTCGGCACCACTCAACGCGCTTTCCGCGTATTCTTCCCCACGGGTTTCCATTCATATACACGCTTTCTAGGGCATCCCTAATCGTCGGCGATACTTCCCCACTCTCAATAACAATGCTCCTAACGTCTATCAGGAACTCATATGGCTTCAACTGCCTCGGGCAGCGAATGCCGCATGTGGAGCATGTTGTGCAGCTCCATAATTCGTTTGGTGGATGAATGGCGAGTCTGCCTAGGACGGAGACTTCACGCATATATTTCCTAACATTGAGACTTGTTTTCTTAGCGACTGGGCAACTTCCAGTACAGGTGCCACACTGAATACATTCTAGAAGACTATTCTTCTGAATAATTTCATGAAGGTTCATCTATTACCCCATGATGAGGATTTAAGAATTAAAAGTTGTAAAAATTTAAAAAGCTTCTGGCTGAGGCGGAATATAGGGAACTACTTTTCCCTTATAAGTAGTGTAATGAACCCACATAGCACATTGGGCAAGACTATGGAGTAAAATAATGCATGGTCAATTGTTAATGGGGTTATTAAAGCCCCTGAAATGACTGGACCGACAGCTCCCCCAAAGAGCCCCAGTGTTTGTGTTAGGCCTGTAGCCGCCGAGATATTCTTCCCTGGAACAGCCTCCTGAACAATCGTCACCAATAGACTTCTATGTGGAGATATGAATATTCCAAGTAGAACTACGCAGATCGCGGATATAAGTGAATGGTTTATTAGGAGGGCAGCTGCAGCCACCACCGCGGCGGCCATACTAACATAAAATGTCGTCTTTCTCCTTCCAATTCTCTCAGAGATTCTCCCAAATACTGGAGGGCTCATTGCACCACCGATGAAGAAGAGTCCCAGGATTAGGCTTAATTCGATCGGACCAATGCTCCTTGAGAGGAGCAGAGATGGGAGCCAGGCGGTTGTAGAGAAGTAGCCGAAGCTGCCCAGAAAAATGCTGGTACATGAGATCAAAATATTCTTCATTTTAAGCAGACTGAAGAATGTTGTAGGCTTTTCCTCAATTGACGGGGGAGAGTGTACCAACGGGATCTGTATGAGAAGGGCTATTATCTCAAGAACCCCCATTATAATGAATGGGGTTCTCCAATTCCCAAGAGCTACAAAGGCGCCTACTAGATAAGACCCCATAAGCCCACCTATTTGATAGCTTGCTAGACCAAGCCCCACCCCAAACCCCCTGACATTCCTGAGCAGCTCACCCATAAGCGAATAATAGCTCGGAATTATCATGCTGGAACCCACGCCAGCCATCGTCAACGAGACGACTAGCAGAGGATAATTTGGCGAAGAGCTGAAGGATAAGACCCCTGCGGCGAGAAGCAAGTAGCCCAATATTAGCACCCTCTTCCTGCCGATTCGGTCCGCCATTAACCCGGATGGCGTTAACAGAATGGCGCTTGATAAAAGGTTAATCGAGTATAGGATCCCCGCCTGAAACTCGCTTATCCTCATCTCCGAAATAATGCTTGGAAGGGCCATGCCAATACTCAATCTAAACATGGAGAAAGAGAGGTAGCTTAAGAAGAGGACAAGAACTGTCCTCTCATCAACACTATTTCTCCTCATATACGCGGTTGACGAAGTCTTCATACCCCATCAATTTAAGGGTGAGTAATGAAAATTATTGTCAAGGTTAAGTATATTATTTCAACGCTAACCGACTATAAACGGATTTTCTGTAGGCTGGTCACATAATTTTTTATGGAATTAACGTATAGTTCCTCACGCATGTATTCAGGCGAAATTAATTTTTCTAGGATGGAAAGCCACGTCTTCGATGCAATTCTATCATAAAGTATGCCCTTTATCTTTACATCTATAGCTTTTTCTGGGCAAACCTCCCTACAAGCTCCGCAGTAAATGCAAAACTGCTCCTCAAGTTTGATATTGCCTCCCCTATCTAGGTATAAGGCTTTACTGGGGCATATCTCTACACATGCTTGACAACCTTTTGGACAACGTTTCACATCTAATTGGAGCAGTCCTTGAAATGGCTTTGCAACAAATATTGCTCCTTGTGGACAGGCATACTCACACCTCCCACAGAAAATACATTTGCCACGATCCACCTGAACACTCAATATCCTTATTATCCTTCCATCCTTTTCCTCGGCTTTGATGCTTACAGCTTCAACTGGGCAGCTCTCTTTACAAGCAAGATCGCATGTGGGACTACACTTCCTCACATCAACGGTGACGTCTCTCAGAATATTCGGGAGCACTTCCTTTTCAACCGCCGGATTATACAATTCCCCATTTCTAGAAAGTCTTATCGCGTTTACTGGGCATAAATTAACGCAAACAGCGCAAAATGTGCATTCATTTATATTAATTGAAATTCCTCCCCTTTTTAAGAGCCTACCTTCATGCACCACAGCACTAAGGAGCTTTAGCGCCTCTTTATAGCATGCTTTTACACAGATGCCACAGCCGATACAACGCTTCTTATCAATCACCAGCTCGTCACATAAGCCTAACATCGTCCTTCTAGCAATAGTACATTCTTCCGATTCCAGTCTCCTCACTACTCTCCGCGCCATACCCATAATCGTTATTTCAAGAAATAATTATATTTTTCTTTCCGCTCCTCTAATATTTTATCTAAATTGTGGTGATGGAAAAGGCTGGGTGATGGTGGAGGGCGAGTTTTCTGGGAGGAGCCAATGCTGAGGGAGTTAGGATAGGCGTATATGTATGCCACTGCGGTGTAAATATTGCTGGTGTAATTAATGTAAAGAAAGTTACTGAGTACGCACGTAATCTCCCAAACGTTATTATAGCCAAGGATCACCTATACCTCTGTTCAGATGCAGGTCAAGCGCTAATTAAGCAGGATATAAAAGAGTATGGGTTAAACCGCGTGGTTGTCGCCGCCTGCTCACCAAATCTTCACGAACAAACTTTTCGCAAGTGTATAGAAGATGCTGGGTTAAATAAATACCTGCTTGCCATGGCAAACATTAGAGAACACTGCTCATGGGTGCATGAAAGCTGGCCTAAAGAGGCGACTGAGAAGGCTATTGATGCTGTTAGGATGGCTGTGGCCCGCGCCAACCTGCTTGAGCCCCTAGAAACAATTAAAGTCCCCGTTAAGAGAAGTTGCCTAGTGATTGGCGGGGGGATAGCTGGTATCCAAGCAGCTTTAGACCTCGCGAATGAAGGATTTGATGTTTACTTAGTTGAGAAGGAGCCAAGCATCGGGGGCCTCATGGCAAAATTTGATAAAACTTTCCCAACAATGGATTGCTCAATGTGCATATTATCCCCAAAGATGGCTGAGGTAATGCACCACCCAAAGATCCACCTCTTAACAAATGCTGAAGTCAAGACGGTTTCAGGCTTCATCGGTAATTTTAAAGTTGAGATCGAGATAAAACCACGGTATATTATAAGCGAAATCTGCAATGGTTGTGGGGAGTGCGTTAAAGTATGTCCTATTGAGGTTCCAAGCGAATTTGATGAGAGACTTGGGCCTAGAAAAGCTATATTCGTCCCATTTCCCCAAGCCGTTCCCCTAATCTACATTATTGACATCGAAAATTGCATTAAATGTTACAAATGTGTTGACGCTTGCGTGCAAGCGCGCGGGGCTAAAGCAATAGATTTTGCTCAGGAGCCAAAGAGGATGGAGATTGAAGTTGGGACAATAATTGTGGCAACTGGATGCAGCACATTTGACCCATCGATTTTAGAGGAATATGGTTATGGCACCTATGAAAACGTGGTTACCGCGCTAGAGTTTGAGAGAATCCTAGCCCCAACTGGGCCGACCAGGGGCGTGATTTTAAGGCCCTCGGATGGAAGGATCCCGAAGCGTATCGCGTTCGTCCAATGTGTTGGATCTAGGGATAAGAGGACGAATATTTACTGTTCAAGGGTCTGCTGTATGTATGCCACAAAGCAGGCTCTGTTAATCAAGGAGAGAATCCCAGACGCTAAGGTGACGATCTTTTACATTGATATGAGAGCCTTTGGGAAGGGGTTTGAAGAGTTTTATGCTAGGGCTCAGAGTGAAGGAGTATACTATATTAGAGGTAAGGTTGCAGAAATCATTGAAGATCCAGGCACTAAAAATTTGAAGCTAGTTGCTGAGGACACCTTGTCCGGGGAGGTAATTGAGACTGAAGCAGACTTAGTGATTTTATCTATTGGGCTTATTCCGTCAGCGTCGACGAAAGATTTGCGTGAAAGGATAGGTTTGTTGGTTGGACCTGACGGCTTCTTTAAGGAGGCGCATCCAAAACTAAGGCCTGTTGACACGATTGTCGATGGAATATTTATTGCGGGGGCTGCTCAGGGTCCAAAAGATATCTCGGACAGCGTCGCCCAAGCCAGTGCTGCAGCACAGAGAGCGAGCATCCTCATGTCTACCGGAGAATTTGAGACGGAAGCAATAACCGCTAGAGTTAATGGCGATTTATGTAGTGGCTGCCTAATATGTGTTTCCATGTGCCCATTCAATGCGTTGGTTGTCGAGGGTAAGAACGTAAATGTTAACCAAATTCTTTGTAAGGGTTGTGGGGCCTGCGCTGCAGCATGCCCAGCTAAAGCCATAGAAATAATGCATTTCAAAGATCAGCAAATCCTCGTTGAAATTAAGGCTCTTTTGGAAAATGTATCAAGGTTATAGAGAAATTTATGTATGAGCCGCGCGCTTAAGAGGATACTTTTTGTCCATTTCCATATATTTCCAATAAAACTTCCTTATATGCTGGTCAACCCCCTCAAATAGGGAGGCTACATCTCTCGCCTTAAGGATGGATAATAGTTTCTCTACTTTCATTAAGAGCTGCTCTATCGACGTTTTCCACATGCTCTCAGCTTCATCTTCAGAGACAAGGGATAGCGCCTCCGCAGGGCACAATTCTATACACCTGGGTTCCCCATTACATAGATCACATATTAGGGCCAGCGGTCTATCCGGATGTAGCGTAATTGCGCCGTAGGGACAGGCCATCGCGCACCACCCACATCGATCACACTTATCCTGGTCGCAAGAGATTAAGCCTACCTCATTTTGGAAGAGAGCATTCCTCGGACATGCCTTAACGCAGGGAGCGTTCTCACAGAATCTACAAGCTGTGACAACATTGAAGAAAGGCAAAATCCTCACCACATGGATTCTTGAGCGGAGTGGGCTAAGGGAATCCTCGCCTTTCTCTAGGACGCAAATAAGCTCACATAAACCACACCCAATACATTTACTTGGATCCACACCCACAAATTTCCTTGCACTTCCCTTAACATTAACGCCGCTGGACATTAAGTGTGGCACCCCATTTAAATCTGGAATAAGTTTGTTTTTGTTAGATTTCTCCACCGCATAAAAGTAACCACTGTTAGAGCCAATTTATTTCATTCCTTTCTAGCCCTTACCTCATCAATTTTCATTTTAAGCACTGGTATTATCTTGAATAAGTCTTCGACAACGCCATAATCTGAATAACCAAAGATGGGGGCTTTCGGATCCTTATTCACTGATATTACTAGCTCTGAGCCCCTCATCCCCAGAATATGTTGGAAAGAGCCGCTGATTCCAAGAGCAAGATATAGCTTTGGCTTAACAGTTTTCCCAGAGATCCCGACCTGTCGGTCACTTGGAAGCCAACCCTTATCCACAATTGGACGTGTGCAGGCTAGTACCCCACCCAACGATTTAGCCAGATCCTCGACTAACGGAATGTTACTTTTATCTTTTATTCCCCTTCCGATGGATACTATGATGTCAGCGGCAGTTATATCCACTCCCCCCGGCGGCGGTGGAACATACTTTATGAAGCGCTTCCTCAACACTACTCTTTCCATGGGAATTGATAACTCCTCTATTCTTCCACCCAATGGTGGAGAGGGCTTCTGGACCATGAAGCTCCCCTGTCTCACAGTAACCATGTAGCTCTCGGACCTGCGGACCACAGCCCTAACATTAACCTTTCCACCATACATTTGCCGCGTAACTATGAGTGAGTTGTTTTCAAAAGTTATGTCTATGCAGTCTGTGGCCAATGGAATATTTAGAGAAGCTGCTAGTCTAGGGGCGAGTTCAATGCCGTAAGATGTGTGCCCAATCAACGTTAATAATGGCTTTAGCTCCCTAATTACACGTGAAAGAACCTCCTGGTATAAGTCGGAATTAAAATGCTCAAATAATGGATTCTCAACTAACAAAACTCTATTTGAATATTCTGCTAAAGTTGGTGCAAAACTTTTAACATCTTTACCCAGTACAATTGATATAACTTCGGCGCCAAGTTTACTGGAGAGATTAATGGCTTTAGTGAGCATCTCAAAGGTTATGTCTCTTAGCTGGCCCCCTCGATGCTCCGCCAAGACAAGTATTTCCACCATTAAATTAATCCCCTCCTCCTTAAAATCTCAACTATCCTTGAGGCTACTTCATTCGGGCTCCCGCTAATAAACTCAACCTTCTTTTCAGCTGGCGGGGTAAACATTTCCTTAACTCTTATCCATGAACCCGTCTCACTAACATCTTCTTCGCTTAGGCCTAAGTCCATAAGAGATAAAACCTTTATCTCCTTTTGCATAGCCCTTCGAATAGCCATTATAGAGACATATCTCGGCTCATTTATCCCAGTTTGAATCGTGAATAACGCTGGCAGATCAACCTCAAGAACCTCCTCAAACCCTCCCTCAAGCTCGCGATTCACGATAGCTTTCCCATCCCTAAACTCTATCCTCTTAATCATTGTGGCGTGTGGGATTCCAAGCATCTCAGCGAGAACAGGCCCAACAAGAGCACTTTCATCATCACTAGCCTGCACCCCAGTTAATATTAGATCAAAGCGCATACCCTTAATAACATTATAGAGTATCTTAGCTATCGCGTAGGCATCCGAACCAGAAATTTTAGGGTCAGTCACACGGATCGCCCTATCTGCACCACGGGCCAGGCATTTGCGCAGTGTGCTATCAGCATCTTCGGGGCCAACGGTGATAACAGTAATAGTCCCGCCAAACTTCTCCTTGATACGCACAGCCTCTTCGATAGCATATTCATCCCACTCATTTATGTCGAAAACCAAGCCTTGCTTCTCTATATCCCTACCACTAGCATCTATTCTTATCTCGGCCTCCGCAGTCTCTGGAACATGCTTAACACAAACAATAATATCCAAGCAAACCATCTCTTTAAACTAGTTTAACTTAAGAATAACGTTAACGTCTTATCTAGTTTTCGGAGTGAAGCAGCATATAACAAGCCCTTTCGCAATCATCGCAGACATGAAAATGATTTAGAGAGGGCGTCAAGTGGTGGCATAAAATACTTAAATTGGTTCCGCAATATATAATGATGGTGACCTGCCGTCTGCTGAGATCATGATGAGTGGCACGAGCTGCTTGAGGGCACAGCCCCGATGAGAGACGGCAGTCCCTCCTGCATACCGTCTGTTGTTTAAGAGAATTTAAGAAGCGCTCTACGATATGTTGCTAAAGTTAAGATGGATTCAAGTTTATCGCCTTCCTGCTTCCCTTTAAGAGTAACCCTTATACTATCGTTTGTGACTTCAACGCTTGCATATTGAACCCCTAAGTATTCTAGCAGGTCCTCGATATCACTGGCTTCAATGGGCTCTGGCTTCACATTAGTATTGCATGGACCCATGTTACACATGGCGCAGTACCTTCCATGCGTGTAAACATTTGCTTCACATGCGGTCCTGAAGACAATGAAACCCATGTCCTCAGCAATAAGTTTGATCCTCCTCTTAAAATCTGATAATCTAATCTCGATTTGCTCAGAGCCCTTAATCGGCCCAGTTAATCTCCTCCTAATCTCACCCACATTAGCCCCATAACGCTCTAGATTCCTTAGAATTCTCTCGGTTACTCTCAATGAGCCGAGAACAATTGATTTTAAGCCGCTTTCAGCAGCTAAGCTAAGTATTTTCTCAGCCTCAACATCTGTTATTCCTGGAATTATCGGCCTCATAAAGAGGGAGACTGATAAGCCGGCCCTTGAGGCCTCCCCAGCGGACTTAATTCTCTCCATCGGATCAGGAGCCCTTGGCTCAACACTTCTGTTAGATATAGTTACCACCGTAACGAGGACGCTTGTCCTCGGGTCTCCTGATGAAATGCCCTTTGAAATATTCTCTGTTAGAATGGCTTTTGTCGATACTTGTGTTGGAAGTCTTAACCACATGTATATCTCCCTCATGTAGCTTAGAGCCTGCGTCGCTGTCTCACGGAGGAATGGTTCTGTAACTGAGCCATATGCTGCCAGCGTTTTCTCCGGGATAACATATGGATTTAATGCTAACGCATATGTCATCTCCTCTGGCTTTAGCGGGTATGGTCTTGTCCTCGCTGGAAAGCCCATGTCGTAGATGTAACAGTATGCGCAGATGTAGCTGCAGCCCACGCCAGTATGTATTGTTATGCCGCACGGCCTCGGCCTCCTCCTTGAGTGGTGGTCGGAACTGGCAGCTAGCTTAGACTTATCATCAAGCAGTCTCTCTAGTCTAGATAGAACCGTCTTCTTATAATTGAATAGGTTAACTAAACGCGTCAAATGATATTCTCCATAGAAATATTTGGGGGAAGAAGGATAAATAGTGCTAGCTAATGTAGCTTCACGAACTTTAACACGGCTACATGGGCGAAACAAGAACCTTGATACGCGTTCATATCCAACATGAAAATTCTTCCGATAACAGCGGTTGTTATGCTATGGAAAAAATCATTCAACTCTTATCCTCTTTTCCGTTTGTCCGCTTATACGCTTCTATCTAATGTTTACAACTGTTTCAGCGGCATTTTCCTGAGAATTGCATATAAGTTAGTGTGTTGAGTATAAAAATTTTTGGTGTAGTGGTTTATGCTTCGTGAAGCCATCTTGATGACTGCTTTAACAGCGCTTCTTGTGTTAGTTGGCTATGTTGTCGGCCTGTTCCTCGGGAACCCTACAACTGCCATTCAAGTAGCGCTTATCTCGGCAGCCATAATGAATATAGCGGTTTACATCTTCTCCGATAGGATTGTTCTTGCAATGACTGGCGCTAAACTTATATCGCCATCCGATGAGCCCCAATTACACCAAACTATTGAACGATTAGCTAGGGAGGCTAGGATACCTAAGCCTAGGGTTGCAATAGTTCCAGTAGATCTACCAAACGCATTTGCTACTGGGAGGGGGCCGGGGAGGGCGGTTGTTGCTGTAACTAGGGGTTTACTACGCGAGCTTAATAGTGATGAGGTTGAGGCGGTTCTAGGGCATGAGATATCCCATATAAGGCATAGGGATACTTTAGTGGCAACAATGGCTGCAACCATTGCTGGCGCCATAAGTTACATAGCCTATATGGGTAGGTGGGGTCTCTGGCTCGGGGACGGTAGGAGGAGTGAGGTAAATCAACTATTACTCCTCCTCGCAGTAATCTTTGCGCCAATAGCTGCCACAATGATTCAGCTAGCGATATCGAGGGAGCGGGAGTATGAAGCTGATGAGGGAAGCGCAATGATAACTAAGAAGCCAATAAGCCTTGCTAATGCACTAATAAAGATTGAAAGGGCTGTGCGTAGGAGGCCAATGGTGGATGCAAATCCAGCGACAAGCCCACTCTGGATAGTTAACCCATTTCGCGGAGAGACACTAATGGAGCTTTTCTCAACCCACCCGCCAACCCGCAAGAGGATTGAGAGACTTAGGAAAATAGCTCGGGAGATGGGGGTGAATGACGCACCCCTCCTAGAGTATACTGAAGAGCCCATAAAGACTCGGGTAGAGCGGGTGGAGACCGGGACTTCTATAAGAGTGCACCCTTATGCCCAGTTAAGGGCGGTGGCCACACTTAATTCCGGGCTCGTCCTGAAAGACTTCGATGAGGTTGAGAGGGCTATTCTGGTTTCATTATATAGGGGCGGTGATATGAGCCACTCGGCGCTTCCAAAAGTTCTAGCAAAAAGCTTCGGGATACACCTATCTCTGCGCGAGGTTGAAGAAGCCATAGATAGGCTTTCAGCCAAGGGACTTATCTCTTTGAGGAGCGTTTTCACAGCGTACATCTTTGGGACAGAATACACACGCATGACTATAGGTTTAACACCATTAGGGAGGAGTATAGCTCGTAAGCTGGCTGGAGAGACTCGGGGAGACTGATTCTTCTGGGGAGAGGTAGACGTCAAGCTTATATGGATTCTTAAGAAATCAAAGCATTGGGTTTCATTAAATTGGATGCTGGAAGAAGCTGATGGCTATGGTTAGCTTAAGTGGAGCCTTCAGGAAGAGGGTGCTCATGGTGTATTTAACGGCGGGCGACCCATATGTAGATAGTTGGGTTATAGAGACCTTATCCGAGCATGGGGTTGACATCTTTGAGTTCGGCATACCGACGGCTAGACCTAAATATGATGGATTAACTATTAAGGCGAGCTATAGGAGGGCTATTGAAAGCGGAGTAACACTGGAGAAGAGCTTCCAGTTTATAGAGGGTTTTAGGCTGAGGCATAAGGTGGTTCTAACATACTTTGAGTATGCTAGGAGCATAGGTTTAGAGAGACTTATGAGCTATGCCCTAAACGCCGGAGCTGAGGGGGTCTTACTTCCAGATCTATTAATAGACTACTCCGAGGATGCAGATGTATATGTGAGGCTATGCAAGCAGTATGGCTTCGAACCAATTTTCTTCATAACAAGCTCCTTCCCTTATAAACTCATCTCCGAAGTCGCCCGCCTAAACCCAGCATTCATCTACATGGGTTTAATGGCTTCGACTGGAACCCTCCTACCAATAACCATAAGCAGAAACATTAGCATAATAAAGAGTCTCATAAACAATACACCACTACTCACGGGCTTCGCAATAAGCGAGCCGAAGCAAGTTCTGGAGTGCATTAGGGCTGGGGCCGATGGTGTCGTAATTGGGAGCGCCATAATAAGGCTTATAAGCGGGGGTGGAGAGAAGCAGCATATCAAAGAGGAATTAAGGAACTATATTAGCAGCATAAAGGAGGCGCTGGAGGCCCCGGTATGAATATTCTCCCAAGTCACTGGTATAATATTGTCCCAGACCTACCGAAGCCACTGCCGCCGCCAAGGGATCCGGAGGATGACTATATATTCTCCAGGATTGAATTACTGCCAAAGCTTTTCCCCTCAGAGCTATTAGACCAAGAATTTACAGCCGAAAGGTATATTCAGATACCAGGTGAAGTCCTCGACGCCTATAGGAGGATAGGGAGGCCGACACCGCTGGTCAGAGCTGTGAACCTTGAAAGACTCCTTAACACCCCGGCGAGGATATACTTTAAGCGTGAAGACCTGAGCCCGACTGGGAGCCATAAAATCAACACAGCATTAGCTCAGGCATACTACGCAAAGAAGGAGGGCGTTCAGATGCTTACAACTGAGACCAGCGCTGGTCAATGGGGCTCCGCACTCGCCTGTGCCTGCGCAATGTTTGACATAAGGTGCCTTGTATTCATGACAAGAAGTAGTTATATACGAAAACCGTACAGGAGAATCCTAATGAAGCTTTATGGTGCTGATGTCGTCCCAAGTCCAAGCGACCGCACGGAGATCGGTAGGAGACTCTTAATGGAGAATCAGGAGCACCCGGGATCCCTCGGAATAGCTATCTCCGAGGCTGTTGAAACATGTATGAAAGATGGAAGTGCGAAGTATGCTGTTGGCAGTGTCATGAACTTTGTCCTTCTGCATCAGACAGTTATAGGCTTAGAGACAATGCGGCAGCTCGAGGAGATTGGCGAGATCCCAGATGTAATGATTGGTTGCGTCGGTGGCGGAAGTAACTTCTCCGGCTTCATCTTCCCATTCATCGGTAATAGACTTAAGGATGGAGACTTTAAGAACACGGAGTTCATTGCCGTCGAGTCAAAAGCCTCTCCAAAGATGACTGAGGGGAGCTACATTTATGAGCATGGAGACACAGCCGGATACCTCCCAATGCTAAAAATGTATACTGTTGGTAGGAGTTATGTACCGCCTCCAATACACGCGGCTGGTCTAAGATACCACGCCGCCGCACCAATATTATCGCTGCTGATTAAGGAGGGCTTAGTAAAGGCTGTGGCATATACTCAGGAGGAGGTTCTTGAGGCCGCGAGGGTATTTGCAAGAGTTGAGGGGATTGTTCCAGCCCCTGAGACAGCCCACGCGGTCAAGCAGGCAATAGTAGAGGCAGAGCATTGTAGAAGAAGAAACCTTAAGAAGACAATTATATTATGTTTCAGCGGACATGGGCTCTTAGACCTATCTGTGTTCGAGGAATACGGAACCTATTAGATTTATTGAATCCCCTTAAACCCGAAATCTATTTTTGAGTAGATAATGGAGAAAAGATTACTTGGTAGACGGGAACATTTTTATTCTCTAAGAGTGTTTTACTATGACTTGGTTATTTTAGATAAAAGTGAGAATAGAAAAGCAAATATTGTTGCGTGAAGCATTTTCCTTAGAAGTCTTAACACAATCTGTGTTCTAGTGGGGGAATTTTGTGCCAACTCAAATGAAGTCTGCTGTAGAGGGACGTGAGACCGAGGAGATGCGTTTAGTTGCTATGGAGGAGGACGAATCCCCGCAAAATATACGTATGCGTATTGCTGAGGGCTCACTCATAATAACGCGAAATATTATTAGGGAGAATGTTCACCCAGTGGGTATTGGGAAGGGATTGAGGATAAAGGTTAATGCAAATGTCGGCACGAGCCAAGACTTATGTGACATAAACCTTGAGGTTGAGAAAGCATCTATAGCCGTCAAGTATGGAGCAGACACGGTCATGGATCTTAGCACCAGCGGTAACCTGGATGAAGTAAGAAGGGCGATACTAAAAGCCGTTAACGTCCCAGTTGGAACAGTTCCCATATATCAGGCTGCCATAGAAGCCGCTAGGAAGAAGGGCTCAATAGTCCACATGAGTGAGGACGACATCTTCAATGTTATAGAGAAGCATGCGAAGGATGGAGTAGACTTTATGACCCTCCACTGCGGGGTCACGAAAGAGATCGTTAACGACCTCACGAAGCAGCCCCGCCTAATGGGAATAGTTAGCAGGGGTGGGGTATTCATAGCAACGTGGATAATCCATAATGGTGAAGAAAACCCATT
The DNA here is from genome assembly GCA_018396995.1 of Candidatus Bathyarchaeota archaeon. GTDB lineage: Archaea > Thermoproteota > Bathyarchaeia > Bathyarchaeales > DTEX01 > DTEX01. Next base: position 85,313 of record JAGTQB010000001.1, read on the forward strand.
ATACAAGAACTATGATTACCTCTTAGAGCTAGCCGCAAAGTATGATTTCGCCATAAGCCTAGGAGATGGAATGAGGCCCGGATGTATATTTGACGCAACAGATCACTTCCAGATAAAGGAGCTGCTTACTATTGGAAGGCTCGTCGAGAGAGCCAGGCGTACCTACGTGCAGGTCATGGTTGAGGGGCCAGGGCACCTCCCGCTTAATCATATTGAGGCAAATGTTAGGCTGGCTAAGGCGATATGCAAAGACGCGCCATTTTATGTGCTCGGACCAGTTGTAACTGAGATAGCTCCGGGATACGATCATATCGTGGCAGCTATTGGTGGAGCACTCGCGGGTCTAGCTGGCGCAGACTTCCTCTGTTACGTCACGCCAGCCGAACACTTAGGTCTTCCATCAGTAGATGATGTCAAGGAGGGCGTTATAGCGGCTAGAATAGCAGCTCACGCTGCAGACATAGTTAGGTTGGGCAGTAAGGCTGCTGTCAGAGATCTAGAGATGGCTAAGGCCAGAGCTAGCCTCAATTGGAGGAAACAGATGGAGAATGCGATAGACCAGAGGAAGGCCCTTGAGATACGTGGAAGGGTTAAGTTAACTGCTCCAGAAGCATGCTCAATGTGCTCGGAGTATTGCGCAATAAAGATGATGAGAGAATACTTCAAGACTTCATGTTTCTGATTACTCTCTGCTTTATTAGGAGAAATAGTTATGCATGGGGCTTCTTATAGCGGTAGGATTCCAGTAACCATCACTATTGCGGGGAGTGATTCCGGGGGAGGGGCTGGGATACAGGCTGACCTCAAAACCTTCGCAGCTCTCGGGGTACATGGCACAACAGCTGTGACATGTGTGACAGCCCAAAACACGTATTCTATAACCGCTATAGAGTGCCTTAGACCTGAGATTGTTAGAGAGCAGATAAGGCAGGTTGCTGAAGATATGGGGATTAATGCTGGGAAAACTGGGATGCTATATACTGCGGAGATCATTAACACCGTTGCAGAGGAAGTCTCTAGGCATGGCTTTCCACTGGTAGTTGACCCAGTTATGGTCGCAAAGTCCGGAGCTCCGCTCCTAAGGCCTGAGGCGGAGGAGGCGTTAAAGAGGAGCCTCTTACCTATTGCTACCGTTGTTACACCAAATAAATTTGAGGCTGAGAGATTAGCCAAAATGGAGATAAGGAGTATTGAGGATGCGAAGGAGGCTGCCGAGAGGATAGGCTCCCTGGGCCCTGAGGCGGTCGTCGTTAAAGGTGGGCACTTTGAGACTGCTGGAGAGAGTGTTGATGTGCTCTATTATAGGGGTGAAAAACACGTTTTTAGGACGCCAAGAATATATGCCAAGACAACACATGGCACAGGCTGTAGCTTCTCAGCCGCCATCGCAGCATACCTCGCTAAGGGTGCGGACATAGTTTCAGCTGTCAGGCTTGCTAAGGAGTTCATTACGGAGGCCATAAGGTTCGGCCTAAATATTGGTAAAGGAACTGGCCCAGTGAACCCAATGGCCCACATTTACAAAGAAGCTGAGAGGTACCATGTTCTGAAAAATATCTCTGAAGCAAAGAGTATACTTGAGTCCACGCCCGGCGTTGGTAGGCTCATTCCTGAAGTGGGCATGAACATCGCCATGGCATTATTATATGCGAGCGGGGTTGAAGATGTAGCCGCCATACCGGGCAGGCTCGTAAAGGTATTTGACGGCGTTAGGGCGGCTTCCTGTCCAGAGTTCGGCGCTTCAAGTCACCTAGCCAGATATATACTAGAAATAATGAAGCATGATACCAAGAAGAGAGCTGCGGTAAACGTTATGTACTCTGAGGAGGTGCTGAATATCCTTAGAGAGATGGGTTTGAAGATATCCTTCTATGATAGGGCTGAGGAGCCTGAGGAGATAAAGCGTGTTGAGGGAATGACTATCCCATGGGGTGTTAGGCAGGCCATAGCTAGAGTTAGTGGGGTGCCGGACGTGATATATCATAGGGGTGATATTGGTAAGGAGCCTATGGTAGTTATCTTCGGAGAGGACGCTGTCTCCCTTGCCAAACTCATCTCTAAAATTGTCCGCAAAAACATCCAAGATGAGAGCTAAAGCGCCACCAGCACTACAACATCATTAACATTTGTTCCAGTTGGGCCGATGAAAATAAGATCCCCAAGGTGCCTAAAGAATGTATAAGAATCATTATTGAGTAGGTATTCTTCAGGACTTAAACCCATGCCCCTAGCCCTTTCAATGGTTGATCCATCAGCAATAGCCCCAGCAGCATCCGTTGGGCCATCAACACCGTCAGTGCTGAAGGACGCTATAGTAACACCCCTTAACCCAGATATGCGTAGAGCGGCTGAGAGAGCTAGCTCCTGATTTCTACCACCCCTGCCCTTACCAGTAACTATTACAGTTGTCTCCCCACCAGCGACTACGCCAGCAGGGCGCCTTACTGGATTTCCTGAGAACACAACCTCCCTAGCTATGCTACCAAGGAAAGAGCCTATGACACGAGCCTCGCCCTCCATATAAGTGGTCAATAATAGTGTGTTTAAGCCTTCCTCAGTAAGCTCTTTTATGGCAGCCATGCACGCCAGCCTATTATTTCCAACAACAAAATTGTGCACCCTCTTGAAGCAGGGTTCCCCAGCCTTAGGAGTTTCCTCAACTAGACCCATCTCCCCATTAATTAAAAGCTTTCTGACCGATTCCGGAATACTTTCCCAGACGTTATATTTCTTCAGAACGCTTACCGCATCTTTGAATGTTGTTGAGTCAGGAACAGTTGGCCCGGAGGCTATCACATCTAGCGGGTCTCCGACAACGTCGGAGAGCAGTAGGCTTATTACTGTTGCTGGGTAAGCGGCTTTGGCGAGATGCCCGCCCTTAAACATTGACAAATGTTTTCTAACGGAATTTATCTCATCTATTTTTGCACCACATTTAAGCAAGATGTCAGTAATCCTCCTCTTATCCTCAAGGGATATTCCCTCACGGGGATAAGCCATTAGGCTCGACCCTCCTCCGGAGATGAGACATAGAATTAAGTCTGACTCACCAGCGCCCTTAACTAACTCAAGTATCCTCTCAGCGCCTTTGACGCTGCTTTCATCCGGAATTGGATGGCCCGCCTCATGAAGCCTAACAAACCTAACATTAACCTTTCCTGCTGTGCCCCGTGGGACAACAACTATTCCATCGCTTATCTTATCGCCTAAAATCTCCTCTATGGCCTCAGCCATGTATCCGCTGGCCTTACCGCCGCCCACGACGAATATTCTATTAAAGGATTTAAGGTCGAATGTCGCCCCATCAATGATGAGCTTCTCACCAATAACCTTAACCCTGGAGTGAATAATGCCCTTAGGATCAGCCGCCTCAATAGCCCTCTCAATAGCATTTAGGATTATCTCCCTAGCTCTTCGATCGAGATTTGAGGATGCATTACCTAAGATCTCATCCCTATTCTTAACCCTAACGCCCATACCACCACAAAAAACAAATACTTCGCTTAAGGAAATATATAAAGTTAAGTGGCTGGTGGATCTTTTATTGAGGGAAACTTTAAGTTCACCTGTAGTCCGTGAATCCATCTTTTATAGGCGGATCTCTGGGGATAAGGTTGAATGTGCGCTCTGTGAGCGAAGGTGTATAATTTCTTCTGGGGAATATGGCTTCTGTAAAACTCGCTTAAACATTAACGGTAAGCTCTACACAGTCGTCTATGGCTTCTTAAGCGCTATAGAAAGTAGGCCAATTGAGATAAAGCCATTCTTCCATTACTGGCCGGGCTCAACGGCCCTCACATACTCAACATGGTCATGTAACTTTCTATGCCCATGGTGTCAAAACTGGACACTATCAAAGCACCCGCCAAACCTGAAAAACATAGAATATTACACTCCAGAGGAACTCGTTGATCTAGCTATAAAATATGGTGACGAGGGCCTATGCTCAAGCTTTCAGGAGCCAACCCTCCTGACAGATTGGAATATTGATGCATTCAGGGTTGGGCGTGTGAGAGACCTCTACGCGTGCTATGTCTCTAACGGCTATATGACTCTAGAGGTCTTAAGAGCCCTATTTGAGTCTGGTATGGATGGGCTGAAGATCGACATTAAGGGTGACCCAGAGGTTTATGAGAAGTATTGCGGTGGAATAGATGCGGATAAGGTTTGGAGGAATGCCAGAGAGGCAAAGAGGATGGGTTTTCATGTCGAGCTGGTTAACCTTGTGATCACAGATGTTAATGATGATGAGGAGTGTCTGAGGAGTGTAATAGAGAGGGCTATTAAGGAAGTTGGCCCGGACACGCCCATACACTTTACCAGATACTACCCGGCATATAAGTTTGATAAGCCCGCAACTAACATAAAGACACTCGAGGACGCCTACAAGATGGCTAAGAACCTTGGTGTATTATATCCATATATAGGTAATGTTCCAGGACATAGATATGAGAACACATACTGCCCAAACTGCAATGAAGTCTTGATAAAAAGGTATGGTTTCAGCGTCATACGCTATAATATCACTGAGGATAAGAGGTGTCCTAAATGCGGCTACCAAATAAATATACGCGGCCAATATGTGAAAAAGAAGCGTGAGCTCATTTAACAAGCACTCTAAATGTAGTGGCCGAGCAGTAATGCAGCTGATACCGCAATGGCTATTACCACGAATGTTTGAAAGAAGATCACTTTCCATGACATCCTCGCCTTGCGGGAGCGGTAGTATACCAAGAAGACTCCTATCATAGCCCCAACTATAAGTAGTGATAGGAGTATATCGGTGGGGTATGGCAATAATAGGAATGTCACAAGTGGTATTATGCCTGATATGAAGGTTGTTGCACCACACGCTAATGAAGCAAGCATACTAAATCTGCTTCTCTTAGAGCGCAATAGGTTAAAAATCCCCCTTGTCAACAACATAGCTCTTTCCCTCTCCTTTGCATCAGAGATATCGCTTAAACTGTAGGATATCAAGTTCTGTAGTGTTTCTAGATCTGCTAGATCCTCAGTTATCCCACCTAGTAAGAAGCTTGAGAAGTTCGTTAGGGCAACAACCGCTAAGCTCAGTAAGGAAGCAATGAGCGCAACTTTTGACGTTAAGCCAGCTATAAGCGATGAGATTATTACAACGAGGCTGGTGATGGATCCGTCGGCTATTCCTACAACAACCTCTAATATTGGCTCATATTTATAGAGGAAGCTCCTCCACGCGGAGCTTATGCTAGCACCCCTACTTGTCAGCTTAATAGCATCTCCATAATCAACTATTAAACCTTCCTCAACCATGCTTCTAAGAGTTTTATTAAAATCCCCCTCATCCACACACAAATATCCATCACAAATGTTCCTTATCCTATGCTTTAGCTTATCCTTTGAAATCCCTCTTCTACCACATTCCACTAGAATTAAAGTTCTTAGAAGGTCTTCTAAATCCTGAATCTCAAGGGACAATTTACGTTATCCACCGCTCTCTTGCGGGAAATTAGTAGATTAATACGGAAAGTATAAACTTTTCTCAAGGTTAATGGCTCATCACATTTAGAGAGACTTTTACTCCATAAATGCTCCAAGGATATTACAATAATTAGACGTACTGTATGTAAAAGTGAGCTACTTCGCCTAAGTGGACTATGAGGTTTTGGAGGAAATCATTTATTTGAAGTATTGGCACTATGGGTGTTTTTTCATGAAATTTATATTGTGAGGGGTACAACGAGAGAACAACTGGCACAAAGTATGCATGTTCCCATCCACCTATACCAAGCTTACCCCTAATGCGCCTTGAGACGTCAGCCAAAGCCCTTGTCCTCTCAACCTGATCCCTAGCCGCCTCAGCGCTAGCTGATCCACTCCAGCCCCGGCGCCAATGCTTACAGTCAGCGGAGATAACCAAAGGCTTCTTGACGCCAATTAAGTCTATCTCCCACCTCTTCCCAAACCATCTAAAGCGGAAATTCATGATAACCTTAAATCCATTTAGCTCCAGGGACTCTCTTGAGAACTGCTCGAACTCTGACCAAGTTAGAAATCTTGCGACTCTCTCAACGTCAGAGCCCAAATTGATGGATCTAATAGCGAGCTTTAGACGCTGCTCCCCACTGGCAATAACCCTATCGCCATCCAGTCTCAATAGTCCAGTTTCATGAAGTCTATTCAGTGTCTCTAAGACCTCCGCCTGCGGCACTCTAGCATCCATGCAAATGCTTCTGATATCAGAGCTAGTTCCATCCCTAGTATTCTTTAGGACTGCTATTAAAGTCTCCCTCTCAGCAAGCATGGAACACACTAGCTAAAAGATTTAGATGCCCACAGATTTAAATTATCTCGACGTGGACATTACGTACCTCGCTATTAACAATCCTATATGCTGCAATCTCATAATTAATTAATGATATTATTAACCATATGCTCTCAGGCCAGAGTCTCATAAACTTTACATCAATATCAGAGGGGGTTGCGGAACCGGGGTGCGAGTGGAAGAAGCCGACGTGCCTTAACCCTTCATTCTCAGACCTCATTAGCTCGGCAAGAAATTCCTCTGGATCAATTTGGAACGCCACGGATGAATTAAGAATATTACTCAAAATGACAACCTTCTTGATCAATATTCTCCCATCACTATTAATTAATCCAAAAAGGGCTCCACAAATTTCCAATGGGTAACTCTTTTGAGCTGCCTTAATTAGCCAATCCACCTCTCTCTTACTTAACCTAATGATCAAACCCTCATCCTTGCTCATGAACTTAACTCCACTGTCATCATACACCCATTACGTTTTTCACGCTTAAAAAACATTTCATCTCTCTTCTTTTAATAACCTTCTTATTAAGATAATTATCATTATGTTTAATATGAGCGGACTTGACCGACATTTGTCTCCTATTTGAGGTACACCAACCATTCAGGCTAAAACGTGATTTCAATATCGGAGCTGCTTTCCAGAGAGGGTTTAGTGCTGAGGAGCTACATGAAGTCTATTTTGACAATAAAGTTAATAGAGAGATATTTATGCGAGTCTCCAGTAGATGTTACTTCCCAGCAACTAAGATAATTTTAGAGCAAATAGAGAAACACCGCGCTGGGAAGAAGCCGTTTAAGGTTTCCTTTAGTTTTTCCGGGACATTTCTCGAGCAGTGCGAAAGGTGGGGCCCAGACTTATTGGACCTCTTCAAACAAATTGTTAATACTGGATGCGTCGAGCTGCTAGGCCAAACCTATTATCATTCATTGGCAAGCCTAAATACATATGATAAGGCAGAATTTATTGAGCAGGTTAAGATGCATAGGCAGGTCATTAAAGACCTATTTAACTATGTTCCTGAAACATTTGAGAATACTGAATGTATATATAATGATGAGGTTGCCAAGACCGCTGAAGCCCTTGGATTCAAGACTGTTATCACAGAGGGCGTCGAGAGGATACTTGGCTGGAGGTCACCGAACTATATTTATAAAGCTAAGGGCTCCTCAGTAAACCTCCTCTTACGCAATTATAGGCTCTCAGACGACATAAGCTTCCGTTTTGCATCAACTTGGTGGGATCAGTGGCCCCTAACGGCTGATAAGTATGCTTCTTGGCTCGCCCATACACCGGGGCAAGTCATAATAATATTCCTAGACTATGAGACTTTCGGGGAGCACCACTGGGCTGAGAGCGGAATACTAGAGTTTCTCAGATGGCTCCCAACAGAGGTAGTGAAGTGGGATAATCTTTGTTGGTCTACTCCTAAAGAGGTTGTTCAGAAGTATGCTCCATGCGACGAAATAGTTGTTCCGCCAGAGAGTACCATCTCATGGGCCGATGTTGAGCGGGATTTGAGCGCATGGCTTGGAAACCCGTATCAGATAACATTATTTGAGATACTCAATGAAATTGGGCTCCTCGTCAAAGAATTGAACGATCCCAACTTACTCAGAATTTGGCGGCATCTGCAGACAAGCGACCACTTCCATTATATGTGCACTAAGGGCGGAGGTTCAGGGATGGTCCATGACCTATTTAATCCCTATGGGGGCTCCATAGGGGCCTTAAAGGTTTATATGAAGGTTCTATTAGATCTGGGAGCTAGGTGCCTACTAATAAGTAGTAAACGTAGCTCAGCTAGGAGACGCTCACGAAAGATCGTGTCTATAAAGTAGAGGTTTTAGTCCTTCTTAACTCCTTCTCTTTAAGCCTTCTAACTTCGAGCTCTATTTCATCTTTTAATGTCCATTCATTAAACCATCTTTTACATTCGACACAGTAATGGGCATCTGGAGCATGTAGGGCGGGGTCGTCAAGGAATTTATGGCCAACTGGGCACCTTAGAAGATAGAGGCGTAACCGCTCATTTAGTGATGAAAGCTCGTTGGAGGATAAAGCTAAGGACTCCGTTATCTCATATATTGGATACTTTTCAAGGTAAAGAACTCTAACTATCTCCTCTTTAGACAAGCCAGCTGCCCGCATCTCACTTATACGTTCGGTAATCGGCTTCTTCCCCAAAAAAGTCACCTAGCGTGGCTCACTAACACTATCCTCGTATCTGTTCCCTGAACTCCATTAATCTCCCTAATCTTAAACACTATCCTGCTCAGCTCATCAACATTCTCCGCTGAGACCTTCGCTATTATATCAATATCCCCAGTAACTTCATATACTTCCTTAACACCATCAATCTCAGCTATCTTTGATGCAATTCTTGATACGGCGTCTATATTGACTCGGACAAATACAAATGCCAACATACATTACTCCCAAAAAGATAGTTTCAGAAAATAACCTGTTAAATTTTTTTCTTAATTCCAAAATATTAGAAAGATTTAAGATATCTCAAATTTTCTTGTAGTTAGGAGAACTATTATGGAAATAGTGTTTTTTACATATGAGTATCCTCCCTACCTAGTTGGCGGGCTTGGGACATATGCTGAGTACATAACAAGGGAATTTGTTAAGATGGGCCATGATGTCACCGTATTTGCTATGCACACTAAGGATGCTCCAACAAGGGATATATATAGTGGAGTGGAGGTTCATAGACCAATAGTTGACAACATGCACATCAGCCTACTACTACCGATGTTCATACCCGAGGAAGTGCAGCGGTGGAATGAGAATGGAAAAAGGTTCTTTGGAAGCGTCTTCCTCTACAATATATTGTCGGCAAGTAAACTAATAAATGATCTTATAAGGACGGAGAAGAGGAAAGTTGACATAATTGCTGCGCATGATTGGCTTGGCTCAATAGGGGGGATATTGGCTAGCAAGGGATTAAATAAGCCCCTCATATTCCATGTGCATAGCACTGAGCAAGGGAGGACTGGCAACGGTTCAGAAACCATAAAACGACTGGAGCGGCTCGCCGCCAGCTACGCCGACAGGATAATAACGGTTAGTTACGCGATGCGTGACCACTTAGTAAGCCTAGGCTATGATGAGAAGAAGATCCGCGTTGTTTATAATGGCATAGATGTTGAGAAATACTCTCCTGAAAATGTTCCTCAGGAAGAAGCCTTGGCCATAAGGAGGAGCTTGGGGATAGCCGATGATGAATACATGGTTTTGTTCATAGGAAGGCTGACATGGGTTAAGGGTGCGGATACGCTGATATTAGCCATGCCTGAAATATTAAGCAAGGTGCCAAAAACAAAGCTAGTTATAGTTGGTGTTGGCGAGCAGGAGGAGCTGCTGAAGGAGGAGGTTACCAGACTCAATCTTCAGGATAGGGTTATACTCAAGTATGAATTTCTGCCGGAGGATCTGAGGATAAAATATTATGCGGCGGCTGATGTATGCGTCTTCCCATCAAAGTATGAACCATTCGGAATAGTCTGCACCGAGGCAATGAGCATGGGTAAACCAGTAGTTGTCGGAGCACGCGGCGTTAGCGGAATGAGAGAACAGGTTATCCCTTCAGGTCCATACCAAACTGGCTTTCACATAAATCCATATGACCCCAGCGACATAGCAAAGTTTGTAACGATTCTCTTAGAGGATGAGAAGCTCAGAAGGAGGTGTGGCGAGAATGCTAGGAGGAGGGTTCTAGAAATGTTTACGTGGAAGAAGGTTGCTGAAAATACCATAAGAATATATAAAGAGGTTGTTTCATAAATTATTCCAAAAATTCTCCCTTTATGAAATCTGAGAGAAAGGGTAATAGGTTTGCTACTTATTATTAAAATTAATGAAAAGTGTGTTGGCTGAATGAATATATGCATGTTTACTTGGGAGTACCCGCCTAGAATAGTTGGTGGGATATCAAGACATTGTGAAGGATTAGCAAGAGAACTTGTTAAAAAGGGGCATACCGTCCATATAGTCACATTAGAGTTTCCTGGAGCACCACTTTATGAGGAGAGGAATGGCGTAAAAATACATAGGGTTCCCATAGAGCTGGGCCATCCAAACTTCATCATCTGGACACTCCTATTTAACCATTTTATGGAGAAGAGGATTGCCGAAATTAGTAAGAATGAGAAATTCGATGTTATCCATGCGCATGATTGGCTTGTAGCACCCGTAAGCATATCCTCAAAACATTATCTAGGCGTACCACTGGTGTCAACTATACATAGCACGGAGGTTGGTAGAGCGCAGGGCCTTCATACTCAGGATTCATTTCTAATAGATGGTTTCGAATGGTGGCTAACGTATGAATCAAAGAGGGTGATCGCCACGAGCTACGCCATGAAGAGGGAGATTGAAGAACACTTTCACTTACCAAGTGAGAAGATAGACGTTATCCCGAACGGCATCGATGTATCAAAATATGAGGTTAATGTTGAACATGAAGAAGTGAAGAAGAGGTTTAGGATAAACCCTGATGAGAAGATAATCCTCTTCGTTGGCAGACTTGTTCCCCAAAAAGGCGTAGAATACTTAATTATGGCTGCCCCAAAAATATTTGAGCAGCATCCAGACAGCAGAATAATTATAGTTGGAAATGGCTGGATTAAGGATAACCTCATGAGCCTAGCAAGCTCCACTAAATACTCCAATAAAATAACGTTCCTAGGTTTTTTGGATGATCGAGATTTAACTGAGTTAACCCTGTGCTCAGATGTCCTTGTTGTTCCATCAATCTATGAGCCCTTTGGGATAGTCGCCTTAGAGGGCATGGCCGCTGGCGTGCCCGTCGTTGCAAGTAATGTTGGCGGTTTAGCTGAGATAATTGAGCATGACAGAACTGGCTTCCTAGCTCATAAGGAGGATCCCGACTCAATAGCTTTTGGGATAAATAAAATTCTATCCGACCCGGAGTATGCACATAAACTTGCGCAAAATGCTAAAAGAAAGGTTTATGAAACATATAGTTGGGAGGCTGTTGCTAGGAGGACGATTGAGGTTTATAGAAAAGCCATCGGAGAGTGACTTTGTGCGGGATAAATTTTCAAGAATGCCAGACGACATATATCTTCTGCACATTATGCATAATATTGGCGCAATAGATTCTGAAAGAGCTCTTCCAGTAGAGGAGATAGCGCGCTGGGCCTCTATGGAGAAGCAGAGAGTTGAGGAAAACCTCAATAAACTGGTGGAAAAGGGCTACGCTACCCTCAGAGTAGACTCTGAAGTTAAAAGGTACTTCGTAACAATTGACGGCATTAGGAAAGTCCTTAGTATCTACAGTTAACTGATTAGATCTACCCTTCAACAATCCTTATTTTACTGTTAGCATAAGGGATATTAGTAAGCGATTCTCCCCCTCTCTGAGGCGAGCTCCTCTCTCAGAAGCTTAGCCGCCTCCTCTGGTGGTACAACATTAATGTACATTCCCGTACTCTTTTCAAAGCCAGCCCAAATGGATAATGCTGGATAGACTTCAACATGCCAATGATAATATTCTGCCGGGGCCATGTGAAAGCCAAGGTTATATGGCGGGTCATTAAATAGGCTCCTCAGCCCACCCAAACTAAGCCTAAGGGTCTCCGCAAAGCTCTTAACCTCGCCCTCTTTAAGACCCAGTATTAAAGATTGGTGTCTCTTAGGGAATATCCAGAACTCAAATGGGTTTATTGAGGCCCATGGAGCAAAAACTATGAAATTGTCGTTCTCGTGGATGAGACGCTCTCCCCTTCTCTCCTCGCCTATTATGTTGCAGAAGATGCATCCGTTATTATCTTCATAATATTTTTTGCTTGCAGCCAACTCCTCTGATACAACCTTTGGAGTAACTGGCATAGCTATTATCTGCATATGTGCATGGGAGAGCGAAGCGCCCGCGCTTGCGCCATGATTTCTAAATATTGAAACATATTTCACGTAATTTCTCGTCATAAAAAATGAGACTCTATCTTTCAGAGCGTTTATTACGTGTATTAGCTGACTCACTCTGGCTACGCCTGGATGCTCATCATGGTTCGGGGACTCTACTAGAACCTCATGATGCCCCAGTGCCCATGAGCGAACATATCTCAACCCACCCTCAAGCCCAGGTATAACGCCCGATTCTCCAGGGGTGAATGCTGGGTATAGATTTGGGAAGCACCTTACAATCCAATTTTTATGCCGATCCTCATCTGTATCCCTCTCCCTTTTAACGGTACCATTAGTGTTTAATATATAGACCAAAGAGGCAGGTGGGGTTAAATGCTCATTTCCTGGGCAGAATGGACATACAAGATGTCCCCTTTCTTCAGGACGCCTCTCAACAACCTCTAAAGGTCTCTTCTTCCTCTGTGGTGCTATTACAACCCATCTATCTATTATGTAATCTTTCCTCAACTCATTAATGGACATAGAGACCACTATGATGACTATCTACTCAACTCAGTTAATTATATACTGTTAAAAAGCGCAAAACAAATTTTTCTTTTCAGAATTTCATTTCAGTGGAGCGTTAATGGAGTATATTGGAGTTGACTTTCCCATAGAGGTTATTCGTGAAGGTATTACTAATGTCGCTATCCCAAAACTTGAGTTTTTTAAGAGGGGTCTCTGGGACTATGCTCCAGCACAGGCGCCAGTATTCTATAATCCTCGGATGAGAACCTGTAGGGATATAGCTGTCTTAGCTCTACAATCCTATCAGAAACTCGTTGGCAGAGACTTAAATGTTTCAGAGCCTTTAGCTGGCTGCGGCGTCAGAGGGATAAGGTTTGCTAGGGAGGTTGAGGGGATAAGGAGTGTCTATATTAATGATATAAGCGAGAGGGCTTATCAACTCGCCAAATACAACGTCCTCCTAAATAATCTTGAAGATAAGGTCTTCGTGTCAAACGATGATGCAAACCTATTTCTTAGTAGGCACGCCGCCACAAAGAATAGATTTGACTTTATAGATATAGATCCCTTTGGCTCCCCAGCACCATACTTGGACTCAGCCATTAGGGCGTTAAGGGATGGTGGACTATTGGCTTTAACAGCGACCGATATGGCGCCTTTATGCGGCGTCTATCCTAGAGTAGCCTTAAGGAAGTATGGTGGTGTATCCTTGCGAACCGAGTATTGCCATGAGATAGCGGTGAGACTTTTAGCTGGGTGCTTGGCATCGGTGGCCGCCAGACATAACATTGGAATAAAAGTATTATTCAGTCATAGTACGCGGCACTATATTAGACTATACACGCTTGTAGAGTATGGTGCTAAAAAAGCTGACGAAGCCCTAAAGAACATGGGCTATATACTACACTGTTTTAAGTGCTTCCATAGAGAGATCCATCAGGATATCATGTTAGCTGGGCATAATAGTAAATGCCCGGAGTGTGGGTCTATAATGAGGGCTACTGGGCCGCTGTGGCTTGGTGGAATAGTTGATGAGAACTTTTGTAGGATACTGGAGGAGAATTTAGAGAGGGAGAATTTCAGCCACATAGGTCACGAAGCAAGAAAGATAATTTCGATGGTGAGAGATGAGATAAACGCGCCCATCACTTACTACGTTATTGATAAGATTTGCGATAAAATTGGTATACCCACACCCCCACTAAGGGAGGTTATACTCCGTCTCTCAAGTGCAAATTATAGGGCGCTGAGGACACACTTCCACGCTAAGGGGGTTAAGACTGATGCCCCTGCATCAACAGTCATAGAGATTATTAGGGGGATTGCGGAGAGACAATTCTAGCTGAGGGTTCACCCCTCAATCTCAACTATCTCTAAGCTCATATCAATGGATTTAGCTGAGTGGGTAATGGCGCCTACAGAGATTATATCTGGGCCGAGACTAGCATAATCTAAAATATTGTTTTCAGTTATCTCTCCAGAAACTTCTATGAGAACCTTATCTCTTAAGCCAAGCTCCTTAAGGGCATCAATGACCCTTCGGACATCCTTAACGCTCATATTATCTAACATTATTATGTCAGCGCCCAGCCTAGCAGCCTTAATAGCGTCCTCAACAGTCCGAGCTTCAACCTCAATCTTTTTTGAAAAACTCTTTGAGGAGAGAGCCTTTTTTAAAGCCTCCTCTAAGCTGCCAGCGATGGCGATGTGGTTATCCTTAATAAGTATCTGGTCATCTAGTCTGAATCTATGCGGATCTCCTCCCCCGATAGCCACAGCCTTCTTGTCAAAGTATCTTAATCCTGGAGCGGTTTTTCTAGTGGCGGCTATACGTATATTGAGTCCAGCCTCCCTAATCTTCCTGATCAGCCTTCTTGTCTCAGTAGCTATTCCGCTCATCCTCGAAAGAAGGTTCAACGCAGTCCTTTCAGCCGAAAGTATACTCCTTCCCTCGCCCCTAATAATGGCTATTGACGTATTAGGTGAAACCTCATCGCCATTTTTAACGTTTGGTGTAAAGCTTGCGCCAACGATCTCAAAGATCATTCTGGCTTCATCAAGCCCGGCTACGACGGCCATCTCCTTCACGATTATCTCTGCACGAACCTTTACCCCACTAGGGACTATGAGTTCCGTCGTTATATCTCCTAGTCCTATATCCTCTTCAAGGAAGCCTCTGATCTTCTCTCTTAGCAGAGCATCTGGGACATTCAATTTCCTATCACAAATACTCTCCCAGACCATTATACATATAAACTTTGCTTCACTGTAACCTATGCGGTGAAATGGATCTTTTCCGAGAGCTTGAGAGAAATATTTATAACTTAATTCTCTTAATTGATGAGAGAAAACGTGTAGGAATTAAAGGACGAAGGTTATAGGGTATGCCGAAGCACCATGCTCCTAGGAGGGGCTCATTAGCATACTTACCTAGAGCTAGAGCTTCGCGCTCAGTTGCTAGAGTGAGATATTGGCCTGAGGTTAAAGAGGGACCTGTGCTACTCGGCTTTGCCGGGTACAAGGCTGGAATGACTTATGTAGTTATGGTTGATGATGAGCCCGGCTCGGTTAACTTTGGTAAGGAGGTCGTCCAACCAGTTACGATTATAGATACCCCACCCATGTATATAGCCGCCGTCCGAGCATATGCGCGGGATGAATGCGGCCTTAGAGCCTTAACTGAGGTCTGGGCTTCGCCAATACCCAAAGACTTTGATAGGGTTATAACTCCACCAAAGAACTATGGTATGGAGAATGTTGAGGAGGGTTTAAAGAGGATAGAGGCTGCCCTCAATGAGGTCACCGAGTTTAGAGTTTTAGCCGCCACCCAGCCAAGGTTAGCTAGCGTCCCAAAGAAGAAGCCAGATCTAATGGAAATTAAGGTTGGCGGGGGAACCATAAAAGAGCAGTTTGAGTATGTTAGGAAGATTTTAGGTAAAACTATCTCTGTTGAAGAGGTTTTTAAAGAGGGACAATATGTCGATGTAATAGCCATAACTAAGGGTAAAGGGTTCCAAGGTCCTGTGAAGAGGTGGGGTGTAAAGACTCTGCAACACAAAACACGTAAAACGGAGCGTGGGGTTGGGACTCTGGGCGCAATAGGCATGAAGAGAGTTATATATGCCGTGCCCAGACCTGGGCAGATGGGCTACCACCAGAGAACAGAATATAACAAAAGGATACTAAAGATTGGAAAAGATGGTAAAGAGGCGACACCGAAAGGCGGCTTCCTACACTATGGCATAGTTAAAGGGAACTACGTGTTATTGAGTGGAAGCGTCCCTGGACCAGCTAAGAGACTGATAAGGCTGAGGTATCCTGCTAGGCCGCCAAAGAGAATTAGTGAGACGCCACCACAAATAACATTTATCTCTCTTGAGTCGCAGCAGGGTGTTTAGGGAGGTTTAAGGGCGTGGAAAAAATATATGTTAAGGTCTTTAATCTTGAGGGGAAGGAAGTTGGCACAATAGAATTACCAGAAGTCTTCTTGACACCATTTAGGCCTGATGTCATAAAGAGGGCTGTTGTGGCAATTCAATCGCACCGTTTACAGCCAAAGGGTAGGGATCCATATGCTGGTAAGAGGACTACTGCTGAGTCTTGGGGCGTTGGTCATGGACTTGCGAGGTTGCCTCGCTTGGACACTGGTAGGGCGAAATTTGCTCCGGGCACAGTTGGCGGCCGCTTAGCGCATCCACCCACAGCGGAAAAGAAAATCTATAAAAAGATTCCTAAGAAGGAGAGGCGTTTAGCACTGTTCTCGGCAATAGCAGCGACCGCGAGGAAGGAGATTGTTGAGGCTAGGGGGCACGTCATAGATAGTGTTCCAGGGATACCCTTAATAGTTACGGATGATCTTGAGAGTATAAAGAAGGCGGGCGATTTAAGGAAGGTGTTCGTGAATTTAGGGGTTTGGCCAGATATTGAGAGAGTTATGGATAGCATTAATGTTAGGAGTGGTAAGGGTAAGATGCGGGGTAGAAGACTTAAAAGAGCTATTGGGCCCCTCATCGTGGTGTCGAGGGATGATGGTATATTTAAAGCCGCGAAAAACTTTCCGGGAGTGGATGTTGTTAAGGTTAAAGACCTGAACCCAGAGCTGCTAGCCCCTGGAACCCATCCTGGGAGATTAACCATATGGACGAGCTCAAGTATAGAGGAGCTCAAAAAGATCACCACTGTTGTTAAGGAGGTTAGCCAGGTTGGAGCCGAATGAAATCATCTTGTATCCGCTTATAACTGAGCGGACAAGTCGGATGGTTGAGAGGGAGAATAAGATAACTTTCATTGTTAATCGTAGGGCGGCAAAGCACGATATAAAGAGGGCTGTTGAGAGGTTATATGGGGTTAAAGTTGAGAAAGTTAACACTGTTATAACTAGAGATGGAACCAAAAAAGCTTTTGTGAAACTTTCTCCAGAATATAATGCAGCTGATCTG
Source organism: Candidatus Bathyarchaeota archaeon (assembly GCA_018396995.1). GTDB lineage: Archaea > Thermoproteota > Bathyarchaeia > Bathyarchaeales > DTEX01 > DTEX01. The sequence goes on from JAGTQB010000001.1 coordinate 102,462, forward strand.
GCAGTTAAATTAGGCATGCTCTAGTATAGAGGTGTTGAAATGGGCAAGAGAATATTAGTTCAAAGAAGAGGGAGAGGGTCGCCAGTATTCAGGGCAGCCACCCACAGACGGGTTGCACCAGCGAAGTATCCAAATCTATCTGAGATAGACATTGTAAACAAGGTTTTAAAGGGGCAAGTACTGGAGCTGGTTCATGATCCGGGGAGGGGAGCCCCGTTAGCTTATGTAGAGCTCGAGAACGGTGAGAGGTACTATACTCTGGCAGTGGAGGGGCTACATGAGGGACAGATAATAGAGGTTGGGGGAAAGGCATCAGTAAATATAGGCAATATCCTCCCAGTTGGAATAATACCTGAGGGAACAATGATATGCAACGTAGAGCTACTGCCTGGGGATGGTGGAAAGCTTGTCCGCGCATCCGGATCATATGCAACTGTGCTCTCACATACGCCTGAGGGAACACTTATATCTCTCCCATCTGGTAAAACGCGCTACATAAATGATCGATGTCTAGCAACGATAGGTGTTGTGGCAGCCTCGGGACGTATCGAGAAGCCTTTTGTTAAGGCCGGAAAGAAGTTCCATTGGATGAAGGCTAAGGGGCATAAGTATCCAAGGGTGCGTGGAAGGGCGATGATAGCCGCCTTACACCCATTCGGAAGCGGAAGGAGGAGTGCTAAGAAGCACACAACTGTCTCACGTAATGCGCCGCCTGGAGCAAAGGTTGGGCAGATAGCCGCTAAGAGAACTGGGAGGAAAAAGAAGAAGTAGAGAATAATCCATTTTCTTTTATCCTCCATGAATCACTGGTATAAAAACTATTTCATCTCCATCCCTAACAATCGCATCCAATCCGCCTAGCAAATTAATCTCCCTCCCATTTAACAATATTATTGTATTAGGGCGCGGGTCCTTCAGCTCCGGATCTAGTAAAATATCTCTTAGCGAAGCAGCTTCTCTTAGAACCTCATCAACAATATCCTTTAATCTTAAATCTCCCTTAGCATTCATGTCTACGACTAGTTCATCTTTCCCAAGAGCCCTTCTCAGCACTCCCAACACTTTGACCCTAACTCTCATTCAGCTCTCCTGCTTCCCTCTTAAAGAGATTTAGCCCAAATAAATTCAAAAGTGTTTTGATATCCTCCTTGCTATTTATTCTGAATAGATGGCTGGGGCATTTACAGTCGGATGAGCCGAAACCTACTACTGGCTCGTAAAGACTACTTAAAACTCGCGCCATTCGGCACTCCTCACTTTTTAGGGACTCCTTAAAGAGGACATTTATGATCTCCGCGTACTCATCGCTGAGAAGATAATCTATATGCCAAAAGACACGCTTATGCCTCTTAAAGTGTCTTTCAATTCTCTTCTCAAGGTTATTTTGGGCTGAGCCGACATAAACATATAAGCCCCTCTTAAAGGTTAATGTGCCGAGGGAGCCGACATTTACTCTTCTTGTTTCTCTAACAGATATAACGAGTATATATACGCCCCTCGTCTCCAGCACCCCGATATATGGACAGCATTTATATTTTTATGCGCTAAAGAATTTAGGAGTATGTCTAGTCAAGTTACTGTTAGAAGGGCGGAGAAATCCGACCTAAGGGCTCTATATGAGATAGAGGTTGAATGCTTTCAAGATGGCGCTTTTCCACTCCACTATATTGCACATTTTCTTGAGGATCCCGAGTTTATAACTTTAGTTACTGTTGTAGAGGGGAAGGTTGCTGGCTATGTAACCGCCCGCGTTGAGAATTTTGAGGGGAAGTGTATGGGGCATATATATTCTATAGCGGTTAAGCCAGAATATAGGAGAATGGGGTTTGGATCATGTTTACTAGAGACTGTTGAAGAAATTCTGGAGAAAATGGGGGCTAAAGTATGCTACCTTGAAGCACGCAGGGACAATACTGCTGCAATAAGATTCTACCTCAAGCATAAATATAGAGTATTTGAAGTTTTAAAGGACTATTATGGCGCTGGGAGGGATGGAATTAGATTCATGAAGTTTTTACTAAAGGGTTAACCAGATCCTAATGAAGATAGATTCTACTTTCCGGCTTAAAAAGCATTAAATATTTTATTCAAGAGATAAGAAGATTGGTGCCACTTATGTTAGAATTAAGAATTGGCCATAGGGGCGCTAAGGCTTACGAGCCCGAGAACACCATACTAAGCTTTAAGAGGGCTCTCGAATTGGGCGTGAATGCCGTCGAGCTTGATGTTAGGAGGACTAAAGATGGCGAGATAGTGGTTATTCATGATGCCGAGGTTGATAGGACGACTAATGGTAAGGGTCTTGTAAGCGACTTAACCCTAAGCGAGATTAAGAATCTCTCTACTGATAAAGGCGAGAAGATACCGACCCTAGAGGAGGCTCTTGATTTCCTGAATAGAAAGGTAAAGATACTAATAGAGGTAAAGGAGGTTGGCATAGAGGAGAAGGTCTTAGATATTGTTAGGAGGAGGGGGCTAGAGGATAACGTTATAATAATCTCATTTCATGAAGAGGTGTTAAAGAGGGTTAGGGAGCTAAGCGAGACCATTAAGACTGGACTAATTTATGTGAAACATAAGGATCCAATTGGGGCAGCTATATCGTTAAAAGCACAATACATACTCCCAATGTACAAGTTTATTTACTCATACCTTGTGAAGAAGGCTCATGAAAAGGGTTTAAAGGTTATTGCTTGGACGATTAATACCCCTGAAGAAGCGCATAAATTTGCGGGGATGGGCGTTGATGGGATAGCAAGTGATAAGCCCGACATATTGAGAGATTTATAGACTAAAAAGAACTAGACATTAATGTCTTCAATGTCTTCCTCATGCTCCTCATAATCAGTCTCCAAATAATACCTTCTAGTCTTTATGTCGCAGCCAACCCTGCCCTTCTCAAATAGCTTACGAAGAGCTCTAAACACAGCCTTGGGGCTCTTATTTAATCTTTCGGCTATCTCCATGAGTGTTAAGGGCTCAGATTTACTTAAAAGCTCAACAATTTTTTTCTCAAGAACACTCATCACGGCGCCTCCGCCATAACCTCAGTGGAATAATATTTCTTGAAATTGTTATAAAGTTTTAGTTGTTCTGGTCCTCAACGCCTGGATTAAAGGATAAATGAACCCAATGACATTTTTACTTTTGAGAAAATGGGGACTTGCCTGATCTGTAAAGCAATCTCACCGTTGATCTCTAGTAAATTAGGGGTCTGTGTAAAGTGTATTAGGGAAAAGCCGGAAAAGGCCTTAGAAATATTTAGATTTGTCCGGAGAGAAACACGCAAGCGCTTTGAACTTCCGCCAGAAATCCCAAAGGATCCTAACGGCGTTAAGTGCGGGATGTGCGCGAATGACTGTGTTATTGGACGGGGGTCGCGTGGTTTCTGTGGCCTAGTATTTAACATTGATGGGCAAATTAAGCGAATGGGCGGGACCCCGGAAAGGGGGATCTTAGAATGGTATTATGACCCATTACCAACAAACTGTGTTGCATGGTGGTTCTGCCCTGGCTGTACTGGCACTGGATACCCGAAGTATGCGTATAAGCCTGCCGCCGAGACCGGCTACGTGAATCTAGCAGTATTTTATGGGGCTTGCAGCTTAGACTGCCTCTTCTGCCAGAACTGGCATTACCGCTATTTATCGCAGAGACTCGCCCCGTGTGTTAGTAGCGAGGAGCTGGCTGGCAAGGTTAATGAGAGGGTCTCATGTATATGCTTCTTCGGCGGCGACCCATCCACACAAATGCTCCACGCCATTAAGGTTAGTGAGATGTCTCTAGAATGGGCCGAGAGGAATAAGCGTATACTAAGGATATGTTGGGAGACGAACGGCAACATGCGTAGGGAATTCGCCTTAAAGGCGGCTGAGCTATCATTTAAGAGCGGCGGGATCATTAAATTCGATTTAAAGGCATGGGATGAAAACATTTATGCAGCATTGTGCGGCGTATCCAAGAAGGAAATTTTTGAAAACTTTAGGATTATAGGTGAGAGGTATTTCCCGGAGAGAGCTGAGGTTCCAGTCCTAACCGCAAGCACATTGCTCGTCCCGGGATACATAGATTCCGTAGAGGTTGAGAACATAGCTAAGTTCATTGCCGAGATAGACCCGCAGATACCATATACGCTCCTAGCCTTCTATCCACAATATGTTATAGACGACCTGCCGACAACAAGCCGGAAGCAGGCTTATGAATGCTACCAAGTATCTAAGAAATATCTTAGGAATGTAAAGATAGGGAATATACATTTATTGAGCTAGATTATAGGCGTTTATGAGAGAAAAGATTGTTTGGAGACTATTACGCTAGTCCAATTATTATCGGCGCAAAGACCTCCGCAACTAGAGACATCACCGTTATCATCGTGTTTAGGGATGGGCCAGCGGTGTCTTTGAATGGATCCCCAACCGTGTCGCCAGTTACAGCTGCCTTATGAGCCTCTGAACCCTTCCCGCCGAAGGCTCCAGCCTCAATATATTTCTTGGCGTTATCCCATAGTCCTCCAGAGTTAGCCATGAAGAGGGCGAATATTATTCCCGTAACAATGCATCCTGCCAAGAAGCCTGCCAAAGCCTCCTTCCATAAAATCTTTAGTACCAACACTGGAACTATTATTGCCAGCAGGCATGGTAGGAGGAGCTCCTTTATAGCGCCTTTAGTTGCAATATCGACACATTTAGCGTAATCCGGCTTAGCCTTACCCTCCATCAATCCCGGGATCTCCCTAAACTGGCGCCTAATCTCATTAATCATTCTCTCAGCGTTTCTCCCAACCGCTAATATTAGTAAGGCGGAGAGGAGAGGAGGCATCATACCACCAATAAAGAGTCCTGTAATGACCTCAGGCTTCATTAAAGTTATTTCCTCTACCCTTATATCGACAAGATGGACATAGGCTGCGAAGAGGGCAAGGACGGTGAGCGCAGCTGCTCCTATGGCGAAGCCCTTTGTTATAGCCTTCGTCGTGTTCCCAGCGGCATCAAGCCTGTCAGCAACCTCAACCACCTCCTCACCGAGCCAGGACTGCTCAGATATGCCTTTAGCGTTATCTGATATTGGACCATAGGCGTCAGCTGATATAGTCATGCCAACTGTTGCAAGCATACCGACAGCGGCTATCGCAATCCCATAGAAGGGGTTAATCCCAAATGAGGATGACAAATACCACGCTAATAGCGTTGCGGCACATATACCTATTATCGGCGGGATAATGCTCACTATGCCATATGAGAAGCCCGTTAAAATGTTGATTGCCGCACCTGTAGTCGACGCCTCTGCAACCTTCTTAGCGGGCATCCTATCTATAGATGTGAAGTAGTCCGTTGTAAGCCCAATGATGACGCCTGCAACCAGGCCGGCAACAGTTGGCAGAAATATTCCAAGCCATCTGCTTCCAGCTAAGCCCGAGTAAAATGTAACCAGAAATAGAAGCAGTGTAAATATGATCCATGTTCCAAATGAGCCTCTATTGAGCGCTGCGCCAGGATTACCCTTAATGCTAGCCTTAGTAATTATTACACCGAGTATCGATGCAATTAGGCCCATGGCGGATATTGTCAGTGGAAGTATGACGAGCACCTCTTCATGGAGCTCAGCTCCGAGAAGCATCGCTGCTATGATGCTCGCAATATAAGAGTCTGTTAGATCTGCGCCCATACCAGCAACATCGCCAACATTATCGCCAACATTATCGGCTATTACAGCGGGGTTACGTGGATCATCTTCAGGTATACCAAGCTCAACTTTGCCGACTAAGTCTGCGCTTATATCAGCAGTCTTCGTATATATCCCGCCCCCCGCCTTGGCGAAGAGGGCTAGGGCGCTGGCCCCGAAGCTGAAGCCTAAAACAATGTTTGCTGCAATCTCATCACTGAAGCCCAGCAGAAATCTATAGAGATAGAATAATCCACTAACCCCTAATAGGGATAAGCCAATAATAGATAGACCCATCACTGCACCGCCATAGAACGCCACCGGGAAAGCCCTCTTAAGCCCCTCTCTAGCGGCATTAGCCGTCCTAACATTAGCCTCAACAGCGGCGCTCATGCCAATGTATGCTGCAGCCGTAGTGCATACGGAGCCCAAAACGTAGGCTAATGCCATACTCGACCCAAAAAATATGTCTCCATGATGATATATTGTGTAAATTACTCCAAGTATGGCGGCCATAATGATAACAAAGGCCATTAAAGTTATATTTTGCCTTCTAAGATATGCCTTCGCGCCCTCCTTTATAGCATTAGATATTTCCCTCATCCTATCTGTGCCAGCATCCTGCTCCAAAATATATCTGTATAGGTAACCAGCAAGTCCAACCGAAATAAGCCCTACTATAGGCGCTAAAATGAACCAAACTAACATTTCATCTCACCTTCAGCATGATTTAATATCGAGTATTATAGTTTATGGTTAAGAATATTAAAGTTACTTAAAGCTGACTGAAGGAAACTTTATTTAAGTTTCCTAACACTATTTATCTAAAAAACATATGTTAAGGGTGATTTAAACGAGGACTGGTATTGGACTAGTTGGTTGCGGCACAATAGGTAGCGTTGTTGCTGAGGCTATAGACGACGGGAAGATTGAGAACGCAAGTCTAATAATTATTTATGATATTGTTCCAGAGCATGCTGAAAAACTCGCCTCTAAATTGAAACGTAGACCCCTTATAGCAAGATCTTTAAGCGAGATTTTAGAGAGAAGTGATGTCCACATCGTTGTTGAAGCAGCATCACAGGAATTTGTCAAAGAACATGCTGTCGAGATATTAAGCGGCAACAAAGACTTACTAATTATGAGCGTGGGCGCCCTACTAGATGAATCACTACTCTCCGAGATAATTGACGTCACCAGAAGAACTGGTAGGAAAGTTTATGTTCCATCCGGGGCCATCGTTGGCATAGATAATATTAAGTCCGCGGCACTAGGAAAGGTTGAGGAGGTAATTCTTGTAACTAGAAAACCTCCGGAAAGCTTTAGGGGAACTGATTTAATCGAGAAGAGTGGAATCGATATTTCCTCAATAAAGGAGCCACTCCTTCTCTATGAGGGGCCAGCTCGTAAGGCTGTCGAAATACTCCCACAGAACATTAATGTTGCGGCCACTCTAAGCTTGGCTGGTATAGGGCCTGATAAAACAAAGGTTAGAGTTATAGCTGATCCGAAAATAAAGGATATAATCCATGAGGTCTATGTTAGGGGTGAGTTCGGAGAAATGTATACTAGAACCGTAAATAAGCCCTTCCCAAGCAATCCTAGAACAAGCTATATTGCAGCCCTTTCTGCCATAGCAACCCTAAAAAGAATAACTAGTAATATGCTCATCGGTACATAGCGGCTCTGTTAAAACATTAAGTATGGCTAATGTTGCATAAAGGGCCTCTTCCGTCCTAACAGTCTCCGTGGCTTGTCTCGGAATAACATTTATTATGAAATCTGAGACCTCACTTAATTCAAGCCCCTCCTGCCTAATTATTTCATAGAGACCTTGAGTTGGAGAGCCAAAGGTAATCAATATATTTCTTGACTTATGCCATCTTTTTAGGAGGTCATTCATAACCTTAATAAAGGGTTCTCCATACCTGGAGGTAGCGATAACCAGATCAAAGGAACCCTTCTTAATTATTTGGCCAAGGGGGTTCCTTGAGATTAACACATTGTACCCCCAGTATACTGGAACATCATCTAGGTTTACGAGTACAGCTCCGGGGGTATCCCCCTCACTGATAATTTTAACGGTTACGCGCGTGCCCCTCTTTACATGCACACCTGGTATAAATATTGGATCCTCAACACCTACATCCACAAGTATTCCACGTTTATTTTCCTTAACCACAACGCCTTCCCTAAACTCCCCAACCCTTAAATCCCTCTTTCTACCTTTGGTCGGGTGATGTGGGGTTCTAAGTGGTGGAAGTATTCCAGCGTAGCGAAGATCGGACATTATGCCAAACATCTTCTTCCTGAGGTACTGCGGGGTCTCCATATAAGACAAAATAGTGGATACAAATTTTTGATCACGGCTCTGATCGACTCCGAGAATATCTGGATAGATTATAACTTCGTCAACGCGAAAAACAGCTAGAGCTCGCCCTATAAAGCCAATCCTAAATGTTTTTTCTCTAAGGTGAGGGGTGTCTGAAACAATTGACGCTGGAATAGCTACAGATAATTTTTGTCTCCTCTTTAATGGTTCTAAAAGCAATATTACCCCCTAACTAATTTTAACAGCGTATATTTAAGCGTATTCTACCGTATTTTAGAGAGCTACATAATTGGGCATAAATGATACTCTTATTTGCAGGTCTTAAAGCTCAGACAAAAGTAAAATGGTTTGTAACCACTAATACTTATATAAGCATTAATGGAGAGATTTTATGGGGGGATCTTATGCCAATCACGTTAAGAGTAAGAGATGTTATGGAAGGCGGTATTGTGACGCTTGATGGAAATCTTCCAGCAATAGAGGCTTTAAAAAAGATGCTTGAAAATGACGTCTGGTCCGTTGTTGTCACAATTAATGATATGCCCACTGGAGTTGTTACGGAACGCGATTTATTGAAGAGAGTCATAGCGAAAGGCCTTGACATAAATAAGGTTCCCTTAAAGGACATCATGTCCTGCCCATTAATAACAATTGATCCAGACGCGTCTTTCGGAGAGGCATGGAAGCTTATGGTTGAAAAAGACATTAGACGAATATATGTCGTCGAGAAAGGTAAAATTATAGGTAGGGTTACACGCGCGGGTCTATTTCAAAAACTGCTGGACGCGGTGCTAGCGTTAGCCTCTCTGAAAACTCTAACTTAAACCTAAGCCCTTTTAGCCAACCTATTTTTTAATAATCTTTAAATCGTCATATAGTAAAACGCTTATAAAAGTGGCCTATTTTATTATTTTCTAAGTTTTAAAGGGGAAGGTTATTTTTAAGGAGACATGGGTATGGCTAGGAGAGAGCAGAAGAAAAGAAGACGTAATGATCCGTCAAAAATGTTAGATGAGTATGAGTTGAGGATAGCTAAGCTAACGTTAAAGATGACTAAGGAAGCTCTGAAACTAAGTAAAAAGAGAAGAAACTTACCATATATTGTTTGAATGTTTAAATATGCCCTTTAAAACTGGAGCTTTATGGAGAGATGAATGTTACTTGAAGGGGTATAACCCCCTAATAAGATGTACATTAACTTCCTCCCCCTCCTCGAGGATATCTCTACCACACGGCACTATTATGAAACCATCCGAGTTTGTGACTACGCTAGCGATAGAGGAGTTGCCTAGGATTGGCTCGGCGAAATAGTTCCCTAAAACTTTCATCAGCCTAACAAACCTAACTCTGTCAAATGACAAAAATTCTCTTATAACTATTTTGCGGGTAAGTCTCGCTCTTACCGTTAGGCAGGGCTCCTCGGGCTCTAGACCGCTGAGAAGGCGGATTAAAGGTAGGAGGATCGCGTAAAAACCAACTAGCGTTGATTGAAAGTGTCCTGGAAGCATCACAATTGGCTTATCATTTAATATACATAGGCTTGTGACCCTACCCGGCTGCACCTTAATTCCACGAATCACGACTTTAGATTCGCCGATTCGCTTGGTCGCTTCAAGAACATAATCTTTCTCGCCTATTGAAGCGCCGCCTATCGTCACTACTACATCCGCTTTCTCAATCCCCTCTCTCAACTTGCTGATGATAGCGTTTGTATCGTCTGGCACAACACCCAAACTCATTGGGACGCCGCCAGCCTCACTGATTAAGATCGATATCGCCGCAGAATGACTGTCAAACTTCTTTTTGTCAGCCTCCTCAAACCGATCAGTAAGCTCACTTCCAACAGAAAAAAGTGCCACAATAGGTCTCCTAAAAACTTTAACCATCCATTTCTTTAAGTCTATTAGGAGTTTTATGTCCTGAGCTCGTAAGATATGTCCGGTGCAAAAGACCTTCTCCCCTTTCTTGACGTCAGCTCCTGCCGGGATAACATTTTCTCTTGGATGTAATGGCCGTAAAACCTCGATGTAGCCGCCTCTTTCTCTAACCCTCTCAACTGGCGTGACCGCATCAGCTCCATTTGGCAGAGCGCATCCAGTTGAGATATATGCTGCTTCGCCGCTCTTCACTTCACCCCTATAGACTTCATCAAGGTAAATCCTGCCAATAACCTTCAAAGAAACAGGGTTGTTTATGGATGCCTGGAGAGTGTCTTCTGACCTGACCGCGTATCCATCAACATGGGAGACGGGGAATGGGGGTATATTTATGTCAGATATAATATCCTCGGCTAGAACACGATCGTAAGCCTGAAAAACTGGCACGGTCTCCTCTGATCGCTTCCCTCTAGCAATCTCCCTTAATAAGATATGCGCCTCACTCAAAGACATATACGCAAATTTCTTGGGAATCCACATGAGCATTAACCTCAACTACAGAGACCGCAATAATTTCTAGCTCCAGCAAGTATAAGATAATTTCTAAAGATTGGGAAACTTAATGGTGGGGCTGGCCGGACTTGAACCGGCGACCTACGGGTTTCTCCAAGCTCCAGACGATCTTCATCCCCAAGGGGTCAGTAAACCCGTTTCCTGGCATCTGGAGCCCTTAACGGCCTAAGCGGCTAAGCCGCATTAAGCAGTCGTCATACCTTTCTAGCAGTCACACATGAAGTGTGGCTGCTGCTAGACCACAGCCCCACCATCAAAAATTATGAGAAATCATCCAAATTTATATACATTATGCACCCATCTAAACGAAAAAGTTAAGAATATGAGTTTTAATTGAAGTAAATGGTGGATTGCCGGCCAAAGGGCGCGGGAACCACCCAAACCCATTCCGAACTTGGAAGTTAAACCGCGCTCCGTCCCCGGTTTTAGTGGGGTCTTCGGCCCCGCGAAGCTGGGGAAGCTGGCAATCCACCATTTATCTATTCTTTCTCTCCCTCAAGAAGCCATTTTAGAGGTATATCTTGGTAAGTTCCATCCGGGAGAGTTCTACGGATTGTTATTGGAAGGACACCCCGTTTTAGCTCTTCAAGAGCAATATCTACTGGACTCTTCATATTCTCTTTAACTTCTACCAGAATGGGAGCGCCCATAGCTATCTGTAGCGCCCTTGCACCAACAATCCTAGCTTTTTCAAAGCGAGTGAGCTTTGGTGGACCAATTAAAACTCTCCTTTTACTTTCAGCGTATAAGTTCTTGATCTCCTGAGATTCTTGGAATGAAGAGCTAATAATCCCTCCTCCTTATTAAGATCTCACCTTAGGAATTAAGTTTTTTAAGCGACTTAATATATTTGATGCACACTAAAACATTTAAAGTAAATATAAATTTTACGATGTTTACTAGCTTACTTAGGCATGATAAAGGTTTAAATGTCACGGCTATTATCGCTATTAAGGGTTGAAGATGTTTCAGGAGAAATCAAAGGGCATAAGGTTTAGTGACGTTGTACTTATCTTTGATAGAGATTTAGGTAAACTTGTGTTTCGAGATTTTAAAGGGTATGGAAGTTTATTGGATGATGCAGAGTGGTTGCTTGAGAGAACCCCGCAGAGATCGTGGGGCTTCATGATGCGGCCAATTATAAAAGAGGGAAGTTATGGTCTCTGGATAGGAGAATATGAACCAGAAAATAATAGGGTGGTCCGAGAGGAAGTGCATTTTAGTAGGGGTGCCTCAACTATAAGTAAACTTCTCCTAAGGTATGCTGAGAATAAAATTAGTGAAAGAGTCATTAATAAGATGTTGAACGTGGATACGCTCAGAAATAAACTGCCTGAAAGCAATATAATTCAAGATTTCAAATACTTTATTTGCCCAGAGGAGCGACTCTATAGTAAGTGTCCACGCATAGAGGAGATATACAGAGCTATTTTAAAGAGATCTAATTCAGTCTCAAGACTCCATTACTCCCAGGTGGCGGAGATTATCTCGAGAATCAATAAATGTAATGATGTAATAATTTGTCCATTAACAGCGCCGCCAAACGCTTTTGAAAGACTTTTTACCCTCAATAAGGTTTTAAGGAGTAGAAGGATGGGAGAGATAAACATTTATGAGAATGTAATTAAGGTGTTTCAGCATTGCCCCCAAGGAGAATCTTTTTAGCCTGATCTAGAGAACTATTTATTTTCTTCCAGTGGCTACCCTTCCAATATACTTGCCCACATCCAGTACACATCCAAAATTCATCATGCATCTTATATGTTGAAGGAGGCACTCTATCCTTAACACTCTCCTTACTGACAGATTTAATTGCAGAATTACATTTAGGGCACCGTGACCGCTCAATATCTATTTCTAGCCTAATGTTGAGTTGTCTTGATAAATCCGCCAGCTTCTCAGTGTGGGTCCTCCCATTCACAAAGACCGCTCTAACTCCGCTGGCATTAGCCTTTCTAAAAAGCTGATAATCCCTAGTTAATATGATTCGCTTCTCCTCAGCGGCGATTCTAAGTATCTCCTTATCATCTAGATCATCGGCATATTTTATATCGTAGCCGAGCATTCTCAACCACCTAGCAACTTTGCCAAGCATTCCATCAGCGATGAGCTTCATATCACTCATAAATCCTTCACCTAATTATTTTTCCACATCCAGGCTTAGCAACTATTTCTCCTTCATCCATCACTAATACACCATTTACAAATGTTTTTAGGGGCTTTCCTTTTACGCGCCATCCATCAAATGGTGAAAACTTTGCCTTAGAATAAAATTCTGTCGGATCTATAGTCCACTCCCTTTTTAGATCTACGACAACTAGATCCGCATAAAATCCCTCAGCTATTTGACCTCTACCCTTGAGCCCAAATATCCTTGAGGGGTTCTCTGAGAGAACCTTGACCAAAGTTGACAGCGATATTTGCCCTTTATTAACCATCGTAAGCATTAAGGGAAGCATGGTTTCAATCCCCGAGATTCCAGCTGAGACATCCCATACTGAAGAAGCATCCTTCTCCTTAAATGCGTGGGGAGCATGGTCGGATGCAACAATATCAATTAGACCATTCTCTAATGCCCACTGCAAGTATAGAACTTCAGATAATGGTCTGAGCGGCGGGTTCACGAGCGCAATATTGCCAATCCTCTTTAAATTTTTCTCCGAAAGGAGTAGATGGTGTGGTGTGACCTCGCATGAAACTGAGATACCGCGAGACTTCTCACGCAGTATGGTTCTTAACCCCTCAGATGTGCTGACATGGCATACGTGTACATGGGTGCCGGATCTTTCAGCGATCCTCATTGTGCGCCTAATCCCTTTAACCTCAGCCTCAACAGAGTGGACCTCAAGGTAAGCCTCAATGTCGCTCCGACCCGCTACCTCCTTAAATTTTCTTAGGAGGAGAGAACCATCCTCAGCATGTACAGCAACTGGGAGATTAACCTTTGCAGCTTCTTTAAAAGCGTTTATCATCTTATCTTCATCATTAGGATCTATGCCACCAACCTTATGGGAGAGAAAAGTCTTGAAAGCTTTTGCTCCTGCATGAGCTATTTGCCCTATCTCATTAATGTCTTCGGGGAAAGCGGAGTAAAAGGCCACATTGACAACTGTCTTTCTGGATGCTATCCTCATCCTCTCCTTAAGGGCTTCTAGGCTCATCGTTACAGGCTTATTATTGGGCATATCAATGACTAAAGTTACACCTCCATTAGCGGCGGCACATGTTCCAGTATAAAAGTCTTCCTTATATGATAGATCTTGATCTCTTAAGTGGGCATGAACATCTATAACTCCTGGAAGAATAAACGTTCTATTTAAGTTGATTTTTTCCGAGGCGCTTGGGAGGTTTACTTCCTTAGCAATCCTAACTATTTTCTCTCCATCAATAGCTATCCCGGCATCAATAACCCTGCCGCCAATATATACTTTTGCCTCTTTCAGAACAAGGTCTACACTCAACTTTTATCGCCCAAAAATCGGGATCCATAACCAATGAAATTATATTTAGATGATATCTAAAAATTACTTCTCTTTCATTTCTACATAGCAGTCCTCACAGACATATGCTCCGTTAACCTCTTTAAGACTATCTGACCAAGCTCCACAGTAATCGCAGTATCCTGCCAAAGATAGTTTTTCTTCTGATTCCTCGCTAGCTGAGATTTTTGCTCTCTCCTGAATTATCTCGATTAGCTCTGGTGTAACTGAGAGTATATCCTCGCTGGTAATTATGCCCACAAGCTGCCCCTTATACATAACTGCAAGTCTTCTTACATCGTATCGATTCATTTCTCTAGCAGCTTCGCTTATAGTTTTCTCCGCGTCAATTGTTATCAGTGGTGTGCTCATTATCTCTTTCGCCGTGATCTCGCTTGGTCGAATGTTCTCAGCGACAACTCTCGTAACAATATCCTTCTCAGTTATTATGCCTACAGGTTTCCCATCCTTAGTACTCACAATAATGCATCCAATATCGCTTTCCTTCATTAATTTAGCGGCTTCTTGAGCGGATGCATCTTCACTAATTGTTATCACTGGACTACTCATGACGTCTCTTACTAGAAGCCTAGAGCCTAGATCAAGTCCGTCCATCCCAGCCCCTCTCTTCATTTAAGAGAAAAATCAACATACTATTTATCTTTTTGGTGTAAAAGCGTTTATTGCGATTACTTCGTTTTAATCAGTTATGTTTAGTCAGAAATATTATTCAAGAGATTCGTGAAGCGGACTTGGGAGGATGACGTTTACCATAGGCCCATTATAGGAGATGAAGATCCTTGAGAGAACATACAGTTGAAACCTCGTGGTAAATACGCTTAATTCTTTCAATTGCCGGGTGATTTGCACCTAATTCTTCCATAAATCGTTTTATTGTCTCCCCGATTGGAACAATGCTTGTTCCCTCAACCATTTTGTCAGCGCATGAAACTATCTTCTCCTCAATAGTCTCTGGTATATAGTCCTTCTTTGGCCAACCTAATTTAGCAGCCTCTTCCGAGGATATTCCCCCTCCAACATGTCGTTCTATAATTGCTATAATTTTCTCCGGTAAGCCGAGGGACCGAGCCGTCTCAGCGCCGATGATTGCGTGATGAACGCTATGAGTCTTTGATCTGCCTATATCATGTAAAAGGGCTCCGATATGAACTAATTGTACATCCAGTTTTACTCCTTTTTCCAGGCATTTATTGGCTATTTTGACGGCTAATCTTGCAACTGCCTCACAATGTCTTACTACTTCATCGGAGCAGCCTACGCTTCTAAGAATCCTGAGAGCCTCCTCAGGCGAGGGCAGTCTTTCACCCATTCAGCTCACTTTTAATCTTCTCAATCTTCTTCTTAATAGCCTCTATAATTTTGCTATTATCGTAAAATACTAATGGCTTATTGCACTTTGGGCATCTAAATAAATATTCCGTTGCTTCCTCAAATGATAGACGCTTGCATCCCGGGGTATGGCAGTAGTAAAAGCTGTGGCTCTCCTCATACTTGAGCCTCTCTTCAAGCTTCTCTAGTATCCGTCTCTTCTGACTTATTATGAAGCCTTCAACCTGGTCTAACTGGGCCCTCCAGTAAAACGTAAACCAGCCTGTATTCGTACTTCTAACTCTCCTCAACCCAACCAGGGAGAGCTCATAAAGCCTATAGAGTATCTTCCGGACATCATTAAGTTTTATTCCAGTCTTAGATACTATCTCATCCTCTGTTAGCTCCTCATTTTGGCTAAGAACCTCCATTATTTTTGCTGCCTTTTCGCCACCAATCGCATGCGCGACCTTTATTAGTGTGTCATGGCTTATAATTGGCATGCTTAATCACATCGAATATTCAGCAAATATAAATATTGTTGATAGAGAACTTAAATTAATCGGGAACTTTGGAATAAACTTATAGCTTTTAAAATAACCTTATGACTTTTTTCCCTCTTGCCTGCGGGATAACCTTTATCCTAGCATTCTCAAATTCTCTTTTGAGTTCTTCTCCCATATATAGTTCATGTAGGAAAACGCTTAGAGCTCCGACCTCAGAATGCGGTTGCAGGGTTATTGAGACATTCCAGTCAGCGAGATCGTAGACTAATCTCGGAACCTTTTCTCCCCCAACAATGATAAGTTTATCCTTTTTAGACTTCCTTATTTCTTGAATGACTTCATTTAATGGTAAACCATACATTGTTAAATGTATAGCCTCGCCACCCATCTTTTTCCACTCTCTTATCTTTTTGACCCACTCCTCAACATACTCTATACTGAAAGGGCCTCCCCACGACTCCACGACTTTTCTAATACTCGCCTCAACTTTCTCATCCTTTTGCCCACTATAAAATGCTCCGTGAGCACCAAATGCTCTAGCGACAAGAAAAACATGTGTTGTAATGCGCTTATCCCTCTCAGGTCTATGCCCAAGTCTAAGGACAAAAACCTTCCAACTATGTTGATGACACAATTTTTCCACCGACTCTTTCAACAAGCGCCATAATCTTCTCTATAAGATTCTGCGGCACACCAATGTATACTTTTAGAGAATCATTATCGTATCCTATTCTATGCACCTTCGTATTCTCATATATCCAAGAGAGGAGAGAAAATGATTCCTGTTGCAGGGGCATTGTTATAGTTAAATCCTCATACCTTTTAAGGGTCTTAGACATCTCCATTTTGAGTAAATCAAGGTTAACCCCATATAAGGCTGATATTGGAACGAATTTTAAGTTCTTATAGGCTTCACTTAAATATGCGACCTTATGATACAATTCATCCTTCGATAATAAGTCGATCTTATTTAATGCAACTATCATCGGTATCCCCATTGCATCTATCTTTCTCAACGCATCAAGAGAAGATGCAATTTTTCTCATAACCTCATCAATTGTCTCACTTATATCGACTACTAATAAAATTAGATCAGAGCAAGTGATCTCTTCCAATGTTGAGTAAAAGGCTTCGATTAAGGTTATGGGCAAACGTTCTATGAAGCCTACAGTATCCGTAATGAAAGCCTTCTCACCAAAAATATCCATAACTCTTGTCGTTGTAGACAACGTTGTGAAGACCTCTGGTCCAGTTAGAACCTCCTCTCTTGTGAGGGCGTTAAAAAGCGTGCTCTTGCCAGAGTTAGTGTATCCTGCGAGTGATATGAGGGAAAGACCAAGCTCAGCCCTCCGCGCCCTATGAACCTGCCTTAACCTTCTAATCTCCTTAAGCTTCTCCTGTATTTTATGAATCCTCCTTTTAATCTCATTATAGTAGACATCTGCCTCATATTTGCCCAATCCATGGAAGCCTGGTTGCTCGCCCATCTTAGCAAGCCTAACCTTCTCCCTGGCATGGGCTAGCTCATACTGCAGCCGTGCCAATTCAATTTGGAGTTTAGCCTCTTTAGTCGAAGCCCTCTTAACAAATATTTCAAGAATTAGCTGGAAGCGATCAATAACTTCTACATTAGTTGCTTTAGCAAGATTATATATTTGAATGACTTTAAGGTCATTACCAAAAATTATTTTCTCCGCCCCGAGATTCTTAACCATCTGGGTGAGCTCTTTAACCTTTCCCGGACCAATATTATAGCGTGGATGGGGGAACCTTGTCTGTTCAATAACTCCAACAACTTCGTAGCCAGCTGCCTCGGCTAAACTCTTAAGCTCCTCTATGCATGATTTCTCAAAGGGCCCTCTGCGATAAACTAGAATCGCCCTAGTCCTAGCCTACCCCTCCTCATCCCCCTTTATGTGGACAACTTCGCCAAACGTAACTCCTCTTTTACTTCTCATAGCCATGTTAGTCGACTTGTCTAGATCAATCTCAGGCTGCTTAACCAACAATTTTATCTTCAATGCACGTTCAAGCTTAGTCGCTAGCCTAATGTCAGGTACGATTCTTTCACCTTCAATCTTCTTAATCACGGACTCCTTCTCTCCAATAATTTTGCCAAGATCCTCTGGCGTTAAGCCCAATTTCTCACGTGCTCTTTTAATTACTGAGCCAAAGCCCTCAACTATCTCATAATCATCTTGTATTTGCGTCTGCGTTTGGGAGTATTTACCGCTGACAACTGATTTTATGCTTCTTGATAATTTTGGGGCAGCCTTTTTTGCAAGGTTCTCTTCTTTTCTAGGGGACCAGTAACCTGACCCAAGCTTAGCACACTCAGCACATGTAATAACATTAGCTCCCTCAATGATCACTCTATGCGGCTTCCCTATAATTTTTCGGCCACAGACATCGCACTGCAATGTAGAGCACCCAACTACTTATAAATATTTTGGCTTCAACCTTAAAAACTATTTACTTAAATTTTTACTGAAAAATTTATTTGGCGAGAATCTTGGAGGGAAATGAGAGGCTCGTTCAAAGGAGCATTCTAGAGCGTATAAGAAAAATAGCCAATTATCAGTTTGGCGGAAACGTTGGAGAGAAATTGTTCCCCGAAGATGTTAAAGTCATCTTTTCTAAGAGGACTGGTAGAATAAGATACGTCTATTCTGGTGGGAGGCTCCTAGCTGCGCTAAATCCAACGACGGGGCTCTTTACACTCACAATTGAGGGTGCGAGAAGAGTCTTCTCATCCATGGAGCAGAAGCGTCTCTGGGTTAAAGTTGACGATAGCGTTGTTCCCTTCATTGAGAGGGGAAAGGATTTGTTTGCTAAGCATGTAGTAGATGCCGATGAAGATATTCGCCCCGGAGAAGAGGTTTTCGTAATAAATAGCAATGGAGAGATCGTGGCAGTCGGCAGGGCGCTACTCTCCGGCAGTGAAATGAAAGTCTTCAAGAGGGGGGTTGCAGTAAAAGTGCGTAGAGGTAAATGCGAAAAACAAAATACGGAAGAATAATCAATCTCTATTGGTGATGTTAAGCCATGCGGAGACTGAGCCCACGGGAGGCTAAGAGACTTTTACAGCGTATGGGCCTAAATATGACGGCTCTCGAAGCGAATGAAGTAGTAATTAAGGCGAAGGATAAGGAGATAATAATAGAGGAGCCTGAAGTTGCCGTTCTTGAAGTTCAGGGACAAAAAATATTTCAAATAACTGGTGGGAAAATAACTGAGAAAAGTATTGCGAGGAGGATTCAGATTCCAGAAGAGGATGTTATCCTGGTTGCCCAGCAGGCGAATGTTAGCCTAGAGGAGGCGAGAGCAGCTCTTGAGCAGACTGGTGGAGACCTCGCCCAAGCAATACTCCTCTTAACCCAAAAATGAGACGAGTACATTCAGTAATTGAATCATGGTTGGCGCTCAGATAGTAATGGAGAATCTAAAAACGGTCTATTATATGCTTTGAACTAGAATAAATATAAATATGCTGTATCCCAAGACTACTTAATTAAAGACGTGTTTAGGAGAGAAAATTCTTGCCTCCTAGGAAGACATGTATAACATACCATGAAAAGTTTATTCAACATGATTTTGGTATCAATCATCCTTTCAGGGGAAATAGGTATACCAGGGCTATGGAGTATTTTGAGAGAAAAGGGCTATTTAATCTGCCGAACATAGTATTGGTTAAGCCAGAGCCCATTGAAAAAGAAATTCTTTTTAAGGTGCATAGTAAAGATTATGTTGACTATATTTTTCGTTTAGCGGAGCTGAATGAGCCATACGATATGGATACGCCAACTTCAAAGAGCATTATTGAGGCTTTAATGTACATCATTGGCGGGGTTATTAAGGCTGGAGAGGCGGTTTTTAAGGGCGAGTTTGAAAGAGCCGCGGCTCTTGGAGGGGGTTCCCATCACGCTGGCAGAGATTACGGCGGCGGCTTCTGTCTCTTCAATGACATCGCAATTCTAATAGAATATCTAAGGGAGAAATTTAATGTGAAGAGATTTCTAGTTCTCGATTATGATGCTCATGCGGGAAACGGAACAAGCGATATATACTATTCAGATCCAACAGTTCTCTTCATCTCAATACACCAAGATCCCCTGACAATATATCCGGGACGCGGTTTTATTAGTGAAATAGGGTCTGGAGAGGGAATTGGATATAATGTTAATATTCCGCTCCCGATGAGGACTGGAGAGGAAGCCTATCTTTATGCTCTTAAAGAGATTTTTCTACCATTAGCAGGAGAATTTAAGCCAGAAATCATTATAGCTAACGGTGGAAGCGACTCACATTTTGCTGACCATTTGGGAAGTCTTGGACTAACGGCTAAAGGTTTCTTCAAAATAGCGCGCTTAATAGGTCAAGTATCAGATGAAGTATGCTGGGGAAGAGCGGTGCTCCTCATTGGGAGCGGATACAATATTCAAGTTTTACCCTATGGCTGGTATGCATTAATAGCTGGCATAGCGGAGCTAAATATAAGTGAGGAGGATATAGAAGACTACTATCCAGCGCCACAGAATCCATGGCAAAACATAAATGAGGTTAAAAGAATTGTTAAGGAACTAAAGAGTATATTGGCTGCATACTGGTCCTGCTTCAGGTAAGGCTGATTTTAAGTCTCCACCCAAATTCTTTAATTCCAGCTTGAGTCACTTAAAAGCTAGATAGTCAATTGTGATGAAGCATCTCTCAAGATTGCAAGGATAAAACTATTGATATAAAGTTATCTAGAGTAGACTTAAATTACTAAATATTGTTGGCATTTTCATGTAAACCAATGCTCTCGGTCGTGTTTCCCCCTTATTCAATAAAGTTTTTTAACGTCTCCAGATGGCTACGAACCTATATTTTGAGGGCGTGAGTATTAATATCTGGGTCAAGCAGCGGTATATTCTGGAGGAGCTGGGATGATTTCTGAGCAGGATGAGAAAATATTTGAGAGGAGGGAGCTTCTGAAGAAGGCTTATTCAATAGATAAGCTATTCGAGATTGGCAGACAGCTGAATATACCGTATTTCGAGAAGCTTTCATCTTGCTGGGAGATGGATGAAGATGAAGCCTCCAATGAAATATCCCTAAGAGTGACAGATGATGTTTTAAAGCAAATATTCCAAAAGTATGAGCCTAGAAGATGGATAACATTTAAGGGGAAATATTATCTGCTGGCTGACGGAAAGCTTTCCCTTGAAGGTTCATGGAACCTCGTTGCTAATGGGCTGCGCAGGTTCAAATTAATGCATGGCTCGGCTGGAATGAACCTTTTAAAGGCTATTGTTGAAGGAGGTGGCGTCATAGATTCCTATACTGTTAAGGAGATCATTAAATCTCCCCAGGTGTATGAAATGCTAAGTGATCTAGAAGATCTGGGCATAATATCCGCGTCATATATTGGCGAAAAATATAGGGAGTGGAGCATACCAAGAGAAATGCTCCCAATAGTTGAGTCTGAAGTATTTGGGAAAAAGGAAACCCGAGTGGAGCTGGAGAAACAAGCCACCAGTGTTAGTAAAGGGAAAAGAAGAATCATCGACCCACTGGCTGAGGAGAGAGCTATCATTGAGAGGATGGACCGTGAATTAGATTCCTATCTATACGATTTAATTGAGAATAGGCTTGAGGAAACAATAAAATTCGGCAGAAACTTCAGCATAACGAAACTTTCAAGTTACCTTCAAGACCTCTTTGGGCCAATCCTATACTTTGATAGCCTACTAAGCCTAACGCAGCAATATGGGCTATCAAACGCAGGGGTAATTAACCCTAGTGGAAAGATGGTTAAAAGGACTGGGTGGTCTCTAGCATTATTCGGCGACCCCGGAACCGGTAAGAGCTTTGCAACGAGAGATATAATACTTGGGAAAACAAGCATTAATCTCCCAGCCCATGGAATACCTGGAAGGAACCGCTATTGTGGTGGGATGACGCCCGCCAGATTCATCAGAGTCGGCCAAGCCTATGCTGGGCGAACATTTAACTTCATCATTCCAGAATTTAATGACTTCTTTAGGTATAAGGGTATGATTGAGCCACTCAAGATTGCGATGGAGCAGGGCGAGATAAGATATGAAACCCAGCGGGAAGTTATAGGTCCATATAAGTTTACTTCCTTCTTTGTCGTAAACTATAACGTAGCAGTTTATAAGAGGGGGTATAAAGTAACAATTCAGGATCCGAACTTTAGAGCTATTGAGGATCGTATGCTATGCAGGCTTCACCGATTAACTAAGGAGCGCTTCACGGAGATAGCTGAGAGCCAAATGAAGATATTTCTCGGAAAAATGGATGTAGGAAAGATGGCGCAGGCAATTAGGGATCACTTAACCCTAATATATGCAATTGAGACGCAACACCCTCTCATTAAAGATGAGTTTCCATATAAACCAGTGATGATAACTGAGGACGCATATAAGCTCATAGCCAAGGCTAGGGAGTATTTGCTTAACGAGGTGAAGGGAGACACTTTGGCGTTCTCGGCAAGGCTTGAGGATAAAGCCTTAAGCTTCGCCTGCTCCGCATCGCTCATGGAGTACTTTAACACTGATGAAGGCTTCATACCAATAAGCAGGGACTCATTGAAATATGCTATTCAGATATATGTCGAGGAGGCATCAATCAGATCCCAAGAAGAGTTTGAGCCAAGAGAAATTTTAAGCAAAATAATATAGAGTTATTGAATATTCTGTTTTCGGTGCTTCATGATGAAGTATGAGATACGGATTGAGAAATTAAGGGAGAAGGTTATTGAGAAAGGTTTTGAGGCAATTTTGTTAAGTGATGAAAAGAATATATATTATTTAACTGGTTTTATGTGGGGTGCAAAACTACTTGTTCCAGTTGATGGGAATAGTGTACTTTTTGTGAACTCAGTAAACTATGAAACAGCAAAAAATTTTGCTAGAAATGTGGAAGTGGAGCTAGTGAAGATCGGCGAAAAGGTCGAAAAGAGGGTCCTCAATATGATTCTTGAGAGGGGCTTAAAGTCCATAGGATTTGATAAAATGGATGCCGCTGAATACCAAAAGATGAAAAACTCCTTAAATGGAGCTAAGATTGAGCCGCTTGGAGAAGTCCTCTGGTCCCTGAGAAGAATTAAAGATGAAGAAGAGTTAGCGCTTATAAGGAGAGCAGCTGCCTTAACGAGCAGGGGAATGAGTAGAGCTCTAGAAGTTATTAGGCCTGGAGTAAGAGAGTGGGAGGTTGCCGCTGAGGCGGAGTATGAGATGCGGAGGTTAGGTTCAGGCGGAGTGGCGTTTGATACGATAGTCTGCAGCGGACCAGAATCCGCCTACCCACATGGAGCTCTAGGAGAACGCGAGATTAGGGATGGGGATCTCGTTATAATCGACATCGGAGCTAAGTATCATGGATACTGCGCGGATATGACTAGAACGATTGTTGTTGGGGAGGGGACGCAGATACAAAAGCATATACTTGAATTAGTTAGGGAGGCGCAGAAAGTAGCGATGAATCAAATAAGGGGTGGCGTCATGGCAAGGGATGTTGATTATGCTGCCAGAAAACTCATTATAGAGAATGGTTATGGTGAATATTTTGTCCACGGCTTGGGCCATGGTATAGGCTTAGATGTACATGAGCCACCAACACTAGGACCATTAAGTGAAGATATATTGCTCGCGGGTAACGTTGTAACCGTTGAGCCCGGCATCTATATTCCGGGGCTCGGTGGGGCGCGCATAGAGGACACGGTACTAGTGACTAATGAAAGAGTTATAAAATTGACAGAGAACAATGAATAGGAATCCTATTCATGCTTCCTCTGTCTTCTTAAGGGTCTTCCTAATCACAGGGCCGTTAGGGCTTGTTTCCTCAAATATTATTGCCTGAAACTTATAGATCTTCGTTCCCTTTAGAAGCCAGCAGTCTGGTGGTAGGCCCGCCTTCAGGCAGCATTGAGAGAGGAACTCCTCCTCATTCCATCCCCATTCAATGGGGACTTGTGGTAGGAGTAGGCCTCTGTAGAAACCTCTCTCAATGATGAGTCCATCTTCCCCGATTTTTATCTTAGATGGATATTCAAGCGGGGATTTGACTTCAATCAGTTCCGGCTCAGTAAGGACACTTACTTCTAAAACAACTTGGTTAAGCTCCTCTAACCTTAATGGGGGGAAGCGTGGGTCTCTAGTTGCGGACTCAATAGCAGCCTCTATAACCGCCCTAACGAGGGGATAAATTGGATATGGAAAACCTATGCAACCCCTAAGAGATTTCTCGCCGCCGATTATACTATTTATTGTTACAAAGACACCCCTCTTTTCAAATAAATTTGGTGGGGCATCCTTTGGCGGGCTGATAATTCTCCCATCCTTCAGATTCTCCAGAATTGCTCTTCTCGCAAGTTTAACGAGGAATGTTCCTTCCTCATCACTTAAATTGAACGACATAATATCCCACCAAATAACGGCACACTTATGGTGGAAACAGAGTCTAAAAAAGTTTTATGAGATGATGCTAGAATATTATTGACTCCTCTTTAATTCCATTTTTGGTTATTATTAGCAAGTCTATACCATCCCCGCTCATAGCATCGCGACTTATAGCGGACTTTATAGCCTTTATAGCTAAATTCTTCGCATCTTCAACAGTGATTCCTTCTTTATATTCGCCTTCCAAAACACCTATCGCTATCTCGGCCCCAGAGCCAACAGCGGCATATTTATCTGGAATTGTCGACCCTAAAAGGTCAAGCACATAAAGTGATGGGCCCTCATCATCAACCCCACCTATTATTGTCTCTGTTATATATGGAATCAGCCTACTACTGAAGAGCAAGTTAGACATAACTTTCGCAGCAGCTTTAACACTTATTGGGCGCCCAGTTTCAAGCTTAAAGAGACTTGCGTAAACCCCAACTTCGCGCACAAGGATCTGCATATCAGAGACTAAACCAGCGCAAGCCGCACCTATATGATCAGATATTTTGAATACCTTTTTTGCGGAGCGACTTAGAACAAGGTTTCCATACGAGACCCTCTTCTCTGAAGCTAAGACCACACCGTCAGAGCATACTATTCCAACCGTTGTTGCTCCTGGAATCGTTAAATACTGGGCCAAAGCAACACCCTCTCTAACCCAAAATAGAGTTTCAGAGACTAATATATTTTGTTGAGATCACATCCTATCCCTCACTTAATAAAGAATCTCCTCACTCAATCTAACTCGATGATTAACCACTGGTACTCCCTCTTCCATTAATAGTCTCCTCCGCTCCTCAACTTCCGTAGTAGTCTCTCCAACTATATGTCCGTCAGACCTAACAACTCTATGACATGGGATTATCAGTGGAAGCGGGTTCTTATGTAAAGCATTTCCGACAGCTCTAAATGCTCTGGGCCGTCCAATCTTTTCAGCTATACGCTTATAAGTAGAGACTTTACCCCTAGGTATCTCGGAGACTGCTAATAAAACAGCTCTCTCAAACTCTGTCATATGAGACAAGTATTTAACTAAGTCCTCCTTTCGAACATCAACTCGGCGCATTTAAATCACAACACCTTTAAAAATTTAAACTTGCACAATAAGTTACATTACAAAGCAGATAGTTAACGATGTAGGAGAGACTCATATGGAGAGGAGTGAGAACGAAGGTAACGTAAAGTTTTTGAGAGCGCTTTACGTTGGGCGCTTCCAGCCATTTCATTTAGGCCACCTTGAAGCTATTAAATATATTCTCAGCAAAGCTAACGAAATAATAATTGTTGTTGGAAGCTCGCAGGAGAGCCACACCCTCGAAAATCCTTTCACAGCAGGCGAGAGGATCTACATGATTAAGCTCGCATTAAATGAGGTGGGCATCGACCCCAGCAAATATTATATAATCCCCGTTGCAGATCTCGACATCCACAGCTTATGGGTTTCACATGTGTGCTCGCAAGTTCCTAAGTTTGATGTAGTATACTCTAATGAGCCATTAACTAGGCGCCTATTTATTGAGAGTGGCTTTAGAGTTGAGTCGATACCATTCTATAAGAGGGATATCTGCTCAGCGACAGAGATTAGGCGCAGAATGCTCTTAGACCAAAACTGGGAAGAACTTCTTCCAAAGAGCGTAGCATCATTCATTAAAGAAATAAAGGGCGTTGAAAGACTAAAGGATCTGACGAAATCTGACAAAATTTTCTCTTAAAAATTAATGTTCAGAGAATGAAAGTGAAAGCTTACGCGCTTTTTCCACAGCTGCTTTGATGGCCTTCATAAAAGCATGCCTTATTGGGAAGCTTTCCATCTCAAATAGTCCCTCTATTGTAACCCCACCTGGAGTTGCAACCATGGCACATATCTCTGAGGGTGTCTTCTTTCCCTGAAGAATTAGTTTCCCAGTACCAATCATCGCCTGAGCTACTATCGTTAATGCTAAATCCCTTTCAACGCCAATCTCTAAACCAGCATACATCATTGCTTCAGCTATAAGCGACATATATGCGGGTGCACCACCATTAAAAGCTGTCATAACATCCATCTGCGCCTCATCAACCATACAAGTTTTTCCGAGGGTGTTGAGCACCTCCAAGGCAATCTCAAGCTCCTTTTGGGTTACATTTAAGTCGGGTGTGTAGGCTATAAAGGCTTCACGGACAAGTACAGCTAGGTTTGGCATAGTTCTAATTATCTTTGCTTCAGGCGCCAGCTTTTTAAGGAAATCTATTGATACGGCAGCCGCCATGGAGATTAAAATTTTACCTTTAATCTCCTCACTAACCTCCTTTATTGCACTTTCAACATCTTTTGGTTTAACGCAAAGTATCACGATGTCAGCTTCCTTTACGGCTGCCCTATTATTATTTGTAACGTTTAAGCCTAGTTTCCTAAGTTCACCTATGCGCTCTTCCTTCTTTTCGGCGACTACAACTTCATAGCCACCAGAAACTAGACTTCCCGCAACAGCTTCGCCGAGAACCCCGCCGCCTAAAACAGCAATTATCATCCTTATCGCCTCAATACCTAAAAGTATTACTTTATTGTGATTTAGATATAAATATTTTTGGAGAAACGAATAATGGTCATACTTGTTGCAAAAGTTAATTCTTTAGAGCTTCTATACTTTATGATGGAGAGTGCGGGAATTTGCCCCTTACTCGTTTCTGGATACTAGACATAAACTATGAAGTGAAGAATCACCAGCCTGAGATTTGGCTTTGGGGTATAGATAGTGAAGGAAGAAGAGTTCTAATTATAGACAAGAGCTTCACAACATATTTTTACGTCCTTCCCGAGGAGGGGGAGGATGCCGAAAAGCTTGCCGATAGGATAAGAAAAGTATGCGCTAACCTGCCATACATAACTGGCGTAGAAGTTGTAGACCGAAAATATTTTGGAAAGCCAGTAAAAGCGATTAAAATTTACTGTCAGGATCCTGACATCATGCCAGAGTATATTAAGGTCATCTCAAAGGTTAAGGGAATCAGCAGCTTTCTCGAAGACGATATTAGGTATTCTATGCGCTACATGATTGATAATAACATTGTTCCATGTGGATGGCATGAAGTAGAGGTTGAGGAATGCCCTAACGTGTTAAATGTTCAAGTTGACAAAGTGTTAATCGCGAAGTCTACGCCAAGATATCTGTCAGAAATGATCGACATCCCAAAATTGAGGATTCTAGGCTTCTCAATGATATGCTATAGCCCGAAGGGTTCGCCAAAACCTGAGAAGAACCCTATTGTAATCATCTCAGCCATAACTAATACTGGCGAAGAGAAACAATTTATTGCAGAAAAGACTGAAGATGATAGAAAAATAATTAACGATTTTATGAATTTTATAAGGAATTTTGACCCAGATATAATAGTTGGCTTTGAAACAAATAGAAGGGATATACCGTATTTAGTGGCGAGGGCAAAGGCGAACGGGTTATCTCTAGTAATTGATAGAGCTGGCGCCGAGCCGCATACAAGCACTTATGGCCATGTCTCCATAACTGGTAGGGCTAACGTAGACCTATTTGATTATGCGGACGAGTTCCCCGAGGTTAAAGTCAAGACTCTAGAAAACATAGCTGATTACTTGGGGGTCATGAAAATCGAGGAAAGAGTGTTAATAGAGGATTTTGAGTATGCTCAATATTGGGATGATCCTTCAAAGAGACCAGAGCTACTAAAATTTCTCATGGATAATACAAGGTGCATAATGGGTATAACTGAGGCAATACTAGACTTCGCAATTCAGCTTTCAAGCCTAGTTGGCCTGCCGCTAGACCATGTCGGCACAGCTGCGGTCGGCTTTAGGGTCGAATGGTTCCTAATACGTCATGCCTATCACATGGGTGAATTAGTGCCAAAGAAGATTGAGAGAGCGTACACGCCATATGCTGGCGCCCTCGTCTTGGAACCCAATCCCGGGATTCATGAAAATATAGCAGTTTTAGACTTTAAATCCATGTACCCAAATATAATGATATCTTATAACGTCTCACCAGACACATATATCCCACCAGGAGAACCGGAGATAGATGCCTTTATAGCGCCGGAAGTAAACCATAGATTTAGAAAAGAGCCGCCGGGATTCTACCGTGAGGTTCTCGCAAAACTTATTAAAGCAAGAGATCATGTAAGGGAGGAGCTTAAGAGGGTTGATCGTGGAACCATTAAGTACAGGATCCTTGATGCCCGCCAAAAGGCAATTAAGGTTATTACTAATGCAACATATGGTTATGCGGGGTGGATAGGCGCTAGATGGTACATTAAACCCGTTGCAGAAGCTGTTACGGCGTGGGGCAGACATATAATCATGAGCACCATTAAAGCCGCCAAAAATATTGGTTTAGAAGTCATCTATGGTGACACAGATAGCATTTTTGTGAGGAACGACCCAGAGAAAATTGAGAGACTATCTAAGATTATTGAGGAGAAATTCGGTTTAGAAATAAAGCCGGATAAGGTATATACGCGCGTCCTCTTCACTGAGGCAAAGAAGCGTTATTGTGGCTTAATGCCGGATGGAAAACTTGACATAGTTGGGCTGGAAGTTGTTAGGGGGGACTGGGCAAACGTGGCAAAACATATTCAGGAGAAGGTTCTGGAGATAATTCTGAAGGAGCAGACAGTTAGGAGAGCAGTGGATTATGTACGTAAATATATAATAAATTTGAGAGAGAAGAAAATTCCGTACCGCGACCTAATAATATGGAAGACATTAACAAAGTCTCCTGAAGAGTATGAAGTGAAGGCACCGCATGTTGAAGCTGCAAAGTCTCTCCAGAAGGAAGGGTGGACATTAACCGTCGGCGATAAAGTTGGCTATGTTATAACGGTGGGCTCAGGTAAACTCCATGAGCGGGCTAAACCATACCTCTTAGCGTCTTATGACGAGATAGACATAGAATACTATGTAACAAACCAGATAGTTCCAGCCGCATTAAGAATACTATCGCTATTTGGTATTAAAGAAAATGATTTACTGCCTCCCAAGACAGGTAAAGTTCAGACATTACTTGAATTCTTCGGAAAAAGCTGATTTGAAAAATGAATTAATCGAGTATGTCATCGAATGTTAGTAGGGAGACTCCTAAAGGCTGCTTGATAACGTCTGAAATGCGGGCGCCAACAAGATATTTAATATTTTTTTCACTGGCTATATCCACAAGTCTCTGAGTTATTATTCCATCGAAGACTACCGTATTCACTCCCTCAATCCCCCTTAACTTCTCTGCTAGCTCGCTTACGGGAAGCCTACTAATTCTCTCCATCTTATCATTAAGGAGGATTGCTTCAAAGGTTCCCCTGAGCTCCTCCGCCGCCTCAACAATCTCCCTTGCCACAAGAATTCTTTTATGTCTCCTCCTTCGCTCAAGGAGCTCTTCGACAGGAACTCTATTGCGTAAGGCTTCTTCAATTTCCTTAGCCGTTAAATCCTCAACCTCCTTCCCCTTTGGCGCCCTAGCCACATATTTTATATCGGCAACACTCAAAAGCTCTTTGAGAATAAGGTCTCCACCATGGTCACCATCCAGAAAGGCTGTTGCTTCCTTCTCTTTAGTCAACTTGATAACCGTCTCGGGTATCTTAACTCCCTCTACTGCTATAACATTATATATGCCATGTCTCACGAGATTTATCACATCTGCCCTACCTTCAACGATAATTATTTCCTTCGCAGAGTCAACCTCCGGCCCAGCTGGAAGCTTCTCCGGTCCATACTCCCTTATCTTCGCTATCCTGATTGCTTCTGAAACCTCTCTTAACATCTCCTCAGTTTCAGGTAATGTTTCAAGACTCCATTTATGGAGTATCTCTTTTGCCCTCTCAATTATTATCTTACGCTTGGTTTCTCTAATGTCCTCAAGTTTCTCTAAGACTACCCTAGCTGTATATGGCCCAACTCTATCTATACTCTCAACGCTTGCAGCAATTATTGCCGTCGAAACTTTATCTAAGCTTGTAGGGATGATTATCGTCCCCGCTGTCTTATTATCTCTTTGTGAAATTATTTCAACTTCTATTCTACCAACCCTACCAGACTTCTGAAGCTCCCTTAAATCTAATTCCGCACCGAAAAGCCCCTCTGTTTGGCCGAAAATTGCTCCAATAACATCTGGTTTCTCAACTATCCCATCTACTTCAAACCTTGCTTTAATTACATATTTCATTGTTGATGAATGTGAGTTCATAAGCCCGTTAACCTCCCTCAATCCATTAATAAAACTGGTAAATCAGCCATGTAATTTAACTAACCTTAATATTCTTTTTATCCTACATACATATATCTTTATCTAGCATCTCTTTTCAACCTTCCTCCTTAAGTTCTCTAGGCAGACAGCTAACCCCTCCACGTCCTTTATGTCACCGTTAAGTAGCTCGCATAGCTCTTTCCAAAACCTTAAATTGACTTTAACTTTTGTCTCCTCAAGAAATCTGCGTAAACGCTCTGTAAGCTCTTTACCCCTTCTGTCAAAGTCCATCAACAGTATTACTTCTTTATTCAGGGAGGAGATTTCATCCAGGGTCTCTTGGAGAGTTTTTCTACCAGATTTAATAGCTATTACATTGCCATTCACGCCAATATATTTGAGAGAAAGAATGTCTCTCTTCCCTTCAACAATCAACAGTGCCCCTCTAGAGATCTCATCTTTAAGTCTCTCAATCAAATAATTTAGTCTCTCAAACTTTCTCTCAAGACTACTCATGCTTACTTTTCCAGCTCTTCATAAACCATTTACCTTAACTTATTTTTAGAACTTAAAAAACTTGACTATCACTACTGGCTTATGTTCCAACTCTCTGAGCATACTCCATGTTACACCAGTTAAACTCACGCCGAATCTTTCAGCCATATCCCATACAGTGCGGCCAGCTCCAAACCCTCTAGCTTTTTCAGCAGCATTAGCTATTGTGAGCGCTGCTTCCACGCTCATTGTGGCTCCAGCTAAAGCTATAGGGGTGGGCCTACGCTTAAGCTTAAGGAACCTACCAATAATGTATGCTATAATCCCGGGGAGAACATGAATCCCCCTCAACGGCCTTAGCCTATGCGTGAAGTGGAAGCTCTTAAGAGAATATGTTTTGTCTGTATCAACGATCATAACAATCAAGTTTATTCCAAGTCTCTTCTTTAAATATGCTCGGATTTCTTCCGCAATGAGCTGAGCGTTTTTTAATGGGAGACAAACGTATGCATAAGGGAGGTTACTGCCATCTATGCCTCCCTCAGAGCCCCACATTAAAGCGTGGAGGAAACCAGCATACCTCAGTGCAACCTCTTTATGAGCTGCGCCTTCCCTGAATGGATAGTTCCTTAGACGCTCAATATTTTCCCTCTTTAAGCGGCATAGGATCCCAAGGAAATAGCCCCAAATGAACCTCATCCAGAAGCGAGCTATAAAGCGGGCAAGCCAACTAGCCTTAATATTCTCTTCATTAATCAATAATCCCCTTGCAACGCAAATTGCCTTCTCAGAGACAACTATTATGTCGCCATCAGAAACCTTCCCCTCAATAGCCTCAGCTATTCTCTCTAAGTAATTTTCTCCGGGGACCCATAACCCTGTCCTGACTGCTTCGACATAAAGTTTACGCATTATATGTCTATAAGAGACAGCAAATAATAATAACTTAAAGGAAGCTAGGAATATTTCTAAGAGGGCACATTATTTCCTAGGAAATGTCAATTCAGTTTAATGAGGATACAAAAAGTACTCTCAAATCACTCCTAAAGAATAGGGTTACCAATGTTTTTGCTAGCTTAGTTTATGGAGCATATGCCGGAGGATATGCGGATGAGAGGAGTGCAATAGATATTTTGGCTATAGTTGAATCAGATAAGACCATATTAAAGTGCTGGTCTGAGCGGGTTATGGATAAAAAGGTTCGTCTGTTAACTGTTGATAGGGGCAGCTTCGAGAGTGACATTAGATACGAACATTTTGGTGGGATACTCTCTGAAAACCTAGTAACACCTTATTACCCAATCATTGAAATGGAATATTTAAAGAACCAAGAAATTAAATTAAAAAAGAGCATCATAAAAACAATTTTAAGAAACTTGATCTTAGGCTTTCCAGAGATGTCGAGAGATTTTCTAATCAAGTCTGAGTATTTTATGTATGAATACTTGACGCGTAGGTCAACCCTCTTCCCACCAATATCTTATCGCTTCCTAAATTTCCTTATGGGGAAAGAAGGAAGGAGAAATGTTTCAGTGATTATGGAAGGATTTAATGCAGCGGTAAGGGAGCTCATAAGTGATGGCATTCTTCAAGAAGTTAACGGAGATTTCATCAAGATTTCTGAAGAATATGTTGAGAGTGTCAAGAAAAAACGCGCTTTCCACCTACTTGAATTATTTAGTACAGTTAGAGCAAATATAATCCGTCAAATCCTTGGAATATTTCCGGAGATTAGGGAATCTCTTCTAGATGAAAAAAGAATATATAGAGAATATTATTTAAAAGGGCCGCATAAGAGCTCTCTTAGACTTTTTGAGGACCCCAGAAGATACCTCTTTATTCCAACAGCCTTAGGCATAATGCCATTTACTGAAAAATTTAGCATAGAGAGCTTTATTAGTAGGTATGAGCTTAAGGGGGCTATCTCAGAGCAAAGCATAAAAAGACTTGGCGGTGTTCTAAACAGCGTATATTTACTGAAGATTTCCGGTAATACGGGAGAGAAGAAAGTTGTTGCAAAAGTGTTTAAGGACTGGTATGGCTGGAAATGGTTTCCTATAGCTCTTTGGACAATCGGCGCAAGAAACTTTGCTGTGCTGGGGAGGACAAGGCTTGAGAAGGAATATGCAATAAATAGATTCTTATCATCTCAAGGAATTAATGTTCCGGCGATAATATACGCCAACCCAGAAGAGAAAATAATTATCCAAGAGCATGTTGAGGGGACAACTGCTTCCAAACTAATTAAACAGCTGTGTAAAGCCACAGGGGAGGAAAAGAAAAATCTGCTTGAGGTGATTAGGAAGATAGGGTGTGAGATAGCTAAGATTCACAGGTTAGGCGTTTCGATCGGGGATTGTAAGCCAGAGAATATAGTTGTGGCGCATGATGGAAGGATATTTTTCATAGACCTTGAGCAGGCGGAGAGGGGAGGAGATCAGGCATGGGATATCGCTGAGTTTCTTTATTATTCAGGACATTATGTCTTACTGCCATTAAACATAATTGAAGATCTTGTAAAGGAATTTCTGAATGGCTATGTTATGTCAGGCGGAAGCACGGAGAATATTAAAAGGGCACTCTCACTCAAATATATAAGAGTATTCAGCTTTTTTACGCCACCACACATAATTTTAACTGTTGTGAATCTATGCAGGAACCTTTTAAAGTAATTGAAAATATGAGGGGGAGGTGAAGGGTGAAAATTGGGGGTTAGGATATCTTTTTACGGCGGTGTAAGCGAAATCGGCGGTAACAAAATTTTTATAGAGGATGGCGATACAAGAGTCTTCTTCGACTTCGGAGCATCTTTCGCTCTAAGGGATAAATTCTACTCAACACCCTTCCTCTCGCCGAAGAGTGGTTCTGAGCTAGTTAAGGTTGGGTTGCTACCAGATCTAAGGGGGGCATATTATTTTGATGAGTCTGAAAAGTATATTGACGCAGTCTTCCTCTCACACTCACATATGGATCACTCAGCTCATCTATCATTCCTTAGGAGGGACATACCAGTTTATTGTGGGGAGACGACAGCCCTAATACTTAATGCCCTAAATGAGATACGCCCCACAAACATAGAATTTAACCTTAAGGGGATAAATTTCAGAAAGTTCCGCACTGGTGACAGGATAAAGGTTGGCTCCATAGAAGTTGTACCAATACACGTGGACCACTCTGTCCCAGGATCCTACGGATTCATAATCTACACCTCTTCAGGTCCAATCATTTATACTGGCGACTTCAGGAGACATGGACAGAGACCAGAGTTAACGGAGGACTTCATTGCAGCTTCGGCTAAAGAGAAACCTGA
Organism: Candidatus Bathyarchaeota archaeon; assembly: GCA_018396995.1. Classification (GTDB taxonomy): domain Archaea; phylum Thermoproteota; class Bathyarchaeia; order Bathyarchaeales; family DTEX01; genus DTEX01. Next base: position 136,665 of record JAGTQB010000001.1, read on the forward strand.
GGCTGTTATATGTGAGCATACAAATATGACTGAAGTTGATATCTCCTCAGAACATGAGGTTATGGAGAAACTTAATATTATTGTCGGAAATACTCCCGGCTTAATCTTGACAGAGTTCGCTTACGCTGACGTTGATAGACTAAAATCATTTTATGAAATAGCATTAAGAAGTAATAGGCGGCTCGTCATTACCACTAGACAGGCATATCTTCTATATGTGTTGAGTGCAGACAACCGCTTAAAGATTCCTAGTTTCAGAGATGTCTTAGTCTTCCAGAAGGAGAAAAAGAGGTATTTTCGTTGGGAGCAGAAGATTATAGATTGCTGCGAAGCTATAAGTCCTCAAGGGGTATCTAAGAGGCAGCGTGAGATAATTATGTGTTTACCCTTCTTTGACCTTAACTGGCTTGTTGAAATTAACCCTCTTCCTGGAAGCTGCTATATACTTTCAGCATCCGAGCCATTCAATGAAGAAATGGAAATAGATTTTAACAGGCTTGTAAGCTGGTTAGATTACTATGGTTTACCGCAATATTATATTCATGTCTCCGGGCACATAACCCCAATACATCTTAGAGAATTTCTTAAAGTAGTCAAGCCGAAAAGAATTTTTCCAATTCACGGGGAGTATCCAGGGCTCCTCAGCAGATTTTTAAGCGATCTCGGAAGCGAAATAATTTTGCCTAAGAAGGGAGAAGTGTATAAAATATAGATGATCTCTGGACAAGAAGATTATATTGTGGGTGATTGACGGCTTTATGAGTTTAGAAGATATATTGGAGAAAATTAAAAAGGCTGTCGTGAACCTCGATGCCGAGAACATTCAGAGACTATGCAGGGAGGCTCTTGAGGCAGGAATAACCCCCTATGAAATCATAATGAGAGGCTTCTCCAAGGGCTTAGAAATAGTCGGGGAAAAATATGAGAGGGAAGAATATTATTTGGCGGAGCTCGTCGTGGCTGGTGAGGTTGTTAAGGAAGGGATGAAGATCCTTGAACCATATTTAGAGAGAGGTGAGGTTAAGAAGATTGGTAGGGTGGTTATTGGAACCGTTAAGGGGGATCTCCACGATATAGGCAAAAACATTGTTAAGACGTTATTAAGGGCAGTGGGTTTTGACGTAATAGATTTGGGGGTAGACGTCCCCCCAGAAAAATTTATTGAGGCCGTTAAGAAGCATAAACCAGATATAGTTGCCATGTCGGCATTAATGACAACGACGATGAATGAGATGGAAAACGTTATTAAAATGCTTAGGGAGAACGGGCTAAGAGATAAAGTTAAAGTAATTATTGGGGGCGCCCCGATAACCAAAGAGTTTGCTGAGAAGATCGGTGCCGATGCTGCTGCCGAGGACGCTATTGATGGCGTAAATATATGTAAGTCATGGGTATCTGAGGGTGATAGTTGTGTCAGGCGAATTAAAGCCACGTGAAAGAATAAAGATGATCTTACAGCACCGTGAGGCAGATAGAATTCCAATCCATGATAGTATTTGGCAGGCAACAGTAGACCGTTGGAGGAGTGAGGGGCTCCCTTCAGGAGTTTCTCCAAACGATTACTTTGGCTTCGAGATCGCTATCTTCGAAGCCGATACGAGCCCACGCTTCCCTATTGAAGTGCTATATGAAGATGAGGAGTATATAGTTGAGAGGGATCAATACGGCGGTATAAGAAAGAATCATAAAGATTACTCAACAACGCCCCTAATTATTGATTATCCATGCAAGAGTAGAGAGGATTGGGAGAAAATCATTAAGCCTAAATTGATTGCTGATGATTATAGAGTTGATTGGGTTTCCGGGCTTAGGTCCTTTCATAAGGAATATAGTCGTGGACGCTTCGTGATGTATGGTGCCACCATTGGATTTGATAGGGCTCAGAGGTACGTTGCCTCCGAGAGATTATTGAAGGCAATAATAAAGGAGCCCGACTGGGTCATCGACATATACTGGACTGATGCTAAGTTAGTTATGGAAATGTGTGAGAGAATGATGCGGGGGGGCTTTAAGTTCGACGGAGCATTTCTTTATTGCGATCTAGGCTACAGGAACGGTTTATTTTTCTCGCCAAAGTACTTTGAGGAACAGCTCCATCCAGTCTTTAAGGAGCTATGCCGCTTCTTTCATAGCTATGGAATGTATGTCTTCTTACACTCTTGTGGGCGGGTTAAAGAACTCATACCATATTTTATTGAAGAGGGAATAGACTGCTTACAGCCTTTGGAAGTGAAGGCTGGAATGGACTTAGTAGAGCTGAAAGAAAAGTATGGGGATAGGATCAGTTTTATGGGTGGGATAGACACGAGACTCATGGCACTTGATGACCCGAAACCAATAGAGGAGGAAATAAAGAGGAAAATAACTGTTGCTAAGGAGGGTGGAGGATATATATACCACTCAGACCACTCTATACCAAAGAATGTCAGCTTCCAAAGATATAAAATGATTATAGAGTTAGTCAAGAAATATGGAAAATACGAGTGAAACAGCCTAAGATTTTATTATTCAATCAGAATTTTTTATTAAGGAGTGAGAGGATTAAGGGAGATTATGGAGCTAGGCTTAAATCTCACCGCTAAATACACTGGTTATGAAAAACATGATTAAGGTTAAGCTTGTGCTCTTAGAGGAAGACCTAAGGAAGATCGCTGGCGCAAAGGAGGTTATATTTGAGCTTCCGGAGGAATCGACGGTTAAAGAACTACTGGAGAATGCAGCTCTGAAGTATGGAAAAGAAATTATGAGGGCCCCATCAAGGGAGGGAGTACTTATAATACTCAATGGACAGAACATAGAGTTTTTAGGAGGATTAAATGCAAAGCTATCTGATGGAGACAGGGTGGTAATACTTCCACCAGTAGACGGGGGCTAAACACTATTTTAATCTTAATTTTTTAGATAATTATGGTGGCGGATAAATGCCGTTAGTTAATAGTAGGGACATACTTCTGCCGGCCTTCAGAGAAGGAAGAGCTGTTGGGGCATTTAATGCCAACAATATGGAGATTGTGCAAGCTATTATATGGGCTGCGGAGGAAGTGAGCAGGGAGCTGAGCAGGCCAGTTGACGTAATAATTCAAGTCAGTCCAGGGGCTGCAAGGTATGCTGGGTGGTCCCTCGCCGCTGGAATGGTTAAGATCGCAGCTGCAGAAACCGATGTACGCGTGGCACTAAACCTTGATCATGCAACCGAAATAGAGCAGGTTAAGAGGGCGCTTGAAGAGGGCTTTACATCAGTTCTATTTGATGGATCTTCCTTACCGCTGGAGGAGAATATCCGCCTAACCCGCCAAGTTGTCGAGATGTGCCACTCTAAGGGTGTGCCAGTGGAGGCTGAGGTTGGAAAAATACCTAAAATAGAAGATTACTTCACTAAGTCGGAAATAGCCCACTTAAGGTCTTTACCACCAGCAGACGCCGTGAAAATTATTCGTGAAAGAACTGGTAAATCATTTGAGAATTTATTGACTAAGCCGGATGAGGCTGAATACTTTGTTAGGAAAACTGAATGCGACTTCCTAGCGGTCTCATTTGGATCAATTCATGGCATGTGGGATGACATATTACCCATAAAGCTTAACCAGTTGATTGCCATAAAAGAGAGGGTGCGTAAGCCGCTTGTTTCGCATGGCTCCTCCGGAATACTTATGACGCAAAAAGCCGCCGAAATTAAGGGAATAACGCTCTTAGAGGGGGAAGGAACGCTACTAGACGCCATTAAGCTTGGCGGGATAACAAAGATTAACGTTGCAACAGCCGTATCAATAGCATTCATAAATGGCTTTATAGAGGCATGGAGAAATAATCCGGGCGAGAAAGATTTCCGTAAGCTAGGTGAACATGCACGGAACAGAGTAAAGGAAAAAGTCAAAGAATACGTAAAGTTATTCTCTGCAGGAGAGATTTATTGACGAAAGAACAGTAAATACGCGAAAACTTCTTTTATCTTTGGTTTTAACATTATATCCGAAAAATTTTGACATTTACGCAACATATAAGGTATATACATTTATATATTAAATATATTATAATATCGTTACGATGAAAAAATGGAGCAAAGAAAAATAATGTCCCTTGGGCGCTCCTCACTAGTTATCTCACTTCCAAGATACTGGACCCAATTAACTGGATTAAAGGCTGGTGATATCGTCTCCGTTGCAATTGGACGCGACCGATCACTAATAGTTTATCCTGGCCTTAAGAAGGATAGAGAGTTAAACGAGATAACTCTTTATATCGAGCCTAATGAGGATAGCTCCCTTCTGGCTAGGAAAATAATTGCTTGCTATTTAAACGGTTACTCGATTATCAAGCTCATCTCAAAAAATTATTTCACGGTTACACAGCAAAGGGTTATCCGAAGAACAGCGCAAAAAATGTATTTGCGTATTATGGAGGCCGATTTAAAGGAAATACGTCTAATGACTCTCATGGATGAATCGAAGGGCTCCGTGAAGGCTAGTATTTCAAGGATATACGATATATCTAATTCTATGTGTCGTGATGCCTTAGTAGCTCTCAAAGGACATGATGCTGAACTCGCTAGATCCGTATACCTTCTTGACAGCGAAGTGGATCATTTTACATTCTTCCTCCTAAGAATACTACGTAAAGCGTCTAAAGAGCCTTTATTGGCAAATGAGCTTGGGCTCGATCCCGTGGACTGCCTTGATTTCCAAGCTCTAACCTATAATATAGAGGGCATTGCTGATCAGGCTGCAACAATAGCGAAGCATGTTATAGTGCTTGGAGAAGAAAATAAGAGAATTTCAGAACAGCTAGTAGAAAGAATATGCTCCGCTGGTCATGAAGCCCTTTCAATTTATGAGAAGGCATTTACAATTTTCCTAGAGGGAGAACCGAAAGACATGGCTGAGATCATTAGACGTAGGAATCAGCTGAGAAAAATAGACGAAGAAATAGCCACATTATCTTTTTCAGAGGAAAAAAGTGCAGAGACTATATGTGCTTGCTGCGCTTTGCGTGACAGTATATTGCGAATAGGGGACTACTCGGTTAATATAGCTGAAGTTGCTATTAACCGCCTTTATAGGTGAGCATATTGCTAAGTCTTCTTTGAGGGATATCTAAGAGTTACAGCAAGCTTCTTAGAGAACATATCGCCCTTTAAGATATTTTTAGCCAGCAGGAAAGCGTGGTTATACTCAAAGACCATTGGCTTCTCGCTGTTTCTAGCCTCCCTTAAAATCTCCTGCTGTAACTTATACTTTAGTCTACCTATAGATAAAGCGCCTATTGCAAAGACGCCTGGAACAATCTCCCTCATATCATCATCAAGCTTTATCCCCTCTACTCCTAGAGGTGGAACTGCATTGACATCTGCTATAACCTTAATTATCTTCGTGGCATTTAACATGTCTTTATTAATAACCTGAATGCCAGCTCCCGCGGCGCAGAAAATCACGTCCGCCTTCTCAATAACCTCAATTTTTCTCTCTTTTGTTGGGGCAAAAACTCCCTTAACGTCTGCACCATATTTGGCGCGTAGTAGGTTAGATAGCCCTGTAACGTATTCTTCTCCATCCGCGCGCTGTGGATTTGGACTAACTATTGTAACTTCGCATCCAAGCCTAGATAATAGAATCGCTGCTGTCCTACCAACTGCACCAGTTCCAAAAATTACGCATCTCTTATCATTTAGCCTTCCAAGGTTTAGGCGGGCTAATCCATCTTCAACCTTAGCAACCATAGCTGCGGCGGTAGTATATGCTCCGGCTGGATCAATTATAATACTCGTTTTAAATGGTGGAAACATCGACTCCTGAACGACCTTAAAGACCTCCTCAGCCTTCTCCATATCTTTTCCCCCGATGAAGAAGCATGTCCGTTTAATACCTTTCGGGTCTCGCGAGAAAATAGCGTCTTGAACTATCTTCTTAGCGTCCTTCACAGAGACATTTTCGTAGGGGACGACAATATTGAAGCCAGCGTCATAAGCCATGCATATATCAAAGGGACTGGCCTTCTCATCGGTGTCCAAAAGGAAGAGTATGTATGGAAGCTCCTCAGTTGATTTCTTAATTACTGGCTTTATTTGGATCTGCATCGACCTTAAAAGTTCCCTAAGATCGCTTGAAGGCGCCTTTTCCGTGAAAACTACTTTTTTCTCTGGCTTAATTACATCAACCTCCACATCAACTGATTCCAGAATCCTTTTGACGCCATTCACATGCTCTGGGCTAGATATATGGATGCAGGTAATCTCTCTTTTATCAATCTTCCTAGCATTTTCAAGAATCCCCATCGCTATCCATCTTTCCCTTACGGAAAACTTTATTTCGCGTTCGGTCTCCTCAATCTCCTGCTGAAGTTGTTGTAGATAAGCTGTTAGGAACTCTTCCTCAAAATTATACTCCTCCTTCTTTTCGCTAGAGATTTCCTCAAGGGCTTTAATTACCTCATCCCGCAACCGTTTCTTCTCATCTATTAAGGAAGCTAAGCTTTCTCTTGCGCGCTCATCAATATCAACAGGGAACAATTGCACATTATTCTCCTTAAATACCTTGTACAAAATGTTATTCTCAGCAAATTCATTTAGTGTGCGATTACCTATCTCTTCAGTTGCGAAGTCTGGCTTAACCTCATTGATGATTCTCTTAACGAACTCGCAGAAGGCAATTGAGGGCTTAAAAGCTGATGGAAACGAGTTTTTAGATTTGTCATAGAGCGGCTCAGCTATCCAGAAGGGCTCACTATACTCCTTTTCAACAATTATTACCCTTAGCTTCTTACCCTCTAACGGACTTATCTCAAGCACCTTCATATATTCAGTCCCCGAGATACATAAATAATGAACATAAATTAATATTTAATCGAAATATCATAAATATTGAATAATATTGTATATATTTTTCATCGTCAATATATGTATCTAAACATAATCTACTGAGAATGGGCACCAATCTTTAAAGCAAAATACTAAGAGTTTAGATGTGCCAATCCAATGTAATTCAACCTCTTTAACATTCAAGAATACAGCGCGAAAAACTTCTTTCCTGAGATTCTGATCAGGCCAACGACTATTGAATCAAAAATTTGGTGGGCCGGGCCGGACTTGAACCGGCGACCTCAGCCTCTCTCAACAGCCGTTCGTAAGGGCTGCCTTAGGTCCCTTATAGGATGTCCTAACCAGACTAGACTACCGGCCCACCAATAATTCTTAGATTTATTCTTCCATTTAAAATCTCTTTCCCGAAAGGCGCCTTTTAGTAACAGCTACGAAAATAATGATTATGTTAACAAAGTATTTACGATAAGGATATTACAGGTTTCTTTAATCTGAAGAGCGTTTTTACCATGCTTAAGGCAGTGATCTATGCAAGAATATCTACAGATGATCGCACCGTTGAGAATCAACTAAAATACGCTGTTCTTTTAGACCTATAAATGATCTTTAAATGATCCAGCATTAAGTTGATAAAATCTTTATTAGGGCGCTGAGGTCAGCTTCTATCTCAACTGGTTTTTTGAACTGTTTAAGGACTATGTTCGGATCCTTTAGGCCGTGTCCGGTGGCTATGCAGACGACCAGATCATCCGGTTCAATTAATCCGTTCCTCGCAAGCTTGATTAATCCGGCTATAGCGGCTGCGCTTGCAGGCTCAACAAATATTCCCTCCATCTTAGCTAAGAGTCTCTGAGCGAACAATATTTCTTCATCGGATACAGTCTCAGCAACACCACCAGACTCTTTAATGGATTTAACAGCCTTCTTCCAGTTCACTGGTGAGCCAATCCTTATAGCTGTTGCGATGGTTTCAGGCTTCTCCACAAACTTAATATCATTTAGTCCCATCTTTATCATATTCACTATTGGAGCCGCACCCTCAGCCTGAATCCCAATCATCTTCGGCAGCTTATCGGTTAAGCCCATAGCATGTAGCTCCCTAAAGCCTTTCCATATAGCACTTATGTTCCCAGCATTCCCAACTGGGACAATAACTTTATCTGGTACCTTGCCGCCAAGCTGATCCCATATCTCGAAGGCTATAGTCTTCTGTCCCTCAAGCCTATATGGATTTATTGAGTTAAGCAGGTAGATCGGCTTGGAGGAGCAGATTCCCTCAACCATCCTCAAAGCATCATCAAAGTTACCCTTAACTTGGATAACCTTTGCACCATAAATCATTGATTGGACGAGCTTCCCGAGGGCAACTTTACCAGATGGTATAAGAACGATGCATTCCATGCTGGCCCTGGCTGCATAAGCTGCTAGCGAGGCAGAGGTGTTGCCAGTTGAGGCGCACGCAACACGTTTCATGCCCATCTCAATAGCTTTTGTGACACCAACCGTCATACCTCTATCCTTAAAGCTGCCAGTTGGGTTCTCCCCCTCATTTTTGACATAGACTTCCTTTAGCCCAAGGTGGCTGCCAAGTCTATCACATCTATTTAGGCTTGTCCCTCCCTCGCCTAAACTAACTATCTTACCCCTGTTGTTTATTGGTAGAAGCTCAATGTATCGCCAGACAGATAGGCTTCTCGCCCCCCACTTTAAGGCAATTTCAGGATTCATTAACTCTTTCTCATACTCCACTGAGAGGAGGTCTCCACATTTATGACACCTATAAATGATTTCACGTGGGGAATATTTTGATCCACAGTTTATGCATGCGAGGTAGTATAGTTCTTGAAGGCCCATACCTTAAGCACCAATATTTAGCTTAGTGCTAACATTATTTGGTTTTTAGATCACTATAAAAACCTTAAAGAAGAGGAGATTCCTTAATGTGTAAGGGGATGTCAACACTAGTATGCGCTAAATGTAACAGCGTGTTCGGGGAAGTCGCCCCGGAATATAGATGTGAAAATTGTGGTGTAGCTGGATCGCTTGAATACAAAGTTGACTATAAGTCAATTGGGAAAGTCTCTTTTAGCGGAGATTTCACCTTCTGGAGGTATAGGGATCTCCTGCCGAGCGTAAAGAATTTTGTATCGTTACATGAAGGGGGAACGCCACTCTATAGGGCTGAGCGACTAGCCAAACATATTAGACTCTCACGGCTATACTTAAAGGATGAGACGCGAAATCCAACAAACTCTTTTAGGGATAGGGCGGCCGCCTTAATGGTTTCGAAGATGCTTGACTTAGGATATGCAGCGGCTATCTGCGCGTCAAGCGGCAATATGGGTGCCTCCCTAGCGGCATACTGCGCAAAATATGGAATATCCTGTCATATCGTAATACCAAGGCATGTTGACGTTGGAAAGTTAGCCCAGATGATAATTTATGACGCGGCCGTTGAAGAATATGGGGAAACTGTTGACGAGTCTATAAAGAGGGCTATGAGAATCTCTGAGGAGACCGGCTGGTATCAGGCTACATCCGCCATAAATCCGCTTACTATTGAGGCGCAGAAGACTATAGCCTTCGAGATATTTGAGCAGATAGGAGTTCCGGATGTAGTAATCGTGCCTATGGGGAGCGGAGGGACGATATATTCTATTTGGAAGGGCTTTCTCGAACTTAATGACCTTGGAATTATTAGGGAGAAGCCGAGACTAATTGGCGTCCAATCAAGCGGCTGCTCACCAATAGTGAATGCATATCTGGGAAGGGAGGAGATTATTGAGAAGCCTATGACCAGGGCCACAAGCATACTCATGGTAAACCCGCTCAGAAGGGATCTCGCATTAAAGGCTATAAGGGAATCAGGTGGGCTTGCGGTAGCAGTCTCGGATCATGAGATCCTTGAAGCGGAGCAGGAGATGGCGAGGATGGAGGGCCTATTCGCTGAGCCAGCGAGCTCGGCGACAATAGCGGCGCTAAAGAGGCTCCTGAATGAATCCGTCATCGGTGTTAACGAAAGTGTTGTCTGCCTTATAACTGGGAGTGGACTTAAGGCGACAGATGTTTTAAAAGCGATGTCAAGAAAGCGCAAGATGATCCTTGTTGAGGCGGATTTGAGCACTAAAGAGAAGATACTCCGCATAATAGCTGGAAAAGAGACTTATGGATATGAGATATGGAAGATGCTCGGAAAAACCATGACGAAGGCTGCAGTATACCAGCACCTAAATGAGCTTAAGAGTAAGGATCTAATATCAGTTCGTATAAAAAATGGGCGAAAATACTTTACGATAACTGAGAAGGGCAAGAAGGTTCTCAAAGCCATAGAAGAAGTAAAGGTTCTGCTCAGTTAACCTTTGCTCCTTATACGAAAATCTTTTATATTTAGTATAGTTTTTACTATACTGGTAAAGTTATAACTATACTAAAAGAGGGACGTATAGAATGAGGGTTAAAGAAACATCTAAAATAGTATCCTCTTTGGGGGTAACTACGGCGCTAGTATGCGCTGCAACAATGCTCTTCACGGTATATGTCCCCGCAACTAAAGGGTTCTTTAATATGGGGGAGACAATGGTTTACATATCAGCTATTATCTTCGGCCCTTTTGTTGGTGCATTCGCTGGTGGAGTAGGCTCGATGTTGGCTGACCTCCTTCTAGGCTATTATTATTATGCGCCAGCAACCCTATTAATTAAGGCATCTGAAGGCTTCATTGTCGGCTTCCTATGTAACTGTAACCCAAAGCTTAGCGTGAGGGGGTGGAAGATAATAACATCACTCCTGGGACTATTCGTTGGTATACTACTATCCTTTATCGGCTCAGCATATTATAGCGGTGATATAGAGTTAACATTGGGGCGCATAACCCTAGCGCCATATATTCCACAGACTTTTTGGATCATGTTAGGGGTGCTTGTTGCAGCTCTAATAATACTGGCAAGCTTCGTAATGGAGCCTCAAACTGGCTGGATAATATTCTCAATAATAGCTGGCGGCTTCATAATGGTTCTAGGATACTTCATCTACGAAGCATTCTTAATAGGTACTCTCTTCGGCATCGAGGCAATAGCCATAGCTGAAGTGCCAGTAAATATTGGGCAAATGGTTGTAGGTCTAATAGTAGCGGTTCCAATAGCTAGGGTTATTAAAGCAGTTTTCCGCAGAAAATAGCTGTTACATAAACTTTAATTACTATCTTCTCTCGAAACAAATTCATTTCCCTTTATAAAGAACCTCAATTTTTCATCCAAGTCTACTCGAACTCCAATCCTATGCGACCATCCAATCTCTCTAGGGTCTATTTCTCTACCACCTGTTATGAATAGCTGGCTATTTCTACTTGTTAGGTCAAGGTAGTTCATGCTTCTATCTATTTTTAAGGCTTTTGTTAGGCGTCCGGGCCCGTTGGTTAGGCGCCTTATATTATTTGTCCCCCTGTTAGCCGCCATAACTTCTATCCCCTCCAGTGGCTCCAGCGCTCTAATGAGCACGGCACCCACGCCATTAGGCTCATGCGCAACAATATTGAGCAACCAGTTTCCATGCACCCCATATATGAAAGCTCTACCAGGCTCCCCCCACATAGGCATATTATATTTCTTCATACCACCCCTAGCCCTAGACGCGGGGTCGTCCTCGCCATAGTATGCCTCGGTCTCAACAATCATCCCACTAAGATAAAAACTGTCTAGCACACGCACCAGAATCTTCCCTAATAAGTTTATTGCAACGATCTTCGGATCCCTTATATAGAACTCTCTTGGTAAGGCTTCCTTCATAGGTCTAAATTTTATGCTAGTCTCTTATATCAATGGTTTTGTGAAGTTTATTTCGCTTATCAGCGCATGTGGAACTAGGGATGGTAATTCAACCTCCCACCACCTAACCCATGTTCTAGACCTGCCTAAATCTATTATGTTTTGGAGAATCCTTAGCATGTTGTCGCTTATTCTTAGCTCCCCAATCGAGGAGACTATTTCACCGCGCTTCACCTTAAACATTCCATCCCTTGGAAGTGTTGAGAAGTCCCCGGTTCTATAATTTTGGTATCTAAGATACCAGTTATTAGTGACATATATACCGTCATCTATCTGGGAGAGTAGATCCTCGAAGCTTTTGTTGCCCGGCTCAACTATGAGATTCCAAGGGGTAGGCACTATTATCCCCGCGTTACCAGTTGTCTCCACACCAAACTTCTTCGCGGTCATACTATTATGCAAGTAAGTCTTCAAGATACCATTTTCAATTATAGCCTTCCTCCTTGCTGGGACACCCTCATCATCGAATGCCCTTGAACCAATGCTCCCAACTAATGTTGGATCATCGAGTAAAGTAAGCTTCCTAGAGGCAATCTCCTCCCCGATCTTATCTACTAAGAATGATTGTCCAGCATCCACCAAGAACGCCGAGGAGAGCACTCCAACCTGATTAATGAAGTCTGCAAATATCATTGGACCCAATAGAGTCATGTATTTTCCTGGTTTCCCAGGCATCGGATTATCGGCGGCTTTCGCTATCTCGCCAGCAACCCTGCCAGCCTCCTCCGGGTTAAAGTCCTCTGGTCTACAGGCAATTGAGATGAAATGTCCGGTCGCTACATCTGAGACGAATGCTCTGATGGAAAGCTCAAGCCCGGCACTTTCCTGGGAAGCATGAACATCCCCAGATGTAGCGAGAATTATTTTGCTTTTAAAAGCATTTAATGTCCCAGCAGCCCTTTTTGCCCCACTTTCCAGCGCGGCGCTAATGGCTCCTTCAACATAACTAGATAGTATTTCTGGATCTAATGGCACTTCCGGAGCCCTCAGCAATTCAGGGTTATACGTGAATGGTCCTCTTGGGAGCGGAGCGTAAACGTCAGCTGGCGGTGTCATCTTAGCAGTTTTCACAAGATTTTTTACATTCTTCTCTATGTCTTTAATGGATAAGGTGCTGATAGTTGTTACAGCTCTATGCTTTTCAACCATTATAAAGACATCTATAGTAGTTTCACGGAAGACTTTAGATACGGTTACTTCGTTGTTTGAGAACCTTATCATCACTCTTTGAGATTCAACTAGCTTCGCAGCTACATCCGTTGCCGAATACTTTCTTCCTAAGTTAACAATATAGGTTGGGATCTCCTCAACTCTCAATTCCGCCACCACCAATCCTAACTCTCCTCAAGCGTATATGCGGCCCTCCTGTCCAGACTGGTATTCCCTGCATTGGGTCTCCCTTACCACAGTACGCTGCCTGGAACTCAAGGTCCTTAGCTGCAGCATCTACGGCGGACCAGAGGCCAATAGTTGTTATTTCTAAGACTGGGCTCTTAATAGGCTCCTTTATCTCACCATTTTCTATTCTATACGCCTCCAGTCCAACATAACGCTGGTTGAATCTCCTATCATCTATATTCCACTCCATGAAGCTTTTTATGTAGATTCCCTCCCTAATATCCTCAAAGAGCTCCTCCTTCGAGTAGTTTCCCGGTAAGAAGAATGTGTTAGCCATTCTAATTATTGGCTCACGGTTATAGGCTACGGCCCTTGAGGAGCCATTGCTTTCTACATTAAATACGCTTGCCGTCTCACGGTTATGCAGAAACTCGTTAATAACACCTTCCTTCACAAGAACCCTTCTCCTAGCTTTAACCCCCTCATCATCATAGAGATAGAAGCCGAAGGAACCCCTTACAGTTGGGTCATCAACAATATTTACATGTTTGCTACCAATCTTAAGCCCTATAGAATTTGGCTTAAGGTATGTTTCACCAGCCTGAGCAGCCTCCCTACCAAGTATCCTATCCGCCTCACTTGGATGACCACAAGACTCATGACAGGAGATGCCAACGAGCTCAGGTCCAAGGACAACATCCATTTCACCAGCAGGGGGTTTAGTTGCCTCCATTAAAACTCTGGATAGGGCGGAGGTTTCCTCACTGAAAATCCTCGATATATTCCATCTTTCGGCAGTCTCCCACCCACCGCACTCACCCAAATTAATGTACCTTTGTATTGAGCCCCTCTGGGGGTGGAAAAGCGTGATTAAGGCGAATAATGCAACCCTAGGCGTCACACTATAGATGTTCGCTCCATCACTAGTTTTAATAAGCTTCTCAGTAACCCATGTATTCATCTCCATTATCCTCGCTGGAACTTTAACGTTTAATGCTGATGCAGAGTTGATTATTTCCTCATCGGCTTCTTTAAGGAGACTTATTCGCGCTTCAGGATCAATGCTTGTAAAGCTTATTCTGGGCTTAATTATGACCTTATCACTTCCTAAGTCTCCCCTCCCCATACTAATTTTGTGCTTGATTAGCTTTGATGAAGCCTTAGCCATTTTAAATGCCCTGTTTAAAACCCTCTTAACCTCATCCTTCCTTAATTTGTTTGTGGAGGCGAAGCCGAGGGAGCCGTCCACAAGAACCCTTATGCCAATGCCCTTCACCTCCTCGAACGTGTATGCCTCAAGGATACCATTCTTGAATATAATCGCTTCACGCAGGTCAGCTTGAACCCTAGCCTCAGCGTATTCAGCTCCCATCCTCCCGGCATACTCGATGATAAACTCTCCAATCTCCTCCAATAAGCCCACCAAAAAATATCTTTATGGCAAATCTCAGAAATATATTTGCTGAGTTTTCAATAAAAAGTAAATAAGTTATTAACGCCAATTTTCTTTTGGTGTCCTAATGTCTATTCAGTCTAGTAGGAAGGAGATAATTTTATCTGAGGTATGTTACATTCTTAAAAAGACTAATGCTGTATCCTTTGGGACATTTAGGTTACCTAGTGGTAAGATAACACCATACTATATAGATTTGAGAGTTATCCCAAGCTTTCCAGATGCCTTCGTAAAGATTATTGAGATATTTGTAGACGCTGTGAGGGATGAGATTGATGTGAAAAACTTTGATAGAATTGCTGGGATACCAACCGCGGGTCTTCCACTAAGTGCAATAACGGCATATATTCTAAAGAAGCCCTTCATCTACATTAGACAGAAGCAAAGACTTAAGGGTAGGGAGCGTAGAGTTGAGGGCGTGATAATGCCCGGTGACAGAGTCTTACTGATAGACGATATGGTGACCACTGGGTTAAGCCTTAAAAGATCAGCTATAGCGGTCAGGACGGAGGGGGGCGTAGTATCAGACGCATTCGTTCTCCTAGATAGGGAGGAGGGTGGCGGGGAGAAGCTCGAAAAAATTGGAGTAAAATTGCATGCTGTTCTAGGGGTAAGCGAGGTCGCTAGAAAACTATACGAAATGGATATTATAAGTGAGGACGAAATGAAGATAATAATTAGTCAAGTTAAATCAAAGCATAAAGTGCTCTCATAAGCAGTAATAGCATCCTTGTTTTGGTGATGAAAGTGTATCCAGCATTTTTATCAAGGCATGATTTATTCATGTTATAAGGTTCACCTATTTTAGTTGGGCTTAACTATGACAAGATCTAAATCATAAAGTCAGCGAAATAGAAGGATGATAGTTTACCATCAACAAACATTTATGACAAGTGTGGCCATATTCAATCTTTGGCATTATAGCGCTCATTGAGGCATTGGCTGTTTGTCCGGCTAAGGATGCCTCTTCATCTGTAAGTATCTTTATGAATTGAATGGTTTAAGCTTTCATTTCCTCGACAAAGATATGGAGAAGAAAGCTAAGGAGTAAAACGCGAATTTTTCTTTCCTCTTTTTTAGGCTATATTATGCACACGGTTTGAGCTTCTGACTATGCGGAATTAAACCGCTACATTATTAACTTCTCTAGAGCTCCAGTTAATTCGTCGGGGTTATCAAAGTCATATTCGAGAAATGGTGGCATAGTCTGGCAATATACACTGAGCTCCTTTTCGAGAGATTCGATGAAGATTCCTTTTTCATCTTGGCGCAATATGCCATTTCTCGTGGCTATTGCGCTGTTAACCGCGCATGATGGGGAACGCTTAATTCCAATAATAGCGATTATATGAATCTGCGGTCTCCTACCCATTACCATGAGATTTCTTATCTGTTCAGCAACACTCTTTGCTAATCTCTCGCAATGCTCCCTGAAACCCTGCAATCTCTCATACTCATCTTTTGTTCTAGAGGGACGTGGATTCCCGCAAAAGGTAAATTCTGGGCATGGCATTTGAACTAATCCGACACCATACTTTAAGGCATGCGCAACTACTTCATTAGCTAACCCAATATTCCTATCAAGCGGCTTTCCCTCCCACCACCATCTTACACCCTTATTCAACAGACAGTGGGAAACTACGAGAACCCTAGATACGTTATGCAAGCACACCACCATAATCTACTGTTGTGGTGGGCGCTTCTGGACATAAAGATATCTTCTAGCCCTTCCCTCGCGGGTCAATAAGCCATCCCTCACTAGGTCTAAGAGAACGTGCGCCACAGCAGTCCTATCATAATGGTAGCCCCTTCTACTCATCTCCATATGAACATCATTCAGTGAGCGGGGTGAAGAGAACCAGCCTTCCTTCCACAACTGCTCAATCACACCGCGACATGTCTCAGCCTTAGCTGGGACAAACCTAGTCTCAGGGGTGGGAACCTGCCTAGATGCATAATTCGAAACGCTCGACAGAACCTTATCAACAACCTCCTTTACTTGATCCTCACGACAGCTTATCTCAAACTCAATACTCCCAACTCTCATTTTTATATGGACTAAAGGTTTCTCTTCACTTTTTTCTCCCATTCTTCTCACTTAAATATGTTGCGCATCTTGGCCAAGATGCGCAACATTTATATAAGAGTTTCTCTGATTATGATTTGGTGAAAGTTGGTGATTGAACAAATACATTATGCAACAACACAAAAATATAATTTTCTCCGAGATCTTGGAGACTTAGATCTCTCGGAAAGGTTTGTTGAGCTGAGTCTTACTTCGATGAGTGAGATAAGGGATGAATGTTTTCAACCATGGATTGATATCGAAAGCGAGAATATAGAGAAGATTGAGGAGCAGGAGAATATTATTGAGGTTAATGGGGATCTCCAGTTTTTGTCAGTCGTCTCTTTGAGACCTATACCTGATGGAACCCCGGTGATAGCTATTGATGCGTCGTGCATTAAGGTCGGTGAGACGAAGAGTGGCATTATATGCGCCGTTAGGAGTGCCGTTGTATGGAATGAATGTGGGAAATATAGGTGCTTACGTATAGGGCCATTCCCATTCCATATAACTAGAGAGAATAGGAAAAGGATACTCGACTTTATTGGCCAATTTTCACCAATAATCTTCGGCTCAAATGCAACATTTCTAATTGAAGTGCAGAGCCAGCTGTGCAATGCCATGGAGAGGTGGGTTCAGATGGCCGTCTCTAGATCCGCGAGTAACAGTATTATCCTCTTTGACGGGTCTCTCTCAACAAGAATTTCTAGTAGCAATGCTAACTTCTTGGAAGATATTTTAAGAGGGGCTAGGAGCAACTCAAATGCTGTCATATCTTTCTCGAAAATCTCCACGATTAAATTTTTAGGTAAGAGGATTACTGAGTTAATTGCTAGGCAGAGGGAGCCTTGTCTACTAGAGATTAGTGAGAATATGCTGTCGCTGTCCTCTAGAGCGATGAGACTTCTAGGTAAGATTTATGTGGGTAAATTATGTGGTAGGGGTTATGCCTTTAGAATAGATATTGATAGGGCATTACCTAGAGAGATGCAAATAATATCTCTTCAGAGAGTTCTTGGGAACGACCTAGTTTTTCAAGGATACCCTGAAACGCTCCGTTTAGCCCATATATTCTCAACGTTCACGGCAAGTGATATAATAGGCATACAACGCTTCCTAACAAAGAAGTATGGGCTGAAAATAGTTAACTGGCCCAATTTTAGGAGAGTTCTCTTCGGGCCGTTTGGGACCGGCGGCGCTGGGGACTGACTTTTATGCGTCTCTATAAGAAGACTGGAAGTACAGTACATATCATAAGTTTTCCAGACGAGGATGTGGAAAAGGGATGCTATTTACTGATTGAGGATAAAAGGGCTGGTAAGTCGCTTATAGTTCAGGTTATTGACATACAGTTCGCAAATGTCCCCGGTATAATGGAGGAACTGTTGCGTGAGCCGCTTATAGATGATCCGAGAGGGGAGGATATAGACCCATTCGATATAACTTCTCACATACTCTATGTCCAAGATGCACGCCTCTTAATATGCAAGATTCATGGGACAGTAAGGGATAACAAAATAGTCTCGGATACATCATGGCTTCCCTCTAGAATCCACTCGGCAATATATAGGCTTCCAGTAGAACGGCTACTTGAGATGGCGAGTATTGTGGGGGCGTATCCCATAAGTCTTGGAGAAACCCCTGAGATGAGCCCAGTAGTAATAGATGCCTCAAATCTGGATGGTAAACTCAACATTATTACCGGTAGGAAAGGTGTTGGAAAATCACATCTCTCAAAGCTCCTAGTTTTAGGCTTAGTTAAACATGGTGCAACAGTCATCATCCTAGATATAAACGGTGAATACAGGAATCTTGGATTGAACTCTAATGGGGAGAAGAATGAGTTTTATAATAGGATTCATGTTCTTGTTCCAAGAGAGAACTTCAAGGTAACACTACACCAAACTGGTCTATCTGTAATGATGAGGATACTTGTATATGCGCTCAACCTTCCTGGAACATCGGCCCGCGAGTTCAAACATATCTGGCATTTCCTTGAGGAACGAAAAATGCTATCACTACACGAGATCGGTGAGGCTATAAGAAGGTGGCAGTGTAATCAACAGGTTAAAGATGCGCTATTCTCCCGCTACCATACCCTCCTCCACACAGGCTTCTTTACGGATAATTTGGAGGAAGCTATTGGTTTTGAAGAGTTGCTCCAAGAGGTTGAGGAGGAGGGGGGTGCATTAGTCATAGACTTAAGTGGCTCTGCACCAATAGAGAGACAGATTATTGTGGAGTATATTCTTGCCAAGCTTCAAGACTTATTGTTTCAGAGGAGGATAATGCCAATTTTTCTCTTCGCTGAAGAGGCGCATCTATATCTTAGGGAGACTTATTGGGATGACATAGTCACGAGAATGAGACACTTTGGAATATTCACAACTTTCATAACAAACCAGCCGAACACTATTAAAGAGAGCATTTATCGGCAGGCAGACAACATATTTATTTTTAACTTCGTGAACGAGCATGATCTGGAATTCATTTCTAGAGCCGCTAAGGTTGATGCAGAAACACTGGTTTCGATAGTTAGAGACTTGCCGCCACACTATTGCTTAGTGCTGGGCGACGTGGTGAAGAACTTTCCAGTAATAGTTAAGGTGAGACCACTTAATGTTCAGACAATGGGGGAGACAAGGCTTTTCTTTAAGGAGAGGGATGCTAATGAATCCAGAATTAAACAAGAACCTACCTTACATATATCACAGCAGGCGAAAACATCTTAATCTTGTATACTAGATATAGCTCCGCCCTATTTTTGTTATCATCGACCACCAAATGAGTTGCTGATTTAAAATATCTTTCTAAGCAAATTTAACATAAGTGTTGCGGCTCTTTGATCTAGTTAGTAGAATGAGATTCCTCTCAAAATC
>JAGTQB010000010.1 GCA_018396995.1 Candidatus Bathyarchaeota archaeon
TGTCTATTGCTAGGTCTATTGCTTGTCTTACTTGTGGTAGGTTTAGTGGGTATAGTCTTGTGTTTACTGCTAGGACTTCTGTTGCAACAGGAACCGGAAACGTCCATATACCAATATTAGGCTTACCCTTAACCTGATCCAGTAAATAGAACGGGTAAGGTAAGGCTATATCAACATCTCCTTTCTGAAGCAAGAGTGGATACAATGAGAAGTCGCTGACGAATCTGAGAAGAATTCCATCTATTTTAGGCATCGATTCTTTCTTCCAGTAGTCAGCCCTCTTCCTAAAGAACCACCACTCATTAGGCTTAAATGAATCATAGATAAACGCGCTGGAAGTTACATGTTTCTTAGGATCGTCAATAAACTCAAAGCTCAGCGGATCCTCAATTTTCTCCCATATATGCTTTGGTAACACGCTAGTGCCGCCGAATTCTGAGTACCATCTTGCCCATGGTTGTGACGTTCTAAATTCTACTGTATATTTGTCTACTGCTTTAACTTCCAGTAGGATTCCTCGTAGTGCTGATGGGAATGCATACCGCATTGTCAGGTTCCACGTGAACTCCACATCATATGCTGTTACTGGCTCCCCATCGCTCCATCTGGCCCTCTCATCGATGTGAAAGACATACCTCGTACCTTCATCAAGAATCTCCCAGCTCTTAGCGAGCCAGGGAACAAGACTGCCATTAAATAGATTCAGTATTAAAGGCTCATAAAGCAGACCGCCAAACCACACCGCCTGGCAGATGTCTCGCATGGAGAGGAGCGGATTGAATGTGCTTGGTATACAATCGAAGGCTATTCGAAGTATATTTTCCTCCGCCCTTGCGAAGGTGATTACTGAAGGGGCAATTGATGTAGCGAGTATTAGAGACGCCAGGAGAGTTATCAGAAAATATTTTCCTAGTAGTCTTCCATATTCCATATTCTTCCCACACCAAGAAGAAGTTATTGTGAAATATTTAAGACTTACGAAATTGCCTTGATTCATTGAGACGATGAAGTAATGTTAGCGTCCCCTTAACCTCGGGTTAAGAACCAATGTTATTCCATGCCCTAGGAAGGCGAATCCACATGCCAGAAGAGCTACACAGAAGCCAGCGGGAATATATGTCCACCAGGCTCCATAGAGGATAGCTCCGCTTCTCATCGCATAAAATATCATCATGCCCCAGCTAATGTTTCTGGGGTCGGAGGCGCCTAAAAAGGCTAATCCAGCCTCCGCCAATATGGCGAAAACAGTTCTAGAGACAACGTTGGCTATTATTACCCCTGTCGTGTTAGGTAGAATATGCCTAAAGACTATACGTAGGTTGCCAGCCCCTATGGCGCGGGCCGCCTCAATGAATTGAGCCTCCTTCAGAGATAGCGTTAAAGAGCGTATTTGCCTAGCCGCAGGAGGCCAGCCAAGAAAACCAAATATTAGAACTACATTCCATATGTTTGGGCCAACGTAGAGTGCGAACATTATAGCTAACGGTATAAATGGTATGATTAGGAAGATGTCTGTTATCCGCATAAGAATATCATCTACGATACCGCCGAAGTACCCGCTAACCAACCCTATGATTGTTCCAAGTAGTGTTCCAACGGCAGCGGCAAGCAGCCCAACCATTATAGAAATACGAGAGCCATAAATTATCTGTGAAAGAACATCCCTTCCTACATCATCCGTCCCTAAGAGGTGTTTAGAGTTTGGCGGAGTGAACATAGGTGCTATAAAGGAGGCCTGCGGGTCATAGGGAGATAGGATTGGTGCAGCAACAGCCATGAATACAAAAATTAAGATTATAACTAGCCCTACAATGCCCAGTTTACTCTTACTAAATTGCTTCCATGAGCTAGATATACTTCTCAGCATATTTTAACCTCCCTACCTTGATCCCATTAATCTTATGCGTGGGTCAAGCCACATATATATTATATCGGCAAGGAAGTTTGACACTATAAAGATCAACGATGTTATTATTAATATTCCCTGCGCTGTTGGGAAGTCTCTAGAAAAGAAGCTCTCAGCTAAAAGCATACCTATGCCGGGATATGAGAACGCTGTCTCAACGAAGATTGCCCCGGTAACCAGTAAGCCAAAGCTCATTAAAGCCCCGGTAATAAATGGGAGCACAGCGTTTCTAGCCGCATGGTTAATCATTATAGTTCTATCTTTAAGCCCTTTAGCCTCTGCAGTTAAAATGAAATCTTCACCTAAAATTTCTAGCATCGTGTTTCTCATTATGAGAGCGTCGAGGAAGAAGGTAACGATAGAGAGCGTTATGACTGGTAGAGCAGCGTGGTACAAAGCGTCGCTAATGAAATCCCAAATGCTCTTATAAATCTTTCCCGCCTCTAGGGCTCCTCCAAGCGGGAATATGGGGATGTAGAAGGCAAATATTGTCAGTAGGACTAAGGCTACCCAAAAGCTAGGAAGAGACATGGAGACTAAACCTAATGTCTGTAATGTTATATCCATTTTGCCACCACGTTTCCACGCAGCTATGATTCCAACAAAGTATCCCAGAAATAATGATATTATCCTCGATAAGACCACTATGAGCATGGTCCACGGGAGCCTCTCCATAATTAACGTAAACACTTCTTTGGGGAAATATCTCCAAGAAACCCCCAGGTAACCAGAGAAGGTATTTGCTATAAATAACATGAATTGTTCGGTAACCGATTTATTTAAGCCGAATCTCTCTATAAGCTGCATCCTTAATATTTCGCTCGTCTCACCTATTGTTAGCGTTGTACTGCTTATAAGGTAATCAGCAGGATTACCTGGCATCAGTCGTGGAAGAGCGAAGATTACAACTAAAATTATGAAGAAGACTATAAAGTATTGAATGAGCTTTTTTATCAAATATCCAATCATGATTAAATTGCGCCTCCCATAAGTAGCTTTTTGCAGGGAGATATAAAGGCTTTACCGCATTCCAAGATTAAACTACTTATATTTCCAGCAGGCAACAGACCTCCCACCTTCTAGACTAATTAGTGGTGGCTCCTCTCTCTGGCATAATTGAGTGGCTTCGGGGCAACGTGCGCAGAACCTACAACCTTGATAAGTAAACACGTCTACGAATTCGCTTGCCCTCGGCGGTAGAGAAATTTTTATAGAGGGATTGGGGACTGGCACAGCCGATATCAACATCTTTGTGTAAGGATGCAGTGGTTCTGAGATTAATTGCTCGGTCTCACCCATCTCGACTATCCTCCCCCGATACATAACGAGGATTCTATTACATATGTACCGTGCTAAAGCTAAATCATGTGTAATAAAGAGGTATGTCAAATTAAATTCCTCTTTTAATCTGAGGATTAAGTCTAGAATTTGCGTTCTTACAGTTGCATCAAGTAGAGAGACAGGTTCATCCATCACCATGAAGCTCGGATTCAAAATGAGGGCGCGGGATATAACTACGCGTTGTCTCTGGCCGCCACTTAGCTCATGAGGATACTTATCGAGAAAGAGCTCCGGCGGATTTAAGCCAACAGACTTTAGCATTTTCTTAATAATGTCTATTCTCTCCTTAGGACTATAGAGACTATGAACCTCTAATGGCTCCTCCAGTATCTTTTGAATTGTCATTCTAGGATTAAGCGCTCCATAGGGGTCTTGAAAAACTATCTGCATCTTTTTTCGAATTTCTTTCATCTCATCATTACTCAAAGATAATATGTCCTGTCCCTCAAAGAATATCTTGCCAGAGGTTGGTTCAAGCAGACGTAATATTAGTCTCGCCAGGGTTGTTTTACCTGAGCCGCTTTCACCAACTAAACCAACAATCTCTCCCTTATCGATCTTAAAGCTTACATCGTCAACAGCACGTATACATTTGGGTTCTTCTCTCCTTAAATATTGCAGTAATCCCCTTCGCATTATAAAGTACTTACTTAGATGGACTACCTCCAACAATTCTGTCAACTCTCCTTTCTAGCATGCCCTCCATATAAATGACATGTAACATAATGTTCTCGGTCTAGCTGAACCATTTTAGGTTCTACTTTACAGCATATTTCAAGAGCAGAAGGGCAGCGCGGATGGAAGGGACAGCCGGGGGGCAGGTTTATCATGTTTGGAGGCTCCCCAGCCAGTATACTAAGGGGCTTTTTAGGTCCTCTAACGCTTGGAAAAGCATTAATTAGAGCCGTAGTGTATGGGTGAGCTGGCTTCACGTAAATTGTTTCAACATCAGCATATTCTACTATTTTACCAGCATACATTATGGCGATCTTATCACATATCTGTGCAAGGATTGAAAGGTCATGTGAAATTACAATAATTGAGAGACCACGCTGTCTCTGTAAATCCTTTAGCAACATGAGAATTTGAGCCTGCGTTACTACATCTAAGGCTGTTGTCGGCTCATCAGCAATTAATATCTCGGGATCACAAGATAAAGCCATAGCTATGAGGGCACGCTGCTTCATGCCCCCGCTGAGCTCATGGGGATAGCTTCTAAGAACTGAACTGTTCAATCCAACCGATTTAAGTAGTGCAGCTGCTTTCTTCTCTGCTTCAGTCTTACTATAGTCAAGGTGATTTACAATTGCTTCCACTATTTGATCCCTTATGGTATGGACTGGATTTAGGGCGTTCATTGCTCCTTGGAAAACCATGGCAATTTTATGCCAGCGGATTTTACGCATCTCTTCCATCTTTAGGGATAGGAGATCCACATCCTTAAAAAGAATTTTTCCACCAACTATACGGCCTGGCGGCTTTATCAACCTAAGAATGGATAATGCAAGCGTACTTTTCCCACATCCGGATTCGCCAGCTATTCCTAGGCACTCACCCTTATTTAGAACCAGGTCAACATCATTAACAGCCTTTATAACGCCAACATCAACGTAATAATATGTTTTTAAGCCGCTTATCTCCAGCAGTGGCATTTTTCACTCAACTCGACTAGCCTTGGATATCTTAATCATAAGGTTGAAGAAGTCAATATATATTTTTCTCAAAGAAAAAAATTGACTAGGGTAAAGTTTCTTAATTACCTTCTCTCGTTCCACTGAGGCCCCACATCCTAAAGTATTCTTGATAAAATGGTGGTTGTGGAAAGTCTGGTCTTATTAAGTATGTGAATCTGTTGTACCCCCTCATAGAATTCTCTAGATGCCAGAGCCCAAGCATTAGATCTTCAAGTCTCTTCCTAGGAACAGAGAATATAATTTCATCTTCGCCAGCTATCGCCCTCTCGTATTCCCCGGGGTCTGGAACCGTGATAGCGCATTCTCCCGTTAAGAGGGGTGGGATGACGGAGTGAACGCAAGAGCCTATTGGATCAAATATGGATGTGACCTGATAACCACTCTTATATCCAATGGCAAGAAGCAAATGTCTTAGTTGCCCTGGGTTACAATAAATAAGTATTATGTCCGGGTCAAAGTTAACTCTTTCTAACGGCGCGCATGTTAATCCAATATATTTACCTAGTGGTAAACGCATAGATTCCTTAATGCGTTTAGCCGCAGCTCCTTTATCAGATATGAAAAATGGGTATAGGGTTAATCCCTCAAGATATGATTCGGGTGGTTCAACAAGCCCATAATCTATTAAAGGTTTAAAACACCAGTGATCCTCCTTCAACATAGTTATGTTAAGTCTTTGGCGGCGGGCTAGGGTGAAGGCTTGGCATAGCGCGATATGCCCATTTAAATCTTTTTTGGGTCTTAGGGAGCCCTCAGGGATCTCTGATTCATCCTTTAATACTTTTACGGCTACTGGCGCGGTCCGCAGAATAATGAGCTTCTCGATATCTTTTCCGTACTCCCTTAACTTCTCGGTGGAATTCAATCTATCACCTTATTTAGCTCACTGTATTACTCAACCCATTCGGCTTTATATTCTGAGCTGAGGGAAATCACGAAGCAGCAGTATGGTTCATCAACCCACCTAGTTATGACCGGAGTGTGCTGAAGCCCTTTGGGGCATATTACGACCGTAGGCTCATTAAAGATATGCCTTTCATGCTCAGGGCCCATATCAAATTCGATCTCCGCCTTAAAGTGGTTTAAATCATAGGGGTTTAAGCCTAAGAAGATAAGCAGTTCATCAAATGGGTGTATATGGGCAAGCGATTTACCCCTTTCACGATGCCAGATGCCGCATCCACTATAGAATCCCCATGTGAAATTGAGCTCTAGCCCCTCTAAATCTCTACCAAAGAACCAGACTGCTTGATCAGCGTTTCCTGAGCCAACCCCCATCTTCGCTGGACTGATAACTCTACCCTTTAATGGCTTTATAAGGTGGCGGTACTTTTCCCCCTTAGTCTTAGGTGGCTTTGCATCCCTAGGAAACCAGTTAACTTTATATTCAGGTCCCAGGAGGATGTGACAGCTTCTGAAGGGCTTTTCTACGCTTAAGGTTGTAAGTGGACCATGAGGAAGATTCTTCGGTATCACCACAACACAGGACTCATTTATTATATGCTCCTCTTGCTCCGGCCCTATCTCTATGGCAACCTCCGCCCCTAGGTAAGTGATGTCACGTGTATCTAGTCCAAGGAATAGCAGAACCTCATCGTAGGGATGCGTATGAGCACCAGCCCACGCATGCCAATATCCAGTTGCAACATGATCACCACCTCCAAAGTTTATGGGTAAGCCTTCAAGCGTCTTGCTATCCAGCCAAATCAATTGATTTGGAAGAGCTCCGCCAGGCCCTTTCTGTATCGTCAATCTTTTAACTAGATGCCCATATTTTTTCTCCAATTCCATCAACCTCCGTGATTCACCTTTTATACTACTTAACCGAACTTAAATATTTAGGGCAAAAGCACGATAAATGTTGATGCGGTACACGCAGCTCATGAGCTTAAACGCACATTAAAAATAGAAAGAATTTAGATTAAAGGTCATGAACCTAAGGATTCACCGCACATGCACTTACCTCAATTTTTAGGCAGTAGGCTAAACATCCCATCCAGTCTCCACATAGCCCGCTCGCGTATATCTTCCAGGACATATAAGCATAAATGCAAATGGTCTATCAACCCGCTGCGTAACAACTGGCGTATGTGGAATCCAGGGCCGCGGTATAGTTATTGCCACTGGCTTGTCAATAACATAAACTTCGCGCTCAGAACCAAACCAGAATTCTATAGATGCTCCCAGATTATAAATGTTGTTGGGGTCTAGTCCTATAGCAATTAGCAGCTCCGGCTCTGGGTGGACATGCGCTAATTTAGTTGACATCCAAACGCCAGTAGTCTTAAAGAATTCCCATGAGAAGCTAATATTAACCCCTTCAAGATCCTCGGGATGCATCTGCACTATCTGATATGCTTCTCCAGGGCCTATTGCCCTAAGATCCATGACCCCCCTTTCATCTATAGTTATTGGACCCTCCTTGAGGTAGCCTTCATATGCCGTCTTGGAAGTTGTTAATCTTTTAACTAGTTTAGAATATTTTGTACCCTGCATTCGGATATCACGTTTCTTAAACTCAGCTCTATATTCAGGCGCATCACAAAGGGCTACATGGATTATTGGTCTCTTAATCTTACCTATTTTTATAGGACCATGAGGGACATTTTTTGGAACTATTAAAACTGATGGCTCAGTGATAACATGTTCCTCTCCCTCTTCCCCAATAACCGCGGATACCTCAGCCCCTAAATCCAATATATCTTCACTGTTTGTTCCAGCGAAGATTAGTAATTCATCGTAGGGATGCTTTACCGCCAACTTCTCATCTATCGGGTGTAATGTTCTCGGCTCTATTATATACCCTATATAAAAGTGGCCCGGATATCCTTCGAGATCTTTGGATTCCATCCAGAAGAATTTTTCCCGTGGTAATAGTTCTACTGGTACTCCACCTTCTCTTAACGGCTTTATAAGGTTCCTAAACTTATAGCCCATAGAGATATCACACCAACCCCTACACTTAATATTCTTAATTATTAAGTTTTGTCCTTAACCACCATAAAATTTAGCTAAACTGCACCATAAACCTCCTAAAAGATTTAGGTAGGGGTTCGGTTTTCATGTTGATTGACGTGGTTTGATGCCTCGACCCTTGGCTTCATTGACCTCGGGGCGCCTTTCATCGACGCCCGCTTCATCGGTCTCCACCCGTTCAGGGTAAACCTCCACTTACCACTCTCAAGAACAACAGGTTTAATTCAACCTCTCCTAACATACTCCCTCAAAGTAGTGTAGCTGATACCGAGCTTCTCACAAACCTCCTTTGGTCGAAGCGTCAACATCTCCAGTAATAAAAATTGATATCAACCTTCATAAATCTTTATGAAACCCAAAACAGTTACGCTAGGCATATGCTCAAGATAGGGGTTAAATCTGATGTTTAGCGAAGTTCATAATAAAATATTCCATGTCTAATTTCTTTTGTTATAACTCCCCTCCTTTCTAAGTGGAGGAGGTGTGTAACTACTTCATTAATAATAAACCACTTTTGGATGGGCGATAGCTCACTCCATTCATTATAGGATATATTCCAGGTTATATGAGAAGCCAGTTGCCACGCGGTTTTTGCACCACCTCTCAATGCACCAATTATCTCCTCTAGTCTCTTATTGTGATGTCTTTTAAGCTCCAGTATTCTTTCGTTTACGCCTTCGTGAAAATCTCCATGTCCGGGGAAAGCTCTATTGGCATTGAGGTAATAGATTTTTTCGAGACTATTAAGGTATTCACTCAATGAGTCATGATCCTTCCAGTAGAAGATGCTAGGCGTTATGTTAAAGAGTATATGGTCTCCAGAGAATAAAATCCTCCTCTTTTCGTCATACAGGCACATATGGCCTGGTGTATGACCTGGAGTCGATATCGCCCTCAACATATAGTCTCCATATTCAAGGATTTCTCCATCTTTAACAGGTTGGAAGTTAACTCCCTTCAAGTTAACGGATGAGCGAAATCTCATAATTGCCTCTAGATCCCTCTGCGAAAAACCATTCATAATGAAAAATTTTAGTATATTAGGTTTAAAGAAACCATTCTGTAGAATTTTGGCGTCCTCATCTCCTATGTATATGTTCTTTGTAAGTTTGCCTACAAGACCAATATGATCCACATGAAAGTGTGTTATGAAATAATCCGCCTCTCTATAGTCTACGCCTATTTTATTCATGGCGCCTAAGAGGGCCGCATAGCATATTTCAGCATTGAAACCAGTATCTATCACTAATGGTTTCTTAGCCCTAATAATGTAGGAGTTAACCGCCCCAGGTGAGGGCCATGGTAATGGAACCTTCACCATGAAGATGTTTGGAAGTACTTCTATTATCAGCGCCAATGCGCCTCCGTAAAACATTTACCTTATGAACTAAAGGATGTAAATAAGAGTTAAGGTTTATGATTAGAATGTGGGGGTTCAAGTTGGCACACATGTTTCCAGACGAGCTAATTTTTGGGGTTCATTTTGCCCCAGAGGGGGCTGATTTTGAGAAGGTGAGGAGGCTCTGCCTTTACGCGGAGGAGCTTGGCTTCAATATATTCACCATCACCGACCACTTCCTCAGCATGACCCTCGGCTTCGGTGTAGCCGCCCCACCACACTTAATTCGGCACCCTTTAGAATGCTGGACAACGCTGGCAGGATTAGCAGCCCTCACAAATAGGATTCGATTAGGACCATTAGTCTCATGTTATTACTTTAGGCTGCCAACGGTCCTCGCTAAGATGGCAACCACTATTGATATAATCTCGAAGGGTAGGCTTGTTTTTGGTTTGGGCGCAGGCTGGCATAAGATGGAGTTTGAGAGCTTTATTGGGAAATTTCCAACAATGAGAGAGCGATTGCTCGGACTTGAAGAGACAATACAGATCTGTAGGAGCATGTTCACCCAGGAAGAAACTAGCTTTAGGGGTAGAATATATCGTTTTGAGAAGGTTGTAAATTTACCATTACCCATTCAGAGACCACCCCCATTAATAGTGGGAGGTGGAGGTAAGGGGACTCTTCGCATCGCCGCTAGACATGCCGACATAAGCCACTTTCCAAATATTCCCGATGAGAGAATATTGGATCAAAAATTAACAATTCTTAAAGAATATTGTAGATCTATTGGGAGAGACTATAATGAAATAGTAAAGGGGATCCTTTTGGGGGTGGCTACTGGTTACACGAAGGAAGAAATTAAGGCTAAATTGTGGGAGGTTGCTGCACTGCGAGGAATGAGTCCAGAGGAGTTTAAGAAGAGAATGGCTCTCGTTGATGGAAATCCTGACCAATGTATTAAGGCTATAAAAGAAAAATATATTGATAGGGGCATAACATTCTTCACGCTTCTGCTTCCAACGCCAAGGGACTACGAGCTGTTCGCTAAAGAAGTTATGCCAGAGCTCAGGCGAGCCTATCGATAATGAGCCTAGATCCTTTGACACCATGGGTTGGGCTGATCTACTTTAATGGTTCTCTCTCAACCATAAAAATGACTGGTCTATTTACATCTGGGCACTGAATCAATTCTTTACGGTTTATCCAATCCTCTTTAGGCGTATCCCTGCATAGGGCTGTGAGATATGGAGCTAGTGCGGCCAACGCGTAGATACATAAGCGGTCGCTCTCCTCCTTAATGATTTCCGCCTCCTCAAAAGTAATTTTATCCCCAACCTTATAGTATGGACAGTCACCCCTAGACTCCTTAACTATTAACCTCACACGATAAGGCATACTAAAGCCTCCCAGAGAATCAATAATAATAGACTTTAATTTTAGATTTCAATGCTTCTTTTAAATATGCTAATAGAAGAAATTTGAAATTTTATTCCCCGCCAAAAACAAAGAGATGAGAATAAAATGCATTAAAAAGAATGCACTTACACCTCTTACCATAAATTTAAACCAAGGCTTGTTAGCAGGGGACTAAGTTGCCTGAATCATATACATGTTTCCTGAGACTTTAAATCTCTCGTTGGAGGAGGCGAATAAGTGGGCGAAATCTTGTAGGTCTCTTCAATGACACTAATCAGCCCCCACCAGCCACAGAGGCGATTATGACTTCATCTAAATCCTTAAGATTTGCGTTTAAGCCCCCCATGTAATGCGCATTTCTCCCATTAATTAAAGCAATTATGCCCTCCTTACCCACATCGAATCTTACACCTATCTCCACCTCAATCTTATTCAGGAGGTCTCTTAAGGTTACTTCATCATGACTATCGAAGTAGATCCAGACATGTCGTTTATTAGTTGCATTATAGGGTCGCCCGATAAACTTAACGAGAATCTTTATCATAGCTTAATCCCAAAAATTATGAAAAACGGTGAATTTTAAGGTATCTCCAACTCGGCTAGCTTTTCTTTTGTCGGTATTCCTTGTTCATCCCATCCCCTAACTCTATAATAATCCTTGAGAAGCGGCTCTAGCTCGAATATTTGGCCTTTCGCTGGGTTCCTTGGATGCGGCTCCTTTAAGAACCTCTCGGGTAGGATATCGTACTTGCCATCAATACCCTCCCTAACATTAAAGAGTCTCTCAAGGTTCCATATTCTCTCTCCAACCTTCCATAAGTACTTTGGATCCTTAAACTCTTCGATGCCTGTAGCCGAATACAATACTCTGCTATAAAAGACCGGATTTACTACGTCATGGTTTACAATTAGCTTGCAAAAGACAGCCGTTTCACAGACAGCCATCTCATCCTGTACGTACTTAGTTAACTCCGCCTTCCCTTCAATGGCGAGGGGGTCAGCCTTCTTAGGTACCCCAAGAATCTCAAACTTATTCCAGCTTATAGCGTGGCTTGCACCTATAGTGCCAGTCACGAGACCGAGACCCTGCCCCTTCATTGCACGAGGATCATAGGCAGGCATCTCTAACCCCTTAATATGCATTGCATATCTCTCGGAACCCCTCCCTATAATTTCAGCAGCTCTCCTAACCCCTTCAGCCAACAAGTTGCCAAGGTTCCCTATCCTCAAAGCAATGCGCCTCACAAGCTCAACGACTATCTCCGGCTTACCCCAATTCAATTCTAACCCATCCGTCTCGGTTTTATCTATAATGCTTTTCTCACATAGTTCTACAGCAAATGCTATAGCTACGCCAGTGGAAATAGTGTCTAGACCATATAGGTCACAAAGCATATTGGCGTATGTTATCGCTTCTATATTGTTGACTCCAACTATGCCCCCGAAAGACCATTCAGTTTCAAGTTCGGGAAAATCCCATGCTATGCCTCCATATGGGCCGTTGGTAATTTTGAAAATCTTCCCACATTGCATTGCACATGCATAGCATCCTTTATGCCCAATTATATAGCTCTCTAAAATTTCTGGTCTGAACCTCTCTATTCCATCCCACTCCCTTTGCTGAAAGTTATATGTTGGAAAGTTCCCCATAAAGTACCATACATAGGTGCCCGTATTTGTCCCTAGTCTCCTAAAATCTGCTGGTGGTACGGCTGGCCACTCCCTATAAGCTTTTATCTGCTCGTTCACAGCATCGCTTAAAGTTTGATCATCATAGATTTCAGGTCTTTTAGAACCCCTAACAACTATTGCCTTTAAGCCTTTTGAGCCCATCACAGCCCCTCCACCACCCCTACCTGCAGTCCTCCAATCGTCAGTTACGATAGCGGAGATTTTGACGAGCCTTTCGCCCGCAGGTCCTATCATTATCATTTTTGCCCTCTTATCAGTCTCATCCAAGATAATATCTCTCGTAAATAGAGTGGTTAGACCCCATACTTTGCTTGCATCTCTAAACTCCACGTTATCATCGTGTATCCATATGTAAGTTGGTTTTTCCGCTTTACCCTCCACTATTATAGCATCATAGCCCGCGAACTTGAGCTCAGCTCCAAAGTAGCCTCCTCCAACACTCCTACAGTATATGCCTGTTAAAGGAGACTTAAACTGAGCAACCCACCTGGAAGCCGATTGAACCTTTGTACCAGTCAGAGGCCCAACGGAAACAACTATTTTATTTTCTGGACTTAGAGGATCTATATTGGCTGGCAACTCGTCCCATAATATTTTTATGCCAAAGCCCCGTCCACCAATAAAATGCTTGATAAGACTATCTTTTAACGGTTCAACAGCATAACTCTTTTTTGACAAATTTATTCGAAGTATTTTACCCGCATATCCATAAAGTCGCATATCCTCACCTTCATGAAGAAGGATTACGTTAAAAAAATAGATAAATTTTTGTTTTTGACATACTAAATAGTGGTAGCCAACTCCCGTAATCTTGTTTTAAACGCTAAAGCTAACCCTGAAACCCAAATACACTTCCAATTAACTTTTGCTAAAGGATTTTTTGCCTATTATAGCGGCGCCAAAAGCCGTTACTATTTGGGGTTGAGGTGGTATAATTATCTCTCTTCCTAACTTCTGCTTCAGGCTCCTGATAAATCCGATATCATGTGCGCACCCACCGATGATTGCACACGGCTCCTTTAAGCCTATGCGGTTAATAAGCTCAATGATCTTCTCTGCCAGCGAATCATGTATCCCCGCAACAATATCCTCCTTCTGAAAGCCTTCAGCAATCATTGAGATTATTTCGGTTTCAATAAAGACAGCACACCTAGTTGTAAACTTGATGGGGTTCTTGGAGTTAATGGATAGAAGCCCCAAGTCATCTAGCCCTACACGCAGAACATTGGCGAGAACCCGTAAGATATACCCACTGCCTCCGGCACACTTCTCGGAAATAATGAAATTTGTCACGCGCCCACCTTCATCAACATGGAGAACCCTGCTAGTCTGCTCGCCCACATCAATAACAGTCCTCACGGAAGGAAATAATTTGTTTATCCCCCTTGCAGAGCAGACGATATCTGTAACCCTTTCATGGACAAAATCAACGCTAGGCGAGCCTTGGCCAGTGGCCACGATATATGACAGATCCTCCACGGTTAGACCTGCCTTATTCAGCAGCTCGCTCAAAAGTCTTTGGGCGGCTAACCTATAACTAAAGCCTGAAGGCAATATATGATACGCTATTATCTCCTCTCCCCAGCCTATTATAACGCCCTTACTCGCGCTTACGCCTATATCAATACCTATGAAGAAGGTTTGACCCGATATCCCCATAGCCCCCTACCAGTAAAGCTCAACTTCCTCAAGGCGGCGGCAGCCTACTCTGATCTCTTCACCTCTACTCAGCGCCCCTTCAACAATGTTCTTTCCAATTATCGCTGCACCCAGAGCCCCAGTTATCAGCGGGTCCTCAGGGACGAGAACCTTGTATCCTAAGAGGTCTTCTATAGCCTTGACGACTCCAATGTTTTTTGCGACCCCTCCAGTAACCACTATGTCAGGTTCAATACTGATTTGACTTACTAGCCTAACTATCCTATCGGCTATAGCATAATGCAAACCTGCAATAACATCCTCTATAGGAACGTTCTCAGAAATCTTTTCCATAACTT
This sequence comes from Candidatus Bathyarchaeota archaeon, assembly GCA_018396995.1. Taxonomy (GTDB): domain Archaea; phylum Thermoproteota; class Bathyarchaeia; order Bathyarchaeales; family DTEX01; genus DTEX01. Next base: position 14,365 of record JAGTQB010000010.1, read on the forward strand.
CGTGCCGTGCAAAAATTGTGCATTTACTGCTAATCTCGACTTTTCTCTTTGATTTTAGGGAGATTTCCCCCAAATCTTTAAGACTAAGGTTTAGTAAATCTGCCATGACTTCAAGAAACCTCCCCGTTCCAGCGGCACATTTATCATTCATAATGAAGTTAACTAGTTTTCCATCTTTGATCTTAAGTCCCTTTAGATCTTGCCCACCAATGTCAATAGCAGTCCTTACAGATGGAAAGAGAGCGGATACGCCTTTAGCATGACATGTTAACTCCGAGATTTGGCGGTCAGCGAAGGGCACATTAAATCTCCCGTAACCCGTGGCTATAATATAATTTATCTCGTTAAGGGATAGGTTCGCCTGGTTTAATGCCTCAATCATAATCTTATTGGCCAATTTGCGTTGTTCAGCCCTTGTGGGGACAATAACCTTCGAGATAATGTCTCCTTTAGAGTCTATTATCACGATTTTGGTGAAAGTTGAGCCGATGTCAACCCCAGCGAAATACATTGAATCGCCTCATAAACATTGTCTCAAAGCTGAGAGAGCGTTTCTAGGAAAGCCTGAATCCTCGTCTTTAAGGGCGGTAATGTCTTCGCATCATATTCAGGCTCTATATAGATAGATGGTATACCAAGCATATCGAGGTAATCTTTAACCTGTGGGACCTCATATCCATGGACATCACAGCACCTTAAGCTATGAAGTATGACGCCATCAACTTTCCATTTACTGATGTAGTCCTTCAGGTATCCGAATCTTTCCTCCAGATCCCTTTTATAGTCCTTCTTTAATGTTCCGTAGGACCCTATGTAGAGTCTTGGGCACTTAACCTCAATGAGATATCTTTTAGCTAAGTTCTCCATAAGATCACCTGTTGTTTTTACATGTGGATTATTGCTGTGTAACCAAAACTGTCTACTACAGACGCAGGTATCGTCCACTACAACATATGCTCCATTCTCTTCAATTATCTGTAGGAGCGCCGGCGAATCTATTATGCTGCCCCATATCATGAGCCTTGCACCCCGCTTTTTCGGCCTACTTCCATATTCCTCAGCTTCCTCTAAAACCTCCTCTAAAATCCTGTTGCCTTCTTCAACTGGTAAGGCTTCAATGACGGAAATTATTTTAAGAGTGTCGGTGCCAGTTATAAGCGGCGGATCTTCTCGCTTAAGATCGTAGAGTCTTTTCACAAGCTCTCTCTGTCTATTATGTTTCTCGATAGCCTCCTTCAAGCAGTCCATTGAGAACTCTCTTCCCAAAAGTTTTTCAAGCCACCCCTTAAACTCCATTAGCTCATATTTAAAGAAGTTAATTGCCTCTTCAGATGTAGTTGTGGGTATCTCAAGAATGTAATGTACTGGCTTACTGACACAGCTCGTGTATACAAAACCGCCCTTATGCATGCAATCGCAAGAATGAGACCATATCAATCCGTCAAGGAAATCAAACCTCCCCTTCATGCCTAAGTCAACGATGCTCCTCACATAGCTGCAGATAACTGGCGGCAATATTCTATTACCTTCAGTTATAGGTTCATTCACATCTCCAAATACCCTGAAGGGAATCGTATCTGCGGCGGTTAGAATCTCCAGTGGAGGGTAAGCGCAAATATATCCTATTATTTTCCTACCAGTCTTTCCCCTCAGCTCCTTAACTTTTCTAATAGGGTCTTTGTATACTTCATTCACAAATTTGAAACCCTTCATATTCTCACTCATCTCTTCACCAGTCTAGTCCCATTTCCTTTCTTTCCTTTCTATAATATTGCATTGTTTCCTCAAATGCTTCCGCCCTCCTTAAGACATCATCAACACTAAAAACCCTATAATCAACGATGTCACCCTCAACTGCGAGAGATGGAACCCTCCAAACCCTCATCAACATCTCCCCCATCTCATAGAGGTGTGATGTTGCAGAGCGGCAGGTCAGTAATGAATGGAGCATTGCACCGTCAACTTTATACTCCTTTGCCCAAACTATGAAGGGAGCTGAAATTGAGATACAATTTACCCCCATCTTCACAGATTCCCTAACATAATGTGTAAAGAAGTGGTAAAAGTATCGAACGATTCGCTCAAGGGGGTCCTCAATTTTCTCTAGGTTCTCCGCTGGCTTTGGGGGGTGGTACCCCCAGCTCTCGATTACAAAGTTCCAACCCCTCTCAGCAAGATCCTCGAAGAGAGCCAAGCTATGCCATGGTGGAAGTTCACTAAACATCAACCTATACTTTTCTTCTGGAACAGAGCATATGCCATTATCAACTCTATATTTGACCTCCTTGTATAGGTTCTGGTAAAGTTTAATGGATTCTTTTGGATCCCCGAGAAGAAAGAGTACTGAGGGCATCACGGACCAGTAATCTCTTGAATGCATAGGGCATGGAACAGCCTTTCTCAGCTCATTAACCTCAAAGCAAATCCTGTGTAGCTCAAGGGTGGCATTAACAAGCTCATCAAGCCTATTCCAATCCATCTTCTTACCGAGAAGCCCTTCGAGGAAACTTATAAATTCCCTTAGGTTCTTTACAACAAACCTCACAAGACAATTAACGTAGTTTTCATCCATGACGTGATCTATTGTAGATGGCATCGGTGTATCGAGTATCCATATTGGTGTATCCATGTACCTGCCCAGTAACTGAAACCACTTGTATCTTGGATCACATATTGTTGAGGATGCCAAGAGCAGAACTGGCTTAGCCATTCCCCCCATCGGCGCTTCTGGGGGTATTTCGCCTTTCAGCTCCCTCATCATTCTTATAACGTAGCCGAAGCAGTTCCTACTATATCCGCATAGGTGGGATGGTATTCCATCTGAGTCGGATAAACTTAAATATTTCTCCGCCACACCAAAAGCTGCGCAGACGGCACCATAATTCTCGGGATAAATTGGAACTACATCCATAGCTTTGAGAATAACGTCGCCGATCCACCAATTAAGCATACACCAAGCTACGGGCTTACCTCTACGCATAGCCTCAATAGATTCATTATAGGATTTGTCGATTATAGCCCTAAGAGGCTTAATGCTTTCCAGACGCCTAATAACCCTTTTTCTTTCACCGGACACTTCATACACCTTCTAAAAATTAACCTATTAGTTCTCTCAAATATCTTTTAATTTAAGCCTTTAGCATTAAGTTTGTATCCCAGCCCATGGCTCATACATATACATAATATTATCTAGGTCAGCTGAACAAACGGAAGTTAAACTATTTCACCCATGCCTAAAGCCAGTATAATCCGCCTGCAGCACTCGAGCTCTCCTCCTCATAATCATATATCTCATTCTTCACGCTAAACTCATTATTTACAAGCTTAAAGGAGAAGAGATTTGAATCCTAGAGGCTGGTGCCCTTCATCTCTTTAATGGATTTATTTCCCATGGTCTGGGGCACCAACAGTAATTTATTGTTTGATCTAGCAGTTAAAGATCGCTATTGCTATATTAGTGCCCTTACGCTGGACGTTTTACTGAATGTATGGCGAGTTCTCTTATGGGGTGATGCTGCCAGCATAGCTTAATCTTTATGGGATTTTGGATTCATACTAGGGTGCCAGCGGGATTCAAATTAGGAACGGCTGCAAAATCCCCTCTTTTTCTATCTTATCAATCTAAAAGCATAAAAAATTGGATGTAGGATATGAGAGGAGTAACGAGGCGCCTGATTCATGGTTAGGGTTTACCTGGAGCTTTCGACATTAATATCGTTAGCTAATCCGCTTGACCTGTTTCACACTCAAACCAGGAATTTTATGGATGAGATGAGAACTTTTGGTTTTGAGGCGGTATCCTGCAGGCAGGCTGTGGAGATGGATTTAGCGATTGGACTCACTAGGAGGCCGTTGAGGGTGGGTGATGCACTTAGAATATTAGAGGTGATGGATGCCTATGAAATTAAACTTTTAAGTTTAAACTCGAGAGATTTACTGTTGCTTGTCAACGAATATTTAAGGGAGACGTCTTTGAAGTTTGGTGACCTATTGCATTACGCTGGGGCAACACTCCTCAACGCTGATTACCTTTCATCTTGGAATACGGATGATTTTAATGAGCGGACTGAAGAATCCATAAATAATGTGAATGTAAGAAGAGGTCTGAAAACTATAAAAGTGGGCACGCCAAATATGATCTTGAGGTGGCTGCGGTGAGCAGCGTCGACATAGCGAAGCAGATACATGAGGACATAGATCAAATAATGAGAGGTCTAAGTGTAGAGGATCAGGAGATAGTGCTCAGAGAAGCACAAAACATAGTTAAAAGCTTAAGAAGAATAGAGCAAATAGCAAGCAAGGCTAAAACCCAAGCTTAAGCCCAGTTTACCCTATTCTTGCATATATCGAAGTTATCTGATTGAGGTTGCATAAATCTATACTAAAAAATTAAAAATTGCGGTATTCCCTCTTCATGTTCCTTTGTCTTCAACACCTCAACAGAGATTCGCTGGTCAGGGATCTTTGCCTAGACGCGAAAGAAGGCGCATAGCTATGGAGTTTTTAAACGGTTTTGTGATTTGACTCGAAATCGGGGCTATGGCCAAAGACTATTAGGGTTTATTATAGCTGTAATCACCAGTTCATCAATGAGTTTACTGTATCTTTTAGGCTTAGATATTTTCCGCCGCTCGATGACCTCACGTAGGTTCAGCATTATTTTTCCGCTTAAAATCCTTATCTAAACGATCGTAAGCCTTGATGAGTGTCTGAAGGACCCGCGTTTCTCCTCCTCAACCTTAAGCGCTAGACTTTTATCCAGTATGTAGCCGCAGAACTCACATCTGGTATTGTTCGGCGGGTTCATGCTTCCACATCTTGGGCATTGTGTTGGCTTTAGTATTCCATCAGTCCGCTTATCTTCTTTAAGTCCATGAATCTCTAGAACAGTTTCTTCTAAGTCTCTTGCTGAGAAGTGCACATAGCGCCTAGCCATCTTAGAGCCGTGAACCCAGCCTGCATAAAGCTCAAGCTTACTCTCTGTCAACACCTTTGCTAGGGCTGTTAGGCATTGTTAGGCATGAGTGCCTAAAAAGGTATGGCCAAACATCCCTCCTCAACTCAGCCCTCCTCGCTATCCTCTTGACGATTAGGCGGAAGTGCCTGTAGCTCAGCGGCCTGCCAACGTAGTTTGTTGCAAGCGAGCACCATAATGGTGCTTCCGGATCATCCCTGCGCGGGTGGACCCTAAGCCAATCTAGCAGCGGCATATATGATGCGACTAGAGGTATCCTCTTTATGCCAGTCTTACCATTAACGGTGATTAGGCAGTAGTCCCTCTTGAACTCAACGCTGCTCGTCTTCATGCTCAGCAGCTCGCCGGGCCTCAAGGCGCCCTCAAACAACACGTGGAGCATGGCCCTGTCACGCGGATTATCAGCCGCCTCCACCATCGCCCTAAACTCATCCTCGCCTATGAGGGCTTCAGGCGTAACCCGGCTGTCCCTCTCCTTAACGTTTAGCTTTATCCAGCTGACCTCAGGCGGCATCGGCGCATCTTTGTCGCACCTGCCAACCTTAGCATACTGAATCAGCTTACGCAGAACCAGCTTCTTGTCATGCTTAGTCCACTCCCTATAAGGCTGCCTGTTAATCCAGGCTACAACGCGCTCAACATCACGCCTAGTCGCCTCTTCCAGGTTGAAGTCTATGGCGCGTAGGAGGGCTGGGAGGTGGCCTGCAACCTTACTCAACCTAGCAATAGAAAGCCCAAGGCTTGCCAGGTGATCCAGGAAGCGGAGCGCGATCTCGCCATTATGCCCGAATCCAGCGATAATCCGCCTATAGCGCTCAAGCCTCTCCTCATAATCATAAATCTCGCCCTTCACACAAAACTCATTATTCCCAGACTTAAAAGGAGGTGAAGGGATTTGAACCCGGAAGGCTGGTGCCGGGGGCGGGATTTGAACCCGCGACCTCCAGATCTCCTATCATTATATCAATTTCTGACCCTATTCGTCAATAATTGATTATGAGTCTGGCGCCCATCCAGGCTAGGCTACCCCGGCTAATTGTTAACTTTATGTTAACTTCCTAAAAAGGTTAACTAATGTTGGCTGCTTGATCCCTTAAAAATACTTTTTTCTAAGGTTTTCACTAAATCTTGTAGTGTCTTGAAGAGTCCGCCAGGCAACGCTACTATGAAGATTACTGTTAGTAGGGCGTAGATTAGGATGCGTATTCTATATATGAAGACGCGTAGTAGCTCGGTCAGGAAGGTGAGTATATAGGCTCCGAGAATCGGGCCGAATATTGTTCCCATTCCGCCAACTATTGACATTGTTAGTGGCATAAGTGATGTATCGATGGATAGCCCTTCCGGAGTAATTGCCATCATATAATAGGCGTAAAAGCTGCCGATTACCCCGGAGAAGAAGGCGCTCAGCACAAAGGATAAAAGCCTATATTTTGTAACATTTATTCCCGAAGCTTTGGCCGCAACCTCATTCTCTCGTATCGCAATGAAGGGTATCCTAAAATAGTAATTTGCAATAAAGTGCATGATGTTTACAAGGATGAACATTAGAAGGAGTGAAATGTAGTAGTTTGGTGTTACCCCAAATGCTAGGGCTCTTAGGGGCATTCCCTCATCTCCACGAGTTACATGTGGAAAAGCTAGTACAATGGATCTTACAGCCTCTGAAAAGGCTAAGGTTGCTATAGCGAGATACGGGCCTGAGAGTCTTAGACATGGTACTCCTACGACTAGGCTTAGAGCCGCCATAGTAATTCCAGCAATTATTAGAGTGATGTGTTGTGGAATGTCATACCACATTGTTAGGAAAGCTGCTAAATAAGCTCCACCACCAAAGAAAAGCGAGTGCCCAAGACTCACTTGGCCTGTATAACCAGAAATTAGATCCCAGCTTGAAGCGAAGACAGCATAGATGTTCGACAATATTATGATGTGAAGAATGTAAATATTGTTGGTGAGTACTGGGACTATTGCAAGAATAACAAACATTATAAGCTGTGTGAGGAGTTTTTGCATAACATCTTTTGCTTTCAGTTTATTCTTAAACATATTTTCACCCTCTTCTAAATAGCCCTGAAATCCCTGAAGGCTTTATCGTCAATATAATTATTATTAACACAAAATATACTGTTGCGCGCCATAATGGAGAAATGAAGTATCCAATACAGGATTCCACTAAACCCATTATGAAGCTAGCTACTATTGCCCCTCTAATATCGCCTAAACCTCCAACTATTGTGATAGACAGGGCTATGGAAAGGTATTCCCACCCGCTTGCAGACTGGAACATGAATATTGAGCTTAAAAAGACCCCCGCAACCGCGGCAAGGGCGCTGGCAATAGCGAACGTCAATGTACGTATCCACCTAACATTAACACCGTAAATTGCAGCGGCTTCCTCATCCTGAGCAACAGCACGTATAGCTTTTCCCAGTTTAAATCTTTGGATAAAAATCCATAGCAGCAGTATTAGGGCAATGCTGAATATTAAGAGGAAAACTCGATAAATGACTAGTGTCACGCCAAAAAGGTCTATTGAACCTGAAATGTAAATGGGGGTTGTTATATATATTGGCCCCCAGATCAAATAAATGATCTGTTCAAGAATTTTACCTAAACCAAAAGTCATAACAATCAATTTCATTTCTTCAGCTCTGAAAGGGTATATGGCTACCCTCTCAATAAATAATCCAATTAAAAAGACTAGTAAAACTGACAGTACGGCTGCGGTGATGATATCGCATCTTAACCAACTATATAGCCAAAAAGATATAAAGACAGCCATAGCGAGCTGAGAACCGTGGGAAAGGTTAACTACGCCCATTATGCCAAAAATTAATGAAAGCCCGACTGCCGCAAGCGCGTATAAAGAACCCAACATCAAACCATTAAAAATTAACTGCAGTATTATCGCAAACAATCTTTAATTCACCTAATTATCTTAAGTACAAGACTGCCAAATAAAAAATTTACCCTAATCTCGGTGAATTGATTGTTAGAGGGGTCTAACAAATTCTTCCGATCTTACCGCTATAAAAATGTGAGTTTTAGCGTTGGTAAGGGGCGGTTTTAGGTTCAATTGGCCTAATAGCGCTGGAGAAAATACAACGTTCAATTCAACAGTTGGTGTTGGATGGAATCGAAAGGAGACTGACTTTTATCACCAAAATATAAGCATAAAAAGCCATTAGATAATTCAGATAATTAAAGGATATTGTAAAATTATTTTTGTGCCTTTTTCTTAATCACTTCTACAACACCATTATTGGCGTCAACAACCACATAATCTCCTGTCTCTATAATTTCTAGTGGATTTTTTTCTAATAAGTGTACCATGGGCGTACTCGTGATTATGGCACTAACAGCAACAACCGTCTCGGCCTTAACGTTGATTATAGCTTTAGGCGCATTCCCACGTTTATAGGCTACATAAAATTGCCAGGGCCCTGTGGTTGAACCCTTGCCATGTGGAAAAACTAGTATTTTCCCGGCTACACATTGTCCTTCAAGTTCATGTCCCCTTTCAACAATTTTCCCATTATAGGGGTTTAAGCCTCCCGTAATTGATATCGGCATCCTAGTGACGATTGCCTCCCCTTCAGCCCTACCTTTTGATACTGGCTTCGCCCTTAACACTATCCTTTGACTCAAGGTTCATACCTCCCCCCTAATAGCAGACTTTATACAATCTCTTGTGGAGGCAAAAATTGTACCCATATCAAAAAGCCCATAGGCATAATATGCCGCCTTTATGGAGTTAGTAACAACTACTTCGACTCCTTGATCCTTTAAATAGGCGTATGGGCCCCCTGATGGACATGTATCGGCTACAAGCATTCCTCCAGCCTCCCTTATAATGTCGCCATAGCCCATACGCTCAGCTATGGACTTGGTAGCCTTAGAAGTACACACCCAGAGCTTAACCCCATTACAAACTTTTTTCCCCTCCAACATTAATGCAATTTCCTCTATTTCTTGGAGCGTACAGTGAGGGCAGCCGAAGATTACTAGATCGACTCGATTCTCACTTGCCCTGCGGCATTCTTCATAAACATTCTTTATATCTGATTTAGAAACGACTATTTTGTCTTCAGGCTTACCTCCGCCAAAAGCCGCCTCAAGCGTTGGTGCTTCAGGGGTTATCCCAACTAAATGGAACATTGGAACTGCCCCTGAGACTGGAAGAGGGTAAGCTAATGCTTGGAGGTTTTGGATAGAAATATCTTTAGGCAAACCGATAAATACTGGAATTTTATCACCTACTATTTTGCCCACATGATATCCTATGGCCGCATAGTCTGTTTGAGTTATTTCTTTGAAGTCAAGTTCACTTAAATCAACAAGTATATTGCCAACCCTATTTTCAGGCAAATGCATACCGTACTCCGGGGTCTTTCCAATAACTGCTGCCGCAAGAGCTAAATGATCCCCCTCTCTATTTGTCATCGCTCCAAGAACAGAGTTGGCGAAAATCTCGCTCTCCGATGCAGCCCAAGCTATATGCTCGCCTTTCCTCGGCAAATTGCCGACAAGGAATTGCTGGCACGTATAAAAAAGCTTAACACCAATCTTTCTCAGCGCCATATCTATCCTTAACTGTATCTCCCTAAACGTTTCTGGGACACCCATCTCCCTCCAAAGATCGAAATCAAAGCCCTGTGGATTAACCGTAGTGAAAACTTTGACCCTAGCTTCCTTAGAAAACTCTTCTAACCATTCAACCCCCTCATCTCTTAACACTCCATAGTTACCAGCCATATGCGCGCTACTAATCGGTATCAACCTTTTAGCGTCATTAATGTCTCCAATAGCCACTAGTATTTCCATAGCCTTCTGTAAAGCAGGTCCATAATCGCCCCCAAGAATTCTCTCTTCCTCATTGGACAGATACATACTTTTATCCTCCAATACGTTACCAATTAGTTATAATTCCTATAAATAATTTGAAGCTCGCCCGTTAATTGCCCTAATCCTTAAACCTTTCTTAAATGGGAATCTGATTCCTTCGTTTAAATAGAGTGTTAAAGGAGCTGTAGTAAATAGTTAAAGTGCTGCCTCTCTTTGGGAATTCACTTCTGGGTTAGTAGGCCTATGGTCTCTAGGATGGATTCGAATTGATCTCTTGTGCGCTTAGTTTTGTACGCTCTTAGAATTTGAATAAGGATATTTTTGTCAATGCTCCCAAACTTTTGGGTGATGAGACTTGCGGTTCTGCCCCTTATGAATAGATACTGGGTTACTGAAGTCACGTTTGAGACCATTCTTCTGTTACTTGCAGTCTCAAAGTCCAGTATATGGGGCTTTTCTTCAGGGTCGATGATTATATGCTTATCCGCCCAACTTAGCTCCCCATGGTCTAAGCCTATTGAGTCGAGCCTCCAGCATTGCTCGAGAATATCTCTTAGCACCCTTCTGAGCCTTTTAAGGACGCTCTCTTTATCACCGCTTAGCCTCTTAACCCATTTTGGAAGGAGCTCCCCATCAATATATTCCATGGTTAAGAGGCACTCGCTGAAGCCTAAGAGCTTAGGTCCAACGTTAACACTATTGGCTATTCGAAGCATCTCCACCTCATGAAGCAGTCTTCCAGCCTCAACATCGGTCCTAAGAATCTTTAATGCGACTTTATTATTATCCTCCAGGATGGCTGCAATAACTATGCCCACGCAGCCCTTACCTAGAACTGGGACACCGCTAATAGACTTGCCTCCAGAGAAGATTACAGCCTTGATTCCAATCCTCCTCATCTCCTCAATCCTCTTCTTAAGGATGGCTGGATCGTATCTTGGATAGCATATTATCTGCCCATATTTAGCATTGAGAAGGAGCTCTTCAATGGGGATAATTAGCTCCATTTTATGAGCCATCTCACGGGCTATATAAGCCACCTCGGCTTACCAATGAGGTATTCCGTTAAGAATATGGCGAAGTCCCTGTTAGAGGAGTAAAAGTCTAGTATATCTTCATTAACCAGTATCTCCAGCTTCTCTGAGAAGGCTTTAGAAACGAGGCTTGCGACGCCAATCTTTCTTCCACCATCTAAGGAGAGCTTCTCCCTTAATAATTCGACTATGTCTATATATCGCCTACGCCTCTCAACAATCAACCTATCGCCCTCGATTCTAGGTCCTGAGAAGACATCTTCTGAGCCTAAATGCTTCTTAAGGAATTCCTCGCAGTTATTAACCATATCTATTGGTGGACCCACGTGTCTCTCAATGGGTGGGAGGCGGCGTAAGGGGACTTCAAGGATAAATATGTTTGAACTCCTCTCATCGCTCCAGACGGCGCTCCTAAGGGCTTCAAAGTTAAACTGTTTGATTAGATTTAGCATGGCTCTCTGCGACTTATATAGCTGGCCCCAAAGTATGTCTGGGACAGCCTTTACCACCCCAGTTTTAATGAATATGATTGCCGAGCCCCTATCCCGCATCACCTTGAGTAGCTCATCAATTGAGTACGGCTCCACGGTTCTTGGAGTGAAAAATTTTATATCTGGTTTTTTGAGGAATAGCCTCGACGCTAATATAAATTCGCTCAACCTATCGGTTCTAACTGCGGATGCAATATTCCTATTCTTATCTACTGGGTCGACTACTATAAGAGGCTCATCTCTGAATACCATCCTAGCCTCTCCCGGGCTCCTGTAGTGCCTTTCAACATCGATAACCTCACCCTTACGCCACCTTGAGGCTGCTTCCAAGACGCCTATAAATGAACCATAATGGAGGACTAGAATCTCGCAGAGGTATCCGCTGAAGCCCCCAACCTTAATCTCAGCACCATAAACGCCTATACCATGCATAAAAGCCTTTAATAGGCGTATCTCCCCCTTTAATGACTCGTTTAGCTTGTTCTTAACGTATTGTGTGTGGAATGGTGTTCTATCTACTGAGGACTTAGCCTCGCTTGGATCCTTAACCATGAAGCATGGAACGAAATTTATTGTGAAGCCGTTTATGTAAGCTTCGAGGTAGGGGTGCTCCGCGTAAGCCTCTAGATAGTTCCCTCCAGATACTCTCTTCGCCACCTCCAGAACTTTTTTGAGAGAATCCCTCCCATATTCTGGTGGAAGTAATATGAATATGTCTATATCCTTCTCGCCAGCTAGCCATGTATCCTTTGCTATGGAGCCCTCAACCTGAACCTCAGCAATAATACCTTCCCTTGAGAGCTCCATCCTTAAGGATTCCACTAAGAAATTAGAGAGCCCTAGCGTCTCAGCCCTCTCCCTCTCGCCGGGCGTGACCCTCCTAAGAACCTCTTCACAAATGTCCTTGAGCCCCGCTTCAGCGCCCTGGCTCAATTTAACGCCCCTGCGCATATTTATGCTCCTCTCGCGGATCTAAAATGTTGTATGGCTGGTTAGCGGCACACTTCCTTTAGAGTCGAGTAAATTGGCCCACGCGACGTTAATACGCTCTTCTTGAGCCTTAAGCACTCAGCTTTAAAAACCCCAAATTTATAGTCCTCATACCTCTTGATTATCCCCATAAGCTCTTCACGCTTCCTACCACTCTTAACCCTGGCTATTGTTATGTGGGGGCTGAAGCCCTTATCATCTGGCCTTAAGCCCAGCTTCTGAAGGTTCGGCTCAAGCTGATAATAAATGCTTCTCAGCTCATTCACGCCCCTCCCTATACCAGCCCATATCACATTTATATGCCTTATACTTGGGAATGCTCCCAAACCCTTGATCTCCACCTCAAACGGTGAAAAGGTAACCTTACTCATCTCACCATAGATTTTTTCAATTATTGTTGAGGGGATCTCCCCAAGAAACCTTACTGTTATATGAATATTTTCGGGCTCAACCAGCTTCACATCGGCGCCGCATCCAAGGAGTTCAGACTGAACTTTGCTCAGCTCCCTGATGACGTTTTCGTCCTCGATGTCGAAGGCAATAAAGCTGCGGATTAACTCCAACAGTTGAACCTCCACTGAACACGCTAATAAGTGTAACCCGGGAAATAAATTCTTATGCCCTCAGCCAGCACATAGGCTTCATAAGCCCTTTCTAAGGTGTCTTTCCTGCTTCTCAAGCCCACATAACCGTACTTATAGGCTTAGTTTGCGTCACGTAATAGCTGTTACGGTCACGAAAAGTTCATCCCAGAGCCTTTAGACAAAATATATGGAAACACTTAAACCACTGGCCAACAATATTATTCTTCGTCTTTAAGCAATAAATGTGCGAAGAACAGCTTATCCAGGCGAGAGAGTGCCGCATATTGCCATCCAAGAAGCCATCGATTGTTATCGGTATAGCTGGTATGCCAGGGTCTGGGAAAGATACCGTCAAAAATATTATTAGTAGATATGGCTTCCCCGTTATAATTATGGGAGATGAGGTTAGGGCCGAAGCTAAGCGAAGAAACATTAAGCCTACGCCGGAGAACCTTGGCAGACTAATGCTACAGATAAGGGCTGAGGAAGGGCCGGATGCTGTAGCTAAGAGGTGCATGGGGAAGATAAGGGATCTGGATTCAAGCGTCATCGTGATTAATGGCATACGCAGCCCAAGTGAAGTCGAATTCTTCAGGAGGAATTTTGAGTCCTTCAAGGTTATAGCAATACATGCCTCTCCCAAAACCAGATTTAAGCGGCTACTTGAAAGGGGGAGGAGCGATGATCCAAAGGATTGGGAGACATTCGTCATACGGGATAGGAGGGAGCTTAGCGTCGGCTTAGGTGAGGTTATAGCGATGGCTGACTACATGATCGTTAACGAAGGAACGTTAGAGGAGTTGGAAAGGGAGGTTAATAGGGTTATAGAGAGGGTGATTAAGGGTGAGCGGTCAGATAGGAAGTGTTGAGGTTCTGGTTGAGGTTGATGTTAACCCAACTGAAGATGCTGATAAGGTTAGGGTTGCCGTGCAGAAAGTTTTAGGAAACATTAATTTAGAGCTTGTTGGTGAAGGAGACTATAAAAAGCTTATTGGGAGGGCTAGTGGACAGGGAGCCCTGGCACACTTCTATGATTTGCTTAGGAGGGAGCGGATACTTGATGCCGCTAGAACAGTTCTATTGAGGGGCACTCAGGGAAACAAAATAACTTTTTACCTTAATAAACAGGTGGCTTATGTCGGCCATATATCCTTCTCCCAACCATATGGAGAGTCACCCCTAGGACCAATACGGGTGGAGATACGGTGTGATAAACCGCAAGACTTAATAAATTGGCTAACGCCAAAAACAGCAAGGTGAAAGCTACGCCAAAGGGAGCGGCTCATGTGTGCGTGTGGGGTTATCCACGCTTTTCTGCATCAATAAGCCATTAAAATCTGCCCTTAGGGATATAAGCCACTTAAATATTGAGCATCTTGAGCTTGTTGACGAGGGCATGCATGAACTTGATGGAAGGAAGATAGATGTTATTAGGAGGTTTGTTAGGGATGAAGGTTTAAGTGTATCCGTCCACGCGCCCTTCGCGGATATAAACATAGCATCTACATCGCCATCTATTAGGAACGCAATAATGAGGAGGCTTAAGAAGTCGATGAGACTTTCAGCTAAACTATGCCCGGAATACTGGATTTTCCATTCAGGGGTGAGGAGCGCTGTTAGCGATATTCTTCCAGAATTAGATTGGAAGATAAACTTGGATTCTATCCGTATCCTCCTTAGGGAGGCTAGAAAGTATAGTTTGAAGATATCTGTTGAGAATACTCCGAGGACCTTCCCCTTCCTAATAAGATGCGCCGAAGACCTCGAGAGACTCTATGAGCAGCTAGGGGACGATGGACTAGAGCTAGGAGTCACTCTTGATGTTGGGCACGCGAATATAGGTGGAGAGCTCGATAAGATGATAAGACTCTTTCATAGGAGAATAGTTCACACCCACCTACACGACAATAACGGTGATAGGGACTCTCACTTGGGTATAGGCTTTGGAAAGATAAATTGGCCGAAGCTTATTTTGGATCTTAGGAGCGTGGGGTATAATGGGGCTCTTGTTGTAGAGTCTATAAATAACGTTAATGAGAGTATAAGTTTGCTCAGAAAGCTTATTGGTAGATGACCTAGAGCTCTTCAGAACCCCTCGGCAATGGAACTTCTATCTTCTCAAGATCCCTAGCAATAATAATGTTTTGGAATATTTTCTTCGCTTCGCTAAGCAGGCTCTCATCACCGCTATACCTCGCGCTTAAATGCGTTAAGACAAGGAGCTTTACACCGGCCTTAAGGGCTATCTTCGCAACCCCACTTGGAGTTGAATGTCCCTCTTCCTCGGCTCTCTCAAGTAGCTCGTCACCGAGGGTTGCTTCATGAATTAAGACATCAGCCCCGCTGGCGAGTTCAGCTATTTTATCCGAGGGCCTTGTATCACCGCTATAAACAATCTTCCTCCCAGGTCTAGGGGGACCGAGGACATCAGATGGTTTAATAACCCTTCCATCTGGAAGGGTCACTTCCATACCCCTTTGCAGCCTCGACCATAGTGGTCCTTTTGGGACGCCGAGCGCAAGGGCCTTCTCCGGATAAAATTTTCCAGGTCTTGTTTTCTCTACAAAGGCGTATGCTAGTGATGGGATGGAGTGTTCAGCCCACACTGCCCTCACCTCATAATCCCCACCATCATATATTACTCCCTCAACGCTAACTTCGCTAACCTCTATTGGGAAGGAGAGCCAGAAGCTCACTGTTGAAGTTATAGCGTCTATAAATGTCCTAATCCCTGGGGGGCCGTAGATTTTAAGCGGTTTATCTCTCCCAAGGAGCGACATTGTTTGCATCATCCCTGGGAGTCCGAGGACGTGGTCACCGTGCATATGAGTTATAAATACTATCATCTTACGGTTGAAGCCAACCCCAGCCTTCATCATCTGTCTCTGAGTTCCCTCGCCACAATCGAACATTATAATCTCCCCCCTATGCTGTATAACTATTGAGGGTAGGGATCTCTCGTTTGTCGGCAGGCTTCCAGCAGTTCCAAGGAAGATTATTCTTAAACTCAACTTAAGACCCCTCAACCCTCTTAAACACGGTTATCTCGCGGGTGAGTCTCCTATGGACATATACATAATGCGATTCTACATGCCTAAAGCCATATTTCCCTCCAATCTCAGAGACCCTCAATGTTTTTGGAGCGGCAATACACATCATGCCACCCTCTTTAATGACGTCAGCTGCCAACGAGAAAAAGCGCTCCAGGAGGGTCCTTACGGCGAGACCCAGTGTTGTGGCTGCTGTTCCATAGGGTGGATCAGTCACCACGCGGTCAACGCTTCCGGCAACTAGTGGTAGGAACCTTGCGTCCGCAACAGCCATGCACTCAGGCCTCACACCGAATAAGTCTAGGTTCTTCATGCTGCCTTTAACCATATATCTCTTTACATCAAAGCCCATAACTTTACACCCGATTAATCCAGCCTCTATCAAGATGCTCCCTGTCCCGCAGAATGGATCTAGAACTAATTCGCCCCTCCTAGCCCTCGCTAAGTTAACCATGCATCTAGCCATCTTCGCCGTTAATGCCGCTGGATGGAAGAAGGCTCTCTTACGGGGGTTGCGCTCTAGCAGGTCCCTATGTCTCATCTCAGCAAGCCTTAACCCGAAAAGGAACATTCCATCCGTTAGCACGCCAAGAAAAATTTTGTCTGGGCTTTTAAAATCAACTTTAACCCCCTTACTTTTAGCCCCTTCAAATATTATCCCGCCGATCTTCCTCTCTAACGCTAGGCAGCTTATATCGGGACTACTGCCCCTAACCCTTACAACCCTAACAATAAATGTCTCCCCTTCCCCTATGAGCTGCGTGAAATCAATTTCCCTAGCCGCTGACAGGATCTCGTCTAACTCAGCCCTGCATACAAATATTTCTAGGCAGCATGCCTTAGCCAACGCAGACCTAAACTTAACAGCCTCAGCACATTGGGACTCGGCCTCAAGCCTTAGGACTTGGGTTAGCTCACCCAGTATGCTATATTCATATCCCTCAGCATCAAGTATGGACTTTACCTCAGAGTATGGAAGTGATGGATTCTCGCCTGAAACTAGAAAGAAGAGTCTAGCCACGCTAAAGTCCTCTGTTAATTCTCGGCATATTTAAACAATTAATTAGTGTAGTCTTAGATGCTCTCCCCACTTCCTCTGATATTCTTCGAGGAGCTCCTTCGCCCTGTCCATCCTGATCTTCCTCTCCTCAACCATCCGCTCAGCTATTATGTCTATTAGCTCGCCAGTCGCTCCAGCCATAATCGCTATATTTCTGGCATGAAGCGACATGTGCCCCCTCTGTATGCCTTCATGTGCAAGAGCCCTCAAGGCCGCAAGGTTCTGAGCTAGGCCAACAGCAGCCATAACCTCAGCGAGTTCGCGGGCGGATTTGACGCCAAGGATTTTAAGGGCTATCTTGGCTATTGGGTGAACCTTTGTTGCCCCGCCAATTATACCCACTGCCATGGGCATCTCTATTGAGCCGACTAAGTCGCCATCCTCATTCTTCTCCCAGACGGAGAGTGGTAAATAGCGTCCAGTCCTAGCAGCATAGGCGTGTGCGCCAGCCTCAATAGCCCTATGATCGTTACATGTTGCCAGGGCAACGGCTATTACACCATTCAATATACCCTTATTGTGGGTTGCAGCCCTATATGGGTCGGCGGCAGCGAACGCGTAGGCTTCAAGTATTCCATCAACAACTTCCTCACCCCCAACAGCATTCTTGTCAACAACAGTCCAGGCTCTAGCAAGCCTTTCAGTAGCAAGGTTAGAAACTATTCTAAGGAACACCTTGCCTCCAGTTATACGCTCTATCAGTGGCGCAACAGCCTCACACATAGTGTTAACGGCGTTAGCGCCCATGGCATCCCTACAGTCAACGAGGAGCTCTGTTATAACCATCGGCCCCCTAATAGTTTCGATAACCTTAACTCTCAAGTCCTTTGCTCCGCCCCCGAGGGAGACAAGTAATGGATCCTGCTCATTAGCCTTCTTCAGTATCTCTTCTTTTGATTCTAGGATCGCCATCCTAGCCCTATGCGGATCCTTAACCCTAACCGTTTGTATCTGTCCAATCATTATTGGCTCCGTACTACTGGCAAATATTCCACCTTTACTCCTCGTCATCTTAGCCCCATAGCTCGCAGCTGCCACAACGGATGGCTCCTCAATAACCATTGGTACCATGTAATCCCTACCGTTAATCAGGAAGTTTACAGCTACACCCATGGGCATTGGAAAAATCCCTATAACGTTCTCTATCATCCGGTCAGCTAAATCTAGGCTAAGTGAGCTGGGAGCCCTAAGCATATTAACCTCCTCATCAGTTAAGCCAGCAAACTCTTTAACTAGTTTGAGTCTCTCCTCAATACTCATCTTGTAAAAGCCGGAGATGGCCGACGTCCTCGTTGAACTCAAATCCTTCACCACCCAGGTATACAATAAGAGTATAGTAGGAGATGAGAATATAAGTATGGAGGCTCTGAGGCTTTCAACTGGCCCTTTACTACTAATCCAAGTATATTATCTTGAAGGTTTTACATAATTTTATCAAGTGCTCTCATTCTCCATATAAAATTACCTTGTATTTTTTAAAAAGTAGCGGTGGTCTCCCCGCATTTTTACATTAAACGATCATAATTGCTCATCAACACATATGTGAGAACATGTTAAATGTGTATATGCGTTAATGTTCTAAGCGTATTAACAACTTTAAAACTATTGTTCTTCAGCCATTTATTTGGGGCTAAATGGTGAAGCTCATGTCATCAAAGTTCGTTAAGAGGTGGGAGGAAGGAAATCTTAGGGGGATTAAGGGCATATTAAATCCGAGGGAGCCCCTTAGGGCTAAAGTTGAATTGGCCGTCAAGAGGATTGAGGAGCAAATACAGTATATTGAGGATGCATTGAGCCGCCTGGGGGAGAGGGATAGACACCTCTTCACAAAGATTGTTGAGGCATACTCTAAGCACCAGATGCAAAGGGCGAAGGTTCTTGCAAATGAACTCGCCGAGCTTAGGAAGATGGCTAACTTTATGATGAACGCCGAGCTAGCCCTTGAAAGAGTCGTGTTAAGACTTAGGACAGTAAGCCAGCTCGGTAATGTTGTGTCTACATTAGCCCCGGCGATGCAGGTATTGCAAAGCGTCCGCTTAGGGTTAAGTGGCCTCCTACCAAACGCTGAGAGAGAGCTCGGTCAAGTAAGCACGATCCTTAATGAATTGATTGTTGAGGCTGGCGAAGTTACTGGCATAGCGCCGGAAGTTGGCGTTGCAAGTGATGATGCCCAGAAGATCCTTGAGGAGGCGGCCCTGGTGGCTGAGCAGAGGATGAGAGAAAGGTTCCCGGAGCTCCCAACCTTGAAGTCTACGGAAGGCACTGAGGAGAGTGAGATTTTTAAGTGAATGCTATTTAGGGGGTATGTGTCTTGACGAGTACCATTTATTCCTCTTTAATTGGGAAACAGTTGAAGGATGAGAATGGTAGGGAGATAGGTAAGATAATATCCTTTATAATAGATTCATCTGGAACTGTTAGGGAGGCTTTGGTTGAAGGTAAGAGCGAGACTTTGGTTAGATATCCTGTTAGTAGGCTGAAGTTCACGCAGGATGATGTTTTCCTAGTATTTGATATAGAGAGGCGTGTTGAAGAAATTTGTGAGAAGATGCCGCTGCTCCTTAAGAAGCGGGATACCCTAGAGACCTTGTTTAAGAATAAGGAGATTCCACCAGAGATCTATGAGGGGCTAAGTGCGGAGATAGATAAGTCGATTAGCGAGTTAGAGACTGAATCACAGAACCTTTTAAAGGAGATAGACAGCGAAGTCCAGCGGCAGGAGGACTCCATCAAGATGCTCTATTTAGCTAGGACATTTCTCGAGATGGAGCATGCGATAGGTAACGTGAAGGATGATATCTTCCGCCAATCACTAATATCAATCCTCAGGGAAATAAAGTACACCTCGCATAGAAAATCCAGCCTACTAAAGACTAAGGAGAGACTTCTGGGATTAACCCCTCAGCGTGATATTGGATCTGAAATTAATCTTGGGCAGAAATCAGCTATAAGTGTGCGCATAACAGAAAAATAGCCAGATTAGTGGAGGCTATGCCATGGCCCCAGCTGTCAAAGGTTTTTTTGGGAGGACTAAGAGGTCTCTAAATGAAATGCTAATTGAATCTATCTGTGAGCTAGGAAAATATTACTCCAGGCTTGAGTTGGCTTACTCTAAGCTTGTTAAGAGGGAACGCGAACTATTCAATGAATGTATTGTATCCCTGAGTAGGGGGATGCGGAATAAGGCTGTTGTCTATGCTAATGAAATTGCAGAGTTAAGGAAGCTAATGTCGACGGTGCAGAACCTCCAGCTATCTCTTGAAAGGGCAATATTAAGGCTTGAGACATTTAAGGCCGTAACACCGACACTACTCCATGATATTAAGGGAGTCTTTAGTGACGTTAAAGAAACGCTTAATCAGCTCGCTAAAGTGATGCCATCTCTAACACCGGAGCTAAATAACTTCATAAATTCAATTAATGATTTGCTGGCAGCAACTGAGATAGGCTCAGTTAAGTGCGAGCCTACAGTTGTAAGTGATGAGGCTACTGAGGCAATACTTAAGGAGGCATTAGACCATCTTAAGGGAGAGATCGAGAGGAAGATTCCCGAGCCGCCGGAGGGTATCTCCCTTCCTGAGCCGCCGAAAGCCGCCATTAAGCCTCAAATAGCCCTCACAGTTGATGGAGCGGAGGCATATGTTAGTGAGGATGGATCAATAATTAATGTGAGGAGCCCCAGCCAGAGCAGGATTATGGAGGAGCTTGTCTTAGATTATATTGAACGCAATAATGGGGAACTAAACTTGTCGAGGTGTGCTGAGGAGCTGAAGGTGCCGCCGGATAAAATCATGGAGGTTATTGATTCATTAAGTAAGAGGGGCATAATAAGGATTGAGTGAACGTAGGGAGGGTTATGAGCGCCGCCCAGGAGCTCGAGCAACTTGCGCTTAGATATGCGGAGAAGGCAGTAACACTCGACAAGCAGGGAAAAAGTGATCTTGCAATAGAAGCCTATCAGAAAGCTGTCGAGGCCCTACTTAAGATCGTTAAGCTGAACCCAAACTACGAATTAAATAAAATATATTTGCAGAGGGCAGAAGCATATAAGAGGAGAATAGCGGCGCTCAAATCCTCCCTACACATGAGCCCAGCAGCTGGCACCTTAGAGGAAGGAACAAACTTTGAGGACTTGATACTCAAGGAGACCCCTAAGGTAACATGGGACGAAATCGTTGGTCTTGAAGACGCTAAGAAAGCCATAAAAGAGGCCATCGTCTACCCGTCCCTCAGGCCAGACTTATTCCCACTCGGCTGGCCTAGAGGAATACTTCTCTTCGGGCCCCCAGGCTGCGGTAAGACCCTCCTAGCGGCGGCTGTTGCAAACGAGATTAAAGCCAAGTTTATACAAGTTGACGCGGCATCCATAATGTCTAAGTGGCTTGGGGAGGCGGAGAAGAACGTTGCCAGACTATTTGATCTCGCTAGGAGGGAAGCTAAGAGCTCACCAGTGATAATTTTTATAGATGAAATTGATTCGCTGGTTGGGGTTAGGCGGCTTGAGGTTGGCGGAGAGGTTAGAGTTAGAAACCAGTTTCTTAAGGAGATGGATGGAGTGCTTGACAAGAAGAACCCTTTAAGGGTGTATGTAATAGGAGCAACAAATAAGCCATGGGATCTCGACCCACCATTCATAAGGAGGTTTCAGAAGAGAATTTATGTTCCCCCACCGGGATATAAGGAACGCCTAGAAGCATTCAATCTATATACAAAGCCATTAAAGCTCGCGCCTGACGTGGATCTTGATAAATTAGCCAGGCTAACCGAAGGCTACTCAGGTAGCGATATAATGGATGTGTGCCAGTCGGTCCAGCTCAAAGTTAACAGTGAGGTTTTCGAAAAATATGAAGACTACATGAAGGCTGAGCCTAGACCAATAACTATGCGCGATTTCTTAGAGATCCTAGAGAGGAGGAAGCCAAGCATAACTAGAGAGATGCTGACACAATATGAAAGGTGGTCTAACGAGTTTAAAGCCCTCTAAGTAGCCTGTTCTAAATAATTTGTTAGCGTTAAAGTTATACCATGCCCTAAAATAATAAAATAATGTAAATATTATATTATTGCTATTGGAGCCCGGTGGTGTAGCGGACAAGCATAGCGGGCTTTGGAGGAGGAGCCGGAGAGACCCGCTGACGGGAGTTCGAATCTCCCCCGGGCTACCAAAACCTATTATGCTCAAAGTCATTTCATATTAATGAGTGTTATTTTTCTAGCACCTTTATCCAACATATCCTTTATCGCTCTTTCCACGTCCCCCGGATTCACATCTATCCCCTTTATAGCATCCTCCAGGAGGAAAGTTTCAAAGCCATATTTTATAGCATCTAGAACAGTGTTCTTGACGCAATACTCCGTTGCTAAGCCGCCTATAAAGACCCTCCTAACACCAATCCCCTTCAATAAACTGGCTAAGTTTGTCCCCTCAAAGCCAGAGTAAGCTTCCTTAAGCGGATCCGTAGCCTTAGAGATCACAATTGTCCTCTCTGGGAGCCTCAGATTCGGGTGGAACTCGGCGCCCCTAGTTCCCTGAATACAGTGGGGTGGCCATAACCCTCCATGAGTCTTGAAGGATATATGGTTTGGGGGGTGCCAATCCCTTGTAGCAACGATCACAGCGCCAGCCTCTTCAAACTTCCTAATATATTCGTTGAGAACAGGAATTATTTTGTCGCCGTCAGGGACTGGTAAAGCTCCTCCAGGACAGAAGTCTACCTGAACATCAACTATTATTAACGCATCCTCCCTACTAATCCTAAACTTCATAATAATCCCTCCAATATTTTCCCAAGGTTCTATATTTACATCCACCATTTTAAAAACTTGGTTTGACTCTATGCAGTCCTTTGGCCCCTTAACTCTTCAAAACTTCTCCTATCTTAATCTCAACTCCCTTTACTAAGGGGGAAGATTTAACGCATAAAAATGTCTCCTAATATGGGCATACCCCTGTCGGGCATTCACCAGCATATTCCTCTGGCGCCTGAGTGTAAGGTGGGGGGCCTGACGCCGCCGTTGTCGGCGTGCTCGGAGCTTGAAGACCGCCAATTACAAGAACCTGCCCAGATTTGCTCCCATACCGGTATACCGTTATGCCTTTACACTTGAGCTTCCACGCCATCATGAAGACCCTCCGCACATCATCTACTGTGGCGTCCGGCGGCAAATTAACAGTCTTCGCAACCGCGTTATCTACATATTTTTGAAACGCCGCCTGCATACGCACATGCCACTCAGGGGCTATTTCGAGAGCTGTCTTAAACAATCTTTTCACATCCGGTGGGACCTCATCTAATCCCTGAACTGACCCCGTCCTGGCAACCTTCGAGATAATATCTGCACTGTAAAAGCCCCTCTCTTTAGCTATTTGTTCGAAGACAGGGTTAACCTCGAAGAGCTGTGTTCCCATGACGTTTCTTACGAAGGCTACAGCGAATAATGGCTCTATTCCGCTTGATGTCCCAGCAATTATGCTTATTGTTCCGGTCGGCGCTATAGATGTCACTGTCGCGTTTCTCATGGCCTTATAGCCCATCTTCTCCCATATGCTTCCTGGGAAGCTGGGAAAGGAGCCTCTCATCTCTCCGAGCTCCACAGACATCTTCCTAGCTTCATTAGATATAAATGACATAACCTTCTCAGCCATAGCAATAGCTTCTTCAGAGTCATAGGATATGCCAAGCTTTATTAGCATCTCAGCCCACCCCATAACACCTAAACCTATCTTTCTACTAGCCTTAGTGGCGGCATCAATTTGGGGTATAGGATACCTGTTAGCATCTATAACATTGTCTAGAAAGTGGACAGCTGTTCTAACCGTCCGCCTAAGCTTCTCCCAATCAACCTCACCATCCTTAACCATTCTAGAAAGGTTTATTGAGCCAAGATTACAGCTCTCATACGGCAGTAATGGAACCTCACCACACGGGTTTGTGCTCTCAATTGTTCCCAAATGGGGAGTCGGGTTCCTTCGGTTAATTTCATCTATAAATATTAATCCAGGATCACCAGTCTTCCATGCTGCCGTGGCTATTAAGTCGAATATGTCCCTAGCCCTTAACCGCCTAACAATTGCACCGTTCCTAGGATTAACTAAGCTATAGTATCTATCGTTCTCAACAGCCTCCATGAATTCATCTGTAACCGCAACTGATATATTGAAGTTTGCTAGCACGCCCTCCTTTTCCTTAGCCGTGATAAACTCAATTATGTCTGGGTGGTCAACCCTAAGTATGCCCATGTTAGCGCCCCTGCGACGACCACCCTGCTTAATCACCTCTGTTGCGACATCGAAGATCTTCATGAAGGAGACTGGACCACTGGCGACACCCATCGTCGATTTAACGACATCGCCCTTCGGTCTCAGCCTAGAGAATGAGAAACCTGTTCCACCACCAGATTTATGTATTAGCGCCATATACTTTAATGCGTCAAAAATTTCCTCTATAGAGTCCCCGACTGGTAAAACAAAGCAGGCTGAGAGCTGACCTATCTCTGTTCCAGCGTTCATGAGTGTCGGTGAATTGGGCAGGAATTCTAGGTTGGCCATAACTCTATAAAATTCCTCTTCAACCCTCCCTATGTCTGCGCTCTTATCATATATTGCATCGACCTTAGCTATCGCCCTAGCAACCCTACGAAACATTTGTGAGGGTGTTTCGATAACCCTTCCAGTCTCATCCTTTAAGAGATACCTCCGCTCCAAAACTGTTATCGCGTTCAGTGATAGCTTTAAGTCATCGGTAACGCCCAAGAGCTTCTTTTTCTCTCTTAACTCAGTCCTCTTATGCCTATAGAGTATATATGCCTTAGCGACGGCATCATAGCCATTCTTTATTAAAACCTGCTCAACAATATCCTGTATGTCTTCGACGCTTGGTATCCTATCATTAAATTTCTCTTCAAGTATGGCGACAACCTGCGCTGAGAGCCTAGCTGCTAGCTCCCCATCTTCACCCCTAACCGCCTGAATAGCCTTATGAATAGCATTAGTGATCTTTGTTGGATCGAATGAGACAATACGACCATCTCTTTTCCTAATGAGGGAAATCGGCATTTTACAAACGCGCCTCAAGAAATAACACTATTGTGGCAACTTTAATATTTTGTGGAGACTTTATGGCACCTTCTTAACCTTTCCAGATACTATCACTTTTTCATAAAGTTCATTGAATATCAATGCAAGCTCCTCTGGAGAGAGTTCTCTAACCCTCCTCTCATGGAATGCTATTGAATCAGCTACATTATACATAATTTCTTTTGGAAACTTCAGATCACTAAGGAATACTTTGATGGCACTCCTCACTTTCTTATTCTTCTGCGTAAAGACCGCGCGTAGAAACCTGAAAAATTGCTCCTCATCTTTAACGTAGAAGGGTGGTTTCCTCGGTCTCAGCCG
The DNA here is from genome assembly GCA_018396995.1 of Candidatus Bathyarchaeota archaeon. Lineage (GTDB taxonomy): Archaea > Thermoproteota > Bathyarchaeia > Bathyarchaeales > DTEX01 > DTEX01. The sequence goes on from JAGTQB010000010.1 coordinate 39,795, forward strand.
AACAATGACCGAATTTACTTCCGGCATGGGCCAAAAACTCTCCCTTGGGATGAAGTCCAGCAAGTCGACATCAGCATAATAATAGACTGTCACAGTGAGACGCCCATAGTCGCCGGTGCCGGGCTGAGCTACAAGGCGTCTCCCAAATTCCTCCTGAAAAGTTAGAACTGCGCAGTCAAACCTCCTTCTTAGGAGCCAGAAAATTAGTGGCGAGGATATTGAGTATGGTGGAATGGAGACGACTTTGTTGAAGTATGGTAGATTACTTATCTTTAGAATATCGCCCCTTAATATAACCACATTCCTGTAATTACTTAGGCGGTGCATAAGGATTCTAACGATTTTCGGATCGATCTCAACAGCTATTACCTGCTTAGCTATCCTTGCAAGATGCTCTGTAAGAAAGCCGAGACCTGCTCCAACCTCCAGAATAATATCATCATCATTAACCGAGGCATATGAGACGAGTTTTTTAAGAATTCCTTCATCAACCAAGAAGTTCTGACCAAGTCTCCTCCTAAGCCGCACTTCATGCGCCATCAGTATTCTCTTAGTTTCCTCTAGAAGCCCCATTAGCCCTCCTCTCAGTGAAATGTCGAGGTGGTTAGGAGGGCTTAGTGAAAAGCCTGTATTTACAGTCTTCTGTTGAGAGTTCCTCCAGAACCCTCTTAGCTATTAGCTTCGCGGGGTTGGGTATACTCGTGCGTTTCTGCAAGTCTTGAAAACTCTCAAAGGGTTTCCTTTCTCTCTCATCTATAATCTTCCACATGTACTTTTTCCCTATTCCTGGAATAAGCTCAAGGGAGTGCATTCTGGGGGTTACTGGCTTAGCTGAGTTAAAGAAGCTGATAAATTCGCTTTCCCTGTTTAAAATAATCTTCTCTACTATACTTTCGAGCTCCATTCTCGCGTTGGCTGTTAGCTCTTCATAGCTGATTTTGCCAACTATGTACAGTATTTCCTCCCTATAATCCTTTCCAATATAGACTCTGTCAGACGGTCTTAACGTAACGCCCTCCCTAGCAACAGCCTCTAACAGGGTAAAATATTTTTCACCTACTAGCTGAACGATAGCCCCGCCCTTACGCTTTAACCTCAAACCGGGCCTTCCATATGGAAGAAAATCTAGCACGTATGCATACTCCTCATAAATTTGTTGCGGTGCCTTCTCCCTCCGCTCCATTATAACTAATTTCCCTCCCACCAACCTTAGAAAAATAGAATGGCAATTTCCAATACTCCCTATAATGAGATGGGATTCATAATCCTCAATCGTCCCACCAAACACTAAAATCTCATGAACTCTCTACTAAAATATACTTTTAGGTGCCTAATATCATTTATCTATTCTATACTTGTCTAAAATACTTAAAATTTTTTCGAGCACTGAAGTCTCGATTACCTTACGACCTCCGGCGAGAATCGCCCTTAACTCTTCAATAGTTTTGGGCATAATATTCACTACTTGAACTATTTCCTCCTCCTCTAATACCCCCTCAGCCCTTAATTCCTCAATAAGCTTCTTTGCATTTTCAGGATCTAGGTACGACATCTTTGCCGCATAGTCTAGTGTTCTACGCTGGAATTGATCCATACCCTCCTTGCTTAGAGTCTCAAGGATATCTTTAACCTCAGGGATTGTCAGCGGCTTTATCCTAATTATCTTCCTTGGCATTACATCTCACCGCAATTCCTCTTTATGAGAGAGGCTTCAGATGCTCAGGCCTAACAATTATCATTTTAACAGCATCTCCTTGGGTCACCTCTATTTCGTATGCTCTCCCCCTCTTACCAACAACTATGCCAACTTTACCCTGATACCTATGATGGGGCATACCCTTATGCACGCTCGGATCTATGTCTATAACCACCTTGTCTCCGCGGCTATATTCATATAACAATCTGCTTATGGGGCTCTTACCCCTCTCCCTTGGGCCCTTGCTCATGAGATCTCTGGTCTTCCTACGATAACCATGGGATATTGGCATTATACCCACCCCCTAAACTATAACCTCCATTACATCAAGCTCTAAGGGCTCTGCTCTAGCATTAATTATCTCTGAGACATTAGGTTCCGTTCGGCCATTATCCCCAGTTACAAGCTCCTTCACATATAAGCCCCCTTGACACCTCACCCACATCTCAATACTATCTGCCGATAACCTTTTTGTCTTCACTTCATATATACGTTTCTCCCGCAGTCTATCCGCTCTGCGGTGCAATACTCTTGTAGGAGTCCACTGACGTACTATTACCCCGGTTAACTCCTTCTCTATTTTTACTAGATCTTCGTCAGCAATTTCTTTATCAAATTTGATGACGATCCTATAAACCTTTTGGGCTCCCTCCGCCCCCTTAAGCTTCTTTACATCATCTTTATCGCCAAACCTGAGATCTAATACCTCAACCTTACCCCTAGCATACTCGTTAATCGCTCTTTCCAGGCCCTTTAAGTCCACATTCCTTCTTTTAGGTTTCTTAACTTCTATTACAAATGGCCTTCCGCCACCGAGCATACGGGCATCCCTATCTTCTCGGCCAGCTGCATGGAAGGCAGTCTCCTCCCCAAGGGTCACGTCAAGTATGGGCTTAGCGATGAGCTCCTCAACGGACTCAGGATACATCTTTCCAGTCCAGTTGCACCTGGCACAACCCCTACCACCACACTTTATACAAACCCACTTTGACTGCGGTATACCGCGAATAAGCTTCCTGTATCTGCCAACTATGAAGAGCGAGTTAACCTGTAAGTCTATTTCCCCTGTAAAGGGGTTTATAAGTATGACAACCTGAGGTTTCATGTAATTAACTTGTTTATTAAGTTTCTGCGATATCTCCTTCCCAATCACCCTACTCATCTCATTCCTAATACTCTCACTATACTGGACCCCGAACTCCGCTTTGAATTCATCCTCACGCTCCTCAATCTCAACCGGAAGCTTAATGCCAACAAGGAAGTTATCGAATTCATATTCCTTAACCTTCTCAATGGTGCCGTCGATAACGGGTTGAAGGTTCTCAAAGATGCCCTCGCATAGGAAGCATTTCTCCTCTCCACCAACCCTCCTTCCCATTTTCTCAAGTAAATCGCGTGCCACCTTAAATGAGCCACGGGTCGCCAATATTTTCAGGGTCTTCACACCTATCTCCTTAACCTTGATCTCTGGAGAAAGAGCCATCTCATGAGCAGCCATAGCGAGTAGCATTTTTATCGATCTACCCCTCTCAGAGTTACCAATACCAAAACCTAGAAGAGCAAATTGCCTACCTAAACAATTATCACATAAAGGATACTTCTCAAGCATCTTTAAGGACAGGTCTAAAATATGCTTAAGCTTCTCCGCAACCACTTCACTCAATATCTCTTCACTCCATTCCCTAAAGTCTAAAATCATTCAAAAACATTTCTGAAAAACTAAATCCAAAAATTTTATAAAAATGCTTATCTATACTCATTTTGGATAGCCGCGGTAGCTCAGTTGGGAGAGCACCCGGCTGAAGAGAAAGTAATCCCTGAAACCGGGCTGTCGCCGGTTCAAGTCCGGCCCGCGGCACCAGTTCTCCGGGTTCAATTCCATTCCCCATCTTTTTAAGTCCAGCGAATATGAGTTTAGCGTGAAGGATGAGATCTACGATTATGATGAGAGCCTTAAGCGCTATAGGCGGATAATCGCTGGATTCGGGCGTAACGGTGAGTTGCCCTCCG
>JAGTQB010000011.1 GCA_018396995.1 Candidatus Bathyarchaeota archaeon
TTACTGATTTTGCTGTTGGTAGCATGGATTTTGCTGGGTGTAGGTGTGGTGGGGCTCCATTAAACCTATCTATAGATGCTACTCCAACAAGGTCAGCACCCCTCTCCCTCGCAAACCTCTTCACAGCCTCAGCGCTCAAACTATTCATGGATTCACCTTTTTATTGTTATACTAGCAAGTTCCATCAAAAAATAGTGAGAGAGCTATTTGAAACTTTATTTTGCCTTAAATCTTCTCTTCCATTATTTTGTCCTTAAAGAATTTTGTAAGTTTTGGATCATGCATCCTGAAGTGGGCGATTCTAATTCGTTTGAATTTATCATTTTCAAGGTCATATAATACCCAGTTTGTCATGATAACTAGGTCACCCTTCTTATACTGTAGGTATGATCCTGGAGGCGGATCCCTGTAGCAATAAAACTCTGTCCATAGTTCAACAAAAATGTGTTTTTCGTTCATCATTAAAACTCCAATTTCGAGCTTCTCATCTACATATTCATGGAGGTATTTATAATTTTCAATGAACTCCTTTGGTCCATGTAAGGTCTTTGCTGGGGGAACCTCGTAGCCTCCTCGATATATAGCATTATCATGATATTCTATCACTACATCTGGGGCGAAGTATTTTACTAATTCTTCATAGCGTTTATTGTTAAAATGGTCTATATACTTTAGAAAGTCCTCTCTCTTCATCCCAATCCCTCTGATATCAAGTATTAAATTATTAAATTATTTAAAAGATTCCTTTTTGCGTGGAGGTGTAAGAGGTTTTTCTTTGGGCGCCTTAAGTCTTTTGGATAAAATTTAGCCACCGGATGTTAGTGATATTATGGCGACTCTATCGCCATCATTTAATTTAATGTCCTTGTCCTCGAAAAACTCTATGCCCTGCCCGTTGAGCAATATTCGAACCTCTGGTTTCCGCAATGCATCTAATAATCTATTACCATATCTTGCCACAATAAAATTTAGCAAATCCTCGATGGTGGAATTTTCTTGTAGCTCGAGAATAACCTCTTTTTCTCCAATAATCTCTCTTATCTCTTCATCAAATAATCTAAGTTTAACCTCCATTATAAGCTCCCGCAGAAACACTGATTATGTTGAGGGAAATTATGGGGATTTAGAGACGATCTCTTGAAGCTGGTAATCAATTATGTTCTCTTAGGGACTGGTACCACAAAGTCTCCTGGTGGAGGTAAGACGACGTAGTCTATTTCGCCCTTAGCTTTAAGCTCCGCAACAGTTGCTCTCCAGCGGAAGTAGTATGGATCTGGCTCCTTATCCAGCGGGACCCCCTGCTCTATCATCATCTTCCTAACGAGTCTACCATCAAGCTTTCTGGGTATCGTCCCGTTCTTCACGCATAGCGCAGCAGCTATGCCAGCAGCTTGCCCCATACTCATACAAGGACCAATAATTCTTACTGCTATTGCATCAAAGTCCGCTGAGATGCATCTTCCGGCTACCAATAAATTGTCTATCTTAAGCGGCACCAGGCATCTATAGGGTATCTCACAGTACTCTCCCGGCCTTACACGTGCCTCATAGCCTCCGGGCACACCAAGGGGATGCATCTCCGCTGAACATTGAGCTGGCCTGCATACAGCTGGCTCTTTGGGCTCCTTTAAATGGATGTGTCTTTTAAATCCAAGCCGCCTACTCGTTGGATGATGAGTATTCAAGAATGAACCGAACCGCGCAATCCCGTCCTCAAATTTTCTAGCGCAAACAACATCTTCAGACGTCAAAATATATTCGCCTATTACGCGCCTTGAGTCACGTACACCCAATAGGCTAGCGAAGCCGCTTAACCGGCATCTTTCGAAGCCAGGAACATACTTCCTAAAGAATTTTTCTAGGTATATGATCTGCTGTCTCTGTTCGATAATCTGTCTTGTTAAGTCTTCAACGTCTGTACAGCGGCAATAGAAGCTGTGAGCCATTGTAACGGTAACTTCTCTGTTTTCTTCAGGTGTTCCTGGAACGTTATATATTAGGCATCCGGGGAATATGAAGTAGGGTAAGTCTCCATTCTGAACAGCCCTTTCTTGGAGATCCGCGATTAACGCTACACCCCTTTCACGCGCCTCACGCATAGCCTCATTATATCTTCGCATATCTATATCACTGAGTTTGAAACAAAGCGTTGTGGATTGATTAAATCCCCCATACTCTACGCCCCCAACCTCATAAGGCGCTCCCGCATACGCTGCTACATCCGCATCCCCGCTAGCATCAATAAATATTTTTGCGCTAACCGGTATCTTACCAGATTTACTCCAACATATAACCTCTTTAATCACACTACCTTCAACTACCGCATCAATTGCATACGTGGAGTATAGGATTTTAACCCCTGCCTCTAAGACCATCTGTTCAAGCACATATTTTGCCTTTTCTGGATCTATTTGTGTAGGTGGGTAGAGAGCGCCTATTGCTTGCATTCTATCTAAAAACTCTTTACAGATTCCACCATCCGCATCCACTATTCCTGTAACGAGTCCGTTTGTTGCAAGTCCACCAAGGCTCGTTTGTCCTTCAATTAAAAGTGTTCTCATTCCATTACGGGCAGAAGAAATCGCAGCTGCGACGCCAGCCATTCCTCCGCCCACAACAAGAACATCAACATCAAATTTCTTCAAAATATCACCTCTATATATACTAAGAGTAAGATAATAAAAAGATTTTAAGGATTTCGGTTTTTATGCATAGCGCTATATTGAATCTATTTTTGTTTATGGAGGGAGCTCTATTAGAAGATTTTTTATGGTATTTGTCACAAGTTAATGCTCCATTTTAGTAAATGATAGCCATATTACATGAGCGCAGTTATTAAGTGGAAGAGGATATATGAGGCGTATCCTATCAAAATTGCGCCGCTTATGCCTCTAATTAAATTGCGATGTTTATAGGCTTCTCTGGAGATTTTTGATAATGAACCCACAAGTAATCCAGCTCCAATAAATGGTATGAAAGCGCCTATACAGAAGAGGAGTAAGGCAAAGTTAAAGGTCTCGGAGAAGACGGCTGTTGTAAGGGAAACAAATACTGGTGCAACACATGGATCTAAGTAATAGAAGATTACACCCAGCAAGAAAATTTTGGCATAACTGATGGCATATTTTTTGGCAGCTTTCCTCATTAAAGATTTGGAGCGTTCAGGGAGCCTTAGTAATCCCAATAAATTTAATCCAAAAATTATTGCTAGGAGACAAGTCACCAATGTCAAGTATAGTTTTAAGGTTGCCATCGAGAGAAACATGTTAAATATGTAACTGAGGATGACGGATGAAAGTATGAAGCTGATACCAAAAATCATAACCTTTAAAAATCCCTCTCTCATCTGGAAGCCGCTTCTTTCACTGGAAGCATAGCCGACTATGAAGGATAGCATAATTAGAACGCAGGGAGAAAAGCTTTCAAAAAATCCTAAGACAAATGCCGATGCTATTATTCCTAAGCCTGCATATCTTCCTAGCTCCTCTTGATCTAAGCCAGCAAGCTGTGAGTCAATTATCTCTCTTAACATGGTTTCATTAACGCATTTTTTACCCCCACCAAGAATTATTTTGCCATTTACTATTATTACATTCCAATCCCTTAGGCTAAGACCATATTGCTTAACTCTTTTTAATCCCTCTTCTGAGAAAAAGAAGATATATTCAACGACGACTTTCTCTCCATAATCCCTCTGTATATTTGCCAAAACATCGCGGTTATGAACATACGCAACATACTCTTCTATCATTTCTGGGCAATATTGGCAAAACTTATCATGGTATAAAAATTCAATGCGTACCCGCTGCGATGAACAATAAGCAACACCAGTAATGCAAAGAAAAATTATGATTATGCATGACGTAAAAATAGCTCTTCTCATGAGTCTAAAGTCTCCTAAAATTATAGACTTTATTATTGAGAGTTAAGTCCATTCTTCGCTTAATGCTCACATCCCCCTATATCAATTTTAAGCCTTAATACTTAAGTATTATTGGAAATTTAGCTAGGAATTAAATGACGCCACAGCATTATTTGACTTATACAAGCGAGTCTGGATGATGTTAAAAAAAGACAAAAAGTTTATAAGTTAAACTTGAAAAGTTTCAGGTATGTGTAAAATTGATTCAGAGGAACTTGCTAGGCAGAGATGGGAAAGGATTAAGGCGGCTGCCGACTTAAAGGAGCCAGATAAGGTCCCGCTTGAGCTTCTTTTGGACTTTGGTTTTAGGGCTAGGTGGTATGGTATAACTACTTATGAGTTCTTCTTTGATTATGAGAAAGCTAAGAAAGCAATAATAAAAACCGCAACAGACTTCCCAACAGACTTCCCACCACTCCCGATGTTTGGAACTGGCTCATTAATTGGTCTCGCTCTTAGAGATTATCCTGATATAGCTCGAATCGCCGGGGTCTTAACTGGTCCTATGCATGATATTTTACGCGACAAATACACCCGTTGGCCCGGCAGAGAGATCTCACCAAATTCTGGCTCCTTCCAATTTATAGGTGGGGAGTTTATGAAGGCTGATGAATACGATGACTTTATAAGTGATCCATTCGGTTTCATAGCCGAGGTTGTTGTTCCGAGGGCGCATCAGAGCCTTGAGAGACCCGGGTCAGCAGAAGCCATGGCGGCGTTGATTAGAGCCGCCCTCGAGGGACTTAAATATGTTGAAGCCGTAGACTCTCTGGTTAATGGTCTTATTGAGCTGGGCTATCCATCACTGCTAGCATTCATCACCTCCGTCCCACTGGACTTTATTGGAGATTTTCTCAGGACAATTCCAGGGGTTCTACTGGATTTAAGAAGGAGGCCAGATAAAGTTAAAGAAGCCTGCGATGTTTTAATAAAGGAAACTATGTCTCGTAGGATAATATTGACTTCTAGGTCAGTTGGCTTTGTGTTAATACCACTGCATCTAAATGAGTATCTTTCTCCGAAACTGTATTATGAGTTTTATTGGCCTTATCTAAAAAATATTATAACCAGCTTCTATAATCAGGGTGTTAAGTGTCAGGTCGCCTTTGAGGGTAGGCATGACGCATATTTAGAGAGTATTCTTGAACTGCCAAAGGGCTGGGGAATAGCGCTTTTCGAAAAAACTGATGTAAGAAGAGCAAAGAGAGTATTGGAGGGGCATACTTGTGTGATGGGTGGTGTGCCACCCACCCTACTCTTAAATGCTACTCCGAGTGAGGTTGAGGAATATGTTAGAAAGTTATTGGAGGAAGTTATGCCCGGAGGAGGATTCATACTGGCGGCGTCGACAGCAATACCAGCAGAGACACCGCCCGAGAATGTCAGAGCTGTGATAAGAGCTGTTGAAAAATATGGTGTTTACAGGCGCTAGAAAAGCATTTACCAGAAACGCCAGTTTTAAGGCGTGGATTCTGGAGCTCAACCTTAAAAATTTTCTCGAAAAACCTATAATTCTACAAATAATTTTTAGTGCAGGGTTCTAGGTATGCACTATACAGATTTTGAAGACATTGCCGAGCAGAGATTACGTAGAATTGAGGCGGCCATTAACTTTAGGGAGCCAGACAGGGTCCCACTGAATCTCCCCCTAGACTTTGGTTTTAGGGCTAGGTGGTATGGTATAACTACTTATGAGTTCTTCTTTGATTATGAGAAAGCTAAGAAAGCAATAATAAAAACCGCAACAGACTTCCCAACAGACTTCCCACCATCCACAATAATTGGGTCAGGTTTACTAATTGGTTTTCTGCTCAAAGATTATCCAGAAATAGCTCCGCTTTTCGGAGCTTTAACTGGTCCTATGCATGATATTTTACGCGACAAATACACCCGTTGGCCCGGCAGAGAACTGTCACCTAACGCGGGCTCCTTCCAATTTATAGGTGGGGAGTTTATGAGGGCTGATGAGTATGATAAATTTGTAGAGAATCCTAGCGAATTTATGGCTGAGGTTGTTGTTCCGAGGGCGCATCAGAGCCTTGAGAGACCCGGGTCAGCAGAAGCCATGGCGGCGTTGATTAGAGCCGCCCTCGAGGGACTTAAATACATCAAATTCACGGATTCTCTAATTAACGAGCTTGCAAAATTAGGTTATCCATCAGCAAACGCCACCGCCTTAACGCTCGTCCCTTTAGACTTTCTTGGGGACTATTTAAGAACAATTCCAGGGGTTCTACTGGATTTAAGAAGGAAGCCGGATAAAGTTAAAGAAGCTTGTGACGCTCTAATGAAAAATTTACCTTACAGAACGTTCACTTTTAAACCAATTAGCTCTATAATGATACCGCTCCATCTAAATGAGTATCTTTCTCCGAAACTGTATTATGAGTTTTATTGGCCTTATCTAAAAAATATTATAACCAGCTTCTATAACCGGGGAATTAGATGCCACGTTGCTTTTGAGGGCCGTCATGACGCGTATCTGGAGAGTATTCTTGAGTTGCCAAAAGGTTGGGGGGTAGCATTCTTTGAGAAGACGGATGTGAGAAAGGCTAAGAAAATTTTGGAGGGGCATACTTGTGTGATGGGTGGTGTGCCACCCACCCTACTCTTAAATGCTACTCCGAGTGAGGTTGAGGAATATGTTAGAAAGTTATTGGAGGAAGTTATGCCCGGAGGAGGATTCATACTGGCAACTTCAGCACCCATACCAGCAGAAACACCACCCGAAAATGTTAAATCTGTGATAAGAGCTGTTGAAAAATATGGTGTTTACAGGCGCTAGGAGGCTCAAAACATGTCTTTGCTAGATGAAATTGTAAGCGCTTTTGCTGACCTCGATGAGGAAAGGACTATAAATCTTGTAAAGGAAGCTCTTGAAAAGTATCCCCTCAACGAAATATTTGATGCATGTAGACGCGCTACAGACATAGTTGGTGAAAGATACGAGAGAGGAGAATATTTCTTATCAGAGCTCGTCTATGCAGGACACATATTCAATAGAATCTTAGAATTATTGCTGCCAAGACTTGAAAGGGAGAGGGTTAGTATTCTGGGAACTATATTGCTTGGAACCGTGGAGGGAGATGTCCACGATATTGGCAAAAACATTTTCAAGGCGTTTGCTGAAGCCGCTGGCTTTAAAGTTATAGACATCGGGGTTGATGTTCCTCCCCAAAAGTTTGTTGAGGCAGTTAAAGAACATAAACCAGATATTGTTGGATTAAGTGGGTTATTAACGCTAGCGATTGACTCCATGAAGAGAACTATTGATGCTTTAAAAGCGGAGGGACTTAGGGACAAGGTTAAGGTTATTATTGGCGGCGGTAGAGTGGATGAGTATGCCAAAAACTATACTGGCGCAGATGCATGGGCCGACTCTGCCACTAAAGGAGTAAAGCTATGCAAAGAGCTTCTTGGCATTAAAGAATAAAATGGTATACGGCTGGAATAGCAGACTCCACTAAAAACACCACTCACAAACTGCAAAGGAAAATAAGATATCATCCAAAATTTTTCCTTTCTATTTTTGGCTTAATATATTTAAATTTTTATAGTATAAATAAATTTGGAAAGAAACATTAACTGATTTTCGGCATCCTCTCATATTTACCAGAAGGACCTGTTGAAAAGTGTAAAATCGGCTTATCAACCTTTCTAAATATCATCGGACAATGTTTTACTCCTCTTGGTATGAAGATTAGGCAGCTTTTAGTAAGAATATGTTTTTCATCATCAATCCATAGCTCTACTTCACCATTTAACTCCCTCGGCCTATTAGGGTCACTGCCGAGGAAACCTAGGACTTCATCAAACTCATGAGTGTGGGGTGGAGGACTACCACTGCCAACCCCCTCGCCAAACCAGACGCACTCCATGTAAAAAGCTCCCTCAACAATTTCATCATCTAAATATAATATGCGGTTCATCTTCACCGTTCCAGGGAGCTCTTTTGGTGGTTGCGGAAGACCGCGTTTCTTCATCTCGCTCACTATGAGGTGCTCTAAGTTACGGGCGCTCTCCTCCGAAACACTTTTTTCCATAACTTTTCTCGTATACATGCTCATCGGTGATAGCGTCATAAACCATAACGGTTTCCCAACCATCTTAAACCTGATGGGACAATGTTTTAGTCCTCTGGGAATAAAAACTAAACAACTTCTATTAATGGTATATAGTTTATCATTAAGCCACAGCTCAATTTCAGAGTTCAGGTTCCATGGGTCATTAGGGTCGGTCCCAATGAAGGCTATTATTTCATCAGCGTCATGGATGTGGGGGTCCTCTATAAAGTCCTCAGAAGTCCCCTCGTGGCATAATGTTACCTCCATGTAGAAGGCTCCGTCCACAACCTCTTTATCCAAATATAATAGACGCTCAATCTTTACGGTGGAGCGTACTGGCCCCCTCCTCATAAAACTCTCTATAACCTCTCTGGGGAGAGGCTTAGTTTCAGTCACTATATTCCTTGTATATTTCAATCAATTCACGCTCCTATTTAACAAAGCTTATTTTCTTTCTCTCTCCTTATTAATATATTTCACTTTTGAGGTTAAAATGCTGCGCTAATTTCACTCGGCAGTAGATTTCTCTCTACCTTTCAGACAAAAATAACATAACCTTTTTACGAGATCTTTAAAAAGAAGTAAGTCACTTCCAAGTTAGTGAGGTGTGTTAAATTGAAAGCTATGGTGTGCACCTCGCTAGGAAAGCCACTTGAATTGCAGGATCTACCCTTGCCAAAACCTTCTAACGATGGTGTCGTTCTAAGAGTTGAGGTATGCGGAGTTTGTCACAGCGATCTTTTCCACGCTCGAGGACACATTAAGGGAACAAACACTCCCTTCATACCTGGTCACGAGATTGTTGGAACAATCTATGAGATGGGCCCTGACGTTCAAGGCTTCTCGGTAGGAGAGAGAGTTATAGTTTACCCAGTCTTTACCTGTGGCATCTGTAAAGAATGTGTAAGCGGTCTTGAGCACCTTTGCGATAAATGGTATCCTATAGGGTGGAAGATTGAGGGGAGGGGTATTGATGGAGGGTTTGCCGAGTACGTTCATGTTCCAAACTTTCGAAATATCTTGAAGGTGGAGGGTTTAAACCCTGAGGAAGTGGCCCCCCTCGCATGTGCTGGCTTAACTGCTCTGCATGCCCTCTATGAAGCACAGGTTCATCCAGATGACCTATTAGTTCTCATAGGGGTGGGCGGGCTTGGACACATGGCTCTACAGCTGGCAAAAAATCTAATGAATGTAACTGTAGTGGCGGTGGACATTGATGAGAAGAAACTCTCCTTAGCGTCAAAATTAGGTGCGGATTACGTTATAAATTCATTAAAGGAAGATCCAGTAGCCTTTGTAAGAAAGGTTTCTGGCAGGGGAGCCGACGCAGTTATCGATTTTGTGAATAATTCAGAGACTTCCAAGATAGCTTTCCAAATGTTGGGTAGAGGGGGTAGGCATGTTTTTGTTGGGGTATATGGTGGTGTCCTCTCCATCCCAACGGCTTTCATGGTGGGCGGCTCCTTCCGCCTCATTGGAAGCTTTATGGGAACAAGAAGACATCTAATGGAGTTAATAAGCCTATATAAGAGGGGCATCGTTAAGCCCATGGTTTCATCGAAATTTAAGTTAGAGGAAGCTAATGAAGCCTTTAATAAGCTTGAACGTGGGGAAATTGAGGGGAGATCTATTCTGAAACCATAAATCCATTTGAGTAAAGGTGAGTGGGTTGAAGGGCCCTATTTGGATCGAACGTCTCTACGAGAGGTGTAGCGGCTGTAGAAGATGCGAGATAGCATGCTCACTTCTCCATGAAGGCCGAATTTGGCCTGAAGCATCTAGAATCAGGGTTTTTATGCTCATTCCTGGAGTCGAGGTTCCACACTTGTGTTTTCAATGTGAAGACTATCCGTGCGTTAAAGCCTGCCCCTTTGAAGCTCTCTCCATAAATTCTGAGACGGGAGCAGTAAATGTCGATGAATCAAAGTGTAATGCATGTGGCCTATGCATAAAGGCCTGCCCAGCAAAGGTTCCGCACATGCACCCGATGAAGAACCATGTTATAATATGTGATTTATGCGGTGGGAGACCAAGATGCGTGGAGACATGTACGGAGGGTAGGTGGAATGCGCTGAGGGTTACGTCGCGAGAGAGAGACTTTTCCTACAAGTCTTTAGCTAAGACGCCTGAGGAATTAACCCGTAAGGTCGCTGAGAAACTTTATGGAAAGGAGATAGCAAGGGAGGTTTATGAGTGATGAGGGGCTACGCCGGGAAGTTCTTAGAGATAGATCTTTCAAGTGGCGCTATTAAGGAACTAAAGTTTTCAGAGAAGATTTTAGTTGACTATATAGGTGGTAGAGGACTAGCTACAAAGATACTCTGGGATAGATTAGGTAGTAGGTGGGAGAAGGTTGATCCCTTGGGCCCAGAGAATATTTTATTAGTGCTTACGGGGCCATTAACTGGCTATGCTCCTGGAACAAAAATCTGCATTTCGGGCAAATCCCCCCAAAGTAACGGTGTAATAGGCTCCACAGTTGCGGGCGAATTTGGTGTAGATTTAAAATGTGCCGGATATGACGGCTTAATAATAACTGGAGAGGCCGAGAAACCAAGCTACATATTCATATGTGATAATCATGTTGAGATTAAAGATGCAAAAGCAATATGGGGTAAAAAAGCTAGAGAGTCTCTAAAATATTTAGTTAAAAAGTCTATTGAGGACATTAAGACGATTAAGCAGAATTATGGAGAGGTTAAGGAGCCGTCGATTCTATATGTTGGGCCAGCTGGCGAGAATAGAACAAGGGTTGCCGCCGTAATGGCCAAATATACTCATGGAGCTGGTTATGGTGGATATGGTGGAGTAATGGGTTCTAAGAAGTTGAAGGCGATAGTTGTAAAAGGTTTTGGGCCGCTGCCTGAAGTTCACGACTTAGATACCGTCCTCCAATTTTTCAGAGAAATCTCCAAGAGAAATTTTGAGTTGGAACATTTTAGACGCTTCGGTACCGGGGCTGGCGGATACTATCATGGCGCAGTACAGAGCTCTGAGCCTATTAGGAACTGGCAGGAAGAGTGGCATAATAGGGATAGCTATAGGCCAGAAGAGTTTGATAAATTCTGGGTTAAGAAATATTGGGGTGATTTTGGCTGCGCGATTACCTGCTTAAAGCTTGCTGTTCTTAGGGATGGAAAATTTAAGGGCGCGATTTGCGATAATCCAGACTACGAAAACCAAGCATATGTGGGAACAAATCTTGGAATATTCTCCCCAGAAGACAACATTTACTTATCCTACATCATTAACGAGCTTGGCATGTGTGGAATACAGGGTGGAGCAGTATTAGGCTTTGCTGCGGAGCTCTATGAAAAGGGAATATTGAGTGAAAAAGATCTTGAAGGAATAAAGCCTGAATGGGGGGATACTGAGGCGTTTGCAGCGCTTGCTGAGAAGATAGCTTATAGACAAGGTATAGGCGATATACTGGCTGAAGGGGTATATAGGGCTGCTAGAAAGATTAGTAAAATAAAGGGTATTGATGTCTCAAAGTATGCTGTCCATGTAAAGGGCGTTGCAGTTGGAGCACACGGCGTAAGAAGCGGAAAAGATGACGTCGCACAGGACATAGGCTATGCATGCTCAGTCCAGGCTGGCGATCATACTTCGGCAGCATCCCTACCACCAGACAGAGATTCTCCAGCCCCAGGAGAACTCCGGGCAATGTTCCTCGACTCAGCTGTATTATGCATGTTCACAACAACATTACCCTTCTTTAAACTCGAGGACAACGAAATATTCCGGTTTTACGAAGCGGTGACTGGATATAATCTATCAAGGGAGGAATGGTATAATGAGAAGGCTCTTAGAATACTGCATTTGCAAAGAACTATGTTACTTCTAGGCGGACCCGACGCTTGTTGGAGACCAGAGACTGATGATGATAATCCGCCCAGGTTCTGGGAGCCTTTACCATCCGGACCCTGCAAAGGTAAAACCCTTGATAGAAAAAAGTTTGAAGAGAACAGGCTTAATTATTATAGATCTGTAGGCTGGGATGAGAGGGGTATACCTAAACCCGAAACTCTAGAGAAGTTAGGCCTACACGAGGTCATAGCGAAGCTTAAAGAAGTGGGATATATAGATTAGCCAAGAAAATAACCGATTCATCTAACAAAATTTTCTCTAAAAACATAATTTATGTTTTTTAAAAAATTGACCAGTAATTCTTTTTAAATGGACTACCAATCCTTCTCTGAAGAATAAGAATAAGATTATTAGGAGAATACCAAATATTAAAGTGGTTATGGGACCTAACGGCCGCAGAAGTTCAGAAATTAAGGTGAAAGCCCCGGCTCCCAGTAGGGGTCCAGTTAAGGTTCCCATTCCACCGAAGACGAGCATGACAAGAATATGGACGTCAATATTTTGGAACATTGATGGGCATATATAGAGATTATAGTAAGCGTATAAGCCTCCCATAAACCCAAATAGAAACGAGCTAATGAAAGCTGAGAGAACTTTATATTTAACAACATTAATCCCGATGAAGGATGCCGCTATCTCGTCTTCCACAATACATCTAAACGCCACTCCTACACGCGAGTTAACAATCTTATCATATATGATTACTGTAGCGAATAGAGTTGCGATCAATAAGTAATAGTAAACCAATTCCCTGTTAGCACCAATTAATCCTCTAAGGATATCAGATCGAATAACGATGCCTTCATCAGCGCCAGTTATATGCCGTAGGCCCAGAATCAGCTCCCCAAAAATAACTTGGAAAGATGATGTTAGAACAGCCATGAAAATAATGCTTAATCTCCTTATGGACGAAACGGCACTAATAAGGGAGCCAATTCCAGCCGAGGTTAAAGCCCCTACTGGAAGTATTATCCAAGGAGCGACGCCAAGTCTCTCCGGCAGGATAGCGGATATGTAAGAACCAATACCTACAAGTGCGCCTTGGCACAAGAATAACTGTCTTGTATGCCCGAAGATTATGTTTGAGGATAAAGTGAACATTGTGAAGAAAATGAGTAAATTTAGTAGCCTTAGCTGATAACTGTGGCTAAAAATGATGGGCAGTAAGGCGTAGACCGCCAAGATAATAACTTTCTGAACTATGCTAGCCTTTTTCACCGAGAATCCCCTCTGGTCGAGTCAATATTATTATAATAGTAACGGAAAGCAATATTACGAGTGAAAGGTAAGCTCCAAGAAAGAAACTAGCGATTGTATGTACTATGCCAAGTATAACACCACTTAAGATGTTGCCATATATGCTCCTAACACCACCTACAATTGCAACTATGAGAGCCAGAAGTGTGAAATCAACGCCGATTATGACGGCCACAGTAGCTATAAGACCGTAAAGGATGCCGGCAAGACCAGCCATTACAGCACCCAAAATAAACACCAGTGTCCTAAGGGGCGCAGGGTTCACACCACAAAGCTGTGCATCCATTTCATCTTGAGCTATTGCTCTAATAGCCTTGCCAGTGTACGTCTTCTTGAGGAAGACTTCAAGCAATACTAGTGCAAGCACGGAGATTACTGCTGAGAGTAAAGTAGAAGGTCTTATAATGAGACCACCAATCCTTATGGCTTCAAAAGGCAATTTCACTGAAAAAAATGCTTTAGGAATTGTGTTCACTAGATAGCTGTGTATAGCGAGTGAGAGACCAAAGGTTATGAAGATCCCTAAGAGTATACGTGTTTCACCCCTCGCACGATAAACTAGAGATATAAGTGATCTTTCAAGTGCTAAGCCTATTAACCCGGTGATTAGTAAGCCTAATATTATACTTAAAAGCGTGTTTACCCCCCTTTCCATGAATATGAGGGCTAGCATTGCACATATAACGGCAAACTCGCCATGCGCTAGATTGAGGATCTCTCCAAGACCAAATATTAATGTAATGCCCACGCCTAATAATGAGAGCAGCAGCCCGAATGTAATTCCATCAATAATTAGTTCCAGCAACGATATTCACCTACATTCCTAGATAAGCCTTTTTTACTAATGGGTTATTCGCAATCTCGTTGGAGTTTCCTTCAAGCACCACATTACCATTCTCCAACACATAGGCTCTATCCGCCACAGTTAATGCCTGACGAGCGTTCTGCTCAACAAGCAAGATTGTGGTTCCCTCATTATTAATCTGTTCTATAGCCTTAAATAACTCACTCACTACTTTAGGAGCAAGCCCAAAAGACGGCTCATCGAGTATGAGAAGCTTCGGTAAGGACATTAACGCCCGTGCTATGGATAGCATTCTCCGCTCCCCACCGCTTAGGGTGCCAGCTAGCTGGTCTTTCCGCTCCCTCAAAATTGGGAAGAGCTGGAAAACAAAGTGTAGCCGCTCCCCCTTCTTCTTCCTTGCCTTAGTCACGTATGTTCCCATATCAAGGTTCTCCATAACACTCATTTTAGGGAAGATTCCTCCCTCGGCTGGCACGTAACTTATACCTAAGTTAACTATTTCGTAGGGTGGAAGCCCATCTATGCGTCTACCAAGGAAATATATTTGCCCTTTCTTCGGCTGCAGGATGCCGGAGATTGTTCTTAGAAGGGTAGTCTTACCAGCTCCATTTGAGCCCAATACTAGAACTATCTCTCCCTCTTTAACTTCTAGGTTAATGCGTTCAAGGACTGTGAGGTCTCCATAGGCTGCATAAACATCTTTGATGGATAATATTTCATTCAATGAGCCCCCCTCCCAGGTAAACATCTATAACCCTCTTATCATTAGCTATTTCAAAGGGCTTACCTTCAGCTATCTTCTCGCCGTAAGCAAGGACTATTATCCGGTCAGCTAAACCCATCACAGCCCTCATTACATGCTCAATCCAAAATATAGTTACCCCTAACTCATCTCTAATTTTGCCAATTAATCTCATAGTCTCTTGAACTTCAAGGGGGGTCAACCCGGCTATTAATTCATCAATCAATAATATTTTAGGGTTCGTGGCTAAGGCTCTGGCAAGCTCAAGCATTTTCCTTTCATGTAAGGTTAATTCTTTCGCCAATTTATTTTTCTTTTTCTCAAGACCAACAAAATTTATAATGGATAAGGATCTTTCATAAGCGTCCTTCAAATCACTCACGGCATCCTTACCAAAGAGGGCGCCGCTCAAAACGTTATCTAGGGTGCTCATATTGTTAAAGGGTCTGACTATCTGAAAAGTTCTAGCAATTCCAAGCTTGCATATTTGATGCGGCTTAAGACCAGTAACATCTCTGCCCTCAAAAAATATTCTTCCAGCAGTAGGTGGAAAAGCTCCAGAAATAATATTAAAGAGGGTAGTTTTGCCAGCTCCATTTGGTCCAATGAGACCTAAAATCTCCCCCCTCTTTATATTAAACTCTACATTTTTTAGGGCTGTGAAGCCACCGAACTTTTTAGTAATGGATTCACCTCTAAGTATTGTCTCCATCAACTATTCCTCTTTAACAGTAAGGTTATCCGTTATCTATGTCGGAGTATATGGCTCTAGTGTTGGGGATATATAAATTGCTTCAACCCACCACGGAGATCCTGGATTTACCTTACCTGGAGGTGGACCTGACCTGAAGACCGTTAAGACTATACGTTGCTCCTTCAATTCACCCCAAGGCGTGTAGCTTATTGGAAAGGCCAGAAATCCCTGATATCTAATCTGGCTTAATGCTTCTCTAACTTTTCTAGGCTCATCTGAGAGCGCTTTCTTAATAGCTTCCGCAATTAGGTTTATTTGAATATAGCCCACAACATGTGAAATATCCATAAACTTTCCAGTCTTCTCTCTGAACTCTTCCGCAATCTTTATGTAGTCTGGATTATTTGGGTCGAAGCTACCCCAAATATGTATTACTTTTATTCGGAATACATCCTCTCTTAAGGCTCCCCATAGCTCAGTCCAGTCGGGCGCATATGAAACAATAACTTCCACATTCATCCCCATTTCAACCATCTGCTTTATTGCAGAAGCTCCTCCCGGGGGATGCGCGTTAATTATAATTTCTGGGCCGAAGGTTTGGAGCTTCCGAATGTAAGATGTGAAGTCCGTTTCTCCTACTGGTGCTACTTCAGCTTGCACCTCAACCCCAGGAAGGACTTTTAAATAATCCTTTAGGATGGCTTCAACAGACCGTCCGAAGGCGTAATCAGCAATGAGCATGCCTACTCGCTTATATCCTTTGCTCTTAATGTACTCTGTGACACCCCTCATAACAGGAGGGACGCATTGAACAATCCCTCTAAACGTGTATTTATAATCTTTTTTGTGGGTCTTCTCTGAGGCAGCCCAACTTAATATTAATGGGACCTCTGCCTTCTCCGCCTCTTCAGTAAGGGCTATTCCAACACTACTCGAGATACCTCCTATCACGGCTGAGACCTTTTCAACCTCAACCAATCTTTTGAAGAGAGTAATGGCTTCACTAACATCACTCTTAGAGTCCGTGACAACAAGCTCTAGAGGACGGCCCAAAACCCCGCCTTCACGGTTTATTTTCTCGACAGCGAACTTTAAGCCTTCAAGTTGCCCTGTGCCACTATATGCCCAAGGACCAGTAAGTTCGCCCACTAACCCTATCTTTATCGGAGGTCTCTCCACGGGGGGCATACTTGTGGTGTAAAGGTGATAAGCTACACCCGCTACCACAGCAATAATTACAATCACAGCAATTACAATCGCCTGCATCCTAGTAATAGCCTTTCTATCTCTCAAAAATAGCACACAACACCCCCACTCTTCTCTTATCCCTAAACTACTTTTAAATTTTTCTCAGCGAAAGGAAAATATTCTAATGCTTATCGTACTTTGCACCACGACTTCTTGAAAAAAAGAAAGTGAGGACTAGAATGTTTTTATTTCCATGGTTTTGGATATATGAAAGAGGCTGTAGCATACTTTGATGGCCACACTATTTCTTGTCGTCCATTCTGCCATTGATATACTACCTGCTCCAGATAAGCTCCTGGACGCACGAGTGGGTCACAATGCCCCGGCCCCGCAAACTTCAGTTTCCCTACTACTGTATCAACTTCGAGTGTACTTAGGGTTTCTCTAACCTTCTTCTGATCTAATGTTCCTGCCTTCTCAATAGCTGCCGCAAGCACCTGCACTGCTGCATAAGCTGATGGAAAGTTGACTCCTGGCAGCTCACCGTATCTTGCTCTATACCGCTCAGTTATCTCTTTATTCTTTGGTATTGGTAGAAGTGGGTGCCCCGTAAAGCTTGCTATTACCCCCTGTGCATCCTCACCTAATAGAGACCAGAATCCAGGCGGCTCTGCGGCGCGCTGGAAATATATGACGCTTGGGAGGAAGCCCAGTTCCTTACATTCACGTATAAGGGTTACAGCATCAACTGTGGAAGGTACTGCAAAAACCATATCAGGATTATACTCTTTTGTCTTTGCAATCATAGTTGAATAGCTGGCCTGACCTGGCGTGTATTTCTCTTTATATACTACAGTAAACTTATCCGCGAACTTATTAATTGCCGCCTCCAGACCCTTCTCGAAGAAAGCGCCAAGCGTTGTATCTTCCATCCACATCGCTATTTTGTATGGCCCCTTTCCGGGAAGGACTTCATTCAGAAAGTTCATAATAGTTAGACCATTATGTAATTCCGTATGGAATGGTATAAAAGTCCAGTTATAATTCTTTTCTTCTACAGGGATGCTACCAATTCCCGTTGTTACATGGACAATTTTATATTCTTCGGCTACTGTGGCAACGGCAAAAACAAGTGGTGTCGAAAAACTGCCTAACAGAAAATCTACCTTATCAGCTGTAATTAGTCTCTCCGCATTCGTTCTAGCTTTCGTGGCATCACTTTCATCATCATAATAAACATACCTGACTTTTAAGCGTCGCCCAAGCTCCCTAACATATATACCACCCGCCCCATTAATATCCTCGATTGCAAATTCATATCCTCTCTTAATCATTTCACCAATATAGGCATGGGCCCCACTAAGCGGCACTGAGAAACCAAATAATATTTCTTCCTTAACAGAAACTGGAGCCTTTTGAGCCATCATATAATAGTAGTAGATTACGCCAGCAACGGCAGCAACAATAATTATGACAGCAATTACTGCCGCTTGCAACTTAGTTAAAGCATTAGCACACATTTTATTTCCCCGACTATTAAGATAAGTAGACCGCGCATTTAAGAGTTTTTACTTATTAGAATACAACAAAACTTTTAATAAACTCGGTTGAATCTTTAATATCGTGGTTTAAATCTAAAGCCTAGCGAAGAGGAGATAAAATGGCTCCAATAACTTTTAGAGCAACACTTTGGATGGTTTTTCTCATAGTTATTGCTGGCATACTTATTGCCAGCCTGGCCAGTTATTTGGTTATGGGACCCGTGGCTCTGTTGGTAATATTACGTGGAATTTGCACGGGATTATTTTACGGCATGCTCGCAATCGGTCTCAGTCTTGTATTCGGCGTCATGAAAGTAATCAACATTGCGCATGGAGAGTTCATTATTTTAGGCGCCTACATTACTTATTGGTTATCTACTTTATTCGGCCTTGACCCCTTCGCTACCTTAATATTCAGCGCTTTAGCCCTCTTCTTCCTCGGTCTAATTATTGGCAGATTTGTGATAAGCCCAGCCTTGAAGGGCGGCATTGACCCTCCATTAATAATTTCCTTCGGCCTATCTTTATGTCTTGCTAACCTCATGAGGGTTTATTGGACAGCAACTCCAAGGGGATTACGCCTATATCTTGGCGGTATACCCTTACCTGGCGGGGCTACTCTTTCAGTTACACACCTCATAGTAGCTGCGGCAGCTATTATAGGGCTCACATTACTCCACATATTCCTCTCAAAAACTTATCCGGGTAAAGCGTTAAGGGCTGTTAGCATGGACCGAGAAGCAGCTCTACTAATGGGTATATCATCCTCCCGCATTGAGACAATAGCATATGCGGTGGGCTTACTCTTTGCCGGAGTTTCCGGTTCATTGCTAAGTATTGTGCTAAGTTTTGATCCCACATGCGGTCACATATATCTTGGAAAGGTTATGTGTGTGATAGTTCTTGGAGGAGTTGGCTATATACCTGGTGCAGCAGCTGGTGGAGTTATCTTAGGAGTGGCTGAAGCTCTCGGCTCCCTCTTTTTCGGGGATACTGTAAGGGATCTTGTTGCATTTGTTATATTCCTGCTTATACTTCTCTTCAAGCCGACTGGGCTTTTCGCCAAATATCGTGCATTCTAGGTGATGAATATGAGGAAAATAATGGTATTCTATATTTTCCTTTTAATAGTTCTTTTATTATTAATTGTAGCGCCACTCGTGCTTGGAACAGTTTATTGGACAACTTTACTCTATACCCTGCTCCTCCACATAATCTTAGCTGAAAGCTGGAATATAATAGGGGGGTTTGGAGGACAAGTTTTCTTAGGGACAGCTGCTTTCTTTGGATGGGGCGCATATACATCTGCTATGCTCTATTATGCAGGGGTGCCATTCGCAGCATGTATTTTACTCGCTGGGTTCTCGGCCGCGTGCCTAGCATTCATATTAACTCCCACATTTAAATTGAGAGGCGTGTATTTCGTTGTTGGCTCCCTATTCATTTCTGAGATAATGAAGACGATTGTTCTCACATTACCTATTTTTGGTGGAGCTGCTGGGATTATGCTGCCAGTATTTAGGGAAAGGGTGCTGTTCACTTATTATTCTGCCTTCTTATTAATGCTTGTAGTGTTTTTGATTACTCTGTTTATTACAAGGTCTAAAATTGGAATTGCGCTAAGAGCTATCCGTGATGATCAGGAGGCTGCTGAAATCTTTGGAATAAACTCAACAATGTTTAAGCTTTTAGCGTTGGTGATAACATCCCTGCTCTGCGGTATGGCTGGAGGGATTCATGCATTCTACATGATATATGTGGAACCGCACAGCTTTTTCAGTATCAGCTGGAACATTATTCCAGTTTTTACAGTATTAATAGGGGGGACTTCCACCATAATGGGCCCGATAATTGGAACAGCCATTTATACCCTCCTAAGGGAACTGTTCATTTTTGTTACAGGAGAAATATACTTGACGGTACTAGGGGCACTACTAATTGTCGTAATGCTCATAGCGCCTTCAGGAGTTTACCCCGCTTTCACCAAGGCTATACATAGGGTGCAGAAAAGAATAAGGTAACACCTAACTTTTTACCAGGAAATCAATTTGCCGGGATATTTAAATGCCAAGATAAGCTTTTCTCAAATTTTCATCTACAAAGAGCTTTTCACTTTCTCCTTCCATCACTATTCTTCCATTCTCCATAACATAAGCCCTATTAGCCAGTTTTAAAGCCATGTGGACGTTCTGTTCAACAAGAAGTATTGTTATTCCCTGAATGTTTATTTCCTTTAAAGTATCAAAGATTTTCCTGTAAACTACTGGTGCCAGCCCAAGTGAAGGCTCGTCAAGCATCAGGAGCTTTGGCCTTGACATCAATGCTCTCCCAATGGCTAGCATTTGCTGCTCCCCTCCGCTCAAAGTATACGCCATTTGATTCCTCCGCTCCTTTAGTCTCGGAAAGAGCTGATATACTAGTTCCAAGCTATCCTTTAACTTCTTCCTTGCCTCTCCCTTGTAGGCGCCTACTTCGAGATTTTCTTGGACCGTTAAGAACGGGAAGAGCCTTCTCCCCTCAGGGACCAATGATATTCCCTTTTCTGATATAATGTTCGGTGGAAGATTCGTTATTCTTTTATTTAGGAAGTAGATGTTGCCGGAGGATGGTCGCAATAAACCCGCTATTGTTTTAAGAGTTGTGGTCTTTCCAGCTCCATTAGATCCAACTAGCGCAACAATCTCTCCTTTGCTAACTTGTAACGAAACATTATAAAGAGCTTGAGCCCCTCCATAAAAAACATTAATACTCTCTACATTAAGCATAGGCTTCCCCCAGATAAGCCTCGATTACCTTTTCATCCCTCGCGATGAGGTTAGGCGGCCCCTCAGCAATCTTTGAACCCTGATGGAGGACTATAATTCGATGGCAAACACTCATGATAGCTTTCATAACATGCTCAATCCATACAATAGCTATCCCATAATCCTTCCATATAATCTCAATTTTCCTCATCATATCTGTTACTTCAGCCGGGTTTAACCCCGCGGCAACCTCATCTAAAAGTATAAGCTTAGGCTCTGAGGCTAAAGCTCTTGCAAGCTCAAGTTTTCTCCTTTCGACGTAGTTAAGTTGATCAGCTATGACGTCTTTCTTCTCATGTAAACCTACGAATTCAAGCCAGCGTAGAGCTTCGCGCCTCGCTTCAACATAGCTAACTCTCTTCCTTTTGTTATAAAGAAGCCCAACTAAGACGTTCTCAAGAACCGACATCCTCAAGAAAGGTTTAACTATTTGGAAAGTTCTAGCAACCCCTAGCTGAAAAATTTCATATGGTTTTAGATTCGTAATGTCTTTTCCCTCAAAAATAATTTTTCCAGAGTCGGGTCGGTAAAAGCCACATATAATGTTGAAGAGGGTTGTTTTACCAGCCCCGTTTGGCCCAATAATGCCAACTATCTCCTTACTATCAACATAAAAATCAACTTCATTAAGAGCCTTCAAACCTCCAAAGTACTTAGTTACTTTTATGCCCTCAAGCATATAACAGCCCCTCTCAACATCATATAAGTACTTTCACGCTTCACTATATAAGTACACTACGTTTAAACTCTTTATAGCAAGATCCCCCAGCATGACATTTAAAGTAGAGTCTAAAAATCTGGCAAATAAATGAGAAAGCTGCAAACGTTTTATTTCGAAACCAATTAATTACCCTTCATTTCCAGTAATACTATAGAAATTTTATGTTATCAATATTCAGAAGAAAGAAAACTCTTATTTTGAAACATTTTTTAGAACTCCTCTATGCCTTAGTCAGCTGTTTCGAGACAGATGTGTTTGAATGGTAGTTTGTTAATTAAGTTATTTGTGGAAAAGAGAAAAATTGTTGACAACAAGTTAAGTTGCCGAGATATTCAATATTACAAGACATACCGTAGCTAAGTGGATTAGGGAGGGGAGAATCAACGCCATCAAACTCCCTGGTGGGAGGTATAGGATACCGGAATCTGAGGTAAAAAATATGGAAGTCGTTAAAGCAGTAGTTTTTAAACATGATGCTGATGTTAAGCCCCTGCTTGAGGCCTTCAATCAAATGGTTAACGAATGTATGGCTTACGCCTTAAAGAACAACATCAGCTCTCCAATGGAGACTTGAGAAGGCGTTGTATGACTATTTCAAGCAAAGATATGGCTTCGCCACCCATTATTGTATATCGGCTTGCAGGGTAGCGTGTGGAATAATACGTTCTTGGAGGAGGCTTGTGAAGAGGGGAAGGGCTGATTCCAATAAACCTCCAACTTTTAAGGTCTCAGCCATGAGGCTCCAGAAGGAGCTTATGCGTTTCAGAGGAGATAAAATAGTCGTTGCAATAAAGTCTTACAGCTGGATCGAAGTTCCGCTGGTCATAGGCTCCTATCAAAGACAATTTGTTGAGGGATGGAGAGAGGGAAAGTTAAAGGTTGGGGAAATCACATTACTCAACAATAGAGCGATTGTAACCTTCAAGAAAGAGGTTAAAGAGAAAAAGCCCAGTGGCTACGCTTCAGTAGACATCAACCTAATGAGCCTAGATATACTTGAAGCAAAGGATGAGCTAAAATATCGGAAAATCGACCTTAAGAAACTGTATGGCGTAAGGGTTCATTACTTTGAGAAGCGTAGAAAAATCCAAGCTTTGTCTAAATTCAAGCCCAAGACTTCAAAGATGCTTATGGAGAAATACTCTAAGCGTGAGAAAAGAAGGGTCAACGACATCCTTCATAAAATAACCATAGCAATCGTTAAAGAATTCGTTGAAAACGGCGTTAGCCCAATCCTCGAGAAACTAAAGGGGTTAAGCTACAATGCGACGAGGAATAAATACGCTAAGCGTAAGAATAGAAAAGTCTCCCCCCTACCCTACAGGAAAATCCAAGACTTCATTGAGTACAAAATGGCGTGGCATGGCTACAGAACACACTATGTTTCAGCCAGGAACACGAGCAAGACCTGTCCAAGATGCGGGCGTTTGTCCAAGACAAATGGGCAGGTCTTTAAATGCGAAGGTTGCGGATTTAAGACAGACATTTTGTAGCTTGCATCAACATCCTCAGGATGTGGGGAATCGGGTTCTCCCCAAAAGCCCTCGATGAGCTAATCGAGAGGGAAGAGTTAAGTAAGAATGAAAGTAACAATTCACTATGTATTCCTACTTAACTCAGAATCCCTAACCCTGTCCTTTCTTCTCCATGTTGGCCCTTCACTATTAAAATTGTTATGTAGCCATGAGCCTAATAGCCTTGCTCAGAAATTTTTACATTAAAATTAATTCTATAGATTAAGTTTAAACATGTTTAGATAAATTATACGCAATCCATTTATTTTTGAATTTTTTGCTTTATATATAATTATCTTTGGGGGATGTGGGTTGCGTTCATCTTTAAATATTGTTTTAACTGCTCTTTGTGCTGCTTTATATGCTATTGGTGCTTACACTACAGCGTATATTCCGTCTCCATGGGGTTTCGGTCAGTTCCGCCCAGCGGTCGTTATACCATCAGTATTCGCCATCGTCTTTGGACCCTGGGTTGGTGGTGTAGGAGCAGCCGTTGGAACATTGATCTGCGATTCAGTTAAGCATGGAACGCTTCATATGGGCAGTCTCATGGCCGCTGTTCCAGGAAACTTTGTTGGGTTTTTCATACTTGGCTATATAATGAAGAAGAAGTTTACTTGGGGAAGGTTCATTCTCGCATCAAACTTAACGCTCATCATTGGAAACCTCATCGTAGCATTTCTATACGTCTTCTTGTATAAAGCGCTTTACACTCAAACTTTACAAATGCCAGTTGACTCATTGGTAATGCTCTCTCTTGGCCTAACAATATTCTGGTTTATAACAATGCTTCCATTTGCCCTCACAATTACTCCTATCCTTATAAGAGCAGTCGCAATGGCCTTCCCTGGACTCGTCTCTGAGGATGTTAGGATACATTCGCTTAAGAAGGAAATTCCAAAAACAACATTCAGTTTAGCCCTAACAGTCCCAGGAATATTGATACTACTAGCTGGAATAGTGATCGCCTATACGCCTTTTGGAAACTATCTTGCAACGAGCTTTCCAAAAATCTTTACTCCAGCAGTCATGGAACTCCTTAAGATACTTTTCCACATATGTGGTGCGGTACTCTTAATTCTAGGCCTTGCATTTTTAGGCGCGAAACCCCTCCTAACCAGGGAAAGGAGCGAATAATTCCTAACAAAGTATGGGTTCTGAGCTACGTAGTCTTAGATGGACTTGCGTAGCTCTTGGGGTTCACCAGCCTAGGGCTCCTCGCGGGTTCATAGGAGTCCTCATTGGCCTCTTCCCCTGTTAGGGTGAACCCGCTCCAAGCCTTCATCAGCTCATTAAAGAGCCTTTTGCTTGGAGAAAGCCCCTCCATCTGAAGGTATAGGTTTATGGCAGCGTTTAGCTGTCTATTGATCCTTAGCCCGCATCCCCTGCATTCGTATTTCGCTCCTTTCGGGGCATTAATCATCCCACATCTGGAGCATCTTTTGCTTGTATTCTTCGGGTTGAGGGGCATTATCTTCGACTTATATGCCATAAAGGACTGTATGGTCTTCCAGTCGCTCTTCGCAACCCCCTATTATGTCTCTTTTAGCTGTTGAGGATGAAACTCTAGCATACCCAATAACAATCCTCTCTTCCCTTAAGCCTAGAATGCGCTTAATCTCGCTTTCACCTTTTAATTTTAATATTTAATAGATGATCATTAGCTCGGAGCATATGCTTTTACAGTCATGCTGATAAGAAGCTTATGTATCCGTGTATCATCTGTGAGTTCGGGGTGGAAAGCGGTGCCAATTATATGGCCCTGCTGAGCAGCTACTGCTATGTTTCCTAGCTTGGATAAAACTCTAACTTGCGGTCCAGCCTCCTTTATAGCTGGAGCCCTAATAAACACTCCAGGAAACTTTTTATCTCCAATTACTGGTATTTCCAGTTCTGCCTCAAAGGACTCCCTCTGCCTTCCGAAGGCGTTTCTCTCAACAACCACGTCCATAACTCCCAACGTGGGTTGTTGTGTTTCTCCTAAAACCCGATCATAAACCTTTCTAGCAAGTAGGATAAGGCCCGCGCACGTGCCTAAAACGGGTAGCCCATCGTAAATTCTCTGTTTAATAACTTGTAGTGTCTGATTAATGCTTGAAAGCCTGCCTATTACAGTGCTTTCTCCACCAGGTATAATCAATCCTTGAATAGCCCTAATCTCTTCAATAGTTTTAACAGGTTTAACGGAGCCTTTAATGCCCATTTCTTCAAGTGCGAGCTTTGTCATCGCTATGTGCTCTTCAATTGCTCCTTGAAAAGCAAGCACGCCTATAGTCAGTTTACTCAAGTAGTTCCCCGCTCCTGCATCCTTAGCTCTAAGGCTTTAATGTCGAAGCCCACCATAGACTTCTTTTCATCAATCATTTCCTGGGCTTCTGCAACACTCTCCGGATCATTGTAAAATGCTGTAGCTAAAACTATAGCCCTAGCCCTTTCTAAGGGGTCTTCAGACTTAAATATACCTGATCCTACAAAAATGCCGTCGCACCCCAAACTCATCATTAATGCGGCGTCTGCTGGCGTTGCTATACCCCCAGCTGCAAAGTTTACTACGGGCAGCCTCCCTAAACGGGCGGTTTCTAAGGCAAGCTCATAAGAAACCTTAAGCTCCCTGGCAGCTTTAATAAGCTCCTGTTGATCCCCGCTCTCATAAATCGCCCTTAACCGCCTAATTTCATTGTTAACTATTCTAATATGTCTCACGGCCTCAGCAACATTTCCAGTTCCAGGCTCGCCCTTAGTTCTAATCATTGATGCACCCTCCTCAATCCTACGGAGGGCCTCACCTAAATCCCGAGCACCACAGACAAATGGTGTTGTGAAATCCCATTTCCAAATGTGCCTCTCCTCGTCGGCGGGTGTCAAAACCTCAGACTCATCAATCATGTCTACGCCTATAGTCTCTAGAACCCTAGCTTCATAGGTGTGTCCAATACGGCACTTAGCCATGACTGGTATTGTGACGTGGTCCATAACTTCCTCAATAACTTTAAGGCTTGCTGTTCTGGCAACACCGCCAGCCCTCCGCACATCATACGGTAGCTTATCCAGAACCATGACGGCGACAGCCCCAGCTTCTTCAGCAATCTGTGCCTGCTCAACACTTGTAACATCCATGATTACACCATGCTTCAGCATATGAGCAAAGCCGCGCTTCACTAAAACTGTGCCCCGTTTAATCTCGACGCCCTCGATCTCACTATAATGCAGACCCCTAGATTGCTTAACAGCAGCTACAAGCGAGATCATATTAACCACAAAAGATAGTAAAGATACAACTTGAATATAAAAAAATCTTTCCAGACAAAAGTATCCATGTTCTTAAAAGAGTAAAGCTGCTCTTTTTAATCAGATACTCTTAAACATGGTCTAAAAAAATTTAGTAGGAAAGAAAAAATATGCCTTAACTTTTAGAGATCGTTGCCGTCTTTCTTTAAAGATGAATACGTCCTCTATTTTATATTAAAGATGTTGGCGATTTTATAGGTTAATTTCAGAGATGGTAGGTCTTGCCGTTCTCTACGGCTATTATGGTCTGCCTTGTGACTCCCACATTTCTTGCGAGCTCCTCCTTCGTCATCCCTATGGGCCGGCATGGAAGAGGGCGATGCTTAAGAACATAAGTAAGAATGCTCTTCTTTCGGAACAACTTATATGTTTTAGAGGAGAAGATATCCTTTATATGCGGTCAGAAAGTTTAGGTACAAGGGTTTTTCACATAGTCTTCTTCGACTATGACTATTCGGCATATATTCATTTCTTTGATTGTAACTTTAAGTGTAGGGGATGTTTGAGAAAGTTGTCCATTTGGGATTGCCACCTACCTGATGAAGTCACCTCTAAGTTAACGTTTAAGGGTTTTCTTTCACTTAGGGATTTAGAAGATATTATCTTAAGAGTTGTCTCTGAGTATCATATGAAAAAGGCAGTTTTGGGTGGCGGTGAACCCACTACGGACCCAAGTTTAATCGAAGTTCTTAGGATGCTTAAGCGTTTAAACCTTGACATAGTAGTTCTAACCAACGCCTATAGAGTAAATGAAGATCTTTTGAAGGAGTTCGTGGACCCAAAGGTAATAGTCATCGTTAGCATTAAGAGCATTGACCCAACAAGGCATGAAATGTACACGGGTTTCCCATTAGAGCCAGTACTTAACAACTTAGCTAGAATGTATAGTTCTGGTACGAGACTTCTTGTCGAGACAATAGTTATTCCAGGATTTAATGATGCTAATGAAGTAGGCTTGCTCGCGAAATTCATTGCGTCTATAGATAGAAGCATACCCTTAATAATAGATTCCTTCATACCAGTCCCAGGGGCTCCATGGAGGAGGACAACTCTAAATGATCTGAGAGAGGCTGAGGAGACAGCGTTAAGATACTTAGAGAACGTTTATGGAAGAGGAAAGGCTATATCTGAAGGAATGAGGGGAAGAGTTTATCTAATATATCCTCAGCTTGAGTGACTGTTAATAACGTTGAGGGAGAATACGATTTATATAATGGGCTATCGATGGAAAAACGCTTGCAGGAGTAATTCAGCAATTTCAGCATCTTTAGGTGTATCAACGTTTATGGCGGCCCTTATGTCCTCAATTATCATAATTTCCTCTTCTAAGTATCCCTCTGTTTTTCTTAGTTTCTCCCCATCGATCATACTTACTCCCACTGGAACGAGTCTTCTTCCTCCAATGTTGAGGACAAAATCCACGCTTAACCCAATCTTCTCACAGGTCTCTAATGGGGTCATAACTGTTAATGCGGGCTTCATGCATTCTTCATAGTGCCTTATCACCATGTCTATGAAACTGCTTGTGATTAAAGGGAGATCCGCACAGACCACAAGGACAGTTCTAAGCCGTAATCTCTCAATGGCATATCTTAAATCTAAACAGAAGCCTCTTCCCGGCGTCCATATAATCTCTAATCCACGTTCCCTCGCAAATATCGCCGTCTTTGGAGTGCATTTGCTCACGGCCACGATTATGCGATTGATTCCGTTAACACCTTTGAGGGCATTGATGACATACTCTATCATGGGTTTACCACAAATCCTCACTAATGGCTTCTCTCCACAGGCCCTTAGTCTTGAACCCCTTCCACCAGCCATTATTAAAGCATCTACGTCCATTTAACCGCCACCAGAACTGCTAAAAGAGAGCCTAACCTGGCAAGCTCATTGCCAGCTCCAAAGACGTCGCCTGTTAATCCCCCAAACTGTCTCTCAGAGACTTTGACGAGGATTAACGCAGTAATTATGCCAGCAATTATTGTGGCAAGGCCCGCAGCGCGCAGGAGTAAGAAAGCTATGCAGGAAGTTATGATCAACGCGGCTGTTAATCGAGTGTTTTGGTAGGAGCCATGCATGGCGCAGATGAAGGGTTTATTCATGCCCTCATGTGCGGATTTTCCAAGCCGGGCCATGAGAACCATTGTGAACTTCGCAGATGCCTCTGAGACAATTAAGCTCTGGATTACTAGACTTTTATGAACACTTGCTATACAGAGGATCGTAGCTGAAAAGGTTATGAAACCAGCTGTGAAACCCCCGGCGCCAGTTTGCTGGTCGCGCATCACTCTAATTTTCTCTTCTGCAGACCCTTGATATATTAGGCCGTCCCCGAAATCAAGGAGACCGTCAGCGTGGTGTAAGCCTGTAATTAATAGAAGTAGACCCAATGTTAGAACGCCGACAAGCAGGGGGCTGAAGAAGTTATAGAGAAACCAGGCAAAAGTTCCAGCTATTAAACCAATGAAGGCGCCTACTAGCGGAAAAAGATACATGTATTTTGCGGCATCCATTATACAATTTACATCCATGCCCACTGGAATTATTGTAAGGAAAGCAACTAGGTTTCTTATTTCTCTAAGCATTGCTCACCACGAGTCCTCTATAGCTTCTCTCCACTCCTTTGAGCAATATCTCTCTCGTTATTAATCCCTTGATTTAATTATGGTCCCCATCTGCGCCCCACTGGCCAGCAAAATCAGCAATCTATGAGAGGGTGGTGAGGGAGTGTAATCCGTTCAGCTCCAGGCTCTTTCCAGCCGCCGATATGCTTGGAAAGCCTTGCGATCTCTTTAAAAATGTTTTGTCCTCCTTCTCCCCCATAACATAACTTCTTCATACAATTTACCCCCTTTCCTTAAATTCCCACTTCAAGATGTCTAAAAGCCAGTATTTCCAGTAACCATTCACTAGAACTTTCCTACTCTCAAGTATCTTTATGCCCTTCTTAAAAAGCGGCCCATCTATAACAAGCGTATGGTATTCTCCATACTCGCCACACATGTCGAAATCTCGTTTACCCTTGAGCTCCTTTAGCTCTTTCAGAAAATTTTCATCAATTTTTCTCCCCAGCCACTCCGACCCAAACAGATCAGCTTTAACATTAACTACGATTGCTTCAAAGCCAACATTCATAAACTCTCTTAATACTTGCTCCGGATTCATACCCCAAAGCGGCTCTAATGGCGTAATGCCAACCTCACCACATACTCGGTTAACCCAACCAAGATGATCCCTAACATGAATATCCCCAAAAACCATGCCCTCCACACCAAATTTTTTCAGTTCAGTTAAAGTAGCCTTAAATACGTCTTCATATGTGTCCCAAAAAACCTCCCTCTGGATTAAGGGAACCCCAATTGCCTGAGACTGCGCAGCAACCAAGTTTGGGTTCAGTCCATGGAAGGCGCATCTATCCCTATAGACGAAATTTATGAGGTATAGAACCCTAAAACCTCTCTGTATCGCCTTATAACATGCTAAGCAGCTATCTTTACCGCCGCTCCACGATGCTACAACATTTCGCATTATAATCTGACCTCCACGTTAAATTGGGTATGCCCCGCATGTCCGACAGTATATGGCTTCAGCCGCAACGTTTGATCTACAGTAGGGGCACACTTTGCCATTCAAATCAATCGGACGGGGAGTACCAACAACCGACCTATAAACCTCGTAGTAGAAGAGTTGCTCCTTACTCTTAATTAATACGCCATCCTTCTCAAGGTACTCACGTCTCTTACCCTCAAACTCAATATCTGAGATTCTTCGGTCAAAGAGTTCTGGCAGGATGGCTGTTCCCGAGCCACCTTCTATGGGCATTTTATCCCTCCATAAGATCTCATCTGGCAAAATACCTTCAAAGGATTTGCGGAGAATCCACTTTCCATAAACCTTCCCCTTTTCACGCCGAACCTTATACTTTGAGTTAAGACTCATTGCAAATGACTTGACTTCTGGATCGAGGAACGGTAGTTTTATTTCTAAGCCTAAAGCTCCCGCCAAGTCTATTGATGAGAAGTGCATTGTATTCCATAGTTTCTGTAGTGCCGAGTTTAATTCTTCTTCCCCCAGGTTAAAAAGAAAACTGTATCCAGCGAAGAGCTCATCACATCCGTCGCCCGTCATAATGCTGCTTACTCCATGCTCCTTAGCCACTTTTAAGCCCACATAGATGACCACACTATTGCGCACCTCCATTGGGTCAAACGACTTCTCAATCTCAATTACTCTTTTAATGGCTTCCTGGAGTTCATGTTCATCAAAGCAGTGGATTATGTGCTTAAGCCGCAGCTTCGAGGAGAGCATGCTTGCATAATTAATATCTGGTGCTGGCGCACCATCAAAACCAATAGTAAAAGCTTTAAGAGAGACATGTCTCGACGCCAATGCTGCTAGAATACTTGTGTCCAGTCCTCCAGAGAGTAAAATCCCCTCTGACAAATTTCTCTTAACAGCTTCTTCCAATAAGGCTAAAACCTTAGAACATATTTCGCTTATTTCATCCATATCTTCTCCCGCTCCATTCTATCCAGCAGAAGCATGAGCTCACTACGATCTTTAATGAATATTGCACCCCTATTGCTGAGTTCTAAGAAATATTTACGGGCTTCACCACCAGTGAAATCTCTCTTCTCAATGGGCTCCTCATTTATGATGCATACATGAACGCCTTTTTCTAAGGCTTTCAAGGCTACCTCCAGGTTCCTTAGGTTACCACGTCCAAAGGGAACCGAAGTGACTACTACGACATCCGCGCCACTCGCCATCTCCAGGTTAGCCTTATAGTTTTCATCGGTTATTGGCGAGAATGGTGCCTCGCTTACGACTGGTATTTTCAACAATTGCGCAGTTTCATAGTCCGTGTCTAGGACGTTAAGGACCCCGGCGGTAACCCTATACCCATTCTCTATAAGAGACTTCATTAAAGCGCTTCCCGTCCCAGCCCCACATATTAAGTGAATGGAGAGACTCCTCCCTTTAGCTAAAGTAGGTTTAATAGAGGATACTGGAATTACGTAAAGAGAGTTTGTTAAAGGATGCTTTTTGACAATAACATCCACATTAAAGACTTTCTTAATATTCTCGCTGGTTAATACATTCTCTACGCTTCCTATAGAGACTATTCTTCCATCTTTTAGCAGGATTAGGGAGTCACAGTATCGTGCAGCTAGGTTGAAGTCATGAAAGACTGCTAGGGCTATTAACCCGTTTTTCACGCAGAGTTCTTTTAGGAGATCCATTACCTCGAGCTGGCTGTTGATGTCCAAGTGCGTGGTCGGCTCATCTAATAATAGAACCTTTGGTTCCTGAGCCAACGCACGTGCAATCATGACTCGTTGTCTCTCACCACCACTTAGCTCATTAATCCACCTTTCAGCCAGATGCCAAGTATTCGTCATCTCCATAGCCCTCCTCGCTACCGCTAAATCCTTTTCATCCTCTAACTTAAAGCGCCCAAGGTGGGGGTGTCTACCCATGAGAACTACTTCAAGTGCAGTAAAATTGAAGCTTAAGCTAGAGCTCTGGGGTACAACAGCAATATTCTTAGCGACTTCCCGGCTACTCATGCTAAAGAGCTCTACCTCATCCAAGTATACTGCGCCAACCCTCGGCTTCAGCGTCCTACTAATAGTCCTCAACAACGTTGTTTTCCCAGAACCATTTGGCCCAAGTAGACCTATAAACTCCCCAGATTTGATGGTGAAGCTCACGTTCTCCAGCACCTTAACAGATCCATAGTAGCAGTCGACGCCGCAGATTCTTAAGACCACCATAGAGCATCGCCTCTACATTAAAGTTCTCCCGCTCTTTATTAGCAGGTATATGAAGAATGGTGCACCAAGCATTGCAGTCACTATACCAGCTGGGAGCACAATCGGTCTCAGGATGGTTCTTGCAACTGTATCGCAGAGCACGAGGAGCGAGGCTCCGAAGAGGGCTGACGATGGAATCAATATACGGTGATCTGGGCCAACTAGGATTCTCATCATGTGAGGCACAACGAGGCCGATGAAGCCTATAATGCCGCTCATTGAAACCGCAACAGCGGTTACCAATGAGGCTAGAATGAGCAGGCGCTTCCTTAACGCCTCAACTTCAACGCCGAGATGTCTCGCCTCCTCGTCACCGAGGAGCATCACATTTAAATCCCTAGCGAACGTATAAATTAACGCAGAGGTTAGTAATATCACTGGAGCTGCCACGTAAATATACTCCCATCTACTTATTGGGAAGCCGCCGAAAAGCCAGCTAAATGCGGCATGCACACCCTCATCGGCAATAGCCATCATAAGGGAGATTAATGCAGAGAAAAAGCTGCTTACTGCTATCCCTGCGAGAATCAGCCTTAAGATGGGGATGCCGAAACCTGTTCTCGCTATGCTGTAGACTAAGAAGAGAGTTAGCATTGCAAATATGAAGGCCATCAATGGTATTGCGCAGAAAAGACCGAGCTGTGATAGCCCAACCCCTAAAACAATCACTAACGTAGCTCCGAAGCCGGCTCCAGAGGCAACTCCAAGCATGTAGGGATCCGCCATAGGGTTCCTGAAGACACATTGGAAGATAGTACCCGCAATTGATAAGGCGACGCCAACAAGCGCGGCCGAGAGAACCCGCGGAAACCTAATCTGGAGAACAGCCCCCTCCTCCAGCGGAGTCCAACATTTGTTGACCATACCACCTATCAGAGGAATCTGGCGAAGAATTATCCCAAAAACTTTTCCTGCATCTATCTGCGCTGGGCCTATAGAAGATGCGAAAACCATAGAGAGCAATAATAAAATGAGGAGGGAGAGGGTTATGAAAGCCCACTTAGCATACCTCTTCAAGTACTTTTCCTCAATGCTAGCAGAGCTTTTTTCGCTGTGCATCACCGAGCGCCCCTCACCCGCCTATACGCTGCATATGCGCCAACAAACGCTAAAGATGCTACAGCCACTAATGATAACACGAATATCCAAAGCGGTATTGGCTGCTCCCAGGGGGGTAGCTGCGGCGCACTCTCCCCCATCAGCGCAAAGTAACCTAAGTGCATAACTGTGGACTCAACTAAGTTAGTCTCCTTGCTTAAAGCACTATTAAGGGCAACCCACTTTCCGCCCTTCTCGTCCCATAGGTAGATCTTAAGCGAGTCCTCGCTTACCCCCAGCGCTCGAAGCTGCTCCTCACTATAATAGACCCTTAAGATGTAGACTAGACCCTCCGGGACACTGCAATCAACGTCTATATAGCTCCCCACAAGCAACTTATTGGGCGGGGCCTCTGGGCCAGTCCGCGATAATGTAACCATTAATATGCAGCTGCTTGCAGCCTTAACTACAAGGACATCGAGATCCATTACACCAGTAACTTTAAAGGATTGGATTCCAGTCCTCAGCAGAGTCTCATTCACTAGAAAAGTGAACGTCTTCGCACCACCAAAGAGATCTGGGTGGAGAATCTTTGCAAGGGCCTCTAAGCCTTCAATTATTCGCGGTCCAGGTCTATGGAATAGGTTCTCGTCAAGCAGATACACGGCTCCTTTAGTGACGGCGGCAATTCTATCCCAGCCAGGGCGCTTCTTAAAGTCTTCAAGCGTAGCATAATGCATATAGCCGTAGAGACTTATGATCACATCTGGGTTTCTAGCAATAACCTCTTCATCAGTCGTCTGAACCCACTCAGCGGCAGCGTCCCCAAATGCGTTAACTCCCCCAGCTAACTCAATCATTTGGTGGCCCCACGTGTTTGGGCCAAACGTCCATGGCGGCGGATACCATGACTCAATGTAAACTTTCGGTTTAGCTATAACTTGGCTAATCTTACTCTTAATTTCATTGATCCGTTGGCTTAAAGTTGACGCAAGCGCCTCCGCTTCCCGAGTTTTACCAGTCGCGGTGCCAAGCAACCTTATGTCCTTAATTACATCTTCGATGGTTTTGGGGTGAAGCGCTATTACTGTTAAGCCTAGATTTGAGAGTGTTTCTACAGTTGGGTCCCATGGCCCCCAATGATAATATACTACAAGGTCTGGATTTAGGGCTATGATCTCCTCTGGGTCCGGCGTCATGACCTTGCTAATTTTCTGTTTAGCAATGACCTCTGGGGGGTAATCTGAATATTTGTCAACGGCAATTATTCTATCGGCGAGACCTAGCGCACAAAGTATTTCAGTACAGGATGGACCTATCGACACAATCCTCTCAGAGCTCATTATAGTTACTGTTCTCCCAAGATCGTCAATAACCGTCACTGGCTGAGACGACACAGCAACCTCCACGAACCCCATAACGAAAACCATTATCATAACCGCAATTAAGCACAAAGAAATTGCCTCTTTAATCTTTTTCATTTCCTCCCACCTTTGGATGGATTATCCATCCAACGTATTAATAAACTTTTTCCTAAAAATTTTTATGTAAACATTCATTACAAGCGGGTGAGGTGAAGTTGTTGCTCCTTAAGTATCTTGAGGAGAGGGGGATCACCCTCAAGGATCTTATTGATACCGCTTTGGAGCTCTTTATTCCTCATCCCGGCGTGGAGACTAAGGAGAGAGCTGCTGAGATACTTAGGGAGGAGCTCTTGGATGCACTATCAGATGTTAATGTCTCCTGCCTAATTGTCGCCTGCTTTCGCTTAGAAGAGGATGCTAAGTTGGGCTTAGTTCCGGGTCTATCGAAGGAGAGATTTCTTGGGCGTCCTGGGCTGGTGGCAGATGAGCTGCTTGGGATGACAATAGCATGTTATATTGCGGGAGCGAGGGGGATTTTTGAGTTCATAAGGTTCGATCAGACTAAGCCAGGAATTTTGAGTAAGCTGGGTCCTATTACTAATGATGCAATTGGCGGACTGGTCGCTGGCGCATCATCAAACATGTATACACGAGCCTTCAGAGAACACAGTCAACTTACACGTGGATAATTCCATTGCATTGAAGAGAAATGGATGAGACATGGCATAATATAACATTATTTGGTTTTTGAAGGGAGCCAAACTTTGCCAGCTATTCCCGGTATCCTTTTTATCGCTGCTATAAATATGACCACAGCGATCGCAGCCGAAAGGATCACGTGAAGGACATTAAATATTGCGTTAAAGGCTAAAGTCCATAGGAGAGCGTCGATCTCAGAGGACACATTTAATCCAATTGCCTTCAAGTAGCCCACTGAAAACTTGAGGAAATCAGGCGCGACGAAGAGAAAAACTATGGTGTTAGCGATCGCGCATACCATGACTCTAAAGATTGCTCCGAGCGGGAAGGCTAAGACCATTGATTTTTGAAGCGATTTTATCTTCCATATTTTTATTCCAAGCCAGAAGCCTACAACCATGGGAGCAACTGCTAGAAACTTCATTAGTGGTCCTAAAACCCAGCCCCTCGCCATAGATAACCCAATCCAATGGATAACCGCTGTGGCTAAGCCAGGAGCTAAACCACCTAGCAAAAGCGCTAACATCACCGGAATCTCCGCGAAATCAAACTTTAAATATGGTAGGAGAGGGAATGGAATCTCAGCTCTGCTAAAGGTGAGAGAAATAGCCAGTGCAGAGAACACAACTACGTAAGCAATCGTAACACTTCTTGCATACTCACTCATACCCGGACACCTTAAGAATATAGCTTTGTAAACACTTATTTAAGAGTAACTACTCAAAAAAGAGTAATACTTAGAAACATATCTATTTAACACCCAAACATTTTCTAAAAAATAAAATATTGGA
Organism: Candidatus Bathyarchaeota archaeon; assembly: GCA_018396995.1. Lineage (GTDB taxonomy): Archaea > Thermoproteota > Bathyarchaeia > Bathyarchaeales > DTEX01 > DTEX01. The sequence continues at coordinate 36,119 of JAGTQB010000011.1, forward strand.
GTTAAATTTTATGGCGCTACGTTTTTGGTTTTCTTTTAACCTTGATTGCCATGTAACTGGCGGCTACAATTACAATAATTACTATTATGGCTATTATAATCATCTGTTCTATTGATATCACTGGTGCAATTGGCGGCATTTCTGGCGGTGGCGCTGTTGGAGGAGTTGTTGGAGGCGCAGTAGGTGGCTGCTCAGCTGGCGGCGCGGTGGGTGGCTTCAAACCGATCGGGATAAGCTCATGCGTTATTAATGGTCTTGATGGCTGCGGGAAACCAAATGCCGGGGTCATTGTTGAGTGTTCCGGATTCCAGTTGGTCAAAACATCTGTTCTATACGCCAATATCCAGAAGGGATAGAAGGCTAGGCAGATTGTAGGTAGATGATCCTTATATATTCTAATTATTTCTTTGACGTCCTCCACAAGGTCAGCATAGTTTAGCCTTCGCAGGGCCCTATGACATAGCTCGCTAACCCGCTCAGCAACTTCAGGATCTGTTTGATCCCAACCGGTAGCCGCCACTTGGGATAAACCTACAGAGGGCAACAGGTAATTAAAGACTTGGTTATACCATGGCTCCGGATATTCAGCATATGTTCCCTGGGCAAAACCCCAGTCCTTCTGGGGAGATATGAAGGCCTGTATAAAGTATTCTATTACTTCTAGTGGCTGGTAGTGGCTTATCTCTATTCCTATCTCCTTCAGGTAACCTATGATGGCTTCCGAGACCCTAAGCCTTACCGCCGTTATGGGAACCATCTGTATGATGAATTTAAAGCTTAATCTTGTCCCGTTTGGTGTTTCTCTTACCCCATCCCCATCCCTGTCAATTATGCCCAATTCGTCTAGGATCCTCCTCGCCTCAGCTATGCGCTCTTCCTTTGTTTTACCCCAACCCAGCCAAGCAGCCTCAGGAACATAGAACTCTGGATAAGCAGCCATATTAACTAGACATCTATTGCCAGGCACACCGTAGCCCATAAAATAGAACTGCGCTATTTCAAGCTTATCTATTGCCAAGTCTATGGCCTGCCTAACCTCCTTAAGATTCAACGGATAAAGCCTAGTATTAATGCATAAGACCTCTGTGGCAGATGGGCCTGGTGGGAACCAGATAGCTATATTAGGCTTTCCAACCACTTGTGGGAGCAAGTAGAATGGGTATGCGTCAGCAATATCCACATCCCCCTTCTGGAGGAGAAGCGGGAATAATGATACGTCAGCAATGTTTCGGAGTAAAACTCCATCTATTTTTGGCATCGACTCGGTCTTCCAGTAATCTGGCCTCTTCCTGAAGTACCACCATTCTCCAGGCTTGAATGAATCGTAGATAAAGGCGCCAGATGTAACATGTTTCTTTGGGTCGTCAATAAACTCATATTTTAATGGATCCTCAACGTTTTCCCATACATGTTTTGGTAAAACGAGAGTCCCGCCGAAATCTAGGGACCACCTTGCCCAAGGCTGGGTTGTTACGAATACGACAGTATATTTGTCAACAGCCTTAACATCACTGAGTATACCTTGTAGGCTTGATGGAAAAGCGTATTTCATTCTTAAGCTCCACGTGAATTCCACATCATATGCCGTGAGGGGGGTTCCATCGCTCCACTTAGCCCTCTCATCTATGTGGAATACATATCTCGTGCCATTATCTAAGATTTCCCAGCTCTTAGCAACCCACGGAATAACACTACCATTAACCAAGTGTAAGATGAGGGGCTCGCTCAATAGGTATGCAAATGTGCCAGCTAGACAAACATCACGTATTGAGTGTAGTAAGTTGAATGTGCTTGGCGGACAAGTGATAGCTATTCTGAGAACATTCTGCTCCGGAGACGCTCTGGCGTAGGGAAGAATGGATGCAGCGAAAATCATCAGCGCCAAGCTGAACGCTATAAAACATTTTGTTACAACTTTATTCAAAAATCTCCCTTAACATAATCTGTAGCCAAAATTTTATAAAACTTTTGGCTAAAAGTTTTATAAGCAAATATCATTACCCTCTACTCTCACTTTAAACGTCCCTTAACATGGCTTATGCTTCTCACAATTTTCTCTTAACTCCTGTCGGCAATAGTGAGAGTATTGATAGCAGTGAGGCGATTCCAGCCATTAGAAACGAGGTTTTTAATGTTCCTGTTAAATCGGCTGCTAAACCTGCGAGTGGCGGCGAGCTCATACAACCTATGCCAAAAAATATTGTGAGAAATCCTAATACTGCACCAACCCTCTCCACTGAAAAGATGTCTGAGGCATACGCCATATAGAGTGGCCAAAGAGAGCCGTAACCGATTCCATAAATAATTGCTGAAGAAATCATTATAATAGATGCCGTATTTTGTATGAGACTGGCAAAGATCATTCCAGAAATACCCACTATGGACGCTATACCGCTTAACACAAATGCCTTTAGTCTCCCAGCTTTCTCAGAAAATGATGCTAAGACTAATTTTCCAGGTATTGCTCCAACAGCAATTACGCTTACAAGAGCCGCGGCAACGCTATATGGGATGTGGATCTCGTGGAGAGCATATTTGCTGAGGAAGGTAAATGGAACCATTACATAGAAGCCGGAAAGCATATAGGATATGCTTAGCATCCAAAGCCGTAAGTCTCTAATAAGAACCACCATATGTCTAAGAGATTCTTTATAACTCTCACCTTTTTTCTGGGGAGAATTTTCTGGATGACTTTTTAATAGTAACCATGTTAGCGGAGAGAGAGCGAAACTAACGAGACTGAACAACTGCCAACCAAGTCTCCAACCTCCCACCTTCACTAGGATTGGCATAATGATACCGCTTAAAAAGAAGCCAATTGTGGCGCCCATATCGATTACTGCCACCGAAAGAGCCTTTTTCTCAAACCATCTTTGAACAACCACAACTATTGGAACCCAGCATGCAGCGCATCCAATCCCCGCTAGGAGATAGGATATGGCAGCTTCAATTAGTCCATTAGATAAACTCATTAAAAGGATGCCTGAACCTAATATAAGTAGAAAAACTGAAACAACTTTTCTAATATCAGCTCTGTTTATAATTAATCCGAGAAGAAATGAGAAGGCAGTGTAGCCAATGAAGTAGGAGGTGTATATTATGCCAGCTTCAAATAATTTCGATATCCCAAATGTGACTAACATTTCGGGGAGCAGAATACCGTAGCTATACCTTACAGAGTAATGGATGAAGACTATACAGAAGCCCAGTGCCAGGACAACGGCACCTCTACTAATATGAGAACCACTCAACCCCATGCCCTCTTGGCCTCACTAAACAAAAGATATACACTTATGTTAGCAATAAATGACTAGCGATTTCCCCACTACTAAACTCTCATAGCTCTTCACACAGTTTTATATCATTGACTTTATGAGAGAGTTATTAAATTGAGCCACGTTATTCTTCGCCGTGAATAATCTTCTCAAATATGCCTATAATAATGAAAATTATAGAGAAACCTATAATTATTAGTAGCAGCGGCTTAAATTCAAAAGCAGCGCTTATCTTTACACCACGTACTGTCATTGGCACCTCAGCAACTCCTAAACTAATAATATCCAACAATATTAGCAAACCCAGCATAAATGAGAGAGAGCTGAAGATTATTCCAATAAATGGCTTTGTTATAGAGGAGATTATTCCTAAAGATATGAAAACGCCTATTAATAGAGAAAATGTGAGTGGCTCTATGACTTCTATTGGAAAGCCGAGCGCTATATCGAGAAAGAAGGGTAGAACATGTACAAAGACAATATAGTATATTAAGCCCTTAATGACCCCGATTAAAATCCTCTCAATTATCTTTTTAACCACAGCGTCCCCTCACGTGAATTTGAAGAGACACTTGAATAGACCGGCTATCACTATTTCTTCTTCCTTAATCCCCTGCTGGATATCGCTAAGCGTTAAGACAACATCTTTACTCACAGCACCCTTAACCACATCCTCAAAGATAACTTCTGTATTACCTATCATAATCCTAACCCTGCTCAACGTTATGTCTAGAGCGTATTGAAGAGTAACTCTGACAGAAAACCTGTTGTCATCTAAGGGGACAACGTTCTCGATACTAATGCTTATACAATTTGGTTTATTTGCAATTTGATAGATGAAGATAGTGAAGGGCGCCGCGATTATGAGTACTATGGAGATAAAGGATAATATAATGGCGAACTTGAGCAAATTATACATGCCTTACTCCTGCCTATGAGCCTGCTCCAACCTAAGGGACTGAACACCATACCTCAATAAGATACTGCCAGCCCAGACCATTAACCCCAGAAAACCAAGTCTCGCGGCAAGCTCAACCAATGTGTTCACCAATGATATTATAGCCGCCTCTATATTAGAAGCTTGAGTGTAAAACCATGGTAGCCGATAACTATAAAAGGATTGATAAGCAATGTAGGCTGCGAGTACGATTAAAACGATGCCTATCAAGATTAATCCTAACCCAACATACTTGTGAATAGGTTTTTCAGCCACTCCTTTCATCCCAAATTACCTCCTAATAGGACAGTTATAAAAGAGAACACAAATGATATTTTAATGATTATAACATTATTGTAGCAATGAGCTATATTTTATGTAAGAGATTAGAGGAATAAAGGCTTAATAAAATATATTCGCCTTGCATAACGCCGCGCAACCTAACAAGTATGAAAAAATAGAGGCATCCAGTTAGGTTTATAATTGTTAAAGTTAAATAAATCTTTTATATAGGTATTACAAGCTTATAATGTTATTTTTACAAACGCTTTAATGTCTGGTGATTAAGAAATGGTAGATGAAGTGGAGTTAGCTGAGATTCTCCATGGACACCTCTCGCCCGGGGTTGCCCTTGGAGTCCGGATGGGCCAAATAGGGTTGAAAAAGGTGGGTCTTTCCAGGGGGGATAAGAGACTTTTCGCCGTTGTTGAAACAGCGCTGTGTCTGGCTGATGGCATTCAAGCAAGTACTGGATGTACTGTTGGGCACTCTTCTCTACGCGTTGAGGATTTTGGAAAACTTGCCGCCTGCATATTCAGGTCAGATACAAAAGAGGGCATACGTTTGTCCTTGAAGATTGGCTCCCTACCGCCCGCCCTCAGGGACTGGGTTATGCGAAAGAGAAAGTTTAGCCGTGAAGAAGAGGAAAAAATTGTTAAGGAGATACTACATTTAGATGAAGCATCTTTTAACATTGAATACGTGACCGCTGAACCATTCTCAAAATTTGAGGAAGCAGCAATAGTGAAGTGTGAAGCTTGCGGCGAGCTAATTATTGAGACAAAAGCCATCAAAGTTGAGGGAAGAACCCTCTGCAGAGCATGCCACGGCGAAAGATATTATAGACCACACAAAACTTAGGCATAAAGAAGACATAATAACAGTAGTCTTAGAAGATAAAAATGAATGAATAATGGATTTTATTACCGTTGTCGGATAGTTAAGTTTTTATAACTATCCGTTCCACCTCTTTAAATTCATCGGTGGCTTTCGGGGGCAACGGTAAAGCACCCCACATTGGATGTTTCATGGCGATGTTCCATGCAGCGATAAAGTGTCTATCCGCTTGGAAGCCGCACTTTCTACATTTAAAGACATGCCCATTCGGCTTACTAATTTCGCCACATATCGGACATGCCCTAGAGGTGTTTTCCGCTTTAACGGTTTCCGGCTTAAAGCCCAGCTCCATCGACTTATAGGAGGTGTAAAACTGAATTTTTCTGAATGGCATGCTGTGGAGCCTTCTATTCATCTCCCTACCATACCGTATCCTCTCCCTGATATGGGTGAGTTTCTCCATTACAGGTTTAACGTTTTCCTCGGCGATTATACCAGCTATAATCTTTGTTGCTCTATGGAGTATGTCGTTTACTCTCCGCTTTTCCCTTCCAGAATACTTTGCTAACAGCTTAGCTTTTGTCTTCCCCGAAGTCTTACTCTGAATGCTCCTCCTCTTCCTGAAGTA
>JAGTQB010000012.1 GCA_018396995.1 Candidatus Bathyarchaeota archaeon
CAATAGTTGTCCAGTGGCAGAGGAAAGATAACAAGCTCACATACGAAATCCTATACCCATATGAGATGAAGACATCAAACCCAACACCAATGCCCACATGGGAAGAAAAAGAAAAATGGCCAACACTGCAAATAGAGCTAAGATACTCACGTTGAAATGTAACGTCATCCCTTTCCTTTTTTATATACAGAGTTTTAAAGGCGACAAGGATAAAAATGGAGGGACAAGTTAACCTTAGTATACATCATGCATTGTTCGGGCTATAATCTCGTCCTGGACGCTTGGTGGTAAATCAACGAAGTATGCGCTGTAGCCTGCTACCCTCACCACTAGGTGTCTATATTTCTCTGGGTTCCTTTTCGCCTCTATCAATTCCTCCGGGCTATGAATGTTGAACTGAATATGCCATCCACCACGCCTAAAGAACGTCTTCACCAAAGCGGCAAGTTTTTCAAGCTTTTCACGAGTATTTAGCATTGTCTTGTTGATCTTAACATTTAATGGGCCGCCCGCTAAACGCCAGTAGCTAACTTTTGTTGCTGAGGAGATGAGGGCTGTGGGCCCCTTTCTATCCATTCCAGGCATCGCTGAAGAAGCTCCGTCATTGACTGGCGTGTAGGCCAATCTTCCATTAGGCAGCGCTCCAACGACTCTTCCATGAACAATATGTCCAGTTGCAGCGCCCTTAAATGTGAATGGTTTACACCCAGTAAAGGGATCCGATCTTTTTTGCAGGATTTCTTGAGTCTTCTCCCAAATTAATGTATGAATGTCGTCTACATAGGGGTCATCATTACCATACTTCGGAGCGTTTAAGCACATCTGCCTTACATCTTCATACCCTTCCCAATTAGCCTTAAGGGCTTCTAAAAGCTGTTCCATAGTTACTTTCTTTGTATCGAAGACTAGATATTTGATTGCGGCAAGGCTATCGGCGACGTCAACTGTACCACGATCACCAAACCATATAGTCATCGCGTCAGGATAAGGTGCACTTCCCTCCAATATCGGTTCACCTTTGGCTAAAGTATATTCAAAATGCATGGCTGCTCCGAGAGCGCTGTGAATGTGGTTAGGCGATAAGTGGAGGGAGAGCCTATGAACAAGATAATCCTTCCACATCTTTTCAGCAAAGTAGTCTACCTGCTTTAGAAAAGCATCTATAAATTGCTCAATAGAGGTGAACTTTGTAACATCACCCGTCTGCAATCCAAGTTGCTTTCCCGTGCGGGGGTCAAATCCGTTATACAAAGTTACTTCAAATATTTTTGCTAAGTTGAGATTAAATGTGCCTGTAGCATGCATGCTGCATGTCAAGTGATAGCCAAGACAGCCGCTTGCTATCCAATCAACCGCATCCTTTGGCGGAACGCCACGCTCCAGATATCGAGCTGTGCCAAGCTTATCGTTCAAGAAAGCTGGGTTACCGCCACCATAATCTCTATTACATTCCAGAGCATAAATTAAAAACTCGTCGCTCATGTTCTCATGCCAACGTAGGTACACTGCTGGCTCCGATAGCTTAAGCTGCCGCATAACCTCCAATATTAGGCATGAAAGTTCATTAGTAACGTCATTTCCATTCTCGTCGGCACCACCAATGGTAATATGGGGCAATAATGTGCCCGGTGCATGTCTAACATCTCTTCTTTCTGGGTCAAACGCTTCAAATGTGCGGGTCTTTATAAAGAAGAGGGCGAGCAGCTCCGCAGCCTGTTCTCGCGTCAACCTTCCTTCTCTTACGTCCTTTTCATAATAGGGCCATAACTCCTTATCAAGCCTGCCAATAGAGCTATCCCTCGAATATGGATTCTCTTTAAATAATACGAGCCTTAAGAAGTGAACCGCCTGAAGGGCTTCCCAGAAGCTCCTCGGCGGATTTGCTGGAACCCACTCACAAATCTCAGCTATTTTCTCAAGTTCCCTCTTTCTTAAAGGATCAGATTCTTTTTTAGCCATCTCTCTAGCTAGCTCAGCATGTTTCTTAGCCCATTTAATGACCGCTTCGCAAACAATTATTATTGACTTTGCCAGAATATACCTTTCACAAACCTCGCGTGGAGGCGCTGGTCTACCAGCATTCTCCTCCTCTATTTCAGCAATTACTCTCTTTGCTTGCTCAATGATGTGATTAAGGCCATAATGTATTACTTTAAGGCGGAAGTGTGGTGCTCCTCCAACACCCATCGGGGATGTAGGTCCATTAAAGAAGCCAAATATACCACATTCTAAATCAGTATCAGCTCTTAACGGCAGACCCTCAAGAACCATTGCGCGATCCATAAGTAGGTCTAAATGATCCTCTCCAAGGAGATCCTGCCTAAGTTTATTCGCAAAATCCGGAGCCACCTTGTCAGACCAGTATTTTGCATCCTCCAATAACAGTTGTCTATCTTCATCCGTCATTATGAACCTAGCACGTTCACTCGCTTTATTGTCTATAACTCCCTCCTCAAGGGCCTTTAAAATCCGTTTGGGAAACATGGCTGCTATGACATCAGCTCCTCGGAGATATTTAGTGGGGGAGCCGACAATTAACTCATCCTCCCATATCTTTACGGGAGCCTCCTCTAATATTTTTGCAACTGCCTTCGCCCACCTTAGGGTGAGTGGTTCACCCTCAGTCTCCTTCCAAGACTTAGTGAATGACAATGAGGACTCGGGGCATAGGTGGACAGGGGCTTCCTCCCAAGCTTTTAAACGCTTTTGCACTCTGGGCGTCAAAACATTAATTCTCTTTATCTCTTCGATAGTTTTCCTCCAAACCTCTTCCCTCTTCTCCCTACTTAATGCAGCGATATCTAAGCCATTAAGCGGCCCTCTACCAACAGAGACTATTTTCTCCATTACTTTCCTCACCACTTAACTAAATTTAAGATACTTTGCACTAATATCTGTTTGCTAAGTTTTTCCTCGATTACAAATAAGTTAAAACGATTGTTTTGAATATATTATAGAAGAGAGATTAGGATTAGCCGAAGAAAAGTTAAAAATTTTTAAGGGCAGGATAGTAATTGACCAAAAAGAATTCTTTAGGGGGATTTTAAGCGAACATTCTAGGCAATCCCTAACTAAAATAAAACAAAATAAAATTGTTAAAAGGATGAAGAGAGGGGTTCCATTTTCACGCTTCTACTTAAGTTTGTACTTGCCCTCAGCGGTTTTCTCTACTTTTCCTTCTTTAATTAGCCTCGTTAATTGGCCTTTTACGATGCCCGGTTTAGAACCTGTTGCCTTAACTAAATCCTCAACAGTCTTGGCACCAGCTTTTAGCTCTTCAAGGATCTTTGCCTTAACGCTCATGGATTTATCCCCCTTACCCACTTTATTGATTTATAAATGGATAAATAAAACTTTTTCGGTCATCAAAATTCAAAAAAATGGATTTATAATCCTATTAAAAATGTCCAATAAGTATTAGAGACAAAAATATGGCATTATTCATATATTTAAATTTTATGGTGTGGAGAATATCATGTGATTGCAACAGAGCTAGTGCACTAATAAAATAAGCTTATATTGACTAGAGAAGTAAATTTATTGAGTAAGAAATGTATGCAAGTGAAATTGAAAGTGAGAGGAGACGATACTTAAGTATTGAGGAGGTTCCAGGCGTAACCCCTTCTATAGCCGAGAAACTTCGTGAACTCGGCTTTAATACTGTTGAAGCCCTTGCGATGGCAACTGTACGTGAACTCGAGCAGGCGGGTTTAAGCGAGAAGAAGGCACTTGAGATAATTAGCGCTGCAAGATCATCAATTATGCTGAATTTTATGCGTGCTGATGAATTATTAGAGAGGAGAAAGAATGTGCTCAAGGTTACTACTGGAAGCAGGAAACTTGATGAACTTTTGGGTGGCGGGCTTGAAACTCAGACAATAACAGAGTTTTATGGCGAGTACGGTACAGGTAAAAGTCAAATCGCTCACCAGGCATGCGTTAACGTTCAATTGCCGCCGGAGAAAGGAGGGCTTGGCGGCGGAGCTCTTTATATTGATACAGAGAATACCTTTAGACCAGAACGAATAGTCCAAATGGCGAAGTTTAGGGGGCTAGACCCACAAAAAGTCGTCAAAAATATAATTTGGGCTGAGGCTTATACATCAGATCACCAGATGTATCTTCTGGAAAACGCTGACAAAATAATTAAAGAGAATAATATACGTCTAATAGTAATTGACTCACTTACAGCACATTTTAGGAGCGAGTATATTGGCCGCGAGAACTTGGCATTAAGGCAGCAGAAACTTAACCAACATCTGCATAAACTCATTAGATTAGCAAGGGCATTTAATGCAGTCGCGTTGGTGACAAATCAGGTTATGTCTAGTCCAGAGGCATTCTTCTCAGAGACGATACGGCCAATAGGCGGGCACATAGTCGCCCACACTAGCCACACAAGAATATTTTTGAGGAAGGGAGCTAAGGGGCCGATAAGGATAGCGCGGCTCGTTTCAAGTCCGCATCTTCCAGAGGGCGAGTGCGTATTTAAGATAACAGAGAATGGCATAGAGGATGTTACAGAAGAAGATAGAGTTGAGTATGGATAGAAGTGGTATACCAAAACAGTTATTAAATGATTTCTTTAAGGCCGTATCAGATAAAAAGTTTAGTGAAGCGGAAAAGATTCTTCAGGAGATAGAAGGGAAAGTGGAAAGCGAAAGCGAATTTAGACGCGGCTTCATTCAGGGACTTAAGGGCATACTTTACATGAGCCGATCCAATGAGCAGTACACATTTCTGAGCACGCTCAACTTAGACAATATTGACTTATTGAGAGAATACTATGAGGAGTTTTTGGAGAACTCCAAGAAAAAACTGCGCCCTAACTATGATAAGGGATATTTTTTAGCGCTAGCGGAATATATTCATTTTTTATTAAAAAATGTCGAATTTAGGAAGGAGTAGTTTAAGAGAAGAGAGTGTAAAAGAGAATCCAGAAGAAGATCCAGGATGCCAAATATATCTCAATGCCAGTTCTTGTAATGATTGATGACTTACTAACCTTCGTGATAAAGACCTGCTTCAAAATTTTATCACTGATTAAATAAATAGCTATGCATAGTACTATTCCAGAGAAAATATTAGTGATTTTCAGGGCTGTGCATAGAGCGGCGGATAAGATGCCAAGGCCGAGCTTAATCCAATAAATAAGGTTTAAAGGCTCCATTTAATATCAATCCTTCCTGATGAAGTCTTATGAATGAAATGAGTAGCTTCGACATAGCTGCTGTTACAGCAGAGCTCAATAAAATTATTAGAGGCTCTCGAATAAATAAGATTTACCAGGTAGATCCAAGAACTTTGTTGATTAAGCTCCGTGGTCAAGGTGAGACTTTCAACCTTTTGATAGAGGCTGGTAGGAGAATTCACATAACAGTCTATGAGGTTGAGAAGACCAAGAAGCCGCCTAGCTTTTGCATGGCCCTCAGAAAATATTTGGAGAACGGTGTTATTGAGGATATCTACCAACATGATTTTGAACGAATAGTTGAGATACAAATTAGATGCGGGGGACAGAAATATAAGCTTATAGCAGAGATTTTTAAGAGGGGAAACATTATACTTGTTGACTCAGAGAACAAGATATTACATGCGCTTTCTTATCAAAGGATGAAAGATAGGAATATTATACGTGGCGAAACATATAAGCACCCGCCCCAAAGGGGGTTAGATCCTGGAAAAGTGGGGCCAGAAGATCTTTATAGGCTCAGAGATTTCGGTGAGATAGAAGCTGTCAAAGGGCTAACGAGACTCCTAGGAATAAGCGGCTCCTATGCCGAAGAGATCCTTTTTAGGGCTGGCATTAATAAGACTAAACAATGCTCATCACTAAGTGATGAAGAAGTAAAAGCATTATTCAACAGCATGAGTAGAATACTACACGAGATTAAAGCTGGTAATTATGAGCCATGTATAATCGTTGATGAGAATGGAGACTGGGTTGGTGCGGCGCCCTTCATGTTAAAGAAGTATTCAGCCTACAACATTATTAGGATGGAGACATTTAACAGGGCTCTTGATGAATATTATGCAAGGACTATATCCCAAGAGAGAGCTAGAACTCTTGAGGAGAAAGCTAAGCAGGAGATAACTAGACTGGAGAAGGTTCTTGATGAACAAAAAAGAAAACTTGAGGAACTTGAAGAAAAGGCTCACGCCTACCGCCAGATTGGGGATATAATTTACAGTCACTTACATGAACTCAACTCGTTGATAGAAAGGATTATGCATGAGAAGAGGAGTGGAAAGGAGTGGAAAGATATCATTGCGGGATTACTTAGAGAGAAGGAAGATGGTATAACTCCCTCCACGTACTTCATGTCTCTGGATCCGAATACATTAACACTTAAGGTCTCAGTTGAAGGACAATCGTTCAACCTAAATCTCAAGGCGCACGCCCAAGATGAAGCCAACAAATATTATGAGGGGGCTAAGAAAGTTGAAGAAAAAATTAAGGGAGTAAGGAGGGCTATTGAGGAGACTATTAAGAAGATTGAGGAGATTAGGGCTGAGACAATTGAAAGCATTGAGGAGTCGCCTCCATTAAAGCCAGCTAGGAAGAAAGAATGGTATGAAAAATTCCGGTGGTTCTACTCCTCCGAGGGCTTCCTTGTTATAGGCGGGAGGGATGCGTCAACAAATGAGACGCTAATACGCAAGTACATGGAGGACCATGACATAGTCTTCCATGCAGATGTCCCGGGATCGCCATTCACCTTAATTAAAACTTATGGGAAAGAGCCGGGTGAGGAAACAATGTTTGAGGCTGCGCAATTTACGGCATCATACTCCCGGGCGTGGAGGGAGAAGTTTAGGGCGATAGATGTTTATTGGGTTAAGCCGGAGCAGGTCAGCAAGACGCCGCCCTCAGGACAGTATTTACCGATGGGATCCTTCATGATATATGGGGCCAGAAACTACGTTAAGAATGTTCCTCTGGAGGTGGCTATAGGCGTGAAGATGAAAAACGGCGAGCTAAAGATTATTGGCGGACCCTTAAGCGCCATCTCAAAACAGACAAAAATCTATGTGAGAATAGTTCCTGGGAACATGACCAGTGGGAAACTGGCTAAAATCATTAGGGGGAAATTGGCCAGCATGGTTCCCCCAGAGGAGCGTAAAACGATCCTAAGAATACCGCTAGAGGATATTCAAGCATTCATACCCCTAGGTCATGGAGAAATCGCTTAATGGCGGAAACGTTAATAACTGTTATCTCGGTCTACATTATTATTCAATATTGTTTGGGATAGATAATGGTTGATATCTGGCTCCCCTATGGAAAGACTGAAGTGCATGCCAGGATATCCAGCGAGAACCTAATGGAGATAGCCGAAGTGCATAGGGAGCCGGGTCTCGGAGATGCCGCTAAGGAGATTGAGAAGGCAATAGAGGGGGCAACGCTTCCAGATATAATGTCGAGAGCCGTGCAGCTAGGCGGCAAAATAGTGCTAGCTTTAAACGTCCCAGAGATAAACTTGGCTAAATATGTAGTTTCTTCCGTTATAAGGGTTGCTGAAAAAGTTGGTGTGAAGATTGCAGACTTAGTAGTGTTGCACATGAAAAATTCTTTCATACATGGCATCACCCATAACTTTGAAGGAATTTCACCCTTAGGGGTGAATATAGTTACACATGACCCCTTTAATGGTAACATATATATTTGCGATATTGGAAGTGGGGTGAAGGTCTACCTGAACAGAACTTTTTACGAGGCAAACGCCAAGATAGTAGCAAGTACCTTTGAGCCGAATCCATACACTTTATATAACTGCTGTGAGAGTGGATTAACTTTTGGTTTAACAGGAATAGAGACAATAAAAGGTATCCTAAATTCAATCTTAGATTTGGAGGATCTCCAGGAGAGACTGTTTAATGAAGCTATTGAAGTCGCAAAGATCGCCAAAATAGATTTTAGCATAAGCATTGTAAGAAGTTTTTCTGGAGAGGTTATTAAATGCTTTGCTGGTGAGCCAGAAGAAACATTGCATGGGAGCTTAAATGTAGCTGACTCATTATATAAAGTGTCTTTCACGGGGAGGCCTGATGTAATTATTATCAGCCCCGGTGGCGCTCCATTTGATAATAACCTTCTCAGCGCCTGCGGTTGTCTAGAAAATGCGATTAAGATTGTGAAAAAGAATGGGTTTGTAATTCTTGTTGCAGAGTGCTCAGAGGGTTATGGGGAGACTGGTTTTCACCAAATGGTTAAGAGAGTTAGGGGAGATTTAAAAATATTAGAGGAGGTTTTAAGGAGCGACTTTAATGTAAATGGCTTTATATTTTATCGGTTCCTTAGAGCCCTTAAAAAGGCTAATCTAGCTATGGTCTCAGCAGTGCCAGATTACTATGCTTCAGAGATACCCGGGCTAAAGATTTTCAGGTCCGTAAACGATGCTTTAAACAACGCCTTAAGCAAACTAGGAGCTAAAGCTAAAATAACCGTGGTCCCTCATGGAAACTTTATAATCCCGGTTATCAAAGAATAGAAATATTCTTTTTAAATTGAAAATATAAGTAAGTTTGGGGATAAGGTAATTAAGACGCCGGGTCCGATTTGGAACGAAAGTTTACTTTAAGGAGATTTAGAGAGGAAGATTTAGAGCAAGTAATGTATATAAACAGAACCTGCTTACCGGAAAATTACTCGACATATTTTTTCATGGAGCTATACATAAATTACCCAGAGACTTTCCTTGTTGCCGAAGTGGATGAGAAGGTTGTCGGATACATTATGTGCCGAATTGAAACTGGTTTCTCGGGCTTTGGTTTGATAAAGAGGGGGCATGTGATATCGATTGCCGTTCTGCCAGGATATAGGCGCATGGGGATAGGAGAAGCATTATTAAGAGAGGCCCTCCGGGCGATGGTTGAGTATTACAATGTCAAGGAGTGTTATCTAGAGGTCAGGGTTAGTAATACGCCCGCAATAAACCTTTATAAGAAGATTGGATTTGAGGTTGATAGGATTATTCGGGGATACTACGCCGATGGAGAAAACGCTTACCTAATGCGTGTAAAAATGTGATGGTGGGCTAGGCTTGAAAAAACGGTATGTTACAGAGAAAGACGTAGAGCGTATAGCTTGGCTAGCCCACATAGAGTTAACGGAAGATGAGAAAGAAATGTTTACAGAGCAGTTTAATAGGATCTTGGAGTTTTTCAGGAAGATTGATGAAGTTGATACTGAGGGCATCCCACCAACATATCACGTCTTAGACCTCGTAAACATATTCCGCAAGGATGAGGTTAAAGATTCGCTGCCAAGGGAAGAGGCTCTAAAGAACGCTCCTAAAAAGGAGGACGCCTTCTTCAAATCCCCAAGAATAGTTTAGCCTAATAAGGTGAGCACTATGCCAAGACTACATGAACTAACAGCTCTAGAAGTAATTGATAAAGTTAGGCGTCAGGAGATAACCTCCGAGGAGTATATAGTCTCCCTCATTGAAAGGATTCGGATGGTTGAAGGGAAGATAAACGCCTACATAACTACGGTATTTGAGGAAGCCCTTAGACAGGCAAGAGAGATCGATAAGAAAATTCAGTGTGGCGAGAGACTGGGTAGGCTAGCTGGCGTAGCTGTTGCAGTCAAAGATAACATATGCACCCGCGGAATAAGGACAACATGTGCCTCAAGGATGCTCGGTAACTTCATACCGCCATACGATGCAACGGTTATTGAGAGACTTAAGCGTGAAGACGCTATTATAATTGGAAAGACTAATATGGACGAGTTTGCAATGGGCTCAACAACGGAGACCAGCTATTTTGGCCCTACAAGAAACCCATGGGATCTAACAAAGGTTCCAGGGGGTTCCTCAGGTGGGAGCGCTGCTGCGCTCATAGCCGATGAGACGGCATTAGCCCTTGGCTCTGATACGGGTGGCTCCATAAGATGCCCGGCGAGCTACTGTTCAGTTATAGGGCTTAAGCCAACATATGGTCTAGTTAGCCGTTATGGGCTTATAGCATACGCTAACAGTTTAGAGCAAATAGGGCCTATGGCTAAGAGCACAGCTGATTGCGCCCTTCTACTCTCGGTTATAAGCGGATATGATCCAAGAGATAGTACATCAGTTAATGTCCAGCCGCTCGATTACTTAAGTTGTCTCGTAGATGATGTAGGGGGATTAAGGATTGGCGTCATCAAGGAGTTTTTCGGCGAGGGTGTCGAGGACTCCGTTAAAAAGCATGTTTGGCGGGCTATACACCTACTCGAGAAATTAGGAGCTACTTATGAGGAGGTCTCTCTTTCAAGCTTAGAGTATGCTCTAGCGGCATACTATATTATTGCCATGTCAGAGGCCAGCTCAAACCTAGCCCGCTATGATGGCTTAAGGTATGGGTTCAGGATTGATTATGATGATGCAGACTGGTCCAAGATATATGCTAAGAATAGGCGAATAGGTTTCGGAGCCGAGGTTAAGAGAAGAATAATGCTCGGAACATTCGCTCTATCAGCTGGCTACTATGAACAATATTATCTAAAGGCTTTAAAAGTTAGAACAATAATCCGCAGGGAGTTTGAAAACGCCCTGAAAAAATTCGATATCTTAGTCGGCCCAACAATGCCCCTACCACCCTTCAACCTAGGCGAAAAAATACAAGATCCACTCACACTATATATGTGCGATATATTGACTGTACCCGCAAACCTAACTGGATACCCGGCTATATCAGTTCCATGCGGCTTTGAGGGAAGCTTACCAATAGGACTACAAATAATTGGGAAACCATTCGATGAAGCCACACTCCTAAAAGTTTCATATGCATTGGAGAGAAACACAGATTTCACAAGAAGAAAACCTGAGCTATAATAGTTATATAGTGCACCACAATACTTATCTCAGATGAGAGCCGTATACTGGCGTAATGTTTTGAGGCTTTAGTAGAATGAATAGTTTGGCTAGACCAGTAGTTGGCATAACTATTGGCGACCCAGCGGGCATCGGTCCAGAGATCTCTATAAAGGCCCTTTTAGAGAAGAGTATTTTTAATGAATGCATGCCCATCCTTGTGGGCGATTTAAGCGTCCTAGAAGAGGTTAATAGGCGGCTTAGTTTGGGTGCAAATTTCAGGGTTATAGATTTTCTGGAGGAGGCGAGGGGTATTGCGGGAAGGATCGAAGTAATCGATGCAAAGAGTGTTGATGTTAAGGATATTACTGTAGGCGCGGCATCCGCCACCTCGGGCAGAGCCTCAATATTATATATTAAGATGGCTGTGGAACATGCTTTAAGGGGAAAAATTAATGCGATAGCGACGGCGCCAATAAACAAAAAAGCCATCAATATGGCTGGGAGCGAGCATATAGGTCATACGGAGATCCTGGCAGCGCTATGCGGTGTTAGGGATCCGCTTACAATGTTTTATGTGAGGGGTCTCAGAATATTCTTTCTCACGAGACACGCGCCATTAGCTGAGGCTATAAAGGCTGTTAAGAAGGAAAGAATTATTGAGGCGACATTAAGGATTAACAAGGCTTTAGGGTGGATTGGAATACATAATCCTAGAATAGCCATTGCAGCGCTGAATCCACATGCCGGTGAAGATGGCTTAATTGGAGATGAAGAGATAAGGGAAATAATTCCAGCAATAAAGGAGCTCCGAGACATGGGTTTAAATGTTGTTGGCCCGCTTCCAGCAGACAGCATATTTCATCAATCTTTAGAGCGAGGCTATGACGCAATATTATCACTTTATCATGACCAGGGGCACATAGCCGCTAAAACCCTAGACTTCTACGGCACCGTTGCCGTGACCCTTGGTCTCCCATTCATCCGCACATCAGTTGACCATGGAACAGCATACGATATTGCTTGGAGGGGATTAGCAAGCCCAAAAAGCTTAATAGAGGCCATAAAGTTGGCTGCAAGGCTCTCAAAAATCTATAACCTGAGCAAGGGATAAATTAATGCAAAGAGTTATATTAGATACAAACTTCCTGCTACTTCCACTACAATTTAAGATAGACATATTTGCCGAGATAGAGAGACTTATTGGGAAGTTTGAGCCAATCGTTTTATCTACGACGCTTAATGAGCTTAAAAAACTTGTAGGTTCTAGGTCCGTTAAGATTAGCAGATTAGCGCTGTCGGCTATGGAGATTGTTAAGAAGTGTAGGATTATAGAAGTAGATGTTAAGCCGGAGGAGAACTACGATGACGTGATATTACGCATTGCAAAGGAAAACAATTATGTAGTCGCAACTAATGATAGGCTCCTTAGGAGAAAATTAAGGAAAGCGGGTATAACGACCATATTTCTTAGGCAGAGGGCTTATTTAGACATAGAGGGACACACGTAGAGGAAAGCACTGAAAAACAAGATGACAGAAAAATGTTTTAAAGGAAAAATTTTAGGGGTCTCTTTTATAATGGGAGGAGGGGAAATTTTGGGGCTACCACTCTTCCTCTTCTTCCTCCCACTCTTCCTCCTCTTCCCACTCTTCCTCCTCGCCCCAATCCTCCCATTCCTCTTCTTCTTCCTCTTCTTCCTCCTCCACCTTAGGCGGTGTCTTCTTTCTTGACATTATCTCACCAGCCGAGATAATTAGGTGTTCTAAGAGTTAAATAAACCTTACCTAAAAATTCTAAAAACAAGAGAACAAATAAGTTGATTATAAATTAAGAAATAAAAGCCAAATTTTCCAAAAAAACAAAAATTTATAGATATTTTTTAAAAATATATCATTAAAGTTGTTTTTTATGAAAAATGCTTTAAGTTCATTATGGAAATTCTTAACTTAAGTAGCCAAGTTTTATGATTTAAGCGTTACTGTGATTTTATTCATTACTTTAAGACCTTCCCGGTTCTTATATACCAGAGGTATAAATCCAATTCGCCTAAAGACAGGTTAACCATTCGGGCTAAATCGCCAAACAGATTCTCAATCTCCAAATATTTAAGCCTAGATAACCTCTTTGGCTTTTCAATTAATCCATGTTCTGTCAATATGCTAAGTATATGACGGTCTATAATAGCAACGTTCATGAAACCTATATTTCTTAGGAAGTGGCTCGCCTCCTTATAGCCAAGGCCCTTAATGTTTCTTACAAGCCACTCCCTCAGCAATCTCTCATCAGAAACGTTCTTTAGGAGCGCTTCCAAATGTGGAATATCTCTTCTTGCCTCAACAATGTACTTTGCCCTCGAATTAGGATACCTATGGCCAAGAGATCTCAGCTTCTCAGCAAGCTCGTGCTCCGGCATAAATAGGAAACCGTTGTTTATTTCTAGTTGCATTTTTATAGCTTTCTCCGCACTGAAATTAGCTGTCAATATACAGAAACACAATTCCTTAAAGATTTCATTAATAGGCTTAGTTCCATTCTTTTTAAACTCTCCAACCCTTTCATCAATCACCTTCCCAATAGCGCTACCCTTAAGCGGTTCAATCAGAGAAGCAAGCCTACGTAGACCATCTGCTCTCGAATTATTTTTAGGAAACATAAGCAACTCGCCTTTTATACTAGCATAATCCTCCTTGTCACTTTTTCTGGCCAATTATTTGGAAGGTAACTATAAATCTTTCCTCCAGCTCCTCAATCTTTATAATTTCGGTTACTAAACCCATACCTTCAAGCAAAAACTTGTAATCTTCAAAGTAGTCATAGAAGCCACAAGTGTAGCAGAAAGAGCCAGTAAACTCGATCTTAAATATGTCGCCAGCCATAAAGACCAGTCTAACTTTAGACTCTGGAGATCTATACCTACTATACTCTTCAATCGCCTAACGCGACTGTTTCGGTTTTCATATAGGTTTATGTCGCTTGATGTTATTCTTCTGCTATGATTAGTGCATAGACTTCTTTTCCGTGGAGATGTTTTATCTTCTCTTTGTCTTTGCCAAGCGGGTAGAGGACGTAGTCCCCTCTCCTGTACTTTATGATGCTGCATCTAACAATCTCGATTCTAGCCATATATCCACCTATACAGATACTGGAGAGAAAAAATTATAAGCTCTTCTCTACAGTTCTAGATATGGTGAGCTACTCGGTGAAGGGTGGAGGGCTTGTTGAGGCGCTTAAGATGAGGGCTCTCCCCGAGGGTAGCAATGATTATCTTGCTCTACTCGAGTTCCTGAAACTCTATCGTGATGCTGTTCAACTAGTGGTAAACAAGTTGTGGAGTTTAAACGAAATACCTTCAATCAAAACTCTACACAAGATGTCCTACTCAGAACTTAAGAGATATGGTTTTAGAGCACACCACGTGAAGCAGGTATATACCTACGCTAAAACTATCGTTAGAGCTAGTAAGCGGAATGGTGGAAAGAAGCCAGTTCTAAGGAGGTTAACAGCTAGAGTAGATAGATATGATTACAGGCTTGACCTAGAGAATAGAACACTTATCTTGAGGATACATGATGGTAGAGTGGTTATATTAAAACTATTAACATCTATTGAGAGGATAGAGAAGTTTAGGGGTTGGAGCAACTACGAGATAGCTATAAAGGTTATCGAGAATGAGGTCTATGTAGCGGTATACTTCAGGAGAATAGTTAAATCAAGGAAAACCAAAACCATCACAACCATCGACGTTAACTTCGACAACGTTACTTTAGCCGTTTTCACATCTAGTGGGAAGCTGTTGAAGCTGAAGCGGTACAAAACACCTCTCAGGAAAATCTTAACCCACAGGATATGGATCGAGAGAATACAGAAAAGGTACTCTAAATCTTGGGGATTTGTTAAAGGAGTTAGAGAAGTCATCGAGAAGCACGGTGATAGGATGAAGAGCATAGCTTTGGACTACGCACATAAGATAGGTGATAGAGTAGCGGAGATAGCCAATGAACACAACTCAACCATAGTTCTCGAAAACCTAAACAAACTTAGGGATAGAGCCAACAGCAATAGCTTATTCAACAAAAAGCTATCACTATGGTTCTACAGAAAAATACAGTTCACTATAAACTATGAAGCTCTTGAGAGAAGACTAGAGGTTAGCTACATTAACCCAATGAAAACATCATCAACATGCCCAAGGTGTGAAAGCAGATTAAAAGATAATGGCGATAGAGTACTGAAGTGCAGTAAATGTGATTTCACAGGAGATAGAGACGTGGTTGCATGCATAAACCTATTCTACAGATACTCAAGATGTGGGGTGCCTAGGGTCGCCCTGAACGCCCCCAAGGGTGATGCAAACCTAAGACCAATGCAGGGGAAAAGAGATGAGGCAATGAAATCAACTTATATCAGAAGCTGAACCCCTCTAAAACAATGTTACTTCGAGAGAAGATGTCTTCATCTCCTTATTAAGTAATTAAAATGAGGGTTAGTTCTAGAGGGTTACTATGAATAGCAGTTGCTCCATTAACTCCTTAAACCTATTCCTTATGGTCACCTCTGTAACATTAGCTATCTCAGCTATCTCCCTCTGTGTACGCTTCTCCCCAATAAGCACAGATGCAATGTAACTAGCCGCAGCAGCCATACCCACAGGTCCTTTGCCAGAGGTTAATCGAGCTCTCGATGCAATCGCAAGAATCTTATTTGCTATCTCCTCAGCCTTACCTTGGAGTGCTAGCTGATTTGAGAATTTCGAGATATATTGGTTAGCCTTAGGTGGCGGTAGAGCTAAGTCCAGTTCCTTAATGAGGAAACGGTAGCATCTTCCAACCTCCCTCTTACTTATATTAGCAGCACTTGCGATCTCATCAAGCGATCTAGGTAAGCCGCACTGTCTACAGGCTATGTATACTGTTGCCGCGCATATTCCTTGAATCGATCTCCCTCTCATAAGGCGCTTTTTAATAATCTTCCTATAAATTATGGAGCTCGTCTCAAGGACGCTCTTCGGTAGAGAGAGAACATTAGCTATCTTCGTTATCTCTGAGAGGGCGAAGGCGAGGTTCCTTTCAGACGCGTCTGAAACCCTTATTCTCCTCTGCCACTTCCTCAACCTGTATATTTGTGCCTTCTGATCAGCATCAAGCTTCTTCCCAAAAATGTCCTTGTCATGCCAATCGATTGTTGTTGAGAGGCCCTTATCATGAATTGTGAATGTAATTGGCGCCCCCACCCTAGACCTCTTCTCCTTCTGTTCGTTATCAAAGGCTCTCCACTCCGGACCCTGATCAGCTATCTTCATGTCCACCACAAAGCCGCACTCCATGCAAACAACTTCAGCTGCATCGTAATCACGCATAAGTTTGGTGCTACCGCATTCCGGGCATCTCTGAATCTCGCCTAGGATTGGGGGAAGAGAAGGCACCTCATCATTCTCACTCATTCCGTCTCTTCCCCCTCACGCCCTTATCTTTGGGCGAAATATAGATTGGCGAATTAATGAGTTTTCTGGGATCCTGCTCCATAACTCTTATTTCAATGTAGGGTGATTTAACTGGCCCGAAAATGTCTATGACTTGACCAATGGGCTTTCGCCTAATATCAAAGACTGTTGATCCAGGTTTCGGAGCAACTTTGACTTTTGCTACAGCTCTATTACCTTGAATAACATGCAGAATCTCACCGATCTCTTCCAAACTAACCCCCACCAAAAAAGACAAAAGAGATGATGGCAGACGATTATTTAAACGTTTCTTATTATGGCTGCTGGCAAAGCTTAATTAATTCAGAGGCAACTTCCCTCAAAACCTGGGATTTATTTTTTCTATCTTTACTCACAGCCACAAAGCCCATCTTAATCCAAGGTAATCTTGGATAACTTGCCTCCGGATGAACCTCATATTTTAAACTAAGATTTTTAACTGCCCTTTCAAGCATGCTTATATTTAGAGAACGGACACAAAGCTTCTTCGGTAATCTTCTACCCTCACGCCTAGATCTTAAAGCATCAAAATAGACTGGCCAAAGTATTATCTCATTTTTTCTACGCATCCCTCAATCACAGATAATCTTTATGCTTTTTTCTCAATCAATACCGCGTTTAGGACGCCATCTTGCCCGGGTCTAGACGTCACCTTAACTATCCCTAATGGGGTCTCCAGAAGGCAACCCTTAGTTATTACCCCTCTTCTATCATAGTCCACGTTAGCCGGGTTTTCCATGACTCTTAAAATTTCAACCCTTTTTGTTTCTCCAGTTTCCGGATCTGACACATTAACCCATTTGGCGCTTACCAGCCTGATTTTTATGTTGCCTCCTTTTCTGCGGCTAATCTTTACCTTATCTTCGCCTAGCTTTGTTTCTATTGGGAGGGACCCCATCTCATACTTCCGCTTCCCTCTATACGGTCTCCTCTTACCGCCAGTAGGCTTCCTCTTGTGCAGATCACCATGCCAAACAGACATCCAGGATCACACGCATCCTTAAAAATAAGATCATGAAATATAAATTTAGCGGATTAAATTTTGCGCATCCCCAGAGTCATGAGTTGCGGTCATCTGCTCCCTACGTTTCAGAACCTGCTCTTCTATTTTAGCCATCTCTCTTCTATCCTCATCTTCAAGTGACGCTGGTAGAATCTCTTCACCACGCTTCTCAAAAATTCTCCTTAGCTGACGTTTCATAACCTCAATGTTTCGACTGAGACCGAAGTAATCTGCGAAGAAATCGGTCGTTCTTAAGATATAATCTCTGTTGCACTTTTCCCTGTTGATAAAGCCCATCTTAATGAGCTCCCTAATGTGGCTGTATGCATGTTTACCCCTTACTTCAATAACCTGTTTCTGTGTTACTGGCTGCTTATATGCTATGTAAGACAGTGTCCTCAGTGGTCCAGCTGTTAGCAGTGGTCTTATGGCTAGCCTCTTGACTTTATCAGCATATACCGTCTTGAGCTGCATCACGTATCTTCCATCATCAAGCTCAAGTACTTCCATTGCACAGTTACGCCGCTTATATTCTTCAACGAGCCACCTGGCGAGCTTGCGTACCCTCTCCTGGGAACGTGAACCTACAATGCTACATAGGGTTTTTAGGTCTAGGGGTCTACCAGCTACATATAATGCCGCTTCAATGAGTCTAACTTTCTCCTTTAAATCCTCAGTCAAATCTTTTCTATTCCCAATACGTAATGCTTTATCATCTCTCCCCTCACTTCTCTGAGAGAACTCTGTCGCTAACACCACCATTTCATTATTCCCCGCTACTAATCGCTATATATATTTCATCCGAATCTTCGGTCTGAAGGAGTGAAATTTTACCTCTATGGGCTAAAAATAACAAAATTATGAAAGTTTTAATGGCCTCAATCTTACTTAAGCCCTTTATGAGACTTGAGAACGTCACCGTCTCGCCCATTTTATGGAGCATGCATATTTTCTTGAAGAGCCCCTCAAGCATCTCTTCAATTTCTAATAGGAAAGCACTTATTATTGGCGTGAACTCGGAGGGCGCCAGCACCGGTTTATCTCTAACCTTGAGGGATACGGAAGACTCATGCTGTAGTGCCTCCTCAAGAGCGGTGAGCAAGCTTTCTAGGGTTGTTGTCGTAAGCTCGTAGCGTAGTGGCGGAAGGAGGACGGGAACTACTTCGGCGCTTCTCGTAGACTCTTTGGGCTCTATCTGACCCTGGGGCTGAGACCTTTCAAACCTTAGGAGGAAATTTGATTTCAGAAGGTATATGAGGGCTGATGAATCTAGGGCGACGCCGGAAGCTCTAAAGTCTATAATGGCCCTCCGTTCCATTTCTTCGAGGAAGGAGAGTAGGAGGAATGCTATGTTAATGCTCCATGGATCAACCCTCTGTAAGCGTTGTGGATCAAAGAGTATATCCCAGGGAGGTCTAAGATAAAATGGTCTAATCTCGCTCATTTAGCTATCACACCCTTCAGAGTCATTGAAACTACATGTGAGGCGCCGCTCCGCCCATAAACGCCGTAAACCTTATCAGCCTTGCTAATCATCTCCGGCTTAAGAGTTATAACTATAAATTGAAGCTGTTTACTCGCAGCTTCATTAGCGAGGAGCTCGCCGAGTCTCTCTACGTGAAATGCATCTAAATGGGCATCTATTTCATCAAAGAGGTAAAAGGATGCTGGTGAGAATTCCTGTAGGGCTAGGAGGAAAGCCACGGCTGAAACCGATCTCTCCCCACTACTTGCGCCGCTTACTGGTATTGGAGACTTATTTGGGAATTGAACTATCATGTCCACGCCTCCGGAGAAGGGGCTCTCCGGGTTCTCAAGCTTCAGGTAGGCGCTTCCTCCCCCCGTCAACCTAGAGAAATAACTGTTTACCTTCTCATTTATCCTGTTAAAGGCATCCATGAAAATTTTAATTTTCTTTTGCTCAATCTCGTCAATAAACTTGAGTATTGCTTCCCTCTCCCTCTCGAGCTCATTTAGTCTCGTGGAGATCTCTCTATAACGTGAGACTTCCTCTATATATTGGGATTCAGCGAGTTGATTTATAGCTCCTATATGCTTGAGCTCCTCTTCAATTGCCCTTATCCATGAGTTGAGTTCACTGATGGATAAGCCCTCCTGAATATCCAGCGGTTTCTCATATCCGAAGTCTTTTAACCGCTCCCTCAACCTATTTATTTGGAGATGAACCGATTGCACCCTAATCTTCAAGTCATTTATGGTTTTCATCTCCCTCTCATATTCTATGTCTAGTTTAGATATCTCCGCTTCAAGGGAGTCTATCTGAGATGTAAAGCTTCCTATTCTCTCTTTAGCCTCCTGTATTTCCATTGAGAGCCTTTCTCTGTCCCTATTAACCTCCTCAATCTTCCTGCGTATTTCCTCCTCTTCCCCAAGGTATCTCTCCAACTCTCTTTCTAAGTTGCTGATTTGCGCTGAAACTTCATTGAGCTGCGCTAATGAAGCTTCCATATCCTTCTTTAAAACCCTCTCAACCCTAGCCCTTAAGGTTGATAACTCTGACTCAACACTACTATACTTCTGCTTAAGATTAATTAGCTCCTGAGCAATTTCAGCCCGCTTCTTCTCAACATCTTGGATCTTCAGGAAATCAATTTCACTCTTTAGGCGCTCATGCTCTTCGCTTAAAGGTTTCTCCACCTCGCTTAGCTCTTTAAGTCTCTCCTCAATATAGACAAGCCTTTCACGCCCATTATTTACACGGTTCACTAAGTCCGCCATAACAGATTCCAAGCGCTTGATCTGTGCATCAGCCTGAAGTAAGCTCTTCTTAACACGGTCGACCTCAGCCTCGATCTTAGCCGATGATTCTGAGAGATTCATAATTTCATTCTGGATCCTAGAGATCTCGCCCTCAAGCTCCGCAATAATGTTCTCCCTATTATCGAGATGCCTTTTTAGGGCGGAGACAGCTTTATCCAAGCTTTTTAGAGATTCGTCGCTTGGTATAAAGGATGATAAGTCAATATACTTCCTATGGACGCCGCTCTCAACTCCTCCCCAAGCCTCATAAAGACTCCCATCTGTTGTGACCACCCTGAATCCATCCTTTGACGCCCTCATCGCAGCATCCTCGCTTAAGGCTAGCAGAGTATCTCCAAAGACAAATTCCACGGCCGGTTTATAGCGCTCATCACAATAGACGAAGGATGAAACCCTGCCTAAAATGCCGTCAATATCGACGGCTCTATCTATAATGTTGCTTGGTGAAAGGTTTTTGAGGGGGATAACCTTTATTCTTCCAATTTTCATACGTTTAAGGGTCTCTATACACGTAAATGCGACATTCATATCCTCAACGATTAGTGAGTCGAGCCAACCTGAGGCGGCTGCCTCAATAGCCTTAATGTATTCGCCGTCAACCTTTATAAGATCCCTCAGCCTACCATACACTCCATTTATCACGCCAGTAGCGCTCAGCTCCTCAATGTACCTTAAAGCCATTTCCTCCGGCTTAATCTTCTTAAGGAGGTTTTTCTGAGTCTCAAATTTTATGAGGGCTTCTCTGGCCATTTCAGCTATCTTCTCAGCCTCTTTAATCTCTTCTTCGATAGTCGACCTCCTTTTAACGCGCCTTTCTAACGTCGATTTCAGAGCTTCAATATGCTTTTTCTGGGCGCCTGCAGTCTCCTCAAGTCCCGAAAGTAGTTCTTGGAGCTTCTTTTGCGTGGACAATAATTCTTCCCTTTTGCTTTTTAAATCCTCAATCCTCTGGGTGTAGACGTTTATCTCGGATTGAAGTCTAGTACGCTCACCCTCAAGCTCTATTCTCTCCCTACGTATTTTATCTATCCGTCTCTCCAGCTCACTTATTTGCCTGGCTTTCTCCTCAAATATCAACTTAACCTCGGAGAGATCCTTTAATATGGAGTTGTAGATTGCCTGTTTCTCCCCCAAATCTTTACTTAGATGCTCAAGGAGGGCTGTTAGCTGGCTTATCTTCTCCTCGGAGCTTAAGAGCTCATTTTTTATAAGTGCTATTTGCTGCTCAAGTCTCTCCTTAGTATGCTTTAGTTTATTGAGGCTTAACCGCCCAGCATCCACTTTGGAGAGTATCTCATTGAGCCTAGACCTTAGGCTTCTCAGGTTTACTTCGATATCGATCATCCGACTATTCTTTTCTTGAAATTCATCAAAGCCTATTTTACGCAGTTCGCCCTCAAGCTCCCTGCGCTTAGCCTTAAGAGATTCTCTCCGCTCCGATAGCAGCTTACATCTTTCCTCAGCCTTAGATAATTCATCCAAGAGCTTCTTGGATTCGGCTTCAAGCTCCCCTATGTTCCAAGAAATCTTCATTGATTCGAACAGCGCCAACTCTTTTCTAAGTAAATTGTAGCGTAAGAGGTTATTTCGCTCCCTTTCTAAGTTCTCTACTCTCCTCTGAACCTCACTTATCTGTCCAAGGGCAGTCTTTATCGCCACATCAGCCTCTTTAAGCTTCTGCTCCGCCTCCGCCTTCTCAGCATCATATTGAGCTATCCCAAGCATATCCTCAATAATCTTCCTACGCTCAATAGTCGATATCTCAGCCATTCTAGTGAGAGTCCCCTGTAGAACAATGTTATGACCGTAGGGTGTTATGCCAGCTACTGATAGGACTTCAAGTAAATGGGCTCTCGGAACCCTTCGGCCATTAATTCTATAGACGCTCTCACCATTCTTATCAATCTCACGGGCTATTGTCACCGTCGTCGTCTCCACAGGTATGCACCCATCAGAATTATCGAACTGAATGGCTACCTTAGCTATGTTTTTCCTGATGCCAGACTTATCTCCCCCATTAAATATTAGGTTCGAGAAATTCTCAACCCTAAGTCTCTTAGCGCTAAGCTCACCGAGACAAAAGAGGATCGCATCAATGATATTAGTCTTACCACTACCATTCGGACCAGTTATTACAGTAAACCCTTTATCAAACGTTAGTACGGTCTTTAACCCGAACGTTTTAAATCCATCTATCTCAACGCGCTTAATATACGGCATTCCTCATTTTTCTCCCTAATATTGATCCCTCCATTAGCTAAGCAGGGTTTTAAATGGATGAATGACTTTCTCTGAGGGCGCGCGTCCTCTCAGATAACTTCCTAACAAAAGCCTTTAATTTCTCCTCAGCACCATACACAAGCACATATCCGTCCTCTTCAACCCTAAATTTTAGGTTTAGTTCACTGGCGGTCTCCTCAATAAATTCAAGTGGAGTTATCTCCGACACCTGAATTCTAACCCACCTCTCCCCTCTTGGTAAGCCTGGACGAAATCTTGTTGGCTCCTCAAGAATAAAGCCCTCAGTCTCAAGCTCACATAGTTTCCTCAAAATATTATCGATATATTCCTCTCCAAACATATCCCTCGCAGCAGACAAGACGTAGCTCTCCACATTGCTTAAAAGCTCTTCTAAACGGGCAATACTTTCCGCGCGAGTTCTATCAGCCTTAACAACCTCTATCATCACCTTAGCGGAACGTAGATCATTAATTACGTTTTGCGGCACCCTCCCCCCACGCTTATATAGCTCAACGATGACGTCAGACAGTATTTTCCAGCGTGCATCCCAGCTCATAAAAGCACCCTGCAAAACAAATAGGGTTAATTCGGTCATAAGCTTATCGCATGAAAAGTAATTCACTGTAACGTTATAATTATGTAGCATAACACCCACGCCATAAAAATCGTGTCAACACTAAATAATTATTAATTTCTAATATGCTGACCTACATGTATAAAATAGCAGTAGAAGAGGAAGAGAAATAAGGGGCTGAGTAATTTCTCCTTCTAAGGATATGTGTAGCTCAGGTTTTAGGATAAAGCAGGTGATCGTGCTTAGATCTGATATAAAGATGAGCCCAGGGAAGGCTGCGGCACAGGCTAGTCACGCGGCTGTCTCCTCAGCTGAGGAAGCTAGAAGGAATTATCCATCTTGGTGGAGGGAGTGGATTGAGGGGGGTCAATGTAAAATTATATTGAAGGCAAATTCGGAGACAGAATTGCTGGAGATGGAGAGGAAGGCTAGGGACATGAAGCTCCCAACAGCCCTCATAACTGACATGGGTTTAACGGAGCTGGAGCCGGGGACAATAACCGCCCTTGGAATAGGACCAGCTCCATCAAACCTAATAGACAAGATTACTGGAAGCTTACCGTTATATTGAGGATTAAATATGCTTAAGGTTTCAAGTATAGAGGAGAACGCTGGAATAGAAGTTTATGCGACTGAGTGTAGGGGGGTAGGGGGCTCTATAAAAAGGGTCCCTGAGGACTTTATAGTTGAGGAGATATTAGTCGACGGTTCTAAGGCTTCTGTTAAACTGGATGAAAACGTCGCCAACAACCTCGCTGGGCATGGCCGCTACCTTATCTGCGTCCTCATTAAGAGGGGGGTGGATACAATATTGGCTATAGAGGAGATAGCTGACAAATTAGGAGTTAGTCCTGACAGGATTGGATTCGCTGGAATAAAGGATACCAATGCCCTAACAGCTCAATATATAAGTATAGGCGGCATTCCAGCCAACAAAATATCGCTAGTAAATGTTGAGGGGCTTCTAATTAAACCACTTGGCTACTCCAATGAGGAAATGTCACCAAAGAAACTCTTTGGAAATAGGTTCACAATAACTGTTAGGGGGATAACGCTTAAGGAGAAGACTATTAGGAGAAGGATTGAGAAAATAATGAGCGAGATAAAGGATTTCGGCGGCATACCGAACTTCTTCGGCCACCAAAGGTTTGGGACAATAAGACCCATAACGCATATTGTCGGCAAATATATTATTAAGGGGGATTTTGAGGGGGCTGCCCTAACATTCTTAACGTATGTTAGCCCTTTTGAGGGGCCAAAGGCTAGGGAAGCCAGAAGGGAGTTGGCTGAGACGATGGATTTCAAAAGGGCCCTCAAAAGGTTTCCTGAGACATTGATGTATGAGAGACTAGTCCTCGAGCACCTAGCGAAAAGTCCAAGGGATTACATAGGGGCATTTCATAAGCTCCCAGCGAATCTTCGAAGGCTCTTCATTCAATCGTACCAGTCATACCTTTTCAACAGGTTCTTAAGCGAGAGGATAAAACGTGACATACCATTAGAGGAGGCGCAAACTGGAGACTATGTCGTAAGACTGAGCAGCCTAGGACTACCGACAAGAAAATTTATCAGGGTTAAAGACAGCAATATTTCCTCAGTGAATGAGGAGATTAAAGCTGGAAGAGCAGCCGTAGCGCTGCCGCTCATAGGCCCAAAGCAGCCGCCCTCAGAGGGACTGCAGGGGGAGATTGAAAGAGAAATTCTTGAGAGAGAGAATGTCTCAGGTGAGGACTTTAAGAGGGCAAGTATAATTAAAGTTAACCTTTTCGGCGGGTTAAGGGTGGCATTAGAGAGAGTGATGGATTTAAGGGCAAGAGTCATCTCCGAAGAAGGAGCCGCTGAGAACAGCGTTAAGTTCGAATTCACCCTCCACAAGGGCACATATGCAACCATAGTCTTAAGGGAGTTTATGAAGCCAAGAAATGATAGAGAGTTGATAGAAAGCGGCTTTTAATGAAGAAAGCACCATATGGTAAAAGAGTGGAGCCTTTTGAGATTGAGGGGGAGGGGTAGGTTTCTAATTGTTAGGAAAAAGCGGATTATTATGCTTGAAAAACGTTTATAGAAGATGCTTAAAATTAATGAATTAAATACCCAAAATTTACGCATAAAATTTATTAAAAACCGCAAAAATTGAGGGAAAATGTTTTATGTTGAGGAGCCTTTTTCAATAACCTTTACGTTCATCACAACTATTCTAGTGACAGCCCCGGCTTTAAGGTCCACTTCTACGCAGGCTCTACCCCCATTGCCGTTAGTTAACACTACTATGGCTTTAATGGCCTCGATTGCGATCTCTCCACTCTCTCGAACTACAAGCTTTACCTGAGCTATCTTTATACTGCTGACATTATAGCCTTCATTGAGAAGTCTCTGTACATCCTCATCCGACTTTATTATCTCAAGAACCCTGTTCTTAAAGCCTTCACTCAACTCTACTTGGAAGCCCCTGAAAAATTTGTCTCTCATAGACCACTCCCAGCCACGCTTTGGAATACACGTGAAGTTTCGTGAATCCACGATACATGGGGATATTTTCAGCCCATTCTTCTGAGTAAACCCATTATCGAAGCCAACGCAGGCTAAAGAGGCTAAAGCATTGTATAAAGAGAAGATCACAGCTCCCAACACAGCTAAGCCTAGAATCACTAATAATACGCTTCTCCTCAACTTGCTCACCAAAAGTAGGAGGAAAGCCCGGTTTATAAAAGGATTTTTCAGAATTACATCAAATTTTTGTCAAAAAAGGACTCATTTAAGACTTAGATATAATAGGATTACTAGGGCTATTAAGGCAAATGCATCTGGCAGCATGGCAAAGGGGCCTAAACCGATGGCTCTGAAACCAAAAAGTATTTGTATAAATGGATTTGACGAGATCGTGTAAAAGAGGAGAATTAATGAGAATATTATTAAGCCAAGGGCAAATTGAGCGTTAGTTTTACGATAAATATCCAAATATATTAGGAGCAGAAACGCTACAATCACAATATTTACTGTCGAAATAACTGATTTAACTGTATAAAAGATTTCTAAGTCTGGCACTGGTATATTTGGTGGTGGGGCGAAACCCCATTCCCTAAATCTCATCAGCACGGCGGCTTCGAGCTCAATAGGGCTTATGTCCCCCCGCCTATATCTCTCCATAATTTGCCTAATCTCCTCTAATTGGCTTCTAGATAAGCCCCAGCGCACTCTAGTTTGGCGCTCCGGAGAAGCGCCAGCAATGCTTAAGCTACCTATAGCCGCGGCAATAGCCGCAAGTACCACAATAATTATTACAAGGAAGATAATTTTGTCTCTACTATTCATCTCTCCCTTTCACCATTCTACTTACTTCCTTTTCTTCTTTTCTCTAAATTTCTTCCAAATCTCCTCAAAGACTGCGTAGTTCTCCACCATCTCGGGGGTTAGGAAGTATGTGACGCTATATTTCTCCCCCACAGATATAACTATCCTGTTCTTTTCGAGCACCTCAAGATGGTGCCTTATTGTCCTATAATCGACTCTCAGGAGATTGGCCAGCTGATTGGCGTTCATTGGAGAGTCCTTTAACGCCATGATTATCTTAGCTCTCATAGCACCGCCCCTTGTCCCAGTAATGAGCCAACCAAGTATATACCTTAGTTTCTCAGCCCAATAGTCCATTAATTTGGTCTCCAGACAGAGAGTCGGATAACCTACTAAACTTTCTTTCCCAAAAATATTAATGGATTCTGACATAATTACGAAAAACGCTTTTATCCACCCACTTTAATGCAGATATCGTGGAGGTGTTCGCCTTAGAGGAGAATAGAAACAATAAACGGATGATTTTACTGCTGGTGATTCTCCTTCTAGTTGTAGGCTTCTCCGCAGCTGGATACCTCGGTTACTCGATCGGCTACATGACCGCCGTTGATGAGATAAAGAGACTAGAGGAGAAGGTCGAATCCTTAAGCGAAAACGTTATAACTTTACAGAATACCCTAGAAGCGATGGCTCAAAATGCAGCTCAACAGAATATACTAATTGAGAATATTAGTCTCTCAGAGATCTATGAGCGGGTCAAAAACTCTATTGTTATGGTGAGGGGGCTTGTACGTATACCGAATATCTTTGGATACAGCTATAGCTGGGTTCAGGGATCCGGCTTCATCTACAATTATACTAAACGAATGATTATAGTTACGAATTATCATGTTGTGCGAAACACAGTAAATGTAACTGTAACGTTCGCCAATGGGAACAGCTATCCCGCCTCTATACTCGGATATGACCCATATGCCGATCTAGCAGTCTTGGATGCAGATGCACCCGAAAGCGAATACTACCCACTAAAGGTTGTTAGCTCTTCAATGCTTAAGGTTGGAGATATAGTTATAGCAGTGGGCAACCCCTACGGTCTCCATGGATCAATGAGCGTTGGCATAGTTAGCGCACTGGGGAGAACAATAACAGTGGAAACCGCTGGAAATTATCCAATAGCAAACGTTATACAAACAACAGTCCCCCTCAATCCAGGAAACTCCGGAGGCCCGCTCCTGAACGCTAGGGGTGAGGTTGTTGGAATAACGACTGCAATAGTAAGCGGCTCTCAGGGTGTGAGCTTCGCCATACCGTCAAACACACTATTAAGGGAAATCAAATGGTTGGTTGAGGAGGGAAGATATGATAGGCATCCATGGCTCGGCGCAGCTGGCTTAGATATGACTTATGAAATTGCAAAGGCAATGGGTGTAAACGTGACATATGGCTGGCTGATAACGGAAGTCTTTAAAGGGGGCCCGGCGGATAAAGCTGGCTTAAGAGGAGGAACAAGGACGGTGAGGATAGCTGGCGAGCTAATTCCAATTGGGGGAGATATAATAATTGCCGTTGACGGCTTCAGAATTACTGGAATAGATGATTTATCATACTACCTGGAAGAGTATACTGAGCCGGGGCAGATAATTAGGGTTACGGTAATTAGAGAAAAACAGCTGCTGGTACTGGAGGTTGAGTTGGGCACTAGGCCGCGATTACTTGAATAGTGGGTTTATGGCGTAAGTCTAAATCTGTCCCTCGGAAACAATATTACTTCTCTTATATTTCTTATACCAGTTAGCACCATTATTAGGCGTTCAAGCCCAATCCCCCATCCGGCGTGCGGGGGCATACCATAGTCGAAGGCTTGAAGGTGATACTTAAAGGATTCTAAGCTGAGATTCTGCTCCTTTAGGCGTTTAATTAGGAGCTCCTTGTCATGTATACGCGTCCCACCAGAAGCTATCTCAACCCAATGCCACATTAGGTCGAAGCTCTCGCTTATTTCAGGTTTATCATCCCTCGGCTTTATATAAAATGGCTTTAGTTGAGTGGGCCAATCAACTATGAAATAGAAGTATGGGTGCAGCTTTCCAAGGGTTCTAAAAGCCATCGTGGGTATATCTTCGCCCCAATTAATCTTTATCCCAGCCTCCCTAAGATCGTTGAGTATCTCATCATACGTAAAGCGTTTAAAGGGTATCTGAGGGACATCAATCTTATGTTTAAGTATCTCTAGCTCCTTTCTACACCTCTCGCTAACCACCCGGCATACATATTGTAAGAGTCTCTCAGCGACTTCCATGACATCCTCAGCTGTGGCAAACGCCATCTCTATGTCAACAGAAATAAACTCAGCTAGATGGCGTCTAGTATGGGATTTCTCAGCCCTAAAAGCCGGTCCAATCTCATAAACCTTCTCGAAGTCTATTACGAGCTGCTCCTTATACAGCTGTGGACTCTGCGCTAAAAAAGCCTCCCTCTCAAAATATATTACTGGGAATAGACTTGCACCGCCCTCTGTTGCCGTGGCAATTATCTTTGGCGTGTGAACCTCAATAAAACCATTCTTAGAGAAGAATTCCCTAATAGCCTCTAAGGCCACATGCCGTATCCTAAAGATCGCTTGTGGTTCATCCCTAACTAAATCAAGAACCCTAGCATCTAACCTAACATCTATATCTGCCGGCGTCTTTCCAGTGATATCTATTGGAAGGGGCTGCTTCGCCCTATTCAAAACAATTATACTCTCTGGTATGACCTCAACTCCTCTAGGAGCCTTATCCATCTTCTTAACAGTCCCTCTAACACTTATACAGTCCTGACGCTGGAGATCCTCAGCAACTTTAATTACACTTTCATTAACCTTATCTTTCGGGATCGTTACTTGGATAAATCCTTCCTTATCCTTTAACACCAAGAATTTTATGCCGCCTAAATCTCTAATCTCCCTTACCCAGCCCGCTATAATAACTTCTCTCCCATCAAGCTCAGGAGTTATATCACTCGTGTAATGTGTCCTTTTCCATAGATATGCGTGAGATGAAGTCTTTTCGAGACCCATCGGCCACACCTATTCAGTAAACTCAACACGCAGCGTTATCCCTTTAACCCTCTTCGCAATTTCCTTCGCAACATCAATATTAAGCGATTTCTTACGCTTATTCTTTCCTCTAAGGATAACCCGCGTCTCAACAGAGCCATCCGGCAGCCAAATCTTATTTATCGTAACAACATTTAAGGGTGCAAAAAGATCCTCAATAAATTTCCTCTCACTAGAGTTATACTCGAGTACACGGATATTCTTACCAACCTTACTCTCCAGAGCCTTAATTATTTTTCCACCATAACTTAATATCTTATTCATGTCGCCCCTTTTAACAAGTATAACTAAAGTATTGTTAATCTCAAGCGCTCCATGGAAATAAACATCTTGGAGCAAGGGGTATTCATCTTCGAGAGAAACAAGTATGCGGGCGACCTCTAAATCTAATCGCGTTATCTCGCCCTTTTCAATTTTTACCCTACATTTAGGACATAATATCCCGCTTCTCAGGCAGAATTGGCATAGCTCAGACCTCACCTTCTCTTGATCCCTCCAAACTGGGAGGGCGGCAGAGCGACGTCTTCAAAGCCATCAGCGCGTCAGCGTTATCTCGATTGTACTCACGTTCACTGGAGTTGGCCTATCTTTAGGCTGAACCTGCTCTGTTCCAATATTAATGTTTTTAATTTTAATGTCTGTTAGGAAACCTCGTCTAAGAGCTTCGGCTACGCTTACAGCCTTACTTATCGCTCGCCCCCTAGCCTTGATAATAACTTCTTTTGCGCCACTATAGAATAATGTTAGACAAGCCATAACATAGTTTAATACAGGCTTCTTACCCACCAATATAGAGGCACTCTCCGGCATGCTTCACCGCCTCTCCTTAATTCAAAAGACATGTAGAACAACTGGATAAATATCTTACGGTTTTCCACTATAAAATTTTATGGCAGAAAATAACTGTTATATATTTACATCCTCAAATTAAATTACTGACCAGCCTAATTATAGGTGGAGAGAATGGCTATCGAGAGGATTCAGACTGGGATACCTGGATTTGACGAGATATTAAATGGCGGGATACCGAAACGTAACGTCGTTCTCTTAGCTGGTGGCCCGGGCACTGGAAAGTCTATTCTTGGCTATCAATATCTTTATAATGGATTAATTAGAAAGGAGCCCGGGGTGTTTGTCGCCTTAGAGGAACACCCCGTTCAGGTTAGGCTCTCAATGACCCAGTTTGGTTGGGATATTACGCCCTTTGAGGAGAAAGGGCTATTTGCCCTCGTAGACGCTTTTACTGCCGGTATTGGCGAAGCGGCGAAGAGGGAAAAATATGTTGTTAAGGCGCCAGATGACTTCCAAATGCTTATCGATGTCCTAAGGGCCGCTATAAAGGACGTCGGCGCTGAGAGAGTAGTTGTGGACTCTGTCACAACATTGTATATGACCAGGCCTGCAATGGCCAGAAGCATGGTTCTCCAGCTCAAGAAGGTCCTATCTGGTTTAGGGTGTACTTCAATACTAGTCTCACAGGTGAGTGTGACGGAGAGGGGTTTCGGTGGGCCTGGTGTTGAGCACGCCGCTGATGGAATAGTCAGGCTCGATCTAGACGAGGTTAACGGTGAACTCAAGCGCAGCATTATTGTCTGGAAAATGCGGGGGACGGCTCACTCAATGAAGAGACATCCTTTCGAGATAACGGATAAAGGTATTATTGTAAAATCAAAAGAAGTTTTTATGGCAGCGCAGAGGAGGTTTGGAGAATGAGTGAGATACCGCTTGCACCGGTTGGTAAAGAGCAGATTCATAAGCTTGAGACTATATTATTAGTGAGTAGTATTATGAGACCAGAAGTTCTTGAGGAGCTAAGAAACCCAGAGGAGAGGTTAACTTGGGTTGATAGTCTAGCAGTTGCAGCCGCTGCATTAGCTATGGAGAAAGCTAAAATGCCAATATCAAAGATAGCTGAAGAACTCGGCAGAACCGAAGCTACCATAAGAAGCCACCTGCAAGGCAAGACTAAGGCTGGGCAAATCGTGAGGGAAACATATGAAAGGTTAGCTAGAGAAGGTGTAAAGATCCCGTTACCAGAGCCAATCTCGGCGGGGGAGGTACAACGCCTTAAGAGTGAACTGGAGGAGGAGAGGAGAAAGAGGCAAGAAATACAGAGCGCGCTTAGGGAAATATATAATATGCTGACACAACTACTCAGCCAAATAGAAAAGCTGACAGCCTAGAAACATAAATTCCAAAACACTCCTCTAATATGTTGGAGAGAAGCCTATGGATGTTTTTGAAACAATTAGATCAAGAAGGAGTATACGAGCCTTTACTGGAGAAGATGTTAGTGATGAGCAAATAGAAAAGATTCTTGAGGCGGCAAGGTGGGCACCTTCGGCGGGAAACCTACAGCCATGGGAGTTTATAATAATAAGAAGACCTGAAATTAAAAGGGAGGTCGCCAGGGCAGCTCTAAACCAGACCTTTATAGAGGAGGCCCCAGTAGTTATAGTTGTGTGCGCCAATGAGATCAGATCTGGAAGCGTGTATGGAAGTAGGGGTATGAACCTCTATTGTATACAGGATACAGCCGCTGCAATTGAGAATATGTTATTGGCGGCATGCGCCCTCGGATTAGGAGCATGCTGGGTTGGCGCCTTCAATGAGGAGGAGGTCAGAAGGATACTTAAGATTCCTAAAGGAGTAAGACCAGTAGCAATAATACCCATAGGGCACCCAGCCGAGAAACCAGCTCCACCACGTAGGAGAACACTAAAAGAAATAATGCACTATGAAACATTTTAAAGATCCTACACTCTCCTTATATGAGAGATTCTTTCAGCCACCTCTAGAATTTTTGCTGCTTGATCATTCGTGAGCTGAAAGCCATGGAGATACTTTCCTTTCAGCTTCAATTCGGCTAAGAAGGTTTCTTTGATGGGTATAGGTGGCTCAAACTTATATATCTCTCTAAAGATTATTGCCCCTTTCCAGTTCATGATGTCGCACTCAAGCCTCTCTTTATCGCTTAAATTATCCTTTCTAACAAAGTCTTCTATGACCCCATAACCGATGAGGGAGTCGCCTGCTTCAGATCTCCTAGCGAAAAACACCAAACCACCTTTCTCCCAACACCTAGGAACCCCTGGATAATACTTCTTTAGCATGAAAACTCTTTTCAACCAATCTTCCCTAGCTATCCTCAATATAAAGTTCTTGAGTTTAGGGGCGACTGATCCAGGCGAATCCATACGCTTTCCCGAAAGAATTAATCTGGGAAAGATAAGATTATAGCAAGTTCAGTTTCTTTTCTTACTTTATTATCCCATAGCCGATGAGCCGCCACCTTCCCATTATTTTACGGCTTATAGCGGCCCTTGAGCCAGTCTCCGCGCAGACTGGCCTAGCGAGCTTGATCTCAATAGCGCTACCGCTAATGTGAGTTACGTTGCCAGTTGTGATGGAGGTTCCAACATCCAGTAATAGTGTTTCGCCAATACTAATCTGCTTAACCTCGGTCTGCTCCTTAGCCCCAATAACCCGCTCAAATAGGTGAGTCTCTAGCGTTAACTCATACCTCGTCGGCGGGAGCAAATCTGGTTTACCAACAACGTTCCCTGCCAGTCCATCAGCCTTAGTTAATGAGGGGTCTAGGAGGGTACCAACGCCCACCAATCCACCGCAAATAGCTTCATCAATATTTCTCCCACCACTATGTAAGCTTACTACTTTAGTGAAGAGAGGCTCATAGGCACCTCTAGCTGAGACGCTTACCCCAGGCCTTATCTCAATCTCATCCCCAACCCTAAACTTCCCCTGAAGAATTGAGCCGCCTATAACACCACCTACAAGTTTCTCTATTGGGGTCCCGGGCTTGTTTACATCAAAAGATCTCACAACATACATGCGGGGCGGCTTGGTTAGGTCACGTATCGGGGTTGGAATATATTTCTCTATTGCGTAAAGAAGAAGGTCTATGTTAACTGAGTGTAACGCTGAGACAGGGATGATTGGAGCATTCTCAGCCACTGTACCCTTAACAAACTCTTTTATCTCCCTATAGCTCTCTAGCGCACGTTTCTTGTCAACCAAATCTATCTTTGTCTGCGCTATCACCACCCTTTTAACACCAATTACCTCTATGGCGGCAAGATGCTCCCTAGTTTGCGGCTGCGGACAGGGCTCGTCAGCTGCAATAACGAGTATAACGCCATCCATAACAGCGGCTCCAGAAAGCATTGTCGCCATTAAAGCCTCGTGTCCCGGCGAGTCCACAAAGCTAAGAGCTCTAACGAACTCTGTCTTAGAGCCGCACCTTGGACATATTTCGCTCGTTGAATAGTTGTGTGGTGGCTCGCAGGTCGGACACTTATATACTGGGGCATCAGCATATCCAAGCTTTATTGTTATACCCCTCTTTAGCTCCTCACTATGTCTCGCCGCCCAAACACCGGTAATCGCCTCTACAAGCGTAGTCTTTCCATGATCAACATGACCTATTGTGCCAATATTGATTTCGGGTTGACGTGGGAGACCACCAGCTTTACTCATGTCCCATCAACACTAGAGGAAAAAATAATGGTTAGAATAATATAAAGCCATCGAGCATGGAAGAGTTTATAGAGATCTCGCCTACAATACATTTATGGTGATATTAGGTGGTTAAGTGCAGCAATTGCGGCTTTGAACTACCAGAAGATGCCTTTTTCTGCCCAAATTGCGGAGCCCCCGTAAGAAGGATTGTAGAGATTCAAAGGGTTCCTGAAAATGTTTGGAGGAGTGTAAGGTTAAGCTTGATAGGAACATTTCTCTCAATAATTATCAGCTCAATAATTGCTGTTGCGGCTGAGGGATTCGATCCATATTTCATACCGACATTTATCTCAGCCTTAATAATTATATACATGTCTGGAACAAAAAGTCTTAGAGATGCACTTATCATCTCAACGCTAATTTACCTAATTACAGAAGCCATATTATCTGGGATATTCCTTGGAACATTATATGTGCAGGGTATAAAGTTGTCCACTTATTATTCAATGTATTATGGGGAGGCGCCAACATTAACTGACGTAATACTTTATTCGATCTCTCCGATAACCGCTGTATTAGCTGGATTTATTGGGTATAAGATATCTTTAGGGAGAGAAGTAAGTTATGAGAGATTTAGAGAGGAGCCTAGCCCCA
Source organism: Candidatus Bathyarchaeota archaeon (assembly GCA_018396995.1). GTDB lineage: Archaea > Thermoproteota > Bathyarchaeia > Bathyarchaeales > DTEX01 > DTEX01. Next base: position 34,402 of record JAGTQB010000012.1, read on the forward strand.
CACTCTTCTCTAGTGCAAAGGTTTCCCTCAAAAAATTTAAATATATTTTCCTCGGCTTTTTCATAAAAAGCAAGCTGGATGCGGAAGGGCGCTGAGATGAAGGTTCCTAAGGAAATAAGGACATATTGCCCAAAGTGCAATAAACATACGATACATACTGTCTCACTATATAAGGATGGAAGGCGTAGGACTCTCGCGAAAGGGGAGAGGGCTCACGAAAGGGAGAGAAAAGGTTATGGTGGACAGAAGTATCCGATACTTAAGCGTAAGGCTAAAACGACAAAGAAACAATCGTTAAAGCTTCAGTGTAAAAACTGTGGGTACACATTTCAGAAAGAGGGCATGCGCCTAAAGAAGCTTACAATAGAGTAAGCGGGCCGGTGATATTTAAGTATGAGAATATGGGAGAAGATTATACCAAAGCCGAGAAGCAACTTTATCCAAGTAAAGTGTCCGGAGTGCGGCAATGAGCAGATAACCTTCAGCCATGCCACCGTCATCGTCCGCTGCAATATTTGTGGTACAGTTCTCGCAGAGCCGACTGGTGGGAAAGCAAATATAAAAGGTGAGGTTGTAGCTAAGTTTGAGTAGCAGGTTGAGTAGTATGCCAAAGAAAGATGAATGGCCTGAAGTTGGAGAATTAGTTATTTCAACAGTTACTGAGATAACAGAGTATGGCGCATACGTAAAACTTGACGAGTATGGAGGAAAAGAGGGTTTTCTACACTTATCTGAAATATCATCTGGGTGGATAAGAAATATCCGTGACCATGTTCGCGAGGGTGAGAAAGTAGTTTTAAAGGTTTTAAGGGTTGATCCTGCAAGAAAACAAATAGACTTATCGCTTAGAAGAGTTACACAGCGTGAAAAAAGAGAAAAAATTTTGCTTTGGAAGAGGAGTAAGAAGGCAGAGAGCTTGCTTAAAAGCGCATCTCAGAAGATGAACATAAGCCTAGAGGAGATCTATAATTTAGTCTCTGAGCCACTCGAGAAGGCCTTCGGCAGCATTTATGATGGGCTTGAGGCAGCTGCGAGGGAGGGGGCTGAGGTTTTAATCAAAGCAGGAATAAGGGAAGACCTGGCTAAAACGTTAGCGGAAACCGCTAAAGAGAAAATTAAGGCAACCTCCGTTAAGGTTAGAGGAACATTAAGCATGACGTGTATTAAGCCCGATGGGGTCTTAAAAATAAAAGAAGCTTTAACTAAAGCTATAAAGAGCGTTTCCTCCAGAGGGGTGGGTGTCAACATATATGTCATTGCCCCGCCGAGATATCAGGTAGAGGTTATTGCTAAAGATTATAAAGAGGCAAACGCCGCCCTAAAGAGGGTTGCCGATATAGCTATAGAGGCTATAACTAAGTTCGGCGGCCAGGGAACGTTCACGCCTGAGAGTGGATAAAATAATGGTTTGGCTGCTAAGGAGATGCATTAAATGTGGGAAATACACGCTTAAAAGAGACTTCTGCCCATATTGTCATGGGGAGGTGCGTGTCCCACACCCGGCTAAATTTTCGCCCGATGATAAATACGCTGTTTATAAAGGTATGTTAAGGAGCAGTATCCTAGATGAGGAGGACAGTAATAATAGAGATAGAGGAGATAGAATTTAAGAACCCGGTTTTAATAGAAGGGCTACCGGGCTTAGGAATGGTTGGTAGGGTAGCAGTAAAGTATTTAATAAGGCAGCTTAAAGCGAAAAAGTTCGCCGAGCTATATTCACCACACTTTGCCTATTACGTCCTCATAGATAGAGAGGGAATCATAACATTATTAAAAAATGAGTTCTACTATTGGAAGAGTGACCATGGAGACACCGATTTAATACTCTTAACCGGCGATTCCCAGGCGCAAACAATTGAGGGACAATATGAAGTTGCTGAAACTATACTTGAGTATGCAAAGAAGAAGAATGTTAAGGCGATTATAACGGTCGGCGGCTATAGGAAGGATATCGTAGGCACACCACAAGTTTTTGCCTCAGCCACGGATCCAGAGACTCTCAAAAAGGCTTTAGAAGCTGGGTCACTAAGCAGCCCCCCCGGAAGCCCCATTGTCGGAGCAGCTGGCCTACTTATAGGCTTAGCTAAGTTTAAGGGTATTAACGGAATATGTCTCCTCAGCGAAACGCCTGGTTATATGCCTGACCCAAGAGCTGCAAAGAGCGCATTAATGGTTATTGCAAAGATGCTAAACTTGAAGTTAGATTTAGCAGGCCTTGATAGAGAGATAGAGAGGATAGCTAGAATAGAGGAAGAATTACGTAAAATGGAGGAGCGCAGAGCTATTGAGGAAGAAATTATGAGGAAAGAAAGGGAAAGGTTATCCTACATTGGATAATCATTATATTATGAAGACTTGATCTCTTTTTACATGCGCCTGCAAAACCTTTTTAAATTCCTCAAGATCACGAATTGTATGATTAATTATGCTTATATGAAAGTTTATTACTTCATATACTTCATTCTCGGAATCCGCCTCAAGAACATCGCTCTCAATCTGATCAATAATTAACTCCGTCAACTCATTCCTCTTGGGAATAGATTTAAGCGAGTTTAGGATCATCTCCTTTAACTCATTAACACATGGTTTTGGCAGATCACCCTTAATAACTTGATCCACAATACTATTTATTATGTCCTCATCCGATAAAGAGATGCTTTTCCTTGATGCAATAGTGCCTTTAGGTGTTAGGAATATTACTAGCGGAACACTATTAACATTGTAAAGTTCCGTCAGCTCAGTATTTTCCGGGTCATCAATATCGACGAGACGAACATTTATATCCTTTCTTTCCCTTCTAAGCTTCTTCACCACTGGCAATAAACTTTTCTTACTTTCATATAGGCCTGAGTAAAAGTATATTATTTCAACTTTCTTTTTTCTTTCACCCATGTCTTCCTAAACCTCTAATGAGATGAAGCATTAACTTTACGCTAAAAAATAGTGAGAAGATAATAATGGTCGCTAATAAGTTCCTTAACTATCCTATGCCTTCTTAGTTATCTCTTTAACTACCCCAGCAGCGATCGTCGTGCCCATATCGCGTATAGCAAATCTACCCAGCTGCGGAATCTCGGAATAATTCTCCATACATACAGGTCTTATCGGCTCAAACCTAACTAGGGCAGCGTCACCAGTTTTAAGGAAGGCGGGCTTCTCCTCCACCACCTGACCAGACCTCGGGTCAATCTTCTTCAATAGCTCAGCAAATCTAACAGCAACCTGCGCCGTATGAATATGCATTACAGGCGTATAGCCAGCTGCAATTGCTGTCGGATGGTAGATTACAAATATCTGTCCAATAAACTCTTTTGCAACAGTTGGCGGATTATTCGGATGGCCTGCGACATCACCCCTCTTTATCTCATGTTTAGCGATGCCCTTAACGTTAAAACCTATATTATCTCCAGGCTCAGCCCTTGGTATCCTCACATGGTGGGTTTCAATGGACTTAACTTCACCAGTCTTCCCCAAAGGCATTATTACTATTGTATCGCCTTCCTTAAGCACACCAGTCTCAACACGGCCAACTGGCACCGTACCAACACCAGTTATTGAATAAACGTCTTGTATCGGTACTCTCAAGGGCTTATCAATAGGCTTAGGTGGCACCTCAAAGTAGTCTAAGGCCTCAAGAAGCGTTGGACCGCTATACCATGGCATGTTGGAGCTTGGCTTGATAAGGTTGTCTCCAAGCCATCCTGATACTGGTATAAATGGTACCTTATCGACCTTATAGCCAACAAGCTTCAACATCCTGCTAACTTGATCTTTTATCTCCTCATAACGTTGCTTGCTCCAGTTCACTGTTGGATCATCCATCTTATTGACTAAGACTATGAGCTGCCTAACTCCAAGTGTAAAGGCTAAGAACGCATGCTCTCTCGTCTGGCCTCCTGGACCTATACCAGCCTCAAACTCTCCCTTCTTAGCTGAGATAACTAGAACCGCGGCATCAGCTTGGCTTGCGCCAGTTATCATGTTTTTAACGAAGTCTCTGTGTCCAGGAGCATCTATGATTGTGAAGAAGTATTTTGGCGTCTCAAACTTTAGGTATCTTAGATCTATTGTTAGGCCTCTCTCCCTCTCCTCCTTAAGATTGTCGAGTATCCATGCATACTTAAATGATTCTTTACCCATCTTTTTTGCTTCTTCTTCGTACTGCCTGATTGTCCGCTCATCAACGACACCACATAGGTATAGGAAGTGACCCATTGTCGTTGACTTGCCATGATCCACATGCCCAATTACGATTAAGTTAAGGTGGGGCTTCTCTGGCTTACTCATCTGTTTATCCTCCACACTCTATTCTGTACTTTGTTCAATCTGTTTGATTAATCATATTAAGTTCCATTATTTTAAGTTTACTTTTCCGGGCGTTTAGATCTTTTAGGCTTTTTCATGTATAAAAGTGGATTTGTTATGTCTTCCACCGGGTCAACATACTTAATTGACGCCCTTCTCTCCGGGCCTATTATTAGTCTAGGTCTCTCCAACAGTTCAAATCTGAACAATGATGACTTATACCAGCATATTCCAGGGTTCTTATCAACTGGAAAGTTGAGTTTTGAGATGAATCTCTCGTAGTCCGCGGTCTCATAAGTCATTCCATAGCTTGAGAAGTCCCTGATTATATCTGTTATTATACAATTCATTCTTAGGAGCATCAGCTCCACAGCCTTCCATTTCTTGACTGAAGATTCTGCCGTTGTGAGACCAACGTACCCAACGCCGCCTTCACTTAGGCAGGCTACTCCTCTAGAGAGGAAAGCCCTTAATCCACTGAGAGTCTCAAGGGGCTCCGAGGAGAAAACATTAAATTTACCTATTAAATCTTTTGGCAGCGGATTAGAGACATCATACTGCTGAAACTCTATGTTTAAGCCATATTTTCCGCATACCCTGCTCAAGTATTCCCCGAGTCTAGCATCAATGTCTAATACAACTATTCTTGAGGGGAGGTTAGTTAAGGCCAGAGCTATACTCAGTAGGTCGTCATCGCCTATGAGCACTATAGACTTATCAGCCAAGTCATTATAATAATGCATTAGCGCCACCCTCGCTATTACGTCTCTCTCGCACATATAACCTTGAAAGAAATTTACGTCTGGTTGAGGCCTATCTTTAACTATCTCTGAAAACTTCTTAGCGACCTCCTCAAACCTTCCAGCGAAGGTTATTCTCTTCCCCTCACATTTACTGCATCTCCCACTCTTAAATTCTAGAGCCCTCCTATCAATTCTCTCAAGCCCCTTCCCCGTCAAGTAAATCCTGCCATCCTTCACCCCTATAGTGCCCTCAGAAA
>JAGTQB010000013.1 GCA_018396995.1 Candidatus Bathyarchaeota archaeon
TTGCATGGGTTAAATTCAAAAATGATTATGGTAAAATGAAGATATGGAAGGAACCCATACCACAGAAGTGGTGGCCAGACCTATCAAAACCATACGAAGAAAGATACCCACGAAGATTCCCAGGGGAGTGATATAATATGTCGGAGTGGATAAATGTTGAAAGATGTAATGGCTGTGGTATTTGTGTTAACTTATGTCCAAGAGATGTAATAAGGCTAGATGAAAGTGCCAAGAAGGCTGTTGTAAAATATCCTGAGGATTGTATAAACTGTCAGTTCTGCCAGGCCTATTGCCCGCAAAAGGCGATAAATATTAAGTTTATACCACGGCCTCCTCTAGTCTCATGGAAGTGATTTGACTCGCTACATCTCCTCATCTTTCTCCTTTAATCTAAAAGCCTTTCAGGTTGATTGGAGACTAAGCGCCTCAGATCTCCTCGTTAAACTTAAATAAGAATGCGACGGAGTTTCTAGGGGGATTAGATATGTTTACGGGGTTTGAGTTAACTGAGGAGCAGAAGCTTATTCGGAATGCTGCCAGAGAGTTCGCTGAAAAAGAATTTACTCCAGAAAGGGTGAGGGGTTATGAGGATCAGGGCGTTTTTCCGTGGGAACTATATAGGAAGGTGTGCCAACATGGCTTCCTAAGCTTGCATCTTCCAGAGGAGTTTGGTGGACAGGGCTACGGTCTATTCGAGTATTATTTATGTTTATATGAATTTGCTAAGGTTGATCCACCGCTCGCAGATACGATACTTATGGGCGCGCATTTCGGGGTTGAGCTTATAGCGGATTTCGGCACCTATGAGCAAAAGGCGAAGTGGTTGCCTCCACTTACTAGGGGTGAGATTGTTATGGCATCAATGTTTACAGAGCCAGCTGGTGGCAGTGACCTATCTCGTGTACTTGATACACGAGCTGTAAAGGTTGGCGAGAAAGAATGGAGAATAAATGGAACAAAAACTTTCATTACAAACGGTGAAATCTTTAGGGTTGCAAATGTTTTAGTACAAACAGATCCTAATGCAAATCCCCCCTATAGGGGTCAGTCAATTTTCGTTGTGGAGAATGGTCCTGCCATTGATACGAGACCAATTTATGGTAAGATGGGGCATCGCTCATCGCCTACGAGCGAGGTTACGTTCACGGATCTCGTTGTTACGGATGAGGATATTTTGGGCGGCATCCAAAACCTTAACAAGGGATTCTACTTATTCATGGAGTGGCTGCCCTTATCCAGAATTAAAATAGGCTGTCTGGGGGTAGCTGCTTCTGAGACAGCCCTCCAAAAGGCGGTGCAATATGCTAAAGAGAGGGAGGCTTTTGGCAAAAAGATTGGTGGTTTTCAAGGGCTTGCGCATAGAATAGCTGAAGTTGCCGTAAAGGTTGAGCTGGGAAAATCGTTACTTTTTAGGGCTATAAAAGTTTTGGAGAAGGCTCGAAAGGATAAGGCTTATCTTGAGGAGTCTACAAAGCTGGCGAGTATGATGAAATATTACGGGGCTGCACTTGCCCTAGAAGCCTGCGACTTGGCTATAGATGTATTTGGCGGATATGGCTACATAGCGGACTATGATGTTGAAAGATGGTTTAGATGGGCTAAGAAGCTCGAGATAGTTGAAGGAACTAAAGAGATTCAAAAGAATGTTATAGCAAGATGTTTACTTGGGAGAGATGTAGTAAAGAGATTCTAGCCTTAATTTCTCTTAACATTTAGTAATTTTTTGAAAAATTAGTTTGGGGGTTTAATGTGGGTTCTATAGTCTCATTAATTTAAGGGATTTATTGTAGGATTGTGGTCTGCCGTAGTTTCGGAATAGTTAGGCTTACTATCTGGGCAGGATAATGAGATGCGAAAAATGCGGATTAGCAATAGATAGAGACATAGTAGCAGTATTAAACCTTCAGATGCGGGGAGAAGGGTTCCCCCAAAGAGCCCCCAATGAAATAATTGAGGGGGAAGGGTTAAGTAGGAATACATGGTGAATTGTTGCTTTCATTCCTACTTAACCAGAACCCAAAAGTCTATTTGCCAGGTGTCCACTTGGTGGTTAATTATGGGATGAGAACCTGTCTTCCGACAACTTTACCTTGCTCTAGGTCATCAAGTGCATCATTTATCTCCTCTAGTTTCCTAACCTTTGTTATTAAGGGCTTTACTAACCCCTTCTCCGCTAGAGCTAAAACGCCTGCGAGGTCTGCCTGATTACCAACAAAGCTTCCAATAAACTGCATTTCGGTGAGCGCTATTATTGGGCTCTTATATACGATTTGACCTCCATATAATCCGACTAAGATGTACTTACCCCTCTTAGCTAAAGCGTTGGGATATGTTGATAGAGTTGCATTAGAATTAACAAAATCTATGACCGCATCAACACCCCTATTATCAGTTAACCTCTTTATCTCCCCAATAACATCCTTAGTTCTTCCATTAATGACTATATCTGCACCCACTTTTTTAGCGGCTTCTAATGCCTCCTCCCTTATATCTACCGCTATTACCTCGGCCTGTGAAGTAGCCTTGGCTACCTGAATAGCAATTGTCCCAAGGCCCCCGCCAGCGCCGACTATGAGAACAAACTTTGAGGGATCTAACTCAGCTTTCCTCACAGCCCTAAATGCCGTGAGCCCCGCGCATGTTAAAGGAGCAGCCTCCACATGCGACAACTTTTTTATTTTAAAAAGATATCTGTAGTGCGGAACTTTAACATATTCTGCATAACCACCATCCACGTATCCTCCTATATGCCTTGGATTAATGCATAATTGCTCTTCTCCGCTCCTACAGTAATGACATATGCCGTCTCCAACAAACGTGTAAACAACTACGTTATCACCTTTACTGAATCCTTGAACTTCATCTCCAACCTCTGCAATTGTACCTGAGATCTCGTGACCCAATGTAATGGGGATTGGGAACCCAAGATCTCTCGTGCTGACGTCGCCAAAAAATCCTTTCCTGAAATAAACATCACTATGGCATACTCCGGCGGCACCAACTCTCACCAAAACTTCGCATCCTTTAACCCTCGGCACATCGACATCAACTATACTTATCTTTCCTGGCTCCAATAATCTTGCTGCCCGCATCTCCAACAACCTCCCATATTCATCTTTAAGATTTGCTGAATAAAATATTAAGTCTTGCCATACCATGCTTATGTGTCAGTGAGCGAGCTTGCATGCTGGTCAAAACATAACCTTAATGTCCGGGAAGAGCCATCAGCTGGGAGCTAAAAGGCTTATTATATCAAAAAGATTTTTGTGGCTGTTAAAAGTTATAAAAGTGGCGGATACTTTAGTTGTCAGGATACCGTGGAAAAGCGTAAAGTATTTACTTAGAATCCTAGTTGATAAATTCTCTAATCCCAATAAAGAAAGTAAGAACATATATATGAGATGAGGTAAATTTCATGTCCGAACCCCCAAGAGGCTATGAGAGCATAAAGATTCAGAAGACTGAGCACGCTGAGGAGAATGCGAAGTCAATTAACGTGTTAGATGAAGAGATCAAAAAAGTTATATATCATGCTGAAACCTCTGGAGAAAAGCTCTTCATCCCTGGGGAGGAGAGATTTTTTACAAAAACCAAGATTGGTGAAAAAACATTTTATGTTGAGTATTCTCCGGTGGGTGAAGGCGAATACAGAGTTTTCAATGTATATGCATATAAGCCAGTTCATAAGGGTGGCAAATTGGTTGGAGCGCAGACTGTAAACTGGCACTGCTTTAAGTGCGGTGTCCCGATGAGGGCTGCATCAGTCAATATGGAGTATCGTGGTATAAGCGGTGCAGTTGAGGGCATAATGTGCCCGAAGTGTGGTGAAACCTACTTATTAGAGGATGTTGTTAAGGCAAAGGTGCTGAAAGCTGAAAAACTCATTGACGCTAAGTCCCGTTAATATTAATAATCTTCGAAAGGATTAATTCCCTTATACTCACAATATTTCTTCATGAAAGTCGCTGTTTTTCCACCCACCATATAGCAGTCCTCACTATGCTGAAAAATTCCTCTATTATCCCTATGATGGTTCTTCAGGTCATCTATTATGAGATGAAGACTTTTACTCCTAAACTTAATTATTAAGGTTGTGAGAACTGTAAGAGCGACGACGTAGTTTCCCGCCAAGAATATTGGCATGCAGAAAAGAATTATGGCTACGGTTCTGCCAGCCCCCGCGAACCAAGTATGCCTTAAGGCTTTTGGGATTAGACGAGTTGTCGGGTTCTTAAACACGTATTGAATTAATAGCAATATGATTAGCGTCGCGGTCCAAAATAAAATCGTTAAGTAGATTAACAAGGTTTTCACCGCTGAAGCTCATGGCCTCGTTCTCTAAGTTTTTCACGCTTAAGTGCCGCCTCAATCTTCGCTCTAACCTCATTTGGGATAGGTCCCATTCTCATAATCCTTGATGTAAACGTCTCAAATATGTTCTGAAGCCTATTATATTCTGGTAGCGTGGTTGATGCGGTCATTACTCGGAGAAACTCTATATTATACTTAGTTAGCTCCCTCTTCACTTCACTGATATATTGTCTCAATGCGTCCTCCCCGAACGCGGCTCCATGCCCCTCAACCAGTAATACCCCATCCGCTCCTGAAGCGAACGCTTCAAGTATATGCCTTATTCCAATCCGCCCGGTGCTGGGGATAGCTATGATCCTCAAGTTGGATGGGTAGGAAACTCTATTCTGCCCAGCTAGATCCGCACACCCGTAAGCTATTTCCTTCTCTAGGAATGCCAAAATTCTCGGAGCTCTTCCGCCCGCACATATTGCCCGGATCTGAGCTATTAATTGGCTTTCAGTGCAGTTTTTAAGGTCTATAGCGTTTTCTGGGCATCTTGGTACACAGATTCCGCATCCGATACATGAAATGGGGTTAACGTCCATTCCCTTATCAGTCTTCTGAATGGCGTTAACGGGACAGATATTAATGCAGATTCCGCATTCACTACACCTCTCATGTATTATTTTCGCTACTTCTGGGGGGACTGTGATCTCGCCCTTTCCAAGGAAGCTTGAGGCTCTTGAGGCTGCGGCCATAGCCTCTATCGTTGACTCCCTTATGTCCTTTGGGCCGAGGGCGCATCCGGCAATAAAGATTCCCTCACGGAGACCGTCTACAGGTCTCAACTTATAGTGTCTTTCCACAAGGAAGCTGTTTGAACCAATTTGGAGATGGAGCTTTTTAGCCAGTTCTTCAGTTCCAAGACTTGAAATTATGCCGAGACTTAATACAACGAGGTCGAATTCCTCCTCCATAAATGTTCCGAGTAGAGTGTTTTCGGCATGAACTATCAGGTTCTCCCCGTTTGGAATTATTCTTGAAACCCTCCCCCTTATGAATCGAATCCCCTGCTCCAACGCTTTATTATAAAATTCCTCACATCCCTTGTCTCCCGCCCTTAAATCTGTGTAAAATATGCATGGCTCGGCGTCTGGGACAATCATTTTGAGTAGCATAGCCTGCTTTATAGCCACCATGCAGCCTATGTTACAACAGTGCTCCACTCCTCTGTCACTATTCCTCATTCTACTGCCAGCGCATAGGACAAAGGCAACCTTCCTCGGAACACCGTTATTTGACGGCTTGCGTAGTCCGTGCGCCACCAGGCGCTCAAATTGAAGGTTTGTGATGATGTCTGGGTGAATGCCATAACTATATTCCTCAAGTTTTGATGGGTCTATTTGATCATAACCTGTGCACACAATGATGGAGCCAACATCTAATTCTATAAGCTCCTCTTTCTGGCCGAAGTCTATGGCATTTCCTTTACAGAACTTCTGGCATAGTCCGCATACTCCCTTTGTGAAGTGGAGGCAGTGTTCGCTGTCTATAAGGTATGTCTTAGGGATTGCTTGTGGGAAGGGCTTATAAATCGCTTTTCTCATAACGAGTCCACAGTCAAATTCGCTTGGAACCTTCACGGGACATACTTTCTCGCACTCACCACACGCTTTACAATTATCATTTACGAACCTAGGTCTCTTTCTAACCAAAACCCTGTAATTTCCAGGGAAGCCCTCAATAGCCTCCACTGTTGTCATAGTAAGTATTTCTATGTTTGGATGCTGCGCGGCGGAAACCATTTTCGGCGTAAGGATACACTGGGAGCAGTCGAGGGTTGGATATGTTTTGCTGAGCTGGGCCATATGCCCTCCAATTGTCGGGCTCTTTTCAACGATGTACACTTTATAGCCCTTATCAGCCAGCTCCAAAGCTGTAATTAGGCCAGCTATCCCCCCTCCAACCACTAAAACGTTTCGGTTTAAGGGTATGCTCTCTGGCCTAAGGGGCTCTAAGAACCTCGCCCTAGCCACCGCGGCGCGGATCAGGTCTATAGCCTTTAGAGTTGCCTCCTCTTTATCACTATGCACCCAGCTACATTGCTCCCTTATATTTGCCATTTCTATGAGATATCTATTTAATCCAGCGTTTTCTATGGTTTGCCTGAATGTTTCAAGGTGCATTCTTGGTGAGCATGCGGCAACTACAACTCGATTCAAATTATATTCCTTTATACATTCCTTCATCATTTCTTGGCCTGGGTCGCTGCAGAGATATATGTAGGTTTTAGCAACTTTGACGTCTTCTAGGCTTGAGACTGCCTCTCTAACTCTCTCTACGTCAACCGTGTCGCTTATGTTTCCTCCACAGTGACATATGAATACTCCGATGACTATTTTTTCGCCCATTAACATAACACCTCTGCTATTCCATACAATCATAGAGGAGCTCCACTACATCCTTCACAATAAGCCGGTTCTTATCTTCTGCCGCGGCCTGAGATAAATAATATTTGCATCCCCCGCAGGAAGTTGCAAGTATTTTGGCTCCGACACCCCTCGCTAATTTTATTCTCTTCATTGTAATGTTTGAGCGAAGCTTTGAGTTTATTGCCTCCATTAATCCACCTCCACCGCAGCATATAGTGTCCTTGCCATGAAATTGCATCTCAACAAAGTCTTCAGCTATTCTTCTTAGAATCTCTCGTGGCGGCTTAATTACGGAGTATCTTGCGAGGTCGCAGGGATCGTGGAAGGTAACTCTTTCAGTTATCTTGTTTTTGATCTTAATTTCGCCCTGAGATATCTTGTTTGCAAGATACTCGGTTATGTGGACGACTTCAAAATCCAAGGTGGTGTTGAGAAGTTTTGGGTATCTATATTTAATTGTGTGCCAGCAGGTTGGGCATCCTGTGATAACAGCTTCCGCCCCCTTCTTCCTTATTTCCTCAACATTATGGGCTGCGAACTCCTTAGCCTTCTCAACATTGCCAATAAATAGGAAGGGCATCCCGCAACACCATTCCTCCTCAAGCAGCGTCCAGTCCTCATTTATCCTCGTTAAGATTTTAGTGATTGTTCGTGGTATCTCTTGACTGACCTCCATGTAAGATGCTGTACACCCAACGAAATAAACAATTCTACTTTTCTCTTTAGTTTCAATGGTTATGCCTGTACCCTCAATCCACTGTCTTCTAGCCTCTGGCGGCTGCATGTAGGGGTTGAATTGCTCGCTTAACAGCTCATTTACGAAGGACAATCCCTCATTAACTTTACCCATATTAAAGCTTAGTTGCCTGAGGTTAAGCAGAACCTCTTTAAGCTTCACTCCTCTTGGACAAAGCATTTGACATTGGCCGCAAAGTAGACATAAATCTAAGGCTTCGAGAACTGCCGTCTTAAGCCCCTCTCGGATCATAGCTATGAGTCTCCGCGGGTTCTGGCTGCCGAATGGTGATAATGGACAGGCGCCAGTACAAACCCCGCATTGAATACAATAGCGTACTTCCTTGCAATCCTCTTTGCTTAAAAGTTCATTAACAAATGTCTTGTCCACAATACTTAAACTTTCCATTTTCTTAGAGAGTATCAGTAGGTATATTTCTGTTTTTTGGTTAAGAATCTTTTTATATTAGTGGGCTATCAAATGGGTGTGTCTATGGAAGACTCATCTGAATCTCTGAAGAAGTTTTTAACACAGGTTTACGAAGAAACCTTGTGCGGGATCTATAGCGGCAGCTTACATCCAGGTGGGCTAAACTTGACTCGGAGGGTTGGTGAGCTGGCTGAGATAACTGGGGAGTCTATTGTTTTAGATGTGGCGTCTGGAATGGGAGCTTCTGCAATCTCAATTGCAAAGGAGTTCGGCTGCCCCGTTATAGGAATAGACCTGTCGAAAAGGTTTGTTAGGGAGAGTAAGTTTAGAGCCTCTGAGATCCTTACCTATGGAGATTCTCTTGATTTTCTTGTTGGCGACGCTGAGTTTCTGCCATTTAAAGACTCCTCCTTCAACGTGGTCCTCTGCGAATGCTCCTTTAACCTCTTCCCAGATAAGAGGAAGGTTCTTCAGGAGATTTATCGTATCTTGAAGGTTGGAGGCAAATTTGTATTAACCGACTTTGTTTTGAAGAAGGATCTCCCTAAACACCAGAGAAACAAGTTTAATTTCGCCTTCTGTATAGCTGGAGCAGAGACCAGCGAGAAAATAGTTAAGTGGATGGAAGAGGTAAATTTCACCGACATATATGTTGAAGATCACTCTGATAAGCTTCTGTCCTTCGGCATCCAGCTATTATTAAGCTCCAGTGACTTCGTTTCAGAAAACTTAGAGAACTTGGAGAACCTTTTTTATGAGGATGCTTTCAGATATGTGTTAATTGCCGCGGTTAAGTCGAGCAAATAGATGCTTGAGGCGTGTGGGAGTTATGCTCCTGAAAAGTACTGAAAGTCTCTGCCCAGTATGCTTACAGAAGGTTCCAGCGGAGATTGTTGGTGAGAGTGATGATAATGTATACCTTGTGAAGACCTGTCGACTACATGGGAGTTTTAAAACATTAGTCTGGAGGGGGATTAAGTCTTGGATTTTATGGGAGAGTCTTAACGATTGGGAGCCTGAACGCTTAGAGGGGGATGAAAGCATCACTGGTGTGGAGGAGGGGTGCCCCTTAGACTGCGGCTTATGCCCCCAGCACCTCCGAAAGGCATGCTTCATCATTATAGAGGTCACAAATAGATGCAATTTAACATGCCCTGTATGCTTTGCAAGCGCTAATGAAAGATACACATATGATATTGCGCTAAGTGATATCAAAGATATGTTAAAAACTGTGCTTCAATATGAATGTAAAACTTCTGTTCCACCGATTCAGATCAGTGGAGGCGAGCCAACAATTCGGGAAGATCTGCCCGATATAGTGGCGATGGCTAAGGAGATGGGATTTAACACTATAATGATTAATACAAACGGCATTAAAATTGCCAGGGATAAAGAGTATCTTAGACGTTTAAAGGAGAGTGGTGCGAATCTAATTTATCTTCAGTTTGATGGTGTAACCGATGATGTATACTTGAGGTTGAGGGGGGCTGCTTTAACTAATATTAAAATTAAGGCTATCGAGAACTGCGCTGAGCTGGGGTTAGGTGTAATATTGGTTCCCACTGTTACCAAGCACGCCAATTTTCACCAAATAGGCGATATTATAAGGTTTGCGAAGAAGCGGATTCCAACCGTTAGAGGCGTCCATTTTCAGCCGATCAGCTACTCCGGAAGATACCCGTATATGCCTGAAAATGATTCTCGGATAACAGTACCCGATATGCTTAGGGCGATAGAGGAGCAGACCGGAGGCGAGGTGAAGGCAAACAACTTTGTGCCAATTAACCTCGGTAGGGGATGTGAATCCCACTGTTCATTTACAAATGTCTCTATATTAGCTGAGGATGGGAGACTGCTGCCCCTAACAGACTTTCCATCAGAGGGAGAGTTGCAGGAGCTCATTGAAAGTAGGAAAAGTGAGCAACTTTGGCCGAAGCATGCCCGAGGAGTCATTAAGGACTATTGGAAGCCATCTGAAAATTGTGCTTGTTCATGCAAGTTTTATACTGGTGACTTCGGAGAACTTGTGGAGTGCCTGCAGGAATACTATTTATCAATTTCTGGAATGCCCTTTCAGGACGTCTGGAACATTGATGTAAACAGATCGAGAAAATGCTGTGTACATATAGTGGCGCCTGGAAATAAGATAATTCCATTCTGCACGTTTAACATAACGAGTGTAGACGGCAAAACATTGTATAGGGATAGGGTATATATGAGCTACATAAATTTGAGATCGAGGTGACTACTTGTTGACGCGTATCTCCGTAGGAATTCAATAAAGTTTCTTCTGTCATCATCCGTTAAATTGGTCGCTACTCTATGCATCTCCTTTAAGAATGCGTTCCTCTCTTTCACTCTCTCCCTGTAAATTTTTGAAGCCTCCCCGCCTCCTATCGACGCCTCTAGAATACTTTCACCTGCAGCTAAAGCGCTTTCCACAGCATATCCTATTCCCTCCCCAGTTAGAGTGTTATAGAAGCCCGCTGCATCTCCAATCAAAATAATGTTTCCAGCCCCCTCCACAACGCCACATTGATATGGAACTGCCCAAACTTCACGCCTAATAAGAAAGCGGGGCTTAAAAGAAAACTTTTCCATAAGCAGTTTTCTGAAGAGCTCAATTCTTGTCCCCATTACGTCAATATCCTCACGCGGGGCCCATATTCCAACGATGATTGAATTATCCTTTGGGATCAGGTAAGCATAAGCCCTTGTCAACTTTTCACTAAAAAATACATAGAAGTAATCTTTTAGGTTGCCTCCTCCCGCCCAGTATTCCTGGATTGCAGGGGCAACCTCAAAATTAGTGTTTGGGAATAGTTGGCTGCGCACCTTGGAGTAAACTCCATCAGCCCCAATCAAATACTTTGTCTCCACCACCCTACATCTTCCACCAGCCTTTACGAGAACCTTAATGGGCTCGACCTCCACTAACTCCACTAACTCAGCTCCATGCCAAACCTCCACCCCACGCCTTAAAGCGTATTCACGCAACCACACATCTAATAATCTCCTCCTAACATTTAGAAGTCTATAGTTGATAACTGAGGTAGCCATATTCTCAAGGAAGATATAGCAAACGTTTAGGATTGGTGGGTTGCTCAGAATATTGCTGGGGATTTTGGCGCCACCCCGCTTGTATAAGATCATCTGGCATAGTGGGGTTAGTAAGCCGCCACAGGGCTTGCTCCAGAAAGGCGCCCTCTCCAGTAACATCACATTGAAGCCAAGCAATGAACATTTTAGAGCTGCTGTCGCTCCAGCAGGTCCGCCGCCGACAACTATAACGTCAAACTTCATGCCACTCTTCAAGCTACCACCCTAAGGATTCAAGTCTGCCCCATTAGTATTTGGGATCCATGAGATTGCCTTCTCCCCAAACAATGATGATATTTTCTCATTGTGCCTCTTGATCTCGTAGAGTAGGGGTAGATACTCCCATAATATTCTTTCCCTTAGAAACCTCATATCCATGGCCTCCTCCAAGTTTAGTGGTGTGAAGGCTAGGGGGATGATCACCATCCTAAACCCCCTTAAACTCTTAATTAATTCAATTGTTTGGATTATGTCTTCTTCATTCTCATCAGGGAACCCGATGATCATTGTTCCATAACAGAGCCAGCCCTCTTGTTCTAAAATCGTTAAGGCCTCCCTAACAATTTCTGGCCACTCCTTAGGGCTGAAGGGGAGAGCTTTCCCACGCATGTACTTCTCCAGTATACGTGGGCTCCCAGTTTCAATCCCGACCTGAACAACAAACTTCTCCCCATTAGGATTAGTGGCCCGCTCCCTTATTAGGGCTGTAATTTTATGGAGGAGTTCAGGATTAGATACTATTGAAGCAATAGAGAAGTGTAGGGGGAGGATACTGCCCACACCATTTACCGAGTATAAATCCTTAAAGAGGGAAATCACTGCATCTGAATCTGGAATAAACTTTTTCGATTTAGATCCATATAGAAGGATATCATCACTCTGTAAAGCTATACTTGTTACTCCATTCATCACGTTTGCTTCAATAGACCTCTTTATGGTTTCAATCGGTATGCATCGCATACCGCCAAAACTTGATGAAAAACACCACGAGCACCCCCTCCCACAACCCCTACTCGCCTCAACAAGGCCGCCGATTGTTGCGTTGAGGATTGGGGGAATTATATCTACGTCGGCTGGCGTGCCCCTTATAATTCTTGGAAAGCAGCAGTCCTCTCCCTCAGCTATGCTCCTGAAAAGTTTGGGAACAACCTCTTCAGCCTCACCCATTACAAGATAATCGATTCCATATCTGTCAAGCAGCTTTTCAGAAGAGAGTTGCCAGGCGCCTGGTCCCCCAACAATAACCCTAACATGATTGTACTTCTCTTTTAATGCTCTTATTTCAGCCATTAGTTGTTTGAAGGCTTTCTTCGTATAGGGTTCCTCACCCCTATAGAAGAGTTGAAGGGTTCGGGTTAGCGGCCCAAGCCCTTCAGGGTCGATTGTTGAGACCGCGATTACCTTTGTCTCTTCTCCCACAAGCTTCTTTAGGTTACGTCTGGGGGTGGTGATATATTCGCCTCTTCTAAAGCCGGATCTATTTAATATTGCTTCCAGCACCCTAAGAGAGAGGGGCGCTACTTTCACCTCTCCATCAGGATAGCATTCTATTAGCTGAAAATACTTCTTGAATTCTGGTTTTGTGAGAATATTTGTTGGGAAACATGATACGTAGCTGGAATATAATCCGTTAGTAGGGTTTAGCATTAAGCTGTCGTCGGCTGTTAGAATAAAAGTTGGGAGTTTACTACGCTCCATGATTAGGGTTTAAGGACGCTTTTACTCCCACTTATACTTTACTATTGGCCCCCTCGGCTCAAAGTTTGCCCACTCCTCATATGATCCATCATAGAGCTTAACGTTTGTATATCCTAATGCTTCAGTCAATATGAAGCCCCACATAAAGGTATATCCGCCCACACCACAATATACAATTATTTCCCTCGACTTATCCTCCCCAACAACTGAGGAGACAGCTTCCCCAATAACTTCCAATGGCTTATAGGTTCTAAGGTTCTCCCAGAGCCAAGGAGCTGGGAGGTTTTTGGCGCCCTTAATGTGTCCAGGAATTGGTGAGAACTCTTCCACTGCAATCCCAAAGTATACGTGTGGGTCCCTAGCATCAATTATGACCGCGTCAGAGCTCTTTGACTCCACTTTCTCCAGAACATATTTCTTTGTAACAATGAGTGAGTCTTGTGCAGTCCCCCTATAAACTGTTGGAATAGGGTTCACAATATCGGTTGATAGCGGCCTCCCCTCATCGGCCCACGCATTATGCCCTCCATTTAAAATGGCCACGTTCTTTAAACCCGCATAAATTAATGTCTCCGCCACCCTGCCAGCATCAGCTAGGGGGAATGGGCAGGTCCCCATGGGGCATGTGCACTCAGGAACCTTCCCAACAACAATAACTAGAGAATCGCTCTTAATCCCCATTGAACCTATCGTTTGGAACAAAGCTTCTTTAGCTGGGATCTCTAGTAGGAGTCCGTTCCTAACAGTGATCCAAGCTGACTCAGGGAAGTCAAAGGGAACATTTATTGCTCCGGGAATGTGCCCCTTTAGGTACTCTTCCCTGCTTCTAATGTCAACTATGACCAGATTTTGTCTCCCGAGGTTTTCATGAAGCCATTGGGTTGAGACTATTGGCGGTATTTCTCTCCCCGGCTTCATGAAACTAAACTCCTCACCACTCCCCATAATATTCACCTAGGGTGGATTCAGCTAAACATGCTTAGCTCCACAATGGTTAACTATAATTTCCATATATATTACTTTAGCAATACTCTCATGCATCTCATAAGAAGGATTCTACTCCTACGTAATAACAATCCTTATGTGGGTGAAAAATTCTTTTGGATGTAGCATAAGTTGATACTATATTCCATTCTTTCCTGATTTCCCTAACTTTTGCCATGATTTTCTCGACTCTATCCTTTGATATTGGCGCCGACAAGTCTCCACCTCTAAAGTAGCTGCCGACTATTGCGGCGTCAGCCAGCCTAAACAAGTCATATATGTTTTCAGGGCTGCAACCGCTACCAATTATGATTGGAGCGTTAGGCAGATTATCTCTAACCCTCTTAACATCGTCTAGTAGGGGAGGCATGCCAGTACTTGGGCCAGTTAGAATTATTGCGTCAGCTAATCCCCTCTTCAAGGCCTCTTCAGCTACAGTCTCTAGGGGTCTTTGGGTTAGTGATGCTCCATGTTTTACGTGTATGTCTGCGAAGACCTTAACATCCGCAGCATGATAAATTTTCTTCGCCATCTGAACCCTATAGGCGCATGGCTCTATGATCCCCTGATCCGTAACCATCGTCTCTATGTAAACATTAGCCCCTCCATCACTTAGAGCCTTAGCGTCTTTAAGAGCTCTCTCAATTATTGAGCCAATTTCTTCCCCCATATATCTTGGGGAGCCGGGGAGAGGGGGTAAGTGAATAACTCCTATAACAGCCTTTTTAGTCTTAAAGGTCTCCTCTATAAGGCTCATAAGTCATCAACTCCTTAATACTTATGTTTCATCGAGATAATTTTACTAGAGTGCGACTTTTAAGTGGTTGTTTCTATATATAGTATATAGTATATATCACATGAATCTTCGCTAAATCCGCCCATACCCTTAAGCCGCTTATCAAAGTGTGTACTAAGAGCTCACGCTAAACTTACTTTCACTAGACTAAAAAGGAGGGGGATATGGAAAGGGACTTGAACCCGGATAACTGGAGCCTCGGGCGGGACTTGAACCCGCGACCCCCGCCTTTCTGGGACCTTACCAAGGCGGTGCCCTAACCAGCCTAGGCCACCGAGGCCCCTCTGACTCCAAAAATATTCTTTTTTAACTCTCACGATTATATATTTTTGGGTTCATTCATCTCATTCTTGTAGCGAATTCCTCAGATATTCTTTTATACATCTCCATTTCCCTCTGTGGTAGCGGCTTGACTTTCTTAAGAGCCTCCTCAATGTGTCTTCTATAAATTTTGAGGTTCCCTAGGTTCTTCTTCGTCTTTTCGGGGTCTTTGCCACTATTAAGTATATGTTCTCTTATCGCGAGCATTACTGCTGTGTTGCATACAGCTGCCAAGTCGGCTCCAGTATAACCTTCGGTTCTCTTGGCTATATCGTCTATGTCTATGTCCTCGCTAAGGGGCTTCTTCCTCAAATGGATCCTCAGTATCTCTTTTCTTGTCTCAAGGTCTGGGGGAGGAACATAGAGCAGTTTGTCAAATCTTCCAGGCCTTAGTAGGGCGGGGTCTACTATATCAGGCCTATTTGTCGCGGCTAAGACAACTACTCCTCTGAGCTCCTCTATGCCATCCATTTCCGTTAGTAGCTGGCTTATAACCCGCTCAGTCACATGTGAGTCGCCGTAACCGCTTCCTCTCACCGGGGCAATGGCGTCTATTTCATCAAAGAAGATTATGCTAGGAGCTGCCTGCTTAGCCCTCCTAAAGACTTCCCTCACGGCTTTCTCGGATTCACCAACCCACTTAGAGAGTATCTCGGGGCCCTTAATGCTTATAAAGTTCGCCTCACTCTCAGTTGCAACAGCCTTAGCTAGCAGGGTCTTCCCGGTCCCAGGGGGGCCATATAAAAGTATGCCTTTAGGCGGCCTTGCATCCATATGCTCAAAGAGCTCAGGGTACTTGAGCGGCCACTCGACAGCCTCCTGGAGTTCAAGTTTAACATTGTGTAAGCCGCCGATGTCATCCCACCTAACATTTGGAACTTCCACAAGGACTTCACGCATGGCGGATGGCTCCACATCCTTTAAAGCCTCCATAAAGTCATTCATTGTAACGACAATTTTATTCAGTATCTCCGCTGGGATAGTATCTTTCTCAAAATCTATTTCAGGCAGTATTCTCCTCAGAGCTCTCATGGCTGCCTCTTTACAGAGCGCCGCGAGATCCGCCCCGACGAAGCCATGGGTTATGCTGGCAATTTTCTCTAGGTCTACATCGTCTGCGAGGGGCATGTTACGCGTGTGTATCTGCAGTATCTCAAATCTACCTTGCTTATTCGGCACACCTATCTCTATCTCACGATCAAATCTACCAGGTCTTCTAAGGGCTGGGTCGAGGGCGTTAGGCCTATTCGTAGCGCCTATAACCACGACCCTTCCACGCGGCTTTAAGCCATCCATTAGTGCAAGTAGCTGCGCCACAACTCTTTTCTCAACCTCTCCGGTAACCTCCTCCCTCTTAGGCGCTATCGCATCAATCTCATCAATAAAAATTATACTTGGAGCATTCTCCTCAGCCTGCCTGAATATTTCTCTCAAGCGCTCCTCGCTCTCACCATAATATTTGCTCATTATCTCCGGTCCGCTTATGCTGAAGAAGGCTGCATTTGTTTCATTAGCTACTGCCTTTGCTAGCAGGGTCTTGCCGGTTCCAGGCGGACCATAGAGGAGGACGCCTTTCGGCGCCTCTATTCCAAGTCTTTCAAAGAGCTCCGGATACTTCAGCGGGAGCTCAACCATCTCCCTAATTTTCCTAATTTCCTCCTTTAACCCACCTATGTCCTCATATGTAACCCTCGGAACCTCCCTAACCATCGCCGCTGGCTTTTCGCCAATGGATATCTCTGTGCTCCTGGTTATTATCACGGCTGGGGCTGGTGGACTAATGCTTACCACAATAAGGTCTATTGTTCTCCCCATTATGCCGAGAGGTATATAGTCTCCTCTGGTAACAACTTTTCCCTCGAGAATCTGAGCTAAATACTCCTCAGCCCCCTCAATTCTTAGGGGCTCAACGGGGGCTAAAACAACTTTCTCAGCATTTTTAGCCTCAACTTTCCTCACAATAACCTTTTCATCTATGCTGACGCCTGCATTTCTCCTTATGTAGCCATCTATACGTATAATGCCCTTACCAGAATCCTCACTATACCCGGGCCAACATATAGCTACGGTCTTACGCTTACCTGAAATCTCGATGATATCCCCTGGAGTTAAATCTAGGTCTCCCATGATCCTTGG
Organism: Candidatus Bathyarchaeota archaeon; assembly: GCA_018396995.1. Taxonomy (GTDB): domain Archaea; phylum Thermoproteota; class Bathyarchaeia; order Bathyarchaeales; family DTEX01; genus DTEX01. The sequence goes on from JAGTQB010000013.1 coordinate 16,925, forward strand.
ATCAATCCTAGCTATACCCCTTCCAACATCCCTGCTATGAGCTTCAGCAACGCGGAGCGTAACCACCCTCGAACCCGACATATCACCTTCCCATCCTAACATTAAACCAAGCGGTATTAGATATTTATTCAGGAAAAAGTAGATATACTCTGGATATTTCTGAGTTTTTCCTAACCTATATATATTTGACAAGCCTCTGCTCCAGCACCTTCTTCGGCATTGCGCCAACTATCCTCTCAACCAGAACCCCATTTTTAAAGACTAGGAAAGTTGGTATACTCATTATTTGATATTGTACTGGAATCCTTTGATTTTCATCGACGTTTAGCTTCCCAAATAAAATTTTTCCAGCATATTCTCTGGCCAACTCATCTATTATTGGGGCCATCATTCTGCATGGAGCGCACCAGGGAGCCCAACAGTCGACAACAACTAAGCGTCCGCTTTTTATGAAGTCGTTAAAATTGAAGTCCGTTACCTCAACGGGTTCACCACTCATATGCTGCTTCACTTAAACTTCCCCCCACATAAGATACTAGACTTTCTCCCTCTATTCTCTTTAAAAGTTATTTAAAGATGAAGATAAATAAGCCTTCTGAACCATTAACCCACAACTCTTAAAATTTTCGTGGTGTGGAGGTTAACGGTATAGATCCAGCCAACTCTTGTAGGCTTCAAATATTCTACGTAACTCTTTAACTGGTTCCTCGTGTAGATCAACCCTTAAATTTATTATTGGGCGTGATTCATGTATTGGTTCTTTCTCAGCAACTAGGAGGGCGGCAGAACGGCTCCCCCTCCTATCCCCTCCAGCTCTCTCCCCAGCCTCCAATGCACTCATAAGCCTCTCGGCAAGCCACTCACCCCTACTCTCCTCAAATGCCTTCGCCATCTCTTCTAAAACACGGTTTGATGCCAACAAGTTTCCAGCTGCGACGTAATCTTCTCCAATAATATGCCCCTTCCACTCAAGGGTTTTCCTTCCAGTAAATGCAACCTTTCTCCCGGAAAAATCAATAATTGTTATCTGCCGCATCTCCCTCAGATCATCATTCCTTAACAATATCTCTACAACCTCCTGTGGAGAGTAGCTCTCACGTAGAAGCCTTAGCCCATTAACGCCAAAAAAGAAGTTTGTGTAGCCTTGGACGGCGAGCGCCCCGAGACCAGGTTCCACATGTGGGACGACGCTTCCCACGGCTATGGATCTAGAGGCTACGCAGACCCCTAAGGCTAGGGTTTTTGGGCACCTCGCGACTATTGAAAATGTTCCATGCTGCCTACCTAAGAAATATTTTGACCTCAATTTCGTCACCATCCCTAATACTCAAAACCCTTCTTAGGCATACTGGTGCAATAATTTCTACAAGGTTCTCTGGGTATCTAGGGGTCTCAGGTCTGACGACCGCCCCCTCCACTTTATACGCTATGAGCGCCTTATATAGCCTGCCGGGGAAATAATTTTCTCTGGAGAGCACCATAAACCCGCCACACCTAAATATTTCTTTCAGAACTCTTGAGTCCCCATTGGACACAATTATATTTAGCGTTCCTGGGAAGGGGTCGAAATTAAGTGTTCTTTTAACGTATTCCCTAAACCATGGTAATGATGAAAATAATTTCCCCTCCCCCATCCCGCTGGAAACGAAGCCCTTTATAGTTAGACATTCTTTGCCATTCATATCCTCTCACAGGAGGCATCTTAGCTTAATATGGCATACAACCTTGTAAAGGTCCAAAAATTTATAGTTCTCGTGTTAATTTGAGTTGTTTTCCTAAAATTATATTTCATGCTCAGGAGACGTTTTCCTGTAAGCCTCAGATATATGCTCATAGAGTTCCTTTATGTCTTCCGGTGTTCCCAACCCCAGCTTAGAATAGAGACACTTCACGATGGCCCTTTCAATGGTTTTTCCTCCTTCCCTACCGAGTATACTTCTAAGTGCCAGTGAAAACTCTCTGATCTTCTTAGGTATTTCATGCTCTTCTATATTGTAGCGCTCTTTAATCAAATGTAGGAGTACGGCTTTAACTGTTTCACCCAAAAGATTTAATCCTTCATTTACAGCCTCAGCCAGTATCTTCTTAAACTTCTCATCTGCCTCGCCACCCCTATATCGTATTGTTTTATTCATGATTATCCTCCATTATAAAATTGGTATCAGCTTGATCTCCGTCCCCTCTTCATCAACATGAAGATCAATGTTAAACAATGGTGTTCTGGGCTTTATGCCTTGAAGGAAAATTACGCCATTAATCTCCCTAACAATTAAATGAACGTCCGCTAGGGCGCTTAAATGTCCAGCTATAGCGCACTCCGACCTAATAATATTTAATCTTATATCCCCAAAGTTTCTTATATTCGCTAGATCCTCACCTAGAACCTTCAACAACTCATCTTTTCCATAGAAATATTCTAATGTGTCGAAACTGAGAATAGAAAGAATAGGCTTATCCCTCTGTCTCCTATATTCTGAAATAATGTTCCACAGGTATGCTATATCTTCCTTCAATGATCTGCCCTCAAACAAAATTACGTTCGTTTTCGTTACTTCAGCGGCGGTAGGCTTTACGTCAACAACCTTAAAATTGTGCTCTAAAACGTCTTCTGGAACAAATGATTTAAGGGATTTAAAGATAACTTGCGCGCTTAAACCTTGAGGTGGGAGGATGACAACGTAGCCCTCACCGTTTAAGACGTTAGAAACAATTACCCGTAATAAGCGCTCAATTGGTAATGTAACGTTTCTCTCAATCTCCAATAGATTGTAGCTTCCTCTCCTTAACATTGGACCAATAACCGTATCTAGATCGCGAATGCCTGACGAATAATAATCCTTGCCGTGTGGAACTATTTTAAATTTCTTTATGGGTTCCTTAAACCCGCCCATTAATAGTGGCCTGAAGATTTTGAAGCCATCCTTTAGTGTGAAGACCATGACTGGTTGCCGTATCTCCGTTCCTCGAGCCTTAATTATCTTAAGACACCTTAGAAGTGTACCGTTAATCTCCTTTCTACAAAGGTGTATTATGCAGTCCGCTAGAAACTCCGCTGGCTCATAAACCTCTTCAGGGGCCTGCTTCTCGATTATCATTATTGTTGTACAACCAACATCTCTAACAATCTTGTTCAGGATTGCATGGCTCAGTATTCTAATATCTTGTGCTTTTTCTATAACCTGGGAAATTGCCGAAAATGAATCTATGACGAGAGCTGTGGCCTTCATATTAGAAATCTCGCTTATTATCTCCTCAAAAATTACTGGGAGGCCAGCCTCCTTTAGAGTAACCATCTCAAGAAATTTAAACTTCCCTTCGAGCTCAAGATCCTCAAATTTTAAACCTAGTCTCCGCATATTCTCAATGAAACTCTTACGACTCTCAACAAAACTGACGTACAATCCATTTCTATCAAACTTTTTAATGCAGCTGTAAATCCAGTTCGCCGCAAATATAGTTTTACCGGAGCCCGGGGAGCCGGTAATGGCTATAAGGCTCCCCGCTGGAAAGCCTCCCTCAAATACAAGATCAAGCACATCACTTCCAGTTGATATACGCTCCATTAAATCACCTTAAAAAGCCACAAATTAGATTACCTCAATAATATATGAGTTGACGCTCTATAAATACAATGTTATTTTCCTAAAATCTGTCCGCTTTTAATGTAGGATAATTGTTTTTCTTCTTTAAAGTTTTATTTGATTGTTGTATAGAAGTTAAATTATTGTTTGCGAACTCTATGGCAAAGGCTTCAAAAGTATTTAAGATAATCTTTCCCCTCTCAGTTATGAAGAATAACTTACGTCTTCCCACTATTCTCTGTTCTATAAGTTCCCTCTCCTCAAGGTTCTTTAGCACTTCACTAAGAGTTTTCCAAGAAAGGTTCGTGGCAAACATTATTCTGGTGGGCTTATTAATGCCTCTATTAATCGCCCTTAAAACATCAACATAAATCTCTAGTTTGCTTCTACGCACATTCAAACTAAATATTTCTGTAAAATTTGTCTTAATCATGCTAATATTTTATTTCTGTAAAAACTTTTATAAAGATATGTAACATTTGTATGTTAATTAGTATATGCATAGCGCTCACTAAGGATTAAACATTACCCAACTTATAAAATATGTAACATTTGTCTATTCACATTGATACAGGAAGGTTAGTAATGTCCGTTAAAGACCTCATGAATATGCTTCAGTTCTTTGGCTTGACGAGATTGCAGGCTCAAATTTTCATCCATTTAATTAGAGTGGGGGCAAGTAGCGTTAGTGTCATATCAAGTGCTTTAAAAACTAATCGTATGAGCATTTACCGCAATCTCAAAAAGTTGCAGAATATGGGTCTCGTAGATGTTTTGCCTGGTAGACCTCTAAAGTTCTCGGCGGTACCAGCTGCGTTTGCTCTTAACGTATTGTTATCAGCTGCCAAGAATAGGGTTTTAGAGATGGAAAACATGTATACCAAGATTTTAGATGAGTTCTCTAAGCTCTCCGCCCAGCACCAAGAGTATACGGTTGAAACAAAGTTTAGGTTTCATTGTGGAAGGAAAAATGTATATAGTGTTATGATGCAAATGCTGGGGGATAGCCAGCGAGAAGCCTGCTTATTAACAACACCAGTTGATTTAGTACGCCTAGCACTTTCTGGTTTCATTAATATATTGAGGAGATTAAATGGTAGAGGTGTAAAAGTTAAGATACTTACGAACATCACTGATAGGAGATTGGCTTCATGGTTAAGGGATTATATGAAATATGCTGTAGTAAGACATTCTGATATAAATATAGTAACCCGTTTTCTCATAGTTGATGATAAGGCAGCGTTCACATCCCTCTCAAATGATGATTCAATGAAGCTAGAGAGTGAAGGCGATTCAGGATTTTGGACGGATTCACCCCACTATATACAATCTATAAAAGCGTTCTTTGAAGCTATTTGGTGCATGGCTCAGGATGCCTCGGTGGTTCTTTGGCGCTTAGAGACAGGAAAACCAATGGAGAAGACCGTGGTCTTTAGTGATGCTGAGAATTATCAAATGTATCTTATTGAGATGATAAATAGGGCGAAGAGAGAAGTCTTAATCTGCGTTTCGCATTTAGAAGAACTGTTAACAATAAATGAGCTTATAGAGACTTTGGAGGACGCATATGCGCGTGGGGTAAATTTGAAGGTATTGGCTAGCGTAAATGGAGAAACAAGTGACCTAAAGATGCTATCAGAAATTGCGGAGGTTAGGCATATAGATGCCAAACATACTAGCATAGACTTTATTATAACGGATGCTGGTGAGTGTCTACTCTGGTTTCCAATAAGCTCCATGGACAATAATAGGTTCCAGATGATATATTTATGGTCTAACTCCGCAATTTTTTCAGCATTATTAAGCAAGCTTTTCATGGACTTATGGTTTAAGTCCCTTAACCTCTCAATAAGACTTACAGAGATACTATTTGAGAGGGCTATAGGAGAGCTCTTTGATGTCTTGAGCCCCATGGTTACTGAGAAAGGATGGCTTCCGGAGATGCCCGCAACGATAAGAGGTAAATCTGGGCTAAATCAAAATTTTGACTTGGCTTTAAGTATAAAAGATCCTGTAAGGAGTCTTGTTGTGGGAGACTTTCTACGGGAGAGAGACGGCATAAAGATGGCGCTCATATCCCTTTATGTAAAGGCTATTGATGTTGGGGCAACTGAAAGTTTTCTAATTATACCAAGCAGCAGATGGTTAAGCTTAGAGGAATATGAGATGGCTAAAGCATACAATATAGAGCTGATAGAGGGGCTGAAGGCTGAGGAGATATGCCGAAAGATAATTGAGAAAATAAGTGGTGGAGCTTAAGAACCATTTGATGCAGGTCCCCTGGTCAAAATAAAAGCATATAATTTCTTAAAACAAAGCTACTTTAAAATAAGTCAAAGTATAATTTCCTAGAAGAGATGTTCAATTGAGAGGTATGTCGGAGAGTAGAAGCATCGGTCTAGTGATTAAAAAACTCGATGAGTTTTCGTCTAATAGATTGATGAAACTCTTCCTTTACGCTTCCTCATTAATTTTCTTCTTTGCATTAGTCCTACTCCCACCACTCATAGGCATTATCGAGAACATTAGTTACATCAACACAATTATCTACGAACAAAGCTTATTGAGTAGAGCGAACTCAGCAATACTTCAATCCTTTATTATGGCTTTCCTTGTTTCAATCTTAGATTTGGTGGCAGCTCTGCCTTTAGCATGGTTTATAGCGAGATCAAAGAGTAAAGTGGCACACCTCATAGATACTCTTGTAGATATTCCATTCCTAATGCCAACCGCTGCATTGGGCTACTCAATACTTCTCTTTTGGAGTGATAAGTATGGTCTTTCATCACTCCTTGGAGTAAAATCACTTATTCCGCCCGGCTTCTTCTTAGTCCTTCTACTTCACTTTGTCTTCTCATACCCTGTAATAGTTAGGGTTATGGTTGGAGAGCTACTCAACTATAGGGAGATTTATGAGGTTGCTGCTAGAACCTTAGGTGCGCGCCCATGGACGGCTGTCAGAACAGTAACATTACCGCTACTTAAGCCCGGCATAATAACCTCATTCCTACTATCATTAGCCCGCTCCCTCTCAGAGACCGGGGCGACAGTAATGGTCGCTGGCTCATGGGAGAACGGCCCCGTCTTCCTCTTTAACCTCATAGAGATGAGTGAAGCTGAGGTTCCAAGCATACTTAAAAATGGAATGCTAGTATATGTGAGTTCATTTTTGATAGCGTCTTCGATAGCGGTGTTCTTCCTGATAAGTCTCTTAGCTCCTACAATAAGGCTCCCAATTAGGCGTGTCTTTCCCTCTCTTGAGGGGAAAATGAGCTCCCTAAAAGCAGTTAAACTTCGTGACTCCTTCTCCCTATTAATACTCTTCTTAATTGTTATTATTCCATCAATTTTTATTGCCTTTCCAATGTTCGAATCTATTCTCGGCGGAGCGCTAGGCTCCGCCTTCTCTCCCTTCGGCCCTTGGAAAGATTATTGGCGTGGCATGTTAATCTCTTATGGAGTAAGTTTGCTTGCAACTTTATTGAACATGGTTTTTGGGCTGCCGATGGCTGTAATCATCGCTAGGAGAAAGCTAGGTAGGGTGTCCACGATTCTAAAAGCCATAATTAATATACCAATAATAGTTCCATCAATTGCTCTTGGAGTATCCTTAAGACTTTTTTGGGGGAAATATGCTTCCATACCTGATTTTTGGACACTCTTATCATCCCACATAACCATAACATACACGTATTTTGTTGCGTCAATGGCTGCGGCGATAGAAAGCGTGCCTCAGGAACTTGAGGATGTTGCTAGCACGCTGGGTGCTAGGCCATTCTCAGTATTTTGTAGGATAATATTTCCACTCACTAGATATTCAATGTTCTCAGGGGCCATCCTGGTCTTTACAAGAGCCTTGGCCGAGACGGGAGCCGCTAAAGCCGTTGCAAAGTCGCGGGAATTCTGGACCCTCCCAGTACTGCTCGTTAACTGGATTAAGGATGAAAATGTACCGATTACCCAGAAGGCTCTCGGAGCAGGGATTTACATGGTCTCCTCTTTCATATTCCTCTTGGCTCTAAGACTATTTTTCATGAAAAGGAAGGAGTGAGTTATGCCGACCATAAAACTGGTGAATGTAACTAAAAAGTACGGTAACATTACGGCAATTAAAAATTTGAGCTTGACTATTGAGGATGGAGAATACCTATGTATATTGGGGCCAACTGGAAGCGGTAAGACAACGTTGCTTAAACTTGTCGCTGGAATAGTTAAGCCAGATAAAGGAGAAATCTACATTGATGATAAACTCGTTAATAATATGCCAGCGTACGAGAGGAATGTTGCCTATCTCCCCCAATATTACGCCTTGTTCCCCCATCTAACAGTCCTTGAAAATGTTGCCTTCGGCCCTCTCTCAAAGGGTTTAAGTGTTGAAGAGGCGCGAAGAATCTCTATGCAAATGCTTGAGATGACGAGGCTTGCATGGAGGGCGAACTCTTTTCCACATGAGTTGAGTGGAGGCATGCAGCAGCGCCTAGCTCTCGCAAGAGCTCTTGCGTCTGGAGCTAAAATCCTGCTATTAGATGAACCGCTTGGGGCGTTAGACGCTAGGCTGAGAGTTGAGCTAAGATATAAGCTCAGAAAGCTAGCAAAGGAGAACAATTTAACAACTATTCACGTGACGCATGACCAGGAGGAAGCCATGATCGTTGCTGATAGGATAGTTGTGTTGAGGAATGGAGAGATCCAGCAGGTGGGCTCTCCACTAGAGGTTTATAATGATCCAAAGAATATATTTGTCGCGCACTTCATTGGCGGAGCAAATTTCTTTGAGGGCTTTGTAGCAGATGTTGACAGGTATGGCTCTTGGATCCAGCTGAGAAACAACTTTCTTTTACGCATTAATGACCCAAATAGATCCGTCGGCGAAAGGGTTATTGTGATGGTTAGGGAGGAAAAGAGTAAAATTTTAAAGGCTAAGAAAAAGAGGGAGGAGATAAACGTCTTTCCCGGAACAATCGTGAATACTAGTTTTCTTGGAGACTTCATTTCCTACACAATATCATTAGATAATGGCGATAAGGCTAACTCTAAGGTCCCATTGGCAAAAGCCATCGGAAAGTTCAAGGTTGGTGAAAGAGTTTATCTATACATTGAACCCGAGGATGTGAAAGTGTATCCATACCCACCGCATGGTCTCTATAAAGAGATAGAGGTGATATAATATTCCATCGGTCCGCCTGGTCAATATAACGAAGAAATATAATAATGTGGTTGCGTTAAATAATGTTAGTCTCGAAATCAATGATAAGGAGTATCTTTGTATAATAGGACCGAGCGGCTGTGGTAAGACAACCCTCATAAAATGTATAGCTGGAATTGTTGACCCGGATGAGGGAGAGATTTATGTAGACAATAAATTAGTAAATAACCTTCCAATAGAAGATAGAAATACGGGATACGTTTTCCAGGAAATAGCTCTCTTCCCTCACATGAACGTGTATGATAACCTTTGTTACGGTCCATTTGTCAAGGGCTACAAGATCTCTAGCGTCAGAAGCCTGATTGAGGAGATGCTTCACATGATGGAGCTATATGAAAGAGTTAAGAATTACCCGGATGAGCTTAGTGGCGGGGCGCGGCAGAAGGTTGCCGTTGCTAGAGCCTTAGTCTCCGGCTCGCAGCTACTATTGCTTGATGAACCTCTCGGTGCTCTTGATACCAAAGTTAGGAGTCTTTTGAGGTATGAGCTCAGGAGACTTGTTAAAGATCTTGGCTTAACGGCAATCCATGTGACGCATGATCAGGAGGAGGCTATGTCTATTGCCGATAGAATAGCTGTCATGAGGTCTGGTAGAATAATTGAGGTCGGCACACCGCTAGACCTTTACCTCAACCCCAAAAATCTTTTTACAGCATACTTTGTTGGGGAAGCAAACTTCCTTGAGGGTGAGGTAATTGGTGAAGGAGACGATTACACTAAAATAGACGTTAATGGATATGTCCTCTATAGCGCACGTAAAGTTAACTTTGACTCTAAGAGGGTTGTTGTGGCTATAAGGCCTGAGTTTATTGAGATGAGTAAAAAGACTATCCACAGGGAGGCGCTGAAAGGAGTTATTGAAAATAAATCTTTTCTTGGCAGCTCGTTTCGATTTGAGGTCTCAGTAGAGAATAGCTTTGTAGTCTCTGTAAAGACGCAGTTTTCTACAAAAGCCCTTAAATTTGATGTTGGTGAACGTGTAAGTATATTTCTGCCCCCAAAGTTTCTTCTCCTTTATCCCTACCCTGAGGAAGGATTAGAGAAAGCCATATCTATTGAATGAGTAGAACGGTGGAGAAAAGCTAAAATATATTTGTTGGGGACAAACATATATGGAGCGATGGTTTGAAAAGAGACGTAAGGATAAAGTTCTCGATATAGCTTACAGGCAGATGATATTAGCGCTTGACACGGTAAATGATCTAGAGAGAACTTTTAAGGCATTTTTTACTGGGGATAAGGAGGGGGCTAAAAATATTATTGAGAGATTATTCTTAGTTGAGGAGGAAATAGATAACCTCAGAAGGACAGTTTTCGAAGAGCTTACCAAGGGTATTCTCCCACCGAGGGATAGGGAAGACATAATGCATCTAGTTAAGCGCTTGGATGTAATGGCGGATTTTGTTAAAGATTCGGCGAGAAGCGTTCTAATCCTCCTAGACCATGAAATGCCCACTGAAATTTTAAGAGCCTTTTTAGATATGGTTTCCGATGTCGTCAAATGTGCAGTAACGCTAAAGGAGAGCCTAGGCTTACTTAGTGAAGATCCGGTAAAGGCCCGAGAGGTATCCCTCAAGGTTGAGGAAGAGGAGAATAAAGTTGACAAGCATCATCTCAAAATAAAGTCCTTACTACTAAAATATGGTGATAAAATAAACCCGGCGATACTAGTAATTTTAAAGGATTTAGCTGATTTTATGGAGGATACTGCAGATAGTTGTGCAGACGTAGGGGACTATATAAGAATTCTAACGATTCCAAAATAACACAGGGTTTCTTTAACGATAGTTTTAAAAACTAGAGACGATACTTTTTCTTATAGTCTATAGCGTGTGAGGAAGGTTTGGAAGAGACAGATCCGGAAGGGAGAGTTGTCCTAAAAGATTCATCTAATTTTCAGCTTAAGGCTGCCTATCTCGCGTATTTGGAGGCTTATGATAAGACTACTGACCAAGAGGCTAAGAGATATTTAAATCAGATTATGATTGATTTACAGTATAATAGAATAAATTACGAGACGTTTTATAGGAACATAAACAAGTTTCGCCAAATAGATAGCGCTCAGTGCCAATCTAAGTCGGATATAAGATCATCGAGTAAAAGTGAGTGGCGCGCCAAAATGGAGAGAATGGAGAGGGAGAAAAGACATAGGAGAAAATAATATAAGTATAAAATTGTTTTTACATCTCACGTTTTTCCTAAAATTTTATCTTCAAGGCTTCTCTTATTTTTAGAAGGTCGGCGCATGCATGTTTACGGGTGTTCTAGTAAGCTGCATGCAGCAGGGAGCCCAGCAGGACATCGGATGGGTCTTTCAACTCGTTTGGATAGTTGTTCTTGTAGTTGTTTGGATTTATGGTCAGCGTATCCAGACCGTGCTTATGTTAAGGGAGATCGAGAGATCCCTAAAGAAACTTAAGGTTATGAGGGATAGGAGCCGTCAAATGGCGATTTCAGCGATAAAGGAGATTGGTAAGCCATCAGAGGATCTAGAGACCAGGGTAGACCGAATACTTGAGCACGTGGATATTGAGCCAGTGACTCTGGATCCAACTGGAGTAATCAGGAGACTAGAGCATATAATAGATGTTAGGGAATTTAGGCTTAAAGACGAGGTTAAACAAATGGTGCCGGAGGCAGATGAGACGCAAATAAACAATTTAACAAATGTTTTAGAGGTTGCTATGGCATTAAACCAGATCTACAAGATAGTCAGGCATTACTATTTAATGGGAAAAAGAACTCTAAGCTTCTATATACTTCTACAAATACAAATGATTCTACCGCTTATAATGAGGGAGTCAGAGGCTTTTATCAGGGCCCTTAGAGCCTTCACTCTTGGCCAACCAATAGGGGATGGAGCGGGCGCCCTTGTAGCTGCGAGACTAATGTATGGTAAAGCAAAGAGAATCATAGTGCCAGATACCATTGTGAGTGAGGTGGATATAGAGGGTAGGAAGGCTTACGTTATAAAGGCTAAGGGGCCGGGCGGAAATGTTGGTAAGCCAGGTGAGGCAATAAAGCAGGTGTTAGAGGAGTTAAATGGAAATGTCGCCCTCATAATCATGGTGGATGCAGCCCAGAAGCTTGAGGGAGAGAAGAGTGGCGAGGTCATTGAGGGTGTCGGTGCCGCCATAGGTGGACCTGGCGTCGATAAGTATAAGGTTGAGGAGGTTGCCACCAAATACAAGGTTCCATTTTATGCGATATTAATTAAGGAGGGTATCGAGGACGTGATATCAACAATGAGAAAGGAGATAGTTGATGGTGTTGAGGAGGCTATAGGGAGAGTTAAGAGGATAATCCTCGAGAAAACCAAGAAGGGCGATGCGGTCATAATTGCCGGTATAGGTAATACAATTGGGATAGCACAATAGTGGGGTGTTGTTCTCTATGAATGAGGAAGGTAAAGTTAGAGGTGCGCAAGTCTTTTTAGCGATCATCGCCCTGATAATGCTCATAATAGCCATAATAGCATTCATTTGGGAATACACTTTCCATAAGATGCCAAACTATATTACTGTGGCCTTAAGTATGGGCACAATTTTGCTATCACTATATTTCGTTTTTCAGATTATTAAGAAGCCCCAAAACATATTATTTGAACAGCAAAAGGTTTCAACAGTTTTAAGGTGCGTGAATTGCGATTATGTCAGTGCAAGAGGGTTTGAGAAGGGGGATTACATTTTCAAGGAGGTCGGCGTATGCCCAAGGTGTGGAAGTAGTCTCATAGTGTACTCGATCTTTAGGGAGGTAAATGAAAAAGAGCAGCGTTCTGAGTAACTTATAATTATCAAGGGGCGCTCTTCAAGCTGTTAACACTATAATGTCTTTTTCGCCAACATAAACTGTATGTTCAGCCTGAGCGACGGGGCTTCCGCTTGCCTCTATGAATACTGGATAAGCCATGAGACACTTGGAGGAGAGGAGCTCTGAGAATGCCCTCTTATATGATTCATTTTGACCATAAATTCTATTCAGCCACCTCTCAGCGAAGGGTAACGTTCTAAAGTTAGTTTCAATTGCCTTAAGGAGTTCCTTTGCTTCAGAACTCTTTAATGAAGCTTTCATCTTCACGAGCCTAAAAATATACTTTTCAGGCCCATCCTCAACTCTCCCAGCAGCGCCTTTAAGGGTTACGAATGGCTCTATTGCATAAACCCCTCCTGGGCGCATGCGTTCAATAGATAGATGTGACACATTTGGTATGGATTTCCCAGCGTGAATCACGTAGTGGCCAACTTCATGCCCGCTTAAATTATATATTGGCTTAAACCCATAACGCTCAATCACAGCCTCTATTTCAGAACTAACCTTAGAAATTATCACACTTGGCCTTATGACTTTTATCGCCGCCTCGAGAGCCCTCTCAGCCGCATATACCATGTTCTCATACTCTGGGTTGAAGCATATTGTTGTGGCGGTGTCAGCTATATAACCGTCTACGTGGACTCCTATATCCACCTTAACAAGGGAACCGCTGGGTACAACGCGTGTATCTTTTGGCGGGGAAGTGTAGTGAGCAGCGACTTCATTTACAGATACGTTGCATGGGAAGGCGGGGCTTCCACCCAACTTCCTAATCATATCCTCAGCAATTTCGCAGATCTCGATTAGTGGCATCCCTTCCCTAACAATTCTTCTCATCTCCTCCCTAACCCTGGCCGCTATCCTGCCAGCGCGGATATATTTTTCAAGAACATCATTAGGCAAGGAGCCGCCCCTAGAGAAATTTATTTTCAACACCTCCATCCAGCCAATATTAACTCTAGTTTAACAGTACTCTTTTAACACCACTATAAACCTTAAAAATTAATGGAAAGTATATCTCTTTTTAGGCGGGATTTATGGGTTATCCAATTGTCTTAACTGCCGATAGAACCCTCATGAGTGAATATGGTGGAGCAATGTTCTTAGGATTTAGCGCATGCGTCCCAAGGGGATTAGTGTCCGACAGCGTATATTTCAGGATATTTTGCCCTCCAGCTAAAGCCAACCCCGACGGTTCAGCCATTGTTGCACCATATGGAACTAGAAAGATTGAGGCAGCTCTACTAGATTATGGCTTCAGAAGAGAGGATGTAATAGTAGCCCACCCAGAGCGCCTAGAGAAGATCATTGGGCCTGAAACTAAGGTTCTTGGGATAACTGAAAATGACCCGCTGGGCATAGGTCCGGCGACAACAACCTTCACAGAAATCTTTGGTGGAGAAGCCTATATGGCTATTAAATTCCGCGAGCTTCTTAACCACCCGGCAGTTAAAAGGTTTAGGCCGAGGATAATTGTGGGCGGGGCTGGCGCATGGCAGCTTGAAGATGAGGGTATTCGAAGGGAGCTTGGTATAGATACCGTCGTTATAGGCGAGGGTGAGAGGGTTGTGGGCCCACTTTTCGAGAAGGCGGTTCGCGGCGAGGATCTTCCCGGCGTCGTTTATGGCGAGATTGTCGGGGTTGAGGAGATGCCCATTATAAGGGGCGCAACTATAGATGGCATAGTTGAGATCGCTAGGGGTTGCGGACGCGGCTGCGATTTCTGTGTCCCAACCCTACAGCGTTTTAGATGCAGGCCGATTGAGCATATCTTGAAGGAGGTTGAAGTTAACGTTAGGGCTGGTAGGCAACCACTGCTCCACGCTGAGGATGTGTTGAGATATGGGGCTAAAGGGTTAGAAGTTAATAGGCAAGCTGTTACTGAACTCTTTAAGAACGTTAAAAATTATCCCGGCGTCGAGAGGGTTGGCATAAGCCACTTCGCCCTAGCAACGGTTGTAAGCGCCCCTGACTTAATTGAAGAATTATCCAATATATTGAATCTTAGTGGTAAGCGTTGGATTAGTGGGCAAACCGGTATTGAAACTGGAAGTCCAAGGCTAATAGAAATGCACATGAAGGGGAAGTGTAAACCCTTTGCGCCGAGTGAGTGGCCGGACATTGTCATCAGAGCCTTTGAAATTCTAAATGAGAACAACTGGGTTCCATGTGGGACAATTATCCTCGGTTTACCTAGAGAGGAGGAGAAGGATGTTGAGCAAACAATCTCTCTAATTGAAAAACTACAGCCATTTAAGAGTATAATTGTCCCATTATTCTTCGTGTCAGCTGGCGGCCTAAAGGAGAGATCGAGGTCATTTAAGCTAGATGATGTGACGCCTAGGCATGCGGAGCTATTATTCAAATGTTGGAAGCATAACTTCGTTTGGATGAATCGAATCTTTGAAGAGTGGAGTGAGATGAGTATAAAGAGCAGGCTGATTAAAAGTGCTCTTAGGATGCTTATTTCATATGGAATTAGACAGGCCTCAAAATACATGGATATCTGCGAGAGAGAGTATGGCTGCGATTTAAAGGCAATGATAATGGATTATAGGAGTGGACAATTAAAGATTAGAGCACCGGTGGTTACAAAGGTGTTTAAAGCCCTCCTCAGATAACAGTTACTGATAACCTAAAGATATTTCTACAGGAGGGTTATCTTATAATATACTTCCTCCTTTATTAACGGTGCGGTGAATGGATGAGAAGAATTGGCGTTGTAACAGCTGGCGGCGATGCCCCTGGAATGAATGCTGCTATTAGAGCTATAGTCCGCTCCGCAATACATCATGGATTAGAGGTTATAGGTATTGAGAGGGGTTATGCAGGTCTTATCGAAGGCAGATATCGTATATTAGATAGGCGTTCAGTCGGCGGGATAATAAATCTCGGTGGAACAATACTTAGGTCTATCCGCTCTGAAGAGATTAAAACTGATGAAGGTATACAGCGGGCAGCAGATTTCCTTAAGAGCATTGGGATTGAAGGCCTAGTGACCATTGGAGGGGATGGAACATTTAAGGGCGCTAGTAGGCTTTATAGGGTTAGCGGAATACCAATTATAGGGATACCGGCAACAATAGATAATGATGTCGCCGGGACGGATACCACAATAGGATTTGATACGGCGGTAAACGTTGCGGTTAATGCAATAGACAAGATAAGGGATACAGCGACTTCTCATGAGAGAACCTTTGTGATCGAGGTTATGGGGAGGCGGAGGGGCTTCATAGCCCTTGAGGTTGGCTTAGCAGGTGGGGCAGAGGTTGTCTTAATACCTGAGATTAAAGTGGACTTAGATAGGGTTTGTGATATAATTATGGAGGATAGGAGAGAGGGAAAGGTATCATCAATAGTCGTTATGGCTGAAGGCGCTGGAGATAGCCGTCATGTTGCAAACTATATTGCCAGTAAGACTGGGCAGGAAGTGAGGTTGACGGTCTTAGGACATATTCAGAGGGGTGGATCTCCGACAGCTAGGAGTCGTATACTTGCCTGCGAGTTCGGACATAAGGCGGTTGAGCTACTACTAACTGGCGAGAAGAAGAGAATGGTTGGTATAAGGGGCAGTGAAATAACTTCAGTTGACCTAGACTATTCCTGGATGGTTGAGAAGGAATTAGATTTAAGCAGGTATAAACTCATAGAAATATTGAAATAGATATCCCCTAAGCTAATTCTCTCCCGCATCACCTGTTCTAAAAAACCTAAGAATAATATTTTCATGTTATAAAGTTTGTTAGCCCAGCCTCTTTGGCTAATTCTATTGCCCTCTCCATCTCCTTAACATTTAGTCTTCTGCGAAGCTCGGGTATTTCGTAAGCCCTCCACTCAGGCCTGTACTGAAACATGACGTTTGTCCTAGTGCCTTTACCTAAGTTCTCAGCTATCCACTTAAGAATATGCTTTGTGCAACATTCAAGATGATTTGGTAAGACTAAGACGCGTATAATCAGCTCGCCATATCTCTTACCATAAAGATGATTTCTGGTGCATACATTCCAATAGTTTGGGGCATCTGAGATCCTCTTAGCGCATTCAAATGGTCCATATTTAAAGTCCAGCAGATAAACATCAACGAAGCCTGCTAAAAGTCTTGCTGTCTCCTCGCTGTAATAGGAGTTTGAGTTCCATACCACTGGGATATTCACGTTTACGTACTTGAAGGTCTCAAGCCACTGCTCAAGCCAAGGAGTAGGCTCACCACCAACCAAATTAGCGTTTCTGCAGCCACTCTTACGTAACCCCTCAACAGCTAAGGCCAAACGCCTAGGAGAATAAACTTCCCCACTCTCGAACCACTGACTGTTATGTACAAGCAGGCCATTCGCAATAAACCTATTTGTATTCTGTACTCTAATGTCAAAAACCAATGTTTCTCCAGTCAACTTTGATATTCTTTCTACTTTATCCCAGAAAATATCAGCATTTATTAATATCTTCAGTCTAAGTAGATTCTCTAGCAATATTTTGTCAGATAGAATTTCTGAGCATAAAATTCTCATTGCGGCAGAAACCTTACTCAAAAATTTTTTAACGTGTAAGTCATTATCGTCCATATTCATGTAATACTTTATTAGGCTACGAGAAACATTAAGCATTTCAGCTAGCTCCCGCTGAGAAATATTTAGCATTCTCATTCCTTCCCTTATCACTTTCCACGTGGGCTCTGCAAGCTTCTGGGATAACATCTCGATATTTCTTAATCTATCCTCAAAGAATGATACTACTTTCTCGAGCTCGAATCTTGGAAATGGTCTATTTTTAGACTCCAAGTAACCATATCCTTTTAAGACCAATCTTACGTCACGCTGCGTAAGTCGTAATCTGTCTCTTATATCTTTTAACAGGTCACTAATATTCGGAACAACATCTATATGTTGCCTAGGAGAAGTTCTTAGCTTCAGCACTTTCTCTAGCTTCTCAATCTTTTCAGGAGATGAGAAACCTACAAAAATCTTGTAGCGACTTACATTTTCGCCTGTAATTGAGAGCCTAAATATTCTTTTAACCCGCCCATTTCTCTTACGTAATACTGAGTGGAGTTGCGATATTATTCCATAGCGGCATAGTAAAATTTGCACTTGTGATAGCAGTCTCTCACTCGCCGAATACAACACTATTTCCCTGTTTTTACTGTGGACTGTAGCCTTGCAATCAAAGAACCCCCTTAAAAATGATGAAACCATGTTATTGTCAGCTCGCATAATTGTTGGCGGTACCTCTCTAAGTTTTGAGCGAGATAACAGGTGCGGGGCAATTTCGCCTAGAAAGTTGAAGATGTCAGCAGATCTAACTATGGCTCGAAAAATTCCCTTATACTCCAACACTTCCGGTGTTAAACCAAAGGCTTTCTTAAAACAGTTAACATAGTCTTCAATTAGGTATCGATCAGTGTTGGTAAATACTATACTATAATTGCTCTTTCTCTTATATTTATAGAGGTGCCCATTGCCAAGCAAGTATCCAATAACTCGGCATAGTTCTGGTGTAAGAGCGATGGGTAGAGCCACTTTACAAAAAGCTTTAGAAGTAGGGTTCCCAGCATTTATTTTTGTGGGTCCTTTAATCTCGGGTATGAACTTGAGAGCGGCTATATAGTCACCTTCCCTTAATTTCTTGGCTGGAACTGGAATAATAATTCCATTATGGCAGGTGTATAACAAGTGATTAGGTGTAACCACGATTTTTCTCCCGGTCTGCGTCACTATCTCCATAAGGTCGTTAGCTAACCTTTGTGACACACCATCACAAACATCTACTGTAACTTTTGCTTCATTATTTATTGAAAAAATGTTTAAGTTTGTTGGTGCACAGAGGCTTCCGCAAACTTCCCTCGGTTCCCCAGTAGTATATTCGTCAAAAATCTTAGCAATCTCGGTCAATGTGCCATCAGAGAGTAAAATTAGGCTATCTCCTGTTATGCATATAGTCCAGTTTTGACAGTGGAGGCATCGTATTGTGCAGCCCATGGCAAATATTGTTCCTGAGGGAACGAGTTCCGGCTCCTCGCCTAGATGCTCAAATATTGAGGAGACCGTTATCTGAGTGCCACATCTGCAGTAGCCGAGTTCACCCTTCAGCCGGTTTACACCACACCTCCTGTTACAGAGGTGGCAGTGCTCAAGGATCTTGCCTGCTATGGTTATCTTAAGGTCTAAATATGATTTCTCCGGGGTCTCCATATCCTCTAGGCTTCTTCTTCCAGAATCTACCTCCTCCTGAACTCTATAAAATTCTTCGGTGAGCTTATCATGCTTAACCCAGAGATCCTTAAGGGGCTCCTCCGGCTCAAATTCTGCTGGAAGTTTCTTCGCTATCATGAACTTGGCCGGCTTCTCGTCGCTCATCACGGCGAAATACCTTGCTAAGCTAGCCCTAGCCCCCTCGTCATATAAAACTTCTATAGCATCTCTCCTAAGGATACGCCACATAATCCCTACATGGAAATATTTCTCAGGAGACTATTAAGAGTTATCTAGCCAGCACACGCTTATATTTAATGGGAGAGAAAATTTACTTTAAGTAGTGCTTCTGGGAGGTTTATTGTTGGCTAGGTTAACTATAAGACTCCTCTGGTCTCTTTCACTTATCCTGGCTGCTTCCATAATAGTATATGTATGGTACATCGGTATTCCGGCAGGGCATGAGGAGGTAGTAGAAACTCCAGCAACGCCAATATCGCTTGGAGAGAAGATCCTCCTGCCGCTGCCGCGGAAGGTTAGCGAATTAACCGTTGAGGAAGCGATACTTTTGAGAAGAAGCATTAGAGAATATGCCGATGAACCAGTAAATTTAGATGATCTGGCGATGATCCTCTGGGCCGCATATGGAATAACGGAGCCAAATCAGGGTTTGAGGGCGGCTCCAAGCGCCGGAGCCACATACCCCCTAGAAATCTACGTCGTGATAGGCGAGAGGGGCGTAAAGTATGCTGAAGGCTTCATCAAAGAGGGAGTTTACAAATATGATCCACACAGCCACTCCCTACTATTAATCGAGATGGGTGATCATCGATTGAGTCTCATGAACGCCGCCCTAGGCCAGAGCTGGGTTGGTGAGGCTCCACTGAGTATAATTATTTGCGCGGTCTTTGAAAGAACGACGTGGAGATATCATGAGAGGGGTAGAGTTAGGTATGTTCCAATGGAGGCTGGTCACGTTGGACAGAACGTGTATCTTATGGCTACAGCCCTTAGATATGGCGCTGTGGTTGTCGGAGCCTTTTACGATGACCTTGTTGTGAAAACGATCGGTGCTAAGCTTGAAGAGGAACCATTATACATAATTCCAATAGGGGTTCCAAGAAGAATACCAGAAGTATCCTTTAAGGACATATGGGACTACATTAACTCTAGAAGGTGATATTGATGGTTAAAAGAGCAACAATGCTGAGAATATCTCTACTAATAGTTGAGATCACATCTATACCTCTAATAATTCTAGCCACAATATACTTGATCAGCGGATACCAAATGCTAGCGCTAGAGGTGAGGGTAATCCCAGAGCCTAGGAGAGTCCACATAGATAAATTCCTAAGGATCTTAACAGTGCTGTTGGCGTACCTGCATGCTGTGTGCGGCATGGTAATTATCGCTGAGAGACGTATAAGAACGGAAACCATAAGAAAAATCGCTGAAGCGGCCGCAATAATCATATTAACTGCACTGCTAATCTTCTCGCTAGCAGTTGAGGCGATTACATTAGACTTTGGTTACAGGTATCGATGGGGGCTGTTCTCTTTTTGATGTTTTTAGGAAGTGTTCATAAGCGTTGTTTCTATTCATGTCTGAGAAGTTGCTGAGGCCTAGAGAGGTTTGCGAGAGGCTTGGCGTTAGCTACTCTACTCTCCGTAGGTGGATTGAAGCAGGCTACATAAAGGCTATCAGGACTGTTGGTGGTAAGCATAGGGTTCCTGAGAGCGAGGTCAGGAGGATTCTCGAATCACGCGCTAAGGAGACTAGAGCTATTGCATATGCTAGAGTATCTTCTAGCGACCAGAGGGAAGACCTCGAGAGGCAAGTCAGATACTTACTAGAGTACTGCGCATCTAAAGGATACAGAGTAGTGGAGACGATAACCGATGTAGGTTCTGGGCTGAAGACGGATAGGAGAGGATCGAAAAAGCTATTCGACCTAGTTGTATCTAAACAAGTTGAAGTTGTTGTCATAACCTACGGGGATAGGTTAACCAGGTTTGGCTTCGAGTACCTAGAGTATTTCTTCAACCAGCACGGT
>JAGTQB010000014.1 GCA_018396995.1 Candidatus Bathyarchaeota archaeon
GCCTCATAGAACTATTGTTACGATCGAGGAGATGGAGAAGGAGAGACGCAAGTTAATTAGGGACACATTCATTAAACTACTAAGAAATGAATTCTTTGAGGGCGGGGATGAGTACATTGGATCCAAATAGAAATATGAGTACTCAGGTACCCCGCGCACTAAAATAAAATTCTCTTGAGGATAAAAAATAAATCTCCTTTCTATCTTGTTTGGTTTTGGTTGGTGGTTATCTCTCAGGGTTGAGTGGTGGTTTTATTGATGGAGTCTAGAGGGGTCTCCTTATTTTATTCCTACGAAACTTTTTCCGCCGAGGGGGCCACTATTTTGAAGGTCTCCGGGATTCCGGTAACTTCCTCAAAGCTCATGTAGTCTCCTCCTACGATCTTGAGTTTCGCTTCAATCCTCTTACCCCTCAGCTCTATAACGTTATATGAATTTAGGAAGAAGCCTCTCAATCTCTCGCAGGAGACGCTTCCTGCATGGAGCACCTGTATATTCTCTATTCGCCATCTCCATGGCCTATGGCGGTGCCCACATAAAACTAGATCCACCCTCCCTTTTATGAGAGTTCTGAGAACGTCGCCTGCATCTAGGACAGTGATCTGATCTGCGCCGGTATCTGGGACTGGGACTATATGGTGGTGTATAGCGACAATCTTCATGTGATCTCTGTAATCCTCTAATGTGTTCTCAAGCCAGAGGTTTTGTCTATGCCCAACCTCTCCATCATCTCTATCAGGACGAGCGCTGCTTAACACAATTATTACAATATCTCCAATTTCAGTAACTTGATTGAATGGGAAGAGCTGCTTGAAAAGTAGATAACCCGTAGATCTATAGTCATGGTTTCCGCTAATATAGATGACCTTTTCAGCCCTCAGCCGCTTAAACTCTTCACGCGCCATCTTGAACTCAGAGAGTATACCATTCTCTGTTATATCGCCAGTTACTATTACGACGTCAGGTGATAACGCGTTTATCTCCTCCACAGCGGTGCGGAAGCTACCGTAATTAAACATTGGTCCACAATGAATATCAGATATTTGAATGATGAGCATGGACGCCCCTCCTAAGTAAACTTGTTCCTCTCTACTATCGCGTAGGCTAATAATGTTATCGAAAGAAGGATATATGCGACAAATCCCGTGAGCACTAGCACGCTTATAAGATCATGGTTGAAAGTGAGGATCATAGCAGCTAGCGCTGTGGATCCAAAGACGAGACTAATAAGTGAGACGGAAATTAACGTGTAGAACATCCACTTCTTCTTAATATGTACTCCACATGAGGAAATAATGTTAAGCAAGCCAACAAAGCTGGCATGTACAGGTATATACTTTGATTGGGCGGAAACAATTAATAATGTTATTCCAGCAACGAAGTAGGCTACTGAAAGTATAAATATATATGGAACAGTTGTCCCCTTCCTTTCCTCTGTCATCTCCCTCCCCCTTCATACTTCCTAAACACTTTTCGTTAAGTAAAGCATATTTAAAGCAGTTTCTTATTCTTGCCAGGGTATAGTAATGAGCAAAGTAAACCTCTTCATATCGCCAACACTATTTTTCAGCGGTTATCAAAGGGAATTTAGAGATGCAGAATATATTATTTTCGGAGTACCGTTTGACGCAACAAGCACATACCGCTCCGGGGCTAGGTTCGCGCCCACGGCTATTAGGGAAGCATCCCTCAACATAGAGACATACAGCTTTAGATCTGGAGTAGACTTAGAGGACTTGAAGATACATGATGCTGGTGATCTACATGTAAGCGGGAATATTAGCGAAACCTTAAGGAGAATAGGGATTGTTTGCCGGGAAATCCTTGAGGAAGGTAAGATGCCAGTAATGATTGGTGGAGAGCATACAATAACTTTTGGTGCAGCAAAGGGAATTAATGGTAATTTTGCAATAATAAGCTTCGACGCGCACTTAGACTTAAGAGACGAATATATGGGTGAAAAGTTTTCCCATGCAACATTTTTAAGAAGGATAAATGAGGAGATAAAGCCTAGGAGAATAATTGTGGTTGGTGTTAGAGCGGCATGCAGAGAGGAGCTAAAGTATGTTTCTGAGTCAGGTAACATTAAATACATAACCTCACAAAAGATTATACGCGACGGGGCTGAGGGCGCTCTGAAAGATATGCGGGTTTTCCTCTATGACTGCGACAAACTCTATGTTACGATTGACATGGATGTCCTAGACCCATCCTTTGCACCAGCAGTTCAAAATCCTGAGCCAGAGGGAGTCTCAATAACAGCGCTCCTAGATATGCTCTTAGGGATCTGTGACACTCGGTTGGCAATGTTTGACCTGGTAGAAGTTACGCCACACTATGATAATGGCATAACGGCCGTATCCGCCGCCAAAATAATATTTGAGCTTCTGATGCACCACTATAAAGTTAGAAAGAGATAACCATGAAATTTATTTATTAAACTTAAACTTTGAGGGAAGAGACCAGTTACATGGTACATACACTGGCTTCTAGCGCCAGCCGAGTGGCGGGGGATACATCATGTGTCTTTTAGGCGTCATCTGTATAGCGCCCTGTGGGCAGTGAACCTTACAGAGCTGGCAGCCAAAACAGTCCTCACTATACTTTATAATTGCCCTCTTTGTATTCTCATCAATTCTAATGACATCTGCTGGACAAATTTTTACGCATGTTCCGCAACCGGTACATAAGTTATGGTTAATCCAGTTACTGCACAAGCCGATCACCCCTATTCTCCTGGAAACCTCCTTGGGTATCTTTCTTCGTATGCAGTAGATAGATCTGGCCACCATTTTTTGGGTATAGGCTCCCTCCAAAGTTTCATACGGCCGCCATCATCTCTGAGTTTTGTCCAAGCAAGCCATTCTGGATCAGACCTCCTGGGATAATCCTCCCTATAGTGAGTGCCGCGGCTCTCAGTTCTAAAAAGCGAACATCTAAGGAAAATTTCGACATTCAAAACTATATTTTTGATTTCATGAACTAGCAGGAGCTCATGAAGATCCTTAGCATACATCCTTGGAACTATATGATCCTTAATAAATTCTATGAAAGTTAAGGCAGCTTTTAAGCGATCCCCATGCTTAACAGCATAAATATAATAGGGTGTCATTATACTATTTATTATTTCAAGAACCCATCTCGGCTCAAACCCCTTCCCCCGCTTAAGAGGAGCATAAATTCCCTCTTTTAGATTAATTAGCTCTTCCTCATCTATATCGGGTTTATCTGCTTTAGCAGCATATTCAGCAGCACCAATGCCAGCTCTGGCACCAGTAACGGCAGCTGAAGCAAGCCCAAACCCAGAGACTATATGAAATGCTCCGACGGTTCTCGTACCAGCGCAATCTCCGGCTGCATAAAGCCCGGGGATCTCAGTAGCACACTTTTTATTAATCAGCCATGCTCCCCCCATACTATTTAAGAGCATCCATGCTCCCCCGAACATCCTTATTTTGCCGCCTCGATTCGGGTCAAAGCCCATATATCCATCATGTGAAAGCATACGCTTTTTCATCCTCTCAACATCTTCTGGGGTGGCGCTGTCTAAATCCCAGTAAATTGGCGCTCTACCCTCATGAACAAGAAACTCTAATGAAAGGTCTATTATTTCCGACCTAGGATCATGCTTTACCGGAAGCCCTTCTGCATCAATAAACTTCATATAGACACATCTGGCTGCCGCAAGAGACATGTCTAGATTGGGGTCATGCCAAGGCCAAACAAATATAAATTCTCTGCTTGTAATTGTGGCGCCAGCCTTATATGCTAGAGCATCCCCATTACCAGTATTCCTCATATAAAAGGAGCACAATCCGGTGGCTAGGACCGTTGCTTTAGCCCTAAAAACATAGCAATCCCCAGTATCCAGTGAGAACCCTATGGCCCCAATAACTTCCCCACCGCTCTTTAACAAGTCGGTTATCATAATTCGATCCAAAATTTTGACTCCAATAGTCTCCGCCCTCTCCCTACATGCAGGGCCCACTCCCTTCAGCCCAAGACGAACTGTGGTGAATGGGGGCACATCCCTCGCAAACATGCTTCCGTTCTCACTTCTGCAAAAATCAGCCCCCCAGGAGGCAAGCTCCTGATATCTATCCCAAGATTCCCTTAACACTATCTCAGTCCACTCGGGGTCATTTATATACTCACCTCTCAACGCAACAGCTTTTAGGCAAGTATTCAGAGCGCCCTCATCCTCATTAGGATTGAAAACTAGGAAGTTTAGTGTGGCAAATCTTGTAGCATAGGAGTAACCAACGTAGCTTTTATCCACTAAGACTACATTTAACCCCCTTTCCCTAGCTCTCACGGCGGCAAAACACCCGGCGACGCCGCCCCCGATAACTAGCACATCACAATTCACAGTTTTCGTAGTCGACATCCCAGTTCACCGAAGTCTTCTGGTGCTTCACAATATTTAAGATTTTGTAGCCATTTAAGTGAGCATAAAAGTGAGTTTCATGACTGATGGAGATCTTATGGGGAAGCTTTATAGTGCACCTAGAGCGACTGCGTCAATCATCCCCTGAATTGTTTTCTCAAGGTCTTTTGGTAGTCCTAGTATACTCACGTCCATGAAGCCCCTAACAATGAGAGCCTCCGCTTCACTTCTCGAGAAACCTCTGGCCATTAGGTATTGAACTTGTTCCTCAGATATTTTTCCAATGGCGGCCTCGTGTGTTAGCTCGGCGCCCTGCACTTTGGCTACAAGCTCTGGGATGGCGTGGATCATGGCTCCATTAGATAATAGTAAGCCCCTGCACTCTAAATGAGCCTTTGTATCGCCGTGCTCACTCAGTAAGAAGCCCCTGGCATAAATCTGCGCCCTATCCCTCGCAATAGCCCTAGAAATTATTTCACCCCTACAGCCCTCATTCTGAAGAACTATCTTTGAGCCAACGTCAATGTATGAGTCGCCCAGCCCATAAACAATAGAGTTAAATCTGACACGAGCATTCTTCCCCACACAATATGCAACTGGATATGCTTGTAGGCTCTTAAGTGGCTTAAAGCATACATAGTTGCTCACGAATACACCGTTATCTTCGATTATCGCCCCAGACCTAGGTCTGGAGTCAAATTTCTGAGCCCAGTTATGAATCATTGTGAATGTTAATTTTGCGTCCCGCTTAACGTAAAACTCTGTTATGCCAACATGGAGCCCACGTTGGACTGTTGGGTGTAGGGTGCAGCCAGTTATTATCTGCGCCTCTGAGCCGGGCTCAGCAATTATTATGTTATGAACATTCTGGTTTAAGTTATCAGTCGATATAAAGAGACATGCCTGTAGAGGTAAGATAACTTTTTGATCCTCAAGTATCCTAATAAAGTATCCCTGGTCTAATGCGATCTCCGCTATAGCAGTATACTTATCTTTATCAACTTCTACCGTCTTCCACCAATACTCCTTTAGCCAATCATATTTTGAGAGAGCTTCTTTAATGCTCATTACTTCAATTTTATTCTCAAATGCATTTTGAATCGCCTTAAAAATTAATGAATGATCTATTTGGAAGTATGTTGCAGCTCTTTCTTTCTCGTCGGCTGTTACGCCGACACTCAGCGCTCTCTCTAAAATATCCTTTGGGAGATTAGATAGTAAACATGCCTCCCAGACTTTTGCCTCTCTAGAATACTGGCTTATATCAAGGTCCGGGCCATATTCAGATGGCTTATTTATAGCTCGCAACGCTCTATCCTTGCTTGTATACATTTCTCACACCACGCATAACCTTCGTTAAGTATCTGGCCTAAAATCTTTGTTGGTAAGCCAGAACAGACTATTGTTCCGTTCATTAGCACATGTGCCAATTTAGCGTCAATGTATTGGAGAATGACCCCTAGATGCGTAATTATTAATGCTGAACGGTTACGTAAAGTCTCATTTATAACCGTACCTAAAATCCTTAAGTTCTCTACATCAACACCAGAGTCGGGCTCATCAAGTATAATAAAGTCGCCACCATGGGCTAAAACCTGTAGGATTTCAGACTTCTTAATCTCTCCACCTGAAAATCCTAGGTTTACGTCTCTTTCAAGGAAGCTTTGCGGGAACTTAACCTTGTTAAGCAGATCGATGATCCTTTTCTCGTCTGGCGTTAAATGTCTCAGGATTTGACCGAGCTTAACGCCCCTAATTGCTGGCGGATGCTGGAAAGCTACACTTATACCCATCTTAACCCTTTCATCGGTAGGGAGGTCAGTTATATCTTTACCCTTAAAGAATATTCTTCCGGAAACAATTTTATAGGCTGGAAAACCTAGGAGAGACATCACTAGCGAGCTCTTCCCAGAGCCATTGGGCCCAAAAAGTACGTGAACCTCGCCCTCAGGTATCCGTAAATTAACGCCATTCAATACTCTTTTACCAGATACCTCCACACTTAAGTCATGTATCTCAAGTATATTGTCTGTCATAATCGATACCCTATTTCCTCAATATTGAAGAAGAACGCGTTAATTAACGTTTCCCTAATAATTAAAAGGACTGTCTACAGGTTGTTTTTTTATTTATTTG
The DNA here is from genome assembly GCA_018396995.1 of Candidatus Bathyarchaeota archaeon. Classification (GTDB taxonomy): domain Archaea; phylum Thermoproteota; class Bathyarchaeia; order Bathyarchaeales; family DTEX01; genus DTEX01. The sequence continues at coordinate 6,524 of JAGTQB010000014.1, forward strand.
GGATATTTCTATGAATTTCGGGTTTAGTCCCAGGTATCTTGCCGTGAGCATGTATGCGGATGCTGTGTTTGTCTAATCCTAGCTCCCTGGATAAGCGGTTGCCAACCACGGATGTATAGGCTGGATCAACCAAGTACGCTTTGAAACCGTACTTCAAAGCCATGACAACCGAACGGTAGAGTCTACCGCCACTCTTCGCCGATGGCTCTGGGGATCCAGCGACCCCCTAGAGCCATAAGCGGGGGAACGGGGACAAACGGGTGGGGTGAACCCGTGCCCAGAAAAAACCAAAACAGCCAAAAATAACTAAAATAACTTAGCTAATGGACACGGGCAACCACTCATTTAATATAGTCCATTATTCTTTTCTGCATTCCCCCCTCCTTCAACCCAATGACATAGTTAATTACCTCGTCAACCCCTTTAAATTTCAGATTTAGGAGCTTGCTGAATCCCCAACCAGTACATTTTATACTTGAGATAACTGATGCTACAGTCACAGATTTCATTAAGTCGCCTGTCTGCTTATAGGCTGCTAGAAAGGAGCCGCACCACGTATCCCCAGCGCCAGTTGTATCTACAACCCTCTCGACAGGTATCCTTAATGCTGGAACGAGCTGTATATCTCCATCCCTATTAACTATTGCTCCCAGATCACCCAACGTTACAACTAGAGTTTTAGACTCTAAAAGCTTTAGAGCCGTCGCTAGGCTCCTCGCATTTGTTAGAGCCTTTGCCTCAGAATCATTCACGATGAAGAAATCTACCTTTGAAGCTATCTCCCTAAGAACATCTTTGTTCACACCCTTAATATATCCTATCCAAGTATTAACCGATATTTTTACTTCAGGCTTCTTCTCCCTAATTAAATCAACAATCTTCTTAACCCTTGGAGGCGAGAGAGGGGAAATATGCACCATGCTCCCAGAGCTAAAAACTTCTACTGGAATTAGTAGTGGCGATATCCTTAGCCCAGAACCATATTTCGCCTCCAGATACTTTGCCTCCCACCGCTCATTATACCTTATATTGAACCTCGTTGAGGGGGCACTTGAGATCTTTATAAACCTCTTGGAGAAAATATCAAGAACCTCTAAAAAGGGATAATCCTTACCTACAACAGAAATTAAATAAACATTCTCTAATAGAGTTTTAGCAGCTATAGCTGCATAAAGAGCTGCTCCTCCAGGTTGTAGATTAGATCCATTGATATTATGAACTTTATCAATTGAAACATGACCAATAAAGAATAGCCCATCAATCATATTAAAATCCCATTTTCCTTTCTAATTTTCATCGATTTTAAAGAACATTGATTATGGGAAGATATACTCAACTGTATTATCTAATACTATTTTTCTGCCAGCTTATTTTGTTAATGAGAAAAGTTTAAATGTTTATGGATGGATAATCCATCCATAACGGAAATTCCAGAAGGAAGAATCATCTATGTCGCCTGAAAAAGGCAATTATTCAAAGACTCGTTTAATCTCCGAGACAGCGCTTTTCTCCGCGTTAAGCGGTGTAGGTGCCATGATTCCTGTTCCAAGCCTGGTTGGCTCAGTGGCTTTAGACTCCTTTCCAGGATATTTCATAGCCCTTTGGAGAGGCTCCTTAAGTGGTGCTTTAGTTTGCGCCATTGGGCATTTACTTTCTGCATGGAGGGCGAGTTTTCCTCTGGGTTATTTGCATGTTCCAGTAGCGCTGCTGATGGCGTTGGTGGGAGCCACAACCGCAGCAGTAAAGAGAAAAATAGGTGTGATTGCTGGTTTAACCGCTGGAATCTCTATAAACACTGCAGGAGTTGTTCTCGCCGTGCCCACTATGGGATGGGGAATCTTACCGATCTTTACACCAATTCTATTTGTAGCTTCTTTAATTAATGCAGCAATAGCAGGAATAATCTATGAAGCCATAAAAAGAATCATGAAAAGTTAAAGTTAGAGTTTTCATGTTAAGTGAGCAATTATGCTCCGAAAAATAAGCAATGAAAATTCGTCTTCCATATTTTCATATAGGGACGTGTTAATTAAACCATTATCAGACGACAAGTTTCTAGTTGTAGGCTGTGATTCTTCAGGATCCGTGGGTCCGAAGCCTGAGGACTTGATCAGAGTTAGCGGTGAGGTTCTTGGAAAATTCATTGTAAGAACAGCTCTTATGGAGATCCTAGCCGTAAGAGCAAAACCGTTATGCATTGCATGTGGTTTAGGGGTAGAGCCAAAACCTACCGGAGCTAGCATCCTTAGAGGCATAAAAAGAGAAATGAGAAAGGTGGGGTTAAATCCAAAGTGTGACCTAGTTATTAGCACGGAAAAGAATTTCAGCACCATTCAGACTGGAATTGGTGTCGCCGCTATTGGGCTCGTTGAGAAAAGCGAGCTGCTTATAGGAAAATGTGAAAAAGGTGACACGGTGATAGGAATAGGTTTACCTTCAGTAGGAATGGAAGTCATTGAAAATGAACGGAAAAACGCGATAGCTGACCTTGAGGACCTACTTAAGTTGTTATCTATGACACCGTTAGGTTTTGTACACGCAATAATACCCGTAGGTTCAAAAGGGATAGGCTATGAAGTCAATGTTCTTGCTAAGGAATCAAAGTTAAAGTTAAGATTTCGTGAGCAAGTGCCAGTGAATCTAGATAAATCCGCTGGGCCGAGTACAGTTATATTAGCCGCTATTAAAGAAGACTATTATAGAACATTAAAATCATTATTTAAAAAGCCGATATATGAGGTAGCAACTTTAATTTAAAATTTGTTCGCTTTTAAACGGAATAGAATTGTTTAGGAGGAAGTCGTTTAGTTCCAGTATAAAATGGGGACAGATTTTCTATAAAGATTTTTATTAAAGTAAATGAGCGCAATTATTTATAAGTTGTATTTGTCGAATTGGTGAGGCTTACTGATTTGAGGAGCGATATCGTTAAGTTTGGTGTTGAAAGAGCCCCACATAGGGCTATATGGAAGTGTCTAGGAGTTACAGATGAAGATTTCAACAAGCCATTTATCGGTATAGCGAATAGTTTCACAGAGCTTGTTCCTGGGCACATGCACCTAGATAAGCTTGTGGAATATGTTAAGGCAGGTATTAGAGCTGCTGGCGGAGTCCCATTTGAATTCAACACAATCGCGATATGTGATGGTTTAGCCATGGGCCATAAGGGTATGCATTACTCGCTTCCCTCTAGGGAGATAATAGCTGATTCAATTGAGGTTATGGCTGAAGCATACAATTTCGATGGGCTGGTTCTATTAACAAACTGCGATAAAATAACGCCTGGCATGATTATGGCCGCTGCCAGACTGGATATTCCGGCGATAGTTGTAACTGGTGGACCAATGCTTTCTGGCAGGTACGGGCGTAGGCTTATTGATGTTACAGCGATATTTGAGGCTATAGGCGAATACTCTTCTGGAAAAATGAGTCTGGAGGAGTTGAGGAACCTTGAAGAATATGCGTTTCCAAGCTGCGGCTCATGTAACGGAATGTACACGGCTAATACGATGGCATGTATAGCTGAGGCTATGGGTCTATCCCTCCCTGGCTGTGCAACTGCCCTGGCAGTTTCATCTAAGAAAGCCAGAATAGCTAAGAGAAGCGGGGAAAGAATTGTAGAGATGGTTAAGGAAGATCTTAAGCCAAGCATTATTCTGAAAAGAGAAGCATTTGAGAACGCTATAGTGGTTGATGCAGCTTTAGGCGGATCAACAAACGCTGTCCTCCACTTAAAGGCTATAGCAGAAGAGGTTGGCGTAGATCTTCCATTGGAAGTCTTTGATAAGGTTTCTAGAAGTGTTCCACATATATGCGATATGAGACCAAGTGGCCCCCATGATATGGAGGATCTTGATGCAGCTGGCGGGATACCAGCAGTTATGAGTATCCTCCGCGATAAGATCCACTTAGATGCTCTTACAGTTACTGGTAAAAGCGTCGGCGAAAACATTAAGGATGCTAAGGTTTACGACTGGGAGGTTATTAAGCCCCCCTCAAACCCAGTCCATAGGGAAGGTGGAATAGCAATTCTTTTTGGAAACCTTGCTCCTAGAGGAGCCGTCACAAAAGTTACGGCGATATCACCAAAAGCGCTCGTATTTAAAGGCCCGGCTAGAGTATTTGATTCAGAGGAGGAGGCGATGAAGGCCATCTTGAATAAAGACATTAATCCCGGTGATGTAATCGTCATCAGGTATGAAGGACCTAAGGGGGGACCTGGGATGCGCGAGATGCTCTCACCAACGGCGGCCATAGTTGGGATGGGGCTGAGCGAGTCCGTGGCGATGGTTACTGATGGACGTTTTTCAGGAGCGACGAGGGGCCCATGTATTGGACATGTTTCACCAGAGGCTGCTCAAGGTGGGCCCATAGCTGCGCTTAGGGATGGAGATATAATATACATTGATGTTCCTGGTAGGAAATTAAACGCCGAGCTCAGCGATGATGAGATTAATAGGCGTCTCAAGTCATGGAAGCCTAAGCCGCCAAGAATATTTAAGGGATATTTAAGGAGATACTGGTATTTTGTGCACTCGGCTGATAGAGGTGGCGTATTAGGGCGCCAGCCACAATTCTCAGAGCTGGAGGTGAACAACAGTTGAAGTTTAGCCTAACCTTAGCCCTTCCCGATAAACCCGGCCAGCTACTAAGAGCACTTGAGCCAATAGCTAAGAACGGTGGTAACATAATATCTATAATTCATGAGAGGGATAGACCCATCGAAGGTTATGTTCCAGTAAGTTTAATAGTGGATTTCATATCCTATCAGAGTTTCAAGAAAACCATTGAGGATTTAGTTAGTCTCGGCATATCTATTTTGCGGTCAGAAGAGGTGATTGAGCGGCGTAGGCTTGTATTCATTTTGGTTGGAGGCATGGACGTTAAGAGAGTTATTGAGTCTAGGCTTGGGGGCGTAGATTTAATAAATATTGAGGCTACCATGTCAAAGACGGGTGGCACTTCAATTAAATTAGAAGTTGAAGTACCAGCCAATGAAGCTGAGAGGGTTATTGAGGAGCTTAAAAAAGTTACTAGCGAGCAGGGTGCCCTACTAATCCCATCAATAGAAGTATGAGATTGAGGGTTTAGCTATGAGACTTGCAATTATCGGTTTCGGTTTCCTCGGGAGAAATTTATTGAAGATAATTTGGGAAAAAATGTCCCTCATTAGGGAAATCGACAAGGACTTTCTTATCGTTGGGGCGGCGAACAGTAAGGGCTATATTTATAACGGGGATGGCTTAAATGTGGAGAGACTAATTACCACAAAAGACATTTCGAAACTCTCGGGGTTCAGGGCTGAGCCAGCCCTCAACTTAATTAAAAATGACTTATGCGACATTATTGTCGAGGCAACGCCGACAAATATTAATGATGGTGAGCCGGGATTAACCCATATTAGACTCGCGTTAAGCAAAGGTATACATGTTATTACCCCGAATAAGGGCCCCCTTGTCCTAGCCTTTAGGGAGCTAACGGAGCTGGCTAAAAAGAATGATTGCGACCTCCTATATGAGGGGGCTGTCGCTGGAGCAATCCCAATATTCTCGCTTGTCAGAGAGTGCTTGCAGGGTGACAAAATAATTAGGTTATATGGAATATTGAACGGCACAACGAACTATATCCTCTCAAGGATGTTCTTTGAGGAGATAAGCTTTGAAATAGCCCTTAAAGAGGCCCAGGAGAAAGGTATTGCGGAAAGAGATCCGTCTTACGATGTTGATGGTATAGACGCTGCCTGTAAAATTGTTATTCTCTCAAATGCGCTCATGGGGCGAGATGTAAAGATTAATGATGTTGAGAGGGTTAGCATACGTGGCATAACCCAAGAGGCGATAAGCCTAGCTAAAAAGGCGAATTATGCAATAAAATTGATTGGAACGATAAATAAGAGACTTGAGGTTGCGCCGAAGCTCATTCCAATAAACCATCCATTATGCGTGCATGGAACCTTAAACGCAATACACCTTGAAACAGACTTAGCAAGAGAAATAACATTAGTGGGCTATGGAGCTGGGAAAGAAACCATTTCAGCAATACTAAATGACATAATAACCGTGTTGAAAAGGAGGACGCGAAAATGATGGTGCTAGCAACTTTAGCACTAACACCTATTCAATCACAAGTAGCATAAAATTGGCGTAAAGTTCTTATTTTTCTTCATTTCTTAGTAGTTAAAATATGTCTTTGGCGGGCTGATGGATTTGCCAGTTAAGCTGATTAAAAATGAGGATTCTTCTTCCCTCCTACTTGAAAGGATTATGTATACCAAGCGTTATACGCTCTTTCTTGACAGGAATAGGTGTGTTGGTTGCGAGCTCTGCGAGATAGCGTGCCCGAAGGAGGCAATTAAAGTTATTAAGCCATCCGAGTTCAAGGAGATGGAAGAGCCGCCAAAAAAGATAACCGCAACGGTCTCTGAGGATAAATGCAACTTCTGTGGTATATGCTCTGAAATATGTATATTTGGAGCCTTTAAGCAGAGCGTGGATGGGAAAGACTTTATTCCAGTGCTTGAGAGCGAAAGTTTTCCGAGAATAATCCATGAAGTTAAAATTGATGAGAGTAAATGTCCTCCAGGGTGCCGAATATGTGAGGAAGCTTGCCCATTACACCTCATAAATGTCAAATTTGACTCTGAGAGAAAAGTTATTAAGGTTGATGTTGATAGTGAACATTGCCCCGGCTGTCGAATATGTGAAGCTAAATGCCCATATAACGCAATACATACAAGGAAAATAATCACTGGAGTCATAAAAATTAATGTAGATTTATGCCCTGAAGGGTGTCGCTACTGTGTTGATGCTTGCCCGATACCAGATGTTTTATCTATTGCCGATGACGGGAAAGTTAGGGTTAATGAATCATTCTGTGTTTATTGTGGGGCATGCAAAAAAGCTTGTCCAGTTAATGGCGCCATAGAGCTCAAGAGAATCTCCTTCTATCATGCTCCAGTTAAATCAGGAGCTTGGAATAAAGCATTAGAGAAGTTAACATCAACATTAGATATGAGTAAGGAGCTACGGAGCAAATCATTCCTTAAAGCTTATGACTCAGTTAAAAGATTGCATATGGGGGGTAAGACTAAGAGATGAGCGTTAAATCTAATGTAGAAGATATTAGGATAGGCGTCTTCGTCTGCCACTGCGGTCTAAATATTGCTGGTGTGGTAAACGTTAAGGAAGTGACGGAGTATGCGCGTACATTACCAAACGTTGTCTTCGCTATAGATAACAGGTACACGTGCTCAGATCCTGGTCAGGAAGAGATTAAGGATGCTATAAAGAAATATAATCTTAACCGTGTTGTCGTAGCGGCATGCTCCCCCAGGATGCATGAATTCACCTTTAGGAGAACCATTGCCGAAGCTGGCTTAAATCCATATCTTCTAGAAATGGCTAATATAAGGGAACATTGTTCATGGGCCCACCCGAGCCACCCGAAGGAGGCAACCGAGAAGGCTAAAGAACTGATTAAGATGGCGGTTGCTAAGGCTAGGCTCCTAGCACCGTTAGAGCCAATAAAGGTTCCAGTTACATCAACAGCTCTTGTCATAGGTGGCGGGATAGCTGGCATAAATGCCGCCCTAGAGTTAGCTGAAATGGGCTTCAAAGTCTATTTGCTTGAGAAGAAGGAGAGCATAGGCGGGCACATGGCACAGCTAGACAAAACATTCCCAACACTTGACTGCTCAATCTGCATTGAGGGGCCAAAAATGGTTGATGTAGCCAGACACCCAAACATCGAGATAATCTCATTCGCCGATCTAGTGAAAGTTGATGGCTATATTGGAAACTTTACTGTAAAGATTAGGAAGAACCCGCGGTATGTGCTTGAGGATAAGTGCACTGGCTGTGGTGAATGCGTTGCTGTATGTCCAATCGAGTATCCTAATGATTGGGACATGAACCTAGGTGTTAGGAAAGCCATATCAGTGCCATTTCCACAGGCTGTTCCATTGGTCTATAGAATAAACCGAGACTATTGCATAGAATGTTATAAATGTGTTGACGCTTGCGGTCCGCGCCAGGCAATAGATTTTGATCAGAAGCCTGAGGAGATAGAGCTCAAGGTTGGCGCAATAGTTGTTGCGACAGGATATGACATATATCTTCCTGAAGAGGGTAACTTATATGGGTATGGAAAGTACACTAATGTGATAACTAGCCTAGAGTTCGAGAGGCTAATTTTGGCTGCTGGTCCAACTGGCGGTCATGTTATTAGGGCATCTGATGGCAAACGGCCGAAGAGTGTAGTTTTCATACAGTGTGTCGGTTCAAGGGATGTAAACAAATACCCGTACTGCTCAAACTTCTGCTGCATGTACACGTTAAAGCATACTATTCAATTAAAGGAGCATTATGGAGCAGATATCGACGTCTATGTATTTTATATGGATCTACGAAGCCACTTCAAGGGATATGAGGAATTCTATCAGAGGGCTAGGGAGATGGGCGTAAACTTCATTAGGGGTAGGGTAACGAGGATAGAGGAGGATCCGAAGACAAAGAACCTCATAGTATACGCTGAGGACACGTTTCTTGGAGAGCCAATAACATTGGAGGCAGAAATGGTTGTTCTTGCAACAGCAGCTATTCCGACCAAGGGCTCAGAGGAGATTGCGAGGCTCTTGAATATACCGAGGGGGACGGATGGCTTCTTTCTCGAAAGCCATCCGAAGCTAAAGCCATTGGACACGCCTGTTGATGGAATCTTCCTGGCAGGAGCCTGCCAGGGGCCGAAAGATATTCCATATAGCGTTGCACAGGGCTGTGGTGCGGCTGCAAGGGCTGCTACAATACTCTCAAAGCCCTATGTTACAATTGAACCAATAGTAGCTGTTGTTGACTCAGATAAGTGTAGGAATACTAAAGTTAAGTGTGGTATATGTGCAATGAAGTGTCCTTATGGTGCGATCACCGCGGATCCTGGTAAACCAGCGGTTGTTACGCCAGCTAAATGTCATGGTTGTGGGACATGTGCCGCTGAGTGCCCAGCTGATGCTATAACCCAGATGCACTTCACAGATGCGCAAATACTTGCTCAGATAGATGCAGCGCTGGAGGAGAATCCTGAGGATAAAATCCTGGGTATATGCTGCAACTGGTGCGCTTATGCTGGCGCTGACTTAGCGGGGACAAGCCGGTTTGAGTATCCACCAAATATAAGGATGGTTAGGGTGATGTGCTCTGGACGCGTTGATAGAGACTTCGTGTTATATGCGCTTAAAAAAGGTGCTGGAATGATTTTGATAGGAGCGTGCCATCCATACGACTGCCACTACATAGATGGTAACCTTAAGATGAGGGTTAGGATGGAGGCGTTGCAAAAAGCCCTTGAGAAGTTGGGCATGACGCCAGATAGGCTGAGAATTGAGTATGTCTCAGCGGCTGAGGGCATTAAGTTCGCTCAAATAGTGAAGGAGATGACGTCTAAGCTGAAGGAGCTGGGTCGAGAGAGAATAAAGGCTGAGAACGAAAAGCTCCGCCCACACATAGAACGTATGCTAAGTAGAAAATCAGCGGCCTAAAAGAAAATCGCTGTACCATCGCTTACTACTCTCCCAATCTTTTAACCTACAGCACCATTAGAGCCTCTCCTCTGACAGCGAGAGCTATAGCCTCCGCCCTAACCCTCAGTGTTTGAGAGCTATTTTGTTGATGCTTTTGTATCCACTCTAAGAAAAAATAACTAGAAATATTAGTCTAATACTGGAATTTATGAAGAAAATGTTATTAGTCATCTGTGTTCAAATATGTCCCTATATTGGGGCACAACGTCAGCCATAAAGTCTCTCATCCCCTCTAGAGTTTTTGGATGTCTAACCATATCCCTTAAAACTTCAAAGGGAACCGTGACTATATCGACACCAATCTCGGCAACCTCCCTAACCTGCCTAGCATTCCTAATGCTTGATGCAATCACTTGAGCCTTAAAATTATATGTCTTGAAGATCCTCACTATTTTGGCGACAAGATCTACGCCGCTAATAATTCCATTGTCCTGGGTTTCTTGATCAAGTTTCCTTATATCTTGGCTCTTATAGGCATCAATCACAGAGCCATATTGAGATGCATGTTCATTAAGCTTCAGGTCCCGTATCCTGCTGAGTAAGTTATAATCGAAGTAGTCCTCTTTTCTATAATCAATTCCAGTTTTCATACCCATCTTCACCCTAATGTAATCATCTATTCGACCCGCGAAGGGGCTTACGTATCTTGCACCAGCCTTCGCCGCTAAAATTGCCTGCTCTGGCGTCATGACCAATGTACAGTTCACTGGTATTCCCTCTCTATCCAGCTGCCTTATAGCTTTAAGGCCATCGAAATCCAAATCATCGCCCTCATTTAGGCTTGGGTTTACAGGTATCTTTATGACAACCTCGCCATATGGACTAAACTTTTCATACAATATCCTAGCTTGCTTAATCATCTCCTCAGCCCTCACGCCTATCACCTCTAAACTTACTGGCCCCGGAACAGTCCTAAGGATCTCTTTAATATAGTCCTCCATCGACACCTTTCCGCCCCTCTTCTCTACAGCTTTCCTAATTAGTGTAGGGTTAGTTGTAGCTCCATCTATGATACCCCATTCACAAGCACGCCTTATCTCATCAAGGTCTGCTGAATCAATAAATATCTTCAGGGAAAACACCCCCCGAAACAATTAGGGAAGAACTTTTACTTAGAGGTTATTGGCCAAATCCTATCAAAGTATATATTCTTTCCTCTGGCTGAGAGGGGTATGCCAAGTATTATTGTGGCATCTGGTATTAAATTCATCTTCATTGCCGCTGTTCCAACCCGATACATAACTCTATTGTCAATGTTTAGGATACTGGCAATCTTCACAGCGGATCCTATAGCTATGCCGAAGTTTATGGCCTTAAAGATGCATGTGGGTCCTTTAAAGTCATGCCCAGACCTTTTCTCCATTCCATCAAATTCCTTACAGTCCTTGTAGCCACATGCTCCGCAATTTAAGCCTGTACTTTTATCTCCCTTAACCCCTATCAAGAAAACAGCCTCTGAATCCCTAACGTTCTTTGCATCCCGCTTAAATAGATCTATTTTTCTTTCCTCCGCTATCTCCTCCATCACCTTGGCTATAGCATTCTTCTCCTCACCATAAACAATCAGTGTAAAAATATCGTTTATGCCATAAGCCTTCGGCGCAGTTCTAGCGGCAACCTGCATAAACCTTGCGGCATCAAAAATAGCTTGCCTCTCTCCCTCCTCACTTCTAATAATCGGGCTCACTTAACACTCCTCCACCCGATCATAAGATTTACCAGCAATAATATAGTCTATGCCTATCTGCGCCATGATCTCCATAATATCCCTTTGTGAGGGTTTTCTCGGGAAGTTGTATATTGGGCCACGTGGCTCCTCGTTATAGTATGGTCTATTGCAGCCTGGGCAACCCGATGTCAAAAATGGCTCCCCGGAAAGAATTATCTTTTTTAGGTCTTCCCCCGAGATGCCGAAATCTATCAGCCGCCCATTCTTAAATCTCATTTTCTCATATCGTCCTAGAGAGCGTGTTATAATATAGTGGGCCACTTGAATCCTCCTATATGAGTCGATCGGCGGCCTTGGATAATTCGCCATTCTTGTTCCAGGTATAGGCGTGAAGGCAAATACTGCTGGGAATACTCCCATATCATGGCATTTTTGAACCATATAGATAAATTCCTTCTCACTCTCACCTAAACCAGCTATTAGATGCGTTGTAACCCTGCCTCTACCAAGAACTTGGAGAGCGCTCCTCAGGGCCTCGAGGTGTCTGTCCCAGCGATATGGGCCCCCAGCTCCCTCACCCTTAACCTCAGAGAATATTTTTTCTGTGGCTGCATCTAATGCTATGCTCACCCTATCGACACCAGCCTCCGCCAGCATTCTGATCCCCGTTGGGTTAAGGGGTTGGCATGAAACGGATATCGGAACATAACATTCGCTGTGAATACTTTTAACCAGTGATAGTATGTCATCCTGAACTCCGGGATAGTTTAGCGCTTGGATGCATACCCTCTCTATCTTACCATCCTCAAATGCCCTTTTAATGCCAGCTGTAACATCTTTAACCTCAAAGTCCGGCCATATAACCCTTGAGAGCATATCCGTTCTAGAGCTACTGCCCCTCGCCTGCGGGCAGAAAGCACAGTTCGCGGTGCAGCGTCCCTCAAAGTATGTGAGGAGATACGCTGTTGTTGGCTCAGCGTTAATTTTCCCCTCGCCCAGACCCAACACTATAGCTGTTCCAAGCGAAACCCTAACCCTCTTAACCCTATCCCCTGAACTCACCGCCATAAGTTACACCTTTCACACAATCTTCATATTAATGATCCCTCAAATAATAGCATTAATGGGGGCGTACCTAATGTATATTGTTTTTTCAGAGAAGTGTCTCGAGTACTGGAGCCCCGGGCACCCAGAGTCGCCTGATAGAGTATATCAAACATATAAGTTACTGGCTGAGAAGGGCTATAAGTTCATTCAGCCAGAACCCTGCAGCGAAGAAGACCTGCTCTTAGTTCACAGCGAAAACTATGTTAAGACTATAAGAGAGGGGTTGTTCTTTGATCCTGATACGCCGTCTCTTCCGGGGATATACGAGTACGCCAAGCTTGCTGCTGGAGCCGCATTAAAAAGCATGGAGATAGCCTTAGGCGGTGAATTTGCTTTCTCTTTAATGAGACCCCCAGGACATCATGCTGGCGTGAATGGAAGGGCTCTCGGCGCACCTACGCTCGGATTCTGTTACTTTAATAATGTTGCGATTGCATGTAAGAAAGCGCTACATAAAGTAAATAGGGTTGCGATAGTAGATATAGACTGTCACCATGGCAATGGGACGCAGGAGATATTTCAAGGTGACCCTCATGTTCTATTTGTCTCCCTCCATAGAGTTGGGGTATACCCCGGAACTGGAATGACGTCCAGTGGAAACTGCCTAAATTATCCATTCATGTGGGCTGTTGGTGACGATGAGTACCTTAAGATTTTGGGTAAGGCTTTAGAGGAGGTTACTAAGTTTGACCCCGATTTAATAGCTGTTTCAGCCGGGTTCGACACATACAAGTATGATCCAGTATGTTCTATTGGCTTAAGCATGGATGCATATATTAAAATAGGGAAGATGATTGCTAGCCTCGATAGGAAAACGTTTGCCGTTCTGGAGGGAGGGTACGGAAGAGATATGCCGCAATGCGTTTTAAACTTTCTGAGGGGACTTGAGTTGAAGTAGTGCATAACGGCTTTAAACAAATATAGTTTTTGCGTGAGGAGAGGGTTATGATAGTTGAGGATAACGCCGTTAGGGATTATAGGCTTTATGAGGGGATAACTGTAAACGACCTTATTGAGCAGATGAGATTTGCTTGGGGCTTTACAGCTGGGAAGGTTGTGGCTGGGATAGATATATTGGAGGAGATGATCCTCGATAAGGAGTGCCTTAAGTTCCTTTCCTTCCCAGCATGTATAGTTGCTACGGGGACGAGAGGAGTAGTTGTTGAGATGGTTAAGCGCCGCCTCATAGACGTAATCGTGACGACCTGCGGCACCCTCGACCACGATTTAGCGAGGAGCTGGAGAAGTTATTACCGCGGATCATTTGAGATGGATGATGTGGAGCTACATAGAATGGGGGTAAACAGGCTTGGAAACATATTGATACCGAGCGAGAGCTATGGTGTGATAATTGAAGAGAGAATGAATAAGCTTCTCACAGACCTCTGGGATAGCGGTATCAGGGAGATCTCAACGAAGGAGCTCTGTTGGGCAATAGGTTCAAAGATGTGTAATGAGGATTCTATACTCTACTGGGCGGCAAAGAATAATATACCAGTCTATGTGCCCGGAATCACTGATGGAGCCGTAGGCTACCAGATATGGTTATTCTCTCAGGATCATAAAATGAGGATAGATGTGCTTAAGGACGAGCAAGAGTTAAACGATATGGTTTTTAGCGCTAAGCGCACTGGGGCGCTGATAATTGGCGGTGGGATCTCTAAGCACCACGTAATATGGTGGAATCAGTTTAGGGGAGGGTTAGACTATGCTGTTTATATAACTACTGCAGTTGAGTGGGATGGAAGCCTCTCCGGGGCGAGGGTTCGTGAAGCCATTTCATGGGGGAAGGTTAAGGAGACTGCGAGACACGTAACCATTGAGGGGGATGCAACGCTAATACTCCCATTAATTATGGCGGCGCTAATACAGAGAATCTCAAAAGGCAGATGTTGAGAGCATGCTCTCAACATCTAGCTCTTTACCTGCTCTTTTATACTCTTGTCCTCTAACAGTATTTCAACAACCCACTTAGCCACCTTACCAGCAATGTCAGTACATTTATCTAAGCGTCCACCCATCTCCTCAAACTTTTTATAATCCTCTGAGTCCCAGAGGTTAAATGATCTCCCGAAAATCTTTGTTTGAACATCATTACAGACGCAGCTACCAAACTCTTTAACGAATTTATCGTAGAGCTCTTTCGCCTTAACATATGATTTAAGGAATCTACCCTTATCCATATCTTCTAGGCTTCTGCCATAAAATATCCCGAGAGCTAAAACTCCTCCGGAGAGAGCGCCGCATGTTCCATTCCCGCTTAGTCCGAGACCTCCGGCTAAAGCATGCGCAGACTTGATGACGATTTCTATACCCTTAAGATTGAGCACCTCATATATAGCCCTTAAGACCGCTTGTGGACAACTCCCGTACATAGCCTCATACTTGAAAGCTAGGTTATAAGCCATTTCAGCCTCTTCACTCATGCCAAGCCCACCAAACACTTATAATGCTACCAACAAATAATTTAGTCTTAACGTGAAAAATGTTGCTGTGGGGGAAATGAATATCTCGAGAGATGAATTAGAAAGGGCTAGAGAGTTAAGTTGGAAATCTTTTGGCAAGGTGATACATTTTTATGTACCGGGCTTCACATATTACTATAACAAGTACTTCAAATCTTCTCCACTAATCTTCCCATCCATATCCATTACCGGCTCCTTTTGCTCCCTCAAATGCGAGCACTGCGGCGGCACGATTCTTAGGACGATGATCCCCGCCACAACACCAAGCAAGCTGCTAAAGGTTTGCTCGGAGCTTAAGGAGCATGGTGCTATTGGCTGTCTGATAAGTGGGGGGTGCCTGCCAAATGGCTCCGTTCCAATAGATAGGTTCATAGATGCCATATCAGAGGTTAAGAGAAGATTTGGGCTAACTATTGTTGTGCACACGGGCTTAATAAACTTTGAGACCGCCAAAAAACTTAAGGATGCCGGTGTAGACGCCGTTTCCGTCGACATAATAGGCTCTAATGAGACTATAAGAGAAATTTATCATCTTAGCTGCGGCATAGAAAAGTATGCTGAGACGCTTGAAGCATTGAAGAAGGTTGAGATACCATTCACACCACATGTCCTCATAGGTTTACATTATGGCAATATTAAGGGTGAGGTTGAAGCGCTAAAACTAATATCAAGGTATGATCCATCAGCCCTAATACTTATAGTATTCTTTCCAATAAGGGGCACGAGAATGGAGTCTATTAAGCCCCCACCCCCGGAAGCAGTGTTAGACATATTATCGAAGGCGAGACTCCTGATGCCGAAGGTTCCAATAGCCCTTGGATGCGCAAGGCCTAAGGGGCAACATAGGGTTAAGACAGATGTATTGGCTGTGGAAGCCGGAGTTAATGCAATAGCCTTTCCAAGTCTAGAGGCTATAGAGAGAGCAAAAGAGCTAGGATTAGAAACAAGGTTCTCGCAAGTCTGCTGCTCCCAAATTTATAGAGACGCTCACCTTAAAGCTCCGGAATAAAAATTCCTTTATCAAAGGGGTTCTGCAGAGATCTTTTCCCCAATCCTATAGAATATCTTTCCAGAGTAGTGGAGAACTGGCTTAAAGTCTACTTTATTTACATGCTCCTCAACAACTCTACCGATGACGAGATAATGGTCTCCGAATCTCTCCATGAGCTCAACAGTGCATTCGAGCTGAACTGGGCAGCCCCTTATCCTTGGTGGCCGAACCTTTAAGCTCCTTTCAACTTCAAGCCCGGCTAAAGTAAACTTATCAACGTTTCTGCCAGACCTCGTGCCGCATATCCATACCTCTTTAAGCATCCTTTCATCCGGGATATTTACAACAAATTCCCTAACTTCATTAAGATTTTTGAAGGTATATCTCTCCGGAGCTACTGAAAATGCCAAGTACTTGGGTTCAAAACTGATCGGCATTAGAAAGGAGAATGATGCAACATTAGGTTTTCCATCCTTATCGCAAGTGGTTATGAGAGCTGTCATCCTAGGGAACATAAGTTTACTAATGGTCTCAACCATATTAGAAAATATGTCTCCTTCTATACATAAGGGTTTCTTGCTTATGCAAACCTTTTCTACTAACTAAGTATTTCCTCAGAGTTATTGGCGTTAGTGCTGTTATCGCGTTATTTATAATGATCGTGTTTGTCACAATTAGCGGATACATAGGTGCAAGGGGGTTCTGTAGCTCCAACATCTTATTATAGACTAGTAGACTTATAGTAGCATTAGCCAGCCCAGTCCCACACATTAGAGTCATGAAACCCCTATACCTGCAAAGTGGATAACCGCGGATTAATATTCTGGTAGCTAGGTATCGAAGTGTAAGATTAATAATTATTATGACCACGGCAACAATGAGACCATAAGTTGACGGAGAATAAATTAGCCCCAATATCACGAGGAAGAAGGATCTTATTAGAAATACCATCTCGTCCTGAAACCTCCTTATGTTCTCAATGACTTTTGAAATGGATTTCGCATTTATCTTGATTCCCAACCTATTCGCCATCTCATAGTTCCCAAGGATTAATCCAAAGAGCAATGCTGAGAGGGAGCCGCTCCCCCCAAGGAACTCTGTACCGGAATAACAGAAGAATAATGCCGCGATGGTAAGAATATATACATACTCTTGGTTATATATGGCGTTCAAAATTTTTATCCAGAGAAGCCCCAAGAGGAAACCACAAAATATTCCTATTGCAAACTCCGATACCAGCGCAGATGCTATGTTTTGAAGATTGACGCTGCCCTGAAGATATATCTTTAAAAAACTCATTACTAAAATTATGTTGAGGACATCTGAGACGACGGATTCTAGTGAAAGCATCGTCTTAACCTCATCGGGCACGTTAAGCTTAGACAATAGTGGCACAATTATAACAGAGCATGTACCAGCCATCATTGAGCCCAGTATCATTGCTTCAATCCAGCTGAACCTTAGAAAAATATGCCCAAAGAATGAAACAAATAATATTGCAAAGGTTACGTAAAGGAAGCCCAGAGCTGCCGCCGTTATACTTAGTGACAACACCTCATGAATCCTCATTGATAACCCACCTTGAAACAGAATTAATGTTAATGCGAGAGAGCCGAAAAACGGTGTTAATGGTAGGAGCTCTTTTGGTGAGATTATATTGAGCAGAGGGCCGAAAACAACTCCAATCAATATTAGGAATAGTGAGTCGGGAATCCCTGACTTCTTGAAGATAATGCTTGTTATAAAACCAGCTAACATTATTATGCCAGCTAAAGCAAAAGCTACGGCAGTCTCAGACAATCCCCCTCATCCCATAATCTTAAAAAGAGAAGTTTATAGCATAAATATCTTCTAAAAATCTCGGAAATCCGAAACTTAGAAATATCCTTCAAAAACATAATATCGAATTAATATGGGTTGTGTCGGGAAAATCAGTGTTTTCATTCCAGTTTATAGAGAATCTGACCTCCTTAAACAGACATTAACGCTTCTCCTAAGTGATCCGTATAAAGAGAAGGAGATCTTTGTTGTAATTGATGAACCTACACAGAGAAGTATGGAGATAGTTAGGGAATTTTCTTTAAATGGGGTTCACTTCAAGCTAAATGGTGAGAGGAGAGGTAAAGTTAATGCATTGAACGAAGTTATTAGAGAGGCTAGTGGCGACATTTTTCTCTTCTTAGACGCTGACGTCTTAATAGATAACGCCTCATCTGACAGCTTTCTTGAAAGGATTGTCAAAGAGATGGAAAATGCGGAGATAGTTGAGGTTAAGAAAGAGGTTCTCAGGGATTCGTTCGTGGCTAAAGTTGCTGGCTACGATTATATAGGCTTCGCCTTAGCTAATCTATTTTTCTCCCGAAAAGTGGGGCGGTGCTTAGCTATAAATGGTGCAGCCTTCGCAATAAAAAGGGAAACCTTCGAGGCTCTAGGAGGTTTCAGGAGAACTATATGTGAAGACCTGGACATTGCTACAAGGTCCTTTATTAATGGTGCGCGCTTCAAATTCATAGACGACTTAGTTGTATTAACTAAAGCACCCTCTTCATGGAGGGAGTGGTTTAATCAGAGGAAGAGGTGGGCCATTGGTGCAGCTTTTTGGATTAAAGATCACTTTAAGACTCTTAGGAGGGCTTTAAGAAAATACCCTAGAATTATAGCCACATCGCTACTTTTAGCCTTCCCCTCTACTCCCCTCTTCCTCATAAGTCTCTTTATACCAGATGAAATATTTGTCAAAACACTATACATGTTACTTCTATTTTTCTCGGCTAAAGCAAGCCTACTTATTTTCCCAGCAGCCTTCACTTCAGTTATAGTCCCCGCCATAAAAAGCCTTACAGTACTCCTCGGAAACTTTTTCGGATACTCAGCAATATTTTATATCCTCGCTAAAAAGCTAAAATTTCATTTTAACCTTTCCGAGTTTACAGCCTACTACTTTATTATGGCTCCGCTGTGGCTCATACTAATAGTAGCGAGTTTAATTAGGATTTGCATTAAGAGGGGCAGTAAAGTTAACCTTGACTGGAAGATCTAAATTAAAGTTAATATTGCATTATGCGACTACTTAAATGGCTATAAGCCAGATAAAGAGAAAAAAGAGTAAATTTTATTTAGATATTAATCTTCTGGATATTTGAGGCGCTATGTTTAGGTTTAGCAGGGAACAGAAGATCTTCAATATCGCCGGGGTCAAGGTTGGAGGGCAGCCAGGCGAGCTCCCAACAGTGATGATAGGATCCATTTTCTATCATAAGCACAAAATAGTTTATGATGAGAAGACCGGGGAATTTGATAGACAGAAGGCTGAAGAGCTTTTAGTGAAGGAGAGGGAGATATCTGAAAGAACAGGCAACCCAAGGATAGTTGATGTCTGTTGCGGGTGGCCTCAGGCCTTTGAGAAGTTCATAGACTTTATCGCGAAGACGATTGATGGACCCTTTTCAATAGACGGAGTCACGGCTGAGGTGAGGATAGCGGGGGCAAAATATGTTGGGGAGACTGGTCTCTCAGACAGAGTTGTCTATAACTCCATCACACCTGAGGCAAAAGAGGAGGAAATCTTAGCCATTAGGGATGCTAAAATAAAGTCTGCGATACTCTTAACTGTCAATACGAAGAACCCAACGTTATCTGGTAGGCTACAGGTTATTGATAAATTGATTGATATAGCGAAAAGAGCTGGAGTTGAAAATATGCTAGTTGACACATGCGTCCTTGATATACCAGATCCAGGTCCAGTGAGCAAAGCAATTTACTATGTCAAAGAGAGATATGGTCTGCCAGCGGGGGCTGGGATACATAATGCTGTTGATATGTGGAAGAAAAGGCGCAAATTAGATCCAACCAAGTATATGCTGGCCAGCACCGTGGCCAACATAACCTCTATAGTATCCGGGGCAAACTTCCTACTCTATGGGCCCATAGAGAATGCTGAGGTAACATACTTTACATGCGCATTAGCGGACGCATACATGGCTTATAGCGTAAGGCAGGAGTATGGGGCGAAACCGCTGACAACAAATCATCCAATTTTCAAAGTCTTTCGCTAACTCGCCACCTTAAAATATAATTAAAGATTTCTTTGATGGAGATTATTCTGTAATTAGGGTTCAGAGAATGGTCTTATAATGCCTTTATGGTAGTTGCTATAGAGGGCGATAACTGGATTATGCCCTAAAAGGCGATCTTTAACTATTAGCGTTGTTACTGGAGCCTTTGAGTACATTGTGAAGAGTATGTCATGGCCGATGCATAGTCCGACAATTATGTTTAAATCTGTTCCAGCCTCATTTAATATATAAGCCTGGGCTACTGGGTTACATGCAGCCTCATACTTAGCTGGACCCTGTATTTTATATTCGCTTGGAATCGAAAGTTTCATTTTATCTATCGCACCGCACTTACACCTAACGGAGAGCACGGTGAAACCAGACCCCTCAAGAACATCCACAACCCTCGCTGCCTCATCTTGAAGACCTGTGCAGAAGGCAACACCCAACTTTTTAGCGCCAATTAAGCTGCAAAATTCTATAACCTCCCTTATCCTTGGATACACTGGCATCAACGTACCTCTAACAATATCATATGCCCTTTTCTCCGTAATTGATGAGGCCAAATAGATCTTCTTTATGCGCTCATCATTATATGCGAGAAGGGCGGACTCGATCACTTGTTCAGCGTTTCTCATTGGACAGAAACTTGGGAGTAGGCTTTTATCGATCTCTTCCACTGGTGAATTTAGGCAATAAGCCCTTTTACATCTTGCACATTGAGGATGACTGCTCAAGGCATTTCCCTCACTGATTAGGCAGATATTGTGCCAAAATCATCGCGTGGTCTTTATCATAGGGCTCTAAATGTATCACTTGGTGTATCTTAAATTCATTCCTTTCTAAGACAGCTATCTCCCTTTTATATACTTCACTAGGCTCCTTTGTAACATCTATACTCCTAGCTTTTATCGCAAGCATTATCCACCCACCCCTCTTAAGGAAGATCTTAGCATTATCTGCCAGCACTTGAGCCTGCTCTGGCTGCGCTATGTCGCAATAAATTACGTCTACCTTCTCAATGAGATAAGCATATTTTTCAGGGAACCTTGCGTCAGCCAAGATTGGCGACATGTTAGGTCTATACCTACAGACGTTGTTTATGAGTTCCTTTAAGGGTCTCGGAGCAAACTCTATGCAATAGACGTGTCCTTCCTCGCCAACTATGTCTGAGACATGACTTGCAGTTGTACCGGAGGCGGCTCCCAAATATAGAACTTTGTGACCTGGCTTTATTGGCATCGCCTTCAGCCCCTTTAATATTGCCGCTGCAATCTTACTCCTATATGGATCCCACAACCTATATTCTACGTCCTTATATCTTATAAGACGCTCCCCATAGACATCTCTACCCGGAGCAAGATTCTTTGAAGCTATTCTTTTACTACCATCCTCAAGGGTAACCTGATAGACGCCATCAAATTGAGGTATTGGTTCAACCTTAACACTCATAACTGTCACCCCCTTAAACTATTTGCCTTTAGCCTTTTTAGCAGCCTTTTTAACGGGCTTCTTAACCTTAGGGGGGGTAGGATACTTCTCCTCAATTTCTTTAACCCTCTCCATCAGCTCCTCCCTAAGTTTATCTCCTATATAGTTGCCAGTAAACGCATCAGTTCTAGCTGCTATGGAAAGTTTTCCAGCGAGGGCTCTTGCGATCTTGCCCCTTAACCACTTCTTAGCCCTGAATATTAAAGAGTGTTGGAAGATTACTCCATGCTTAGGTGGTTTGCTGCCAGTTCTAAGAGCCCTAAACAGAGCCTTCTCAGCCCCTAGAACTTGAACGGTGCTCGCAGGTAACTTTGCAAAGTTCTCCAATCCGCCCGCAAGAGCTATTAATCTGGCGCCAAGGGATGAGCCTGCCAGAGCCTTAATGTTTGGAGCAACCTCCTCCATAAGCTCATCAATATACTTCTCTATATTAGCTCTGATCTCATATAACTGCATTATCTGCTTTGAGAGTCTCCTCAGTTGCTCTATGTCTTTGTCTTCGAGGTCTGCGCCCATAGATGATTTGGCAGACTCAACTATCTGCACTATTTTGCTCTTCGGAAAACCCTCTTTCTCAAGTCTCTCTGATGTGAAGTTCTCCCTGCGTCCAAAGAGGTAAACTAGCCTAATGTATGTCTCATGTTTATCTATTAAACGGCTTAGCTCAGGGAAATGTATTCCATACCATTCACGTATGCGGCTTGCAAACAAATTTAATGTTTGATCAAGGTCGTCTAGAGTATGAACCGCCTGGATTACTAGGAGATCTCTCTTCTCAGTAGCCCTCTTTATCCTAAGCTTTGAGAGCTCTATTGTTGTCTCACGCACCCACCTAGTTATTTCGCTTGGCTCATTGATGAAGCCAACCTCAACACCAACCCTACCCATATTCTCCCGTAACCTTTCGGTTAAACTGACTAGGGATTTAACCTCAGCATTTACTTTAAACTCCTCCTTAATGAGGTTAACGAGCTCTGGGCTATCAAGTATCAATGTGAACCCCTTTCCCTTAAGTCTCTCTACGAGCTTTCTTACTTCAGGTATGATCTTGCCCTGTTCTAAGGCGAAGAGTTTCTCGGCGATCTTACCGGCATCCCTCTCAAAAACCTCTTTATCAACTATCCCACCGTCCTCATCTATAGCTAAAATCCCCACAACAGTTGGTATGAGAGCAACTCTCAAGAGACTCACCAAGTTCCACTTATAAGTTAAAGCAAGAAAATATATGTATTTACTTTTATACGTACCTTACGGGGGTGTAATGAAGGAAATAGTTAACCTTTTTGGAGCCATTGATTTGAGTGTGCGTTTAGCCGGGCTATTTATGCCCAACCCAACAATGCTCGCCTCAGGCATACTTGGAATGTCCGCTGAGACCCTGAGGAGGGTGGCTGAAGCTGGTGCTGGGGCAGTGGTAACCAAGTCAGTTGGATTAAGAGCTAGCAGCGGATACCCAAACCCAACGGTAATACAAGTCGAATGCGGCTTCCTAAACGCCGTTGGACTACCAAACCCTGGAATACACAAATTTGTTGAAGAGATAAAGGCATTAAAGGACTTAGGGATACCAGTAATAGTTAGTGTTTTCGGTTTCTCGCCTAAGGAGTATGCCGAGGTCGCCGGGCTCGCCGCCGATGCTGGTGCAAGTGCCATCGAGCTAAACCTATCTTGCCCGCATGTCAAGGGAACTGGCGCCGAGATCGGCCAGAATCCGAGGATGGTTAAGATGACTGTTGAGGCTGTTAAGGGTAGTGTTAGTAAACCAGTGTTCGCTAAGCTAACGCCGAATACTTCAGATATAGTGGGTCTTGCAGAGGCCGCCGCATCAGCTGGGGCAGATGCTGTTACTGCAATAAACACTATTAGGGCTATGGCAATAGACGTTGAAACCTTTAGGCCAATATTAGCCAATAGGGTTGGTGGCCTCTCGGGACCAGCAATAAAACCTATAGCTCTGAGGTGTGTTTATGAAATTTATGAAGCTGTGAGCGTGCCGATAATTGGATGCGGCGGGATAATGGGCTGGAGGGATGCTGTCGAATTCATTCTTGCTGGTGCAAGCGCAGTCCAAATAGGTTCAGCTGTAGCCTTCGGGGGCCTCTCAATATTCAAATCCATAAACATGGGCTTAGCGGAATACCTCGCTAGGAAGGGCTTCAGGAGTGTGAGTGAGATAGTTGGATTGGCCCATAAAAAATAATTTAATGCGCGTTGTCAAGATATTAGACGTTAAGTCCGAGAACCCATACGTTAAGACAATATTTTTTAAGGATGAGATATGCCTTACAGCTGAGCCTGGCCAATTTATAATGGTCTGGATACCTGGGGTAGATGAGATACCGCTTAGTATTTCATCCGTGTATGAGGATGGTTCCTCATCGGTAACCGTCGCCGCCGTGGGAGAAGCCACAAAAGCCCTTACAAGCATGAAGCCCGGAGACTTAATTGGTGTTAGGGGGCCGTTTGGCAGGGGTTTTAGGATTAATGGCGGGAGATCTCTAGTCGTTGGGGGTGGAACCGGCATGGCCCCCCTCATGCTGCTTATAAATAGGCTCATTAAGGAAAACTCCGATGTAACTGTTGTTAATGGGGCTGATACTAAGGATAAAATAGTCTTCCTAGATAGGCTTGAGGACTTATCAAAGGTGGGTAAGATTAGAGTATATTTTACTACTGAGGATGGTAGCTATGGGTTTAGGGGGTTAACGGTAGACCTTGCTGAAAGGATTATCAGGTCGGAGGAAGTTAATGTTTTATACGCGTGTGGGCCCGAAAGAATGATTAAGAGACTTTATTGCTTAGCTAAAACATTTTCAATATATATGCAAGCAAGTCTCGAGCGATACATGAGATGCGCTATGGGAATCTGTGGGAGCTGCGCTATAGGAAAGTATAGAGTGTGTAAGGACGGCCCAGTCTTCATGATGGAGGAGCTTAGGGAGATAGAAGATTACCTTGGGCTCGTAAAATATAATGAAAGGGGAGAGAAAATTCCGGTCTAAAGCCGCTCAGCGCCGCTTTCCGCCCCCTTCTTTTCCCTCTCCTCCCTCAGAAGGCCCTCAATCCTCCTTAGTATCGGCGCCTCCTTCATCTCAAGCATCTTACTACCTATTATGCCCCGGATCCTCCTTGGATCCGGCACACCATAAAGGCTAAAGTATGTTGCGGCCCTAGGTCTACTTACACTCCTCTTTCCGCCAACAGTTATTCCAATGGAACCTCCTTTTGCAATTGTCCCTGCGGAAGCGGTTGCCAGCGAGGCGTCCTCACCAAGCCCAAAGCCTGACTCAGAGACTGGTATAATTGTGCCATAGTTAAATATCCTACCCAGCAGCCCCTGATGCATATAGAGATCAGAGATTTTGTCATACATTACTTCCCGAACCTCTTTTCCAATAAACCTCTTTATAGCAATAATTCTGTAGTTTGTTAGGAGGAATTCATGCCCGCGCCGGTAAATGTCCACCAAGATTAGCCCTATTACTGTAGAAAGGAATAATATAGCGGATTTCGTAGCTGGTTCCGGATACAGATAAATCTCTAGTATTGTCCCGGAGGCGCCTATAAGGATCATGTAGAGTAATGGCATCTTGCTAACCCATAGGACTCCCATTAAGAGACCACTTAACACCAGTATCGCCCAGAAAATTATTAGTGAAACCATCTCCTCAGATCTTAATCCAGGCACAATGCTAAACAATAAGTTTAGGAGCCATGCTATGCTTGGATTTGACCATACGTTCTGACGAAGCCATTGACATATTATATGAAACGCTATTGCTATCAGGGATAGATAGAGACATGCGAGATAATACTTTAGGAAGGAGAGTGGATGCGGCTTAAGAGAGACCTCCACCCGCTCACTACTGAATAGATCAAAATCCTTTAAGTTAACCATTACTCAGCCCACAGAAATTAGTAATGTATATAGCAGAAATAAATGTTATGAACTGGCCTTTTTAAGCCATATAACCAGCTTTTCTCCTGCCAGCTGGTATATCGCCTGATGGGACTCAACGTTCGGTCTCCCCCTCCTTATGAATACGGAGAGAGTCTCAGCAGCAATATATTCTCCAAATGTCTCGAAAACTTCTGACAATATTGGTCCAGCCTCATAATATACCTCTATTTGATCAGCTATGTTGAAGCCAGCCGCCTTTCTCTGATTCTGTATCCGCCTGACTATGTCCCTAGCAAGCCCCTCAAGCCTTAGCTCCGGCGGTATGACAGTGTTTACTGCAACGAGTATTCCATTCTCCTCCTGGATCTCCCATCCACTCTTAGGCTGCTCTATAATCTTAACCTCCTCTGGGAGTATCTTTATCTCTTGCCCATCGACAGTTATCGTTAAGCTTCCCTCCCTGATAGCTTTTATAGCTTCAAGGGGATTTATGTTGGCCATAGCCTCCTGTATCTTTGGGAACAACTTACCGTACTTCTTGCCCAGAATATCTGGAACTGGCTTAATGAGATAATCCATTAACTCAACCCTATCCATGGCATAAGATAGTCTCTTTACATTAAGCTCGTCGAGTATTAAATACTCGAGTCTCTTTATCCGATTAATTATTTCCTCACCTGCCACCACCTTAGTCTCTGTAAGCGGTTGACGCAACTTAATCCCAGCTCTATTACGCGCCGCCCGCCCAAGACTACAAACCTTAATAACTAAGTCCATGTCCTTCATCAAATCTTCATTAATTAAGCTTTCATTTGGGGATGGCCAATCATTATGGTGAACGCTTTCAGGCGCCTCTGGATTAACCCTCCGCACAATATTCTGATAGATTTCCTCCGTAAGGAAAGGTATGAAGGGTGCTAGGAGCTTTATTAGCGTTGTTAGGCATGTATAGAGCGTCGTATAGGCGGCGTTTTTATCCTCGTCCCGCTCGCTTTTCCAGAACCTCCGCCTAGACCTCCTAATATACCATGTAGAGAACTCATCAATGAACTTCTCTATGGCTATAGCTGCATCATATGGATTAAAGTCCTCAAGGAAACGTGTGACATCTATTATGAGAACATTAAGTTTTGAGAGGATCCACTTGTCTAGTGGCGATAGCGCCTCATATGGCACGGAGTTCTTTGGCGTCCACTCATCGAGGTTCGCATATGTTACAAAGAAGACATATATGTTCCATAGGGGTAGTATAAAGCGCTTCTTAACTTCCTCAGCCTTCTTCCATCCGAATAGCAGATTTGACTCAGGTTTTGTTGTACAATATATCCAGCGCATAAGATCCGCGCCAAGCTTCTCCACAGCCTCATCAAACCATATTACGTTTCCCCAAGACTTATGCATCTCCCGCCCCTGCTCATCTAAGACAAGCCCATGCCCAAAACACACCTTAAATGGAGGCTCACCCTCCATAACTGTGCTCATCGCTAGCATAGCGTAGAACCAGTTTCTAAATTGCCCTGGCAGGGACTCACATACAAACTCCGCTGGGAACCACTTCCTCCAGTATTCGCGGTCATATCTATAGCGTAATGTTGAGTAGGCGACTATTCCTGCATCGAGCCACGGGTTTCCGACATCTGGTATGCGCGACATCAATGAGCCGCATTTCGGGCACTTTATCTTTACGGCGTCAATCCAAGGTTTGTGGGGTGTATGCCCGTTGAATATCTCCCATCCTTCAACAGCCTTCTCCCTCAGCTCCTCCTTACTGCCTATAACCTCAAAGTATTCACAGTTCTTACATTCCCATATTGGTAGAGCTAGACCCCAGTAACGCTTCTTCGATATCATCCAGTCCTCCATATTCTCAAGCCAATTTAACTCATGCTGCAACCCATAAGATGGTATCCAGCGAACCTTGTTGGCAACCTCCATAATCTGGTATCTTAGGTTCTGGGACTTCTCTTCATCCGTTAGTTCTTCTAGGGATTTATTGAGCTTCTTACCCATTGATATAAACCACTCATCAACTAAGCGGAAGACAAGCTCGCTGCCACAACGCCAACAAACTGGATAGCGGTGAAGGTAATCCTCAACCTTAAATAATAGACCCTTATCCCTAAGTTCCTCAATTATCGGTTTAGCTGAATCGTAAACGTGCATACCAGTATACTTGCCAAATCCCTCAATAAATACTCCAAACTCGTCTAATGGGGCTATCGTAGGCAGATTATATATTTTTCCGAGCTCAAAGTCCTCTTTACCACAGCCCGGCGCTATATGAACTATACACGTTCCCTCCTCCTCCGTCACCCCATCCCACAGTATAATTCTATGAGCATCAACGGCACCAGTCTCTCTCTGGGCTGGAAGATCATCAAAGGGTCCATCATAAGACCATCCCTCCATATCGCTCCCCTTAATCTCCTCAATTACTTCATAGCTACCCTCAGGGAGGATTCTATTAAGCGCTGGTCTGCCAAGATAATAATATTCGTCTCCACATCTCACCTTAACATAAGTGATTTCTGGGTGAACTGCAGCTGCAACGTTGGATGTTAGCGTCCAAGGTGTCGTCGTCCACACTAGAAGATACTCCTTCTCCCTGCCCCTAAGCGGGAACTTAACTGTTAAGCCTGGGTGCACTATCTCCCTATAACCTTCAGTAACGATCTCGTGCTCCGAGAGGGCTGTTGAACACCTCGGGCACCACGGCATGACATCCCTGCCCTTATAAATCCAGCCTCTCTCCCAACACTTCTTAAGAAAAGTCCATATCATGTAATTATTCTCGTCAGAGAAAGTGAAATATGATCCTCCTATCTCTGGAGAGCCGAGTCGCCCAACAATCCTCTCAACAGTGTCCGTTATTATCTGGTCGTTGGCACCTTTGATCGTTATCACTTGATCGGGTTTCTCTAGGGCATCTGCAAGCCAACGTAGGAAGTCTGGGTCATTCCAATCCATCCAATATCCTAGACGAATAGACTGTTCGGTCTGTTTAGCGGCGTATCGTAGAACCCTTTGTTTGCACTTCTTAACGAACTCAGCTATACCATATGCCTCAATATCCCTCTTAGATTTGAAGCCAAGCTCCTTTTCAACTTCAACCTCAACCCAGAGCCCCTGGCAATCAAAACCATTCTGATAACGCAGATCATAGCCCTGCATCGCCCTAAACCTCTGAAACAAGTCTTTATATGTACGGCCCCATGCATGGTGAACCCCCATAGGATTATTAGCCGTAATGGGGCCATCTATGAAGGAGTAAGGCTTCTTCCCTCTATTCATCTCCATACGCTTCTTAAAAGCGCCCGTCTTCTTCCAGAACTCTAGTATTTTGTGATCTAGAGATGGTAGGTTTGGCGTTGACGGGACATCAGCATATATTTTCCCCATAACCATCCTCCACAGAGATATTATTTTACCGAGAGGAGTAATTTGCAGCATATAAAAGCTGTGCTGAAAGCCCCACTTAAACTAAATTCGGAACGAGCATATTTATCTGTAAATTTGGCATCCACCTTTCATCCAAACACCATTAAAAGGCATAATCTTGAGAAAAATAAAAAAGTATCGTCTGTTGCGGATAATTATGCTAGCTCGGGAACAACAATTTAATCTCATAGTTAAAGGTTAAGTGATTTAATGGATAAGTTGGTTATGGGAAGCCATTTTTCTGGCTGCAGGCTTGTTGAGCAGGGTTTCAAGCCGGATGCCTGCCTAACATATTGTGATGGTGAATGGAAGCCAGCGTGCAAGGCTACACTAGCGCGGCGAAATAACACTCTCTACAGATTGATCCACTCCTATGCCCATAAATCGCCTGAACAATATCTCTCAATCTACCAGTCAGGGTGCAACTGGAGCTGCAAGAAATGTCACTCATGGCGTTTCACACGCTATGCATCTGGAACGTGGATGTCCCCAAAAGATATTGCTAAAATCTCTAAGGAATATTACATGCGGAATAAAAAGAACATGTAGAAAGAATCAAGATCGAACGTCACGAGCTGGCACGCACATGAATTATGCCGAGGATGTGGCTCATGTATATTATTTGGTAAAAGATCAAAATACTGCCCAGGAAAGCTGAGGCTCAACCAATTAACCCTACTGGACGATTTAACGTGGGGCCCCGCTAGAAATATAATATCTTTTACTGGAGGGGACTTAGCATGCAATCCAGAATTAAACAAGAACCTATTATTTGGAAAATATTTAGAAACTTATCGTTATATAAACGTTAAAACTTTTTAACAG
>JAGTQB010000015.1 GCA_018396995.1 Candidatus Bathyarchaeota archaeon
GGGTAAGTTCATTTGAACCTACTTTTTGTTCCTGCGCGCTTTTTTGTTTTTATTTTCAGAATTCTATATTCGTTGTTTCGTTTAATATTTCTTAAATGAAATTCTTGACGATTTATAACGTGTAAAAACGAAAAAGAGAAAAGGGGGTTTTTGCAAGGGAAATCTGTGAATTTTGTGGGGATTGTCTCTAGCAGTCCTCTTAGGTCCAAGTTTCTCCCTGGTTCATTAAAGGTTACTTGTGCTTTCTGAAAAGCTTTACACGTTGAATCTCACAGACATACTTAAACCCTGATTCTATTAGGTTTACGGCCTCTTCAACGGTTCCTGAAAGATTAGAACAAGCTTAAACTAACGCTTTTCCTTTAGTTTCAAGTCTCTTCCTCTTAAGCGTTGCAACCACTATTAATCCAAATATGCCTCCAAGTAAAGGTGGTATCGAGTATCCTTCTATCAGGCCGATGGAAGCTGCCAGATACCCAATCGCTACTCCAAGAACAGAACCGAGGATGCTTTTAACAAAGTCTAAAATGCCTTGAACACTGCCTCTAGCAGCTGTTGGAATAACCTCAGAAATCCAAACACGGACTGGAGTATCTAAAGGCCTATGAGCCCACGCAAACATACAATATGTTATTATGAAGAAGGCTGCGACGCTAAGGTTCTCTCCAACTCCAACGAAATAAGGCGTGCGCCATATCAGCTGCGATCCTATTAAAGCTATAATACCAACAATAAGTATAGTATTTAACCTGCCAATTTTGTCAGCGAGTCCCCCGGTCCCTGCGACTAAGAATACGTCAATTATGGTAGCTATTAGGGTTAACACTCCTATCAAAGCAGGTGAAAACCCTAGTACTACAGTTTGAAAGAATGATGCATTTCCAACAGTCAGCGTTGCAAGTGTCACAAAGCCGTAACTAATCCCAAGAAGCATCGACCAAAGGAAGCTCTTCCGCACTCCCGGTTTTAGAAGCGTCCCTAAGGTTGCTTGCTCTTCTTTAGCAAGTTTTCCCTCTTTCATAAGCTTTCTGCGTTCCACCCATATTGGAGGTTCCCTTAGAAACAGAAAACCAAGAACTGCCATTATAAGATCTACTACGCCCACAAATATCACAAAAAGTTGCCATGTAATCCATGGAGCTACACCAGTTAAGGCTAGTAGAGCAGAGAGAAAGAGGATGCCGCAAGTATTTAGTGCCAATCCCAACCCTGATATGGTTGATCTTTTATCAGCAGGCATTTCTTCAGGCATTAATGTAAAATAGGCCGCAAAGCATGTACCCACAGTAAAGCCAGCGATAAATCTATACACTGCAAATTGAATCCAATTAGTTGATGTAGCCGATAGAAGATAACCTATTCCAGCAATAAGATTCCCCGCAACCCAAACCCTTTTCCTTCCAATATAGTCCATTAATATACCTGATATGAGCCCTCCTACTGCTGCGCCGAAAGTAAAGGCTGAGCCAAGCCATCCTACTTCAATAGGGCCCAATCCCCAAAGAGCTACAACTAACGGCAGGATAATAAAACCTATCCCTGCATCTGCTGCGTCGCTAAATTGACCTAACGCGGTTATAATAGCAGCTTTCTTCCAATATTCCACCATTGAACAACCCCAGAAATAGTTATTTGATGTAGTACTTAAAAAAACTTATGGCAGGAAGAAGCCCTGTGTAGGCTTAAAGTCAAGCAAATCAAAGTTTTATTAGAAGATTTGCTCACTTCGCAAATTCCATCAAGAGAGCGGAAAACAAATTAAAAGTTATTAAAATGAAACGAATATCTTGCTACTCATGATATCAGTGTCTAAAAAATTGAGAAATGCATGGAATATGCGGAAAGCGTGCCTACGTGCTAGAAAATTGTAATTGCTATTCCTATCTTTATGTTTTACAGCAAAATAGGGATTTATAGTTCGGAGCTTACGTAAGCTACTTCAACTATGGCTTCTGTCTCATGGCTTCATCTTAGCGTTTTTATATATCTTGCAGCGTTTCTTCCTGCAATACGACCAGTGTTTAAAGCATAGCTTAGATTGCTTCCCCATAGCATGTAAGTTAAAGAAAAGTCGTAAGCGAACACGGAGGCTGTACAGTCACCTGCGGCATAAAGGCCCGGGATCACATCGTCCTCCCTATTTAATACTTCTGCTCTCTCATTAATTTTTATCCCTCCAACGGTTGTGTACATGGATAGCCCGCACTTGAATGCGTAGAATTTAGGCTCTTTAATTGGGATTAAATACCTTGGGTTCTTATTAAAAAGACGATCGCGGCCCGTCTCACAGAACCTATTATACTCCTCCACAGTCTTTTTAAAAGTCTCAAGATCAACTTTCATCTTGCCAGCCAATTCTTCCAATGAGTCAGCTATAAAAAGGGGAGAATCCTTTCTTTTAGATAGTCTCTCTACAGTCTCATTAAAAAGTTTCTTGTCAAGTTTGATTCTTGCAGGTCTATACAGATAGCTTATATGTTCAAAACCCGCCGTCTCCATATGTCGCTTAATACCCTCATCAAATATAATATAGGCACACCTATTCTTCTGCCTAGCAATAGCATATGCTAAATGAACCCAGTTTGCGCCTAACTTCTCTTCATTTATGAAACGTTCCCCCTTCTGGTTAACTACAAGATTATAGGGTTGATTAAACGCCTCAGACAATTCTCGAGTAGGAATAGGTGAAACAATTAGGGCGGGAGACATGGCATCCTCAGCTGCACCTACCTCCCAAGCCATTTTAATTCCATCCCCGAGTAATTCTACCCCATGGATAACGGTGATGTCACGCCCAAGTTCAAATCCCGTATATTTTTTAAGCATCTCCTTGTTATGGCAGAATCCACCGGTAGCGATTATTACTGCCTTGCAATCGATTTGTAAAGTCTTCCCAGAATTGTCCTCCGCAACTACACCGGCTACGCGCCCATTCTTCATGACGAGTTTTTTAGCACGAGTTCCTGTATATATCTCCACCCCTTTCTCTTTGGCTCTTTCTGTCATTATAGTAATCATAACAGCTGTCCTACCACCCTCCATAACTGTCTCTTTCGGGGTGATGCGCACTTCTCCAGTTACACCAGCCCATTTAGGCTCTTCAGCCGGCATAACGATTGTCCTTGTCTTCTTTACAAGATGTCCTGTATGCGTAACAAATTCCGAAGATTGATATATGTCTAAAAGTTCAAACTCCACTCCCATATTTTCCAACCACTCAATTGTAGAGGGCATTTCATCCACCCACGCTCTCACAAGCCTAGCATCAGCACGCCAATCAGTGTGCTCCATAATAAGCTTAAAGGCATCATCTCTTTTGAATGGAAAAGCTAATGCTTGTTGGAATCTGCTCTCAACAGCAGCTATTCCCATTCCAAGCTTGGCAATACCACCCATAAAAGACTCTTTTTCAAGCAGAACCACTTTAGCCCCATTCTCAGCAGCCGTAATCGCCGCAGCCAAACCAGCCGCACTACCACCAACAACCACGATATCAGTCAACAATCCTGCTCACCACAAGTCAATTGTTTCATCTTCATATTTAAAATTTTCATTTAAAAACTTCCACAGGGCGGCTTTGGAGTAAAATTTTGAAAAATCTTATTTAATGAATTGCACACTTAATATTGAAAACACCCTTTAGAAGGGCCAAAAATGCTAGACACCTAAACATCAAAACATCACGCGCTCACCGCGATAAGATTCCTCAACATAAAATAGATTATACGAATCACCTTATGAACAACAGCAACGATATCTTTCTGATATCCTTCCTCCTAGCGTATCTTTCATAGAACTCCTTTGACCATGAATCCTAGCAAACTGAGCAGCCTGAGCCATAAACCCAAAATAACCTGGGCCGCACGACCGACAAAACATTCATTTGGGAAAATTCATCCAAAGGACGAAGTGACAATGACGCATAATTTCAGTGCTGGCGTGGAAAATCCTCGCCGTCTCTCAGAGATAGATTATTTAGCATACTTAAAGTTTATTTAAACCCTAATTGCTGAAAACGCTAAATCTATCCTCTTTTGGAGAATCTCATTACAGGAGGAGATGGGAAACCTCTCTGAATGAATGAACAAAACGGATCCTGTTTTGGACTTCTTTTGCTTGTTTTGCGGTATGTCCTCCCAAAGCGAGGAGATTTGGTCGAATACGGCTAATTTTGTGCCCGTTTGTCCTCTATATTATTATAAATGGGAAGACGCAGATCCAGAGGGAGTTGGGTTTGAAGAGCTCTGTCCTTTATGACCTGATTGAGACTTGGAGAGTAGAAGACTGATTGAAGAGGTTGGGAGGATTAAAAGCGCGGGGAAAATAGTGGCAGCCTACATTAATGATGATACCGACCTTTTAGTAAACACCCTCAGGCAAATCGCGGAGAAAACAACCAACCCCCTCAAGCGCTTTATAGTTGAGACTTTTGTGGAGAATTACCCGAGCAATATAATGGGGAACATCTTAGAGTTTTCCGTCAGCAAGCTAAAATACATTGATGAAGGGTTCGATGTTGATGACATGCTTAGTTGTGTTTTTGAGGACGCCTTTATCATGATGCCCTTCCTTGAAGGTGAGGATAGAGAGAAAGGAAGTCTTTAGGAAAAATGCTGAATTAATGGAGAAATCACCCTTTAGAGACTGAGATTTTCCTATACTTCAAAACGCAGTTAGAAAGCTTCTTTCTCCTTTGGCTTGAGGGTGAAAAACTGGCAAAATATGTGGAATCCTGAAACTAAATCCTCAGCTTTTACATATTTCATGCCACAATCCAAAATGCACCAATGTTATTGAAGTTGATAGCCTACTCAAAATAACCATACCCCAATATTGCGTAGAATGCCAAAAGCAGAAGTCTGATGAGGCTTAGTTTTGGTTTGTACGTCCTCTCACAAAGTATGTGGTAGCGGGGGGACGATTTGAACGTCCGATCTCTGGGTTATGAGCCCAGCGGGTTAACCTGGCTACCCCACCCCGCTACTCCACACTACACAATCATTATCTTTATTTCCAAGAATTAATGGAGTAGGTTCTTGTTTAAAAATTTATCTCTGGTTGCCTGCTCCTCTTATTAATTAAATTTAAGATCGATATTGCATATTTTTTCTGTGGTGGGTGTTTTGGTTTCTAGGTATGCTGAGGCTGGTGTTGATGTTAGGAAGAGGGGTATAGAAGTTTTTAAGGGTTTCATAAACAGTCTTTTTGCTGACTCTTTCTGTGTTGTTAGTGAGGATCCTGGGTTGCCTGGCTTTGGAATTGTGACTCATATTGATGGTGCTGGTAGTAAGCCTGTTCAGGCTTATCTTCATTGGAGGGAGACTGGTGAGTTGGGGTGGTTTAGGGGTTTAGCTCAGGATGTGCTAGCAATGAACTTGGACGACATCATTTGCGTTGGCGCTACTCCAATAAACTTTGTCGACTATATAGCCATAAACCCAATTAAAGTCGATAAGATTGGTGTACTAGGGGTTCTGGGAGAGGGCTTTAAAGAATGTCTATCTTTGCTCAAGAGTCTAGGGGTTAATATACTATTTTCTGGAGGTGAGACAGCGGATCTGCCGGACCAGCTCAGAACACTAGACATCGCAGTAGCTATGAATGGACGTGTAGAGATTCCTAAGGCTATAACTGGATATGAAATTAAGCCTGGTAATGTAATTATAGGTTTTAGGAGTGGTGGGAGAACAAAGTATGAGAGACGCGAAAATAGCGGAATAATGTGTAATGGAATAACATTAGCGCGCCTGTGCCTAATGGACAAGAGCTATCAGGAAAGGTACCCGGAGATAGCTGAAGCGTATGATGGAAGGAGATCGTATTATGGTAGGTTTAAATTTAATGATTATGTTGAGGAGCTTGGCATGACCGTTGGCGAGGCAATTCTCTCGCCAACAAGATTTTACGCGCCCGTTATTTTAAGAGTCTTGGAACGCCTTAAGGAGCATGTAACAGGGCTGGTTCATAACACTGGCGGCGGGCTAACAAAGTGCCTACGTATAGGCAGGAACATCCATTATATTAAAGATAATCTATTTGAGCCAGATCCAATCTTTAAGCTCATACAGCGTGAGTCGGGTGAGAGTTGGGCTATGATGTACGAGAATTATAACATGGGTGTCGGATTTGAGGTGATTGCTGATCCGGAAGCTGCCGATGATATAATTAGTCTTTCAGAGAAATATGGTTTGGAGGCGAAGGTTATTGGGAGATGTGAAGAGAGTTCTGAGGGAAACAAATTGACCATAAAGAGCCCTTATGGCGTTTTCCAATATTCCCTTCAACCTTAAAAAATAGTGATGAGAAACAGTAATTAATCTAAACTCTATAAGATTAATTTGTGGGAGCTTAAATTTAGGGCGGATTAAGGAGCCATATAGATCCCTTCTTAGTAGACTGCTTGATAAGTTATTGGTGTACTTTGGAAACAACTTAGTATCATTTGTCATTTATGGGAGTGTGGCGCGTGGCTCAGCTAAACCAGATAGCGATATAGATATTTTGATCGTAGCCAACGCTCTCCCAAAGAGCCGCATGGAGAGACAGAAAATTTTTCTTGAGGTTGAGAGGACTCTGGAGCCCGAAATAAATGATCTTTGGGGGAAGGGGCTCCATACAGATTTCTCGCCGATAATTCTATCTGTTGAGGAGGCGCGGAGGGTTAGGCCAATATACTTAGACATGGTTGAAGATGCTGTGATAATCTATGATAAAGGCGATTTCTTTAAGGGGGGTGCTTGAAGACCTTAAAAGAAGACTTGAGGAGCTGGGCGCTAAGAGGGTTTGGGTTGGCGACAAATGGTATTGGATTCTTAAACCTGACATAAAGTTTGGCGAGGTCGTCGAAATTGAATAATATTGAGATGGCGAGGTCATATCTTAGGCAGGCTGAAGAGAGAATTAAGCATGCTGAAGAAGCCTTCAAAGGGGGTAATTACGCCTTCACAATACGTCAAAGCCAAGAAGCTGTTGAGTTAGCGCTTAAGGGGGCATTAAGACTGATGGTTATAGAGCCGCCTAAATGGCATGATGTTGGTCCAGTAATAAAGAGGCATAGAAATTTATTTCCAGAGTGGTTTAGGGTGAGGATTGATGAGATCGCTTCTATATCAAGGAGACTTAGGAGGGAGGGGGAGCCGAGTATGTATGGTGATGAAGAGACTGGAACCCCTCCCGACCAGCTATATAGCCTAGTGGATGCTGAGGAAGCCGTTCTCCAGCAAAAACTATTCTGGAGCTATGCATGAAACTCTTCAGGGAATATGAGGAAGCTGTAAGCCGATAATCCTAAATTAGCATTAATTACCTCACCTATTCATCTCATAGGCACGCTTAAGCAGCTTCTCACGAGCTTTTTCGGCTTCTTCTATAACCCACTTAACATTAACTGTTCTTATTTCCCTGTTCTCCATGATTATTTGCCCATTGATTATAGTTGTCTCTACGTCAGAGGCTTTTGCGGCATAAACTAGGTGGCTTGTCTCATTATATAATGGTTTCAGGTGGGGTCTCTGAAAATCAATTATTATTATGTCGGCTTTCTTTCCAATCTCAATTGTCCCTATCTGATCGCCCCAGAGAAGGGCTCTTGCCCCATCCACAGTGGCCATTCTGAGAACAATTTCCGCCGGAAGAACCGTTGGGTCTCTACTAACCCCCTTATGCAGAAGAGCAGTGATCTTCATAACCTCAAACATGTCTGCAGAGTTATTCGAGCATGGGCTGTCCGTGCCAAGGGCAACTGTTATACCCTCTCTAAGCATATCTGGGACAGGGCTTATACCAGAGGCGAGCTTAAGGTTTGATACTGGGTTATGTGCAACTTTAACACCTTTTAATCTTAGTATCTCAATATCTCTCCTTGTTAAATGAACGCAGTGCGCTGCTATTACATCAGGGCCTAGAACCCCAAGCGAATCCATATATTCCACTATGCCCCCATCAACGTGGAGGTTGAATGATTCCCTAATTTTCTGCATTTCATCCTCCGTCTCCGCTAAGTGAGTATGCCACATGATTGGGCCGTGATCCCCCGCGTACTTCTCGTTCAGCTCTTTTGTCAAGATCCTCAGCTCCTTCATATATTCTGGGTCAACGGTGTATGGCGCGTGTGGGTCAACGCTTACGCGTATTCTTCCATCCGCCTCCCCATGCCACCTGGCTAACTCAATTAAGGCTTTAATGTCATGCTCCTTACGCCATGAGAAGCATACATGGCCGACAACACCACGCAGCCCAGTCTCAGATATTGCTCTAGCCTCATTGTAGTCCTCCATATAATGATACATTGTGTTAATCGTTGTTGTCCCACTCATAATTGATTCTATTGCAGTTAGGAGTGAGCCTATGTAGATGTCGTATCCACTCATATGTCTCTCAACCGGCCAGACCCACCTCTCAAGCCACTCTTTTAGTGGATAATCATCCGCATAGCCTCTTAGAAGGCTCATGGCCATATGCTGGTGGGTGTTAATTAGCCCCGGCATAATGACCTTCCCCCTAGCATCAATCTTTTCATACCTAGGATACTTACGCTTAATTTCATCTGTCCTTCCAAGATCGATGATGGAGTCACCTTCGATGACAACAGCCCCGTCGCGTATAATCCCCTTACAGCTCATTGTGACAAGGGTTCCACCAAGTATCACGATCTCCATGGGCATACACCAAAGCAAAGATAATCGATTAACATTTTAAAGGGTTAGCCAAAGATACAAGAGGCTAGGTTCAGTCTCTTAAAATGCGCGATATTTTGCCCAGCATAAACCAGATAAATCGAGAGATCTATGTAAGGAGATTGGGGAAGAGCTTTATGGAAATAAATCTCTCGGGGCTGGATAGTCTAAGAAAGTATTTCCAGGAGATTTATGGGCCTAATGCAGACGTTCTTAGGGTTATAGAGCTAACCTCTGGAAGGGAGAGGAGGGGCGAAGAGCTTAAGGGCTTCGGTTATGGTGTTCCATACTTAATTGAGGTATCGGTTAATGGAGAAGTCAGGAAGGTTGTCTTAGAGACCATAAGGCCGGGTGGATTTGGCCACGAACACTTCTCAGATAGGGCTCAGATACTCCTCTGGCAGCACTCAGCCTTTAACAACCTCCCGAGACACGTTAGGTCAATTGATGTTGGCGCCTTCACAACCAGCGGAACATTAAAGTCCCTTGGGGACTGCCGTGAGTTCTTTATACTGACCGAGTTCATTGAGGGTAAACCCTACTACCTAGATTTAGAAGATATAAAGTCTCGTGGCGAATTAACGGATCTGGATGTTAAGCGCTGCCTAACGCTATCCGACTATCTTGTCGAAGTTCACTCGGTTAAGGGTGTTGGATTAGAATCGCTGTACATTAGGCGCGTCAGGGACCTTGTTGGTCACGGAGAATGTATAATGGGCTTAATAGATAGCTATCCACCTGGACTAGATTACGCGGACGAGAAGACTTTAATGGAGATTGAGCGCAAATGCATTGAGTGGCGCTGGAAGCTGAAGAAAAAAGCTTATAGGTGCACTAGAGTTCACGGAGACTTCCACCCATGGAACATACTATTTCGCGAGGGAACAGACTTCACCGTTCTGGATAGAAGTAGGGGTGAGTGGGGTGAGCCGGCAGATGACCTGGCAGCCCTAACAATAAACTACTTATTTTATTCGCTCCAAGCCTACGGTGAAGTGAGGTGCCCCTTCAAAAGACTATTTGAACTATTCTGGGAAAACTACCTAGATAAAACCGGGGATGAGGAAATTCTAACAGTCATACAACCATACTATGCTTGGAGGGGGTTAGTAATAGCATCACCAATATGGTATCCAAACCTAACAAAAGAGACAAGAACAAGAATCTTCAACTTCATAAAAAGCATACTTGAGACGGAAAAGATCGATATCAAATCGATTTTTTAACCCTCGGTCGTCGATGCTAATGTGAATAGAAAGTCTTATAAATTTTTATGCGAGAAAGTAATGTCTTGGGTGATAACGTTGAAGGGTAAGAAGAGAATTTTAGCAGAATCCTTGCTGACTTTACTATTCTTAGGAGTTATTATATGGAGCATTCCAGTCTCCTACGCTCAGGTGCCAAAGGGTCCTTGGGTCGACGAGGTTGTTTTCTCTGTAGAAACGGATGAGGCGAAGACTGTAGATATGCTGCTTAAGAATGAGATTCAGGTTTACTTTAGGGATATAAGGGATCCGAAGCTCTTTGAGAAGATAAAGGCTTCGCCAGACCTCTGGTACGTAACGTCATATGGATTATACTTTGAATTAACGTTTAATCCAGTGGGGCCAGAGTTTCCCGCTACTGGCAAATTGAATCCATTCTCCGTCCCACGGATAAGGGAGGCAATGAACTATTTAGTTGATAGAAAGTATATTTGTGATGAGATAATGGCTGGAATGGCCGTACCTAAGTACACGGTTTTAACACCAGCCTTTCCAGACTACGCAAGATATGCAGATGTGGTTAAGGAAATTGAAAAGGAATATAGCTATAACTTCGAAAAGGCTAGGGAAATAATCACCGAGGAGATGATTAAGCTCGGCGCCGAGCTAAGAGATGGGAAATGGTACTATAAGGGTGAACCAGTTACGATAATATTCATTATTAGAGTTGAAGATCAGAGGAGAGCTATCGGTGATTACGTGGCTTCACAGCTCGAGAAGCTAGGCTTCACGGTAGATAGGCAATATAAGACTAGCAGAGAGGCAGCGCCAATCTGGATAAGGGGAAACCCAGCTGATGGAAAATGGCACATTTATACTGGAGGATGGATAGTAACCGCTGTTTCTAGGGATGACGCAGATACCTTTGGCTTCTACTATACGCCAAGGGCTGGTTTAGGACCCCTATGGAGCGCTTATAAACCAGCACCAGAATTCGATTACGTAGCCGGTAAGTTATGGACTAGAGATTTTAGAACCATTGAAGAAAGAAACGACCTTATGAAGAAAGCTTTAACGCTTTCGATGAAGGATTCTGTAAGAGTATGGTTGGTTAACCAGATAGCTCCCTGGCCCGCTAGAAAAGAAGTATCACTGACATATGACCTGGCAGCGGGCTTCTCTGGTGCAAGATTATGGCCATATACTATTAGATACGTTGATAAGGTTGGCGGCACAATAAAAATAGCGTCTACAGATTTGCTTGTGGATCCGATAAACCCCGTAGCTGGAAGCGACTGGATATATGACGCTATGTTCTATAGGGCATTATCTGACCCAGCCCTTATACCAGATCCATTCACTGGACTCTATTGGCCTCAGAGAGTTAAAAAGGTAGAGGTTTTCGTTGAGAAAGGGTTGCCTGTTGGAGTTACATTGGACTGGGTATCCTTAAAGTTTATCGATGAGATAACGGTGCCAACGGATGCATGGTATGACTGGGATCCTGTGAAGCAGGAGATAATTTATGCTCCTCCTGGAACAAAAGCAAAAACGAAAACCATAGTCTATTATGATGATAACTTGTTCAACATAAAGTTTCATGATGGTAGTAAACTCTCGATAGCAGACATAGTCTTCGCCTACATATTGACCTTTGACAGGGCTAAACCAGAAAGCCCAGTCTTCGATGAATCATATATTCCAGCATTTGAGGCCTTCAGAGAATACTTTAAGGGCTTCAAAATAGTAAGCACTAGTCCACTAGTCATAGAATACTATTCAGATCAGCTATATCTTGACGCTGAATGGATAGCGTGGGCGGCCGCAATGGCGTTCTATCCAGAGTACCTATATGGCCCAGCCCCATGGCACATGGTCACTATTGGCTGGCTCGCTGAGTCGGAGAATAAGCTAGCCTTCTCGGCCGATAAAGCTGAGAGCCTTAAAGTTGAGTGGATGAGCTACGTTGCTGGCCCCTCAATACCAATACTAGCAGAATATCTGGATAAAGCTATTAGAGAAAAGTTTATACCCTATAAGAACGTTTTAGGTAAATATGTCACCGAAGCAGAAGTCCTTGAAAGGTACAATAATTTAAAGAAGTGGTATGAAGCGAAAGGTCACTTCCTCATTGGCAATGGTCCATTTTATCTAGATAAAGTTGACCCGACCGCTAGGATAGTTGTGCTAAAGGCCAATAGGGAATTTATTGATCCCGCTGATAAGTGGCTTAAATTCTCTAAGCCAATGATTCCAGAAGTCAAGATTACTGCTGTACCCACCATTGTGCCGGGCTTACCTGCGGAGATCACGATTTCAGTAACATTTGAGGGTAAACCATATGGAAAAGCGGACATGAGCTACATTAAGTATATGATTACCAGCCCGACAGCAACTTTGACTGGGGCAGCTGAAGCTGTGGCGGATGGAAAATGGGTTATTAAGCTCAAGTCGGAGGAGACGTCACTATTATCTGCTGGGGCGGTTAGCATAGATGTAATAGCTGTCTCGAAATTGGTTGGTATGCCGGTGTTAGCGAGCGGAACAGCTATTGTTATGAGTGAGACGGAATACCTAATGAGCGAGCTGGCAAAAGCTAAAGCCGACTATGAAGTGAAAGTGTCTGAGCTAAAAACTGGACTAGAAAAGAAGATTGCTGAGCTTAGTGCGAAGATCGATGAAATGGGAGGCGTGATTGGCGTAGCTACAACTGCCATATATGTTGGCGTAATAGCCATAATACTCTCCATAGTGGCGATAATACTCCAAATATTGATGAGAAGATTTAAGTAACCATTACCTTTTTATTTATCCTTATGTCTATTTTTTTCTTTAGATCATAAGGAAAGAAATTAGATGTTTGCAGGTATCCTGAAATATATATTGAAGCGTAGCATTATACTCTTCCTAACCGTAGTTGTAGCAGTTTATATAACAATTTGGATTGCGAACATGGGCGGATATGTTGATGAAATAGTTAAAAGTGATATACTTCTCTCAGTTTCACAAAGCATTCGGCAAAACCCAGCATTTAAGGGGCTGAACGAGACCCAAATCACGAAAATAATAAACGAGGTTTACAATAATGAGCTAAAGAAAATAGGTTTTGATAAACCCTTCATATATAGAAGCTTCATTTACTTGAAGGATGCGATAACACTCAACCTCGGGAGAGCACTATTCTTGAGTAGTGACAGTGGATCAAAAAATGTCCGCATAATAATTCTTGAAAGATTACCAAATACTGTTCTCCTATTCACAACAACACAGATGATCCTATTCTTTATAGGGCTATTTTTCGGTCTATTTCTTTCAAGAAGATATGGGAGCTTTCTGGATAGACTTTCAGTTCTACTTGCACCCCTTTCATCCCTGCCAGGATGGTTCTATGGAATCTTCTTAATATTGATTTTTGCCTCCCTATTTAGGTTGTGGTTTGGGTGGGGACTACCTTATGGTGGAATGGTTGATGCTCCTCCACCCATAGATAAGGTGGCGTACG
Organism: Candidatus Bathyarchaeota archaeon; assembly: GCA_018396995.1. GTDB lineage: Archaea > Thermoproteota > Bathyarchaeia > Bathyarchaeales > DTEX01 > DTEX01. The sequence goes on from JAGTQB010000015.1 coordinate 13,383, forward strand.
CGTTAAGCGTTCTAAAGCACATGATCTTGCCAGTACTTTCATGGCTAATATCATATTCATTCATAAACGTTTATGTGAGGAGAACCTTCTTTCTAATGTTTTCAAGTGAGGACTACGTGGAGTTCGCGAAGGCTAAGGGCTTACCTGACTCTCTAATACAGAGGAGATACATACTCAGACCAACGTTACCGCCGATAGTAACCGATTTCTCATTAACGTTAATTGGATCATGGATGGGAGCAATAATAACTGAGAGAGTATTTAACTGGCCTGGAATAGGAAGCCTATTCTACGCGGCGTCTGTAATGTTTGATACACCGGTGCTTGTGGGATTAGTTGTTATATACGCATATCTCCTTGCGGCAACAGTATTTGCTCTTGAATTCGTATATGTGATCTTGGATCCAAGAATTAGGACTGGAGGAGCATAAGAATTGTCGAAAGTTAAAGGATTTCTCAGCCAATTACTGCTCTACAAGTCCGCGCTCATCGGATTAATAATCATAATTTTTTTAATTGGGCTATCCATCTATACTGTCATAACAATACCATATGAGGAGGCCACGCGGCTTTGGAGGGCTGGTGAACAGTATTGGCTAGATAATCCACGTAATGCTCTACCCTCATGGGTGAACATCTTTTCGCAAAAAAGGCTCCCGGAAACAATAATATTGAGTACAGAGAAGCCGCAGGTTGGCGTCTCCAAAGCTATTGTGTCAGCGCCGGGCGAAAGATTCAGCATAATTAAGGTGAAGTTTTCATTCAGATATGAATATGATGATTTTCCGAGCGAAATAAATCTGTTCCTTAAGGCAAGCTTTAATGAATCTAACCCCCACATAACAATCTACTGGGTTAAACCCGGCGGGGAGCAGATAACCCTGAAGTCGCTTTTAATATCTAGAGAAACGATGTATTATATATCAAACGATGATAGACTAGCTGAGGAGATTAGGGGCTATATCTCTAAGAAAATTAACAGGACCATAGAGTATGAAGCGCCAGTCACCCTTCTACTTTTTGCAGAAGAGGATAATAGTGTTCTGAAACCAGACACAGCTAAGGTAATGAAGGGAGTATATGAACTTTGGATAGAAGGCATTATCTTTGAGACTAAGGTGGATCTAGATGCTAAATTGGTGATCTACGGTAAGGTTTATGGGCTTGCCGGTACAGATCACCTGAGAAGGGATCTAAGTATAGCGCTTCTATGGGGTACACCTATAGCTCTCTCTTTTGGCGTTACAGCCTCGGTCACCGTGGCATTGATACAGATGTTTATTGGGGCCCTCAGCGCCTGGTTTGGAGGAATCGCAGATACCGTTTTGCAGAGGGTTACGGAGGTCTTTATGGTTCTCCCTTTCCTACCGCTATTAATAATGATATCCACATTCTATAAGTTTAATATATGGGTGCTCTTGGCAGTCGTTATAATACTTACGGTATTTGGTAGCGGGGTCAAAAATTATAGGGCAATGTTCATGCAAATCAAGGAGTTCCCATATGTGGAGGCCGCTAGAGCTTATGGAGCTGGTAACCTTAGAATCATATTGCTCTATTTAATTCCGAAGGTTCTTCCAACGATAATTCCATCAATAGTTATTTCAGTTGCGGATTTCGTCTTCTTGGAGGCTGCATTAGCAATACTTGGTTTAGGTGATCCATTAGCTCCTACATGGGGGAAAATAATTGATGACGCCTATGAACATGGAGCACTATATAAGGGGTTATATTACTGGGTTCTGCAGCCATCAATAATGTTGGCATTAACTTCGCTGAGCTTTGCAATATTAGGCTTTGCACTTGATAAAATATTTAACCCAAGGTTAAAGGAGATATAGATGAGCGGGGAGCATCTAAGTGTAAGAAACTTAACGATGTATTATAGGACCATAAAGGGCGAGGTTAAAGCCGTAGTAAATGTATCCTTCTCGTTATTTAAAGGGGAGACAGTGGCCATAATAGGCGAATCAGGTTGTGGGAAAAGTTCGTTAGCGAAGGCTATAATAAGATTGATGCCCAGAAACGTCTCTGTATATAGGGGTATAATTTTGTTCAATGGCATAAATCTAATGGATTTAAACGAGGAAGAGTTTAGAAGGAAAATTAGGTGGAGCAAGATTGCGTATGTTCCACAGGCAGCGCTAAACTCTTTGAACCCCGTCGTTAAAGTTGGGGAGCAGATGATAGAGCCGCTTATCCTCACTTACAAGATGAGTAAAAGGGAAGCCTTGGAGAAGGCTGCTGAAGCATTAAGAAGGATTGGTATAAATGAAAGCTTTATAGATCGTTATCCCTTTGAGCTGAGCGGAGGAATGAAGCAGCGGATTATTATAGCAACTGCCCTTCTCATAAACCCGGAACTAGTAATCCTTGATGAACCGACATCATCCTTAGACGTGTTAACCCAAGCTAATATCATGAATATATTGAAGAGCATTAAGGGGGAGAGAGGTTTAAGCATGATATTTATAACCCATGATATTAGTCTCTCAAGCGAGTTAGCAGACAAAGTTGCTGTAATGTATGCCGGACAAATAGTTGAGTTCAATGCGGCGGAAAAATTCTACAGCGATCCAAAACATCCATACTCTCAAAAACTGATGGAAAGCGTCCCAACGCTTAGAACTGATAAGAAACTAGGCTTTATACCAGGCTCGCCCCCCAGCCTCCTAGATCCGCCTAAAGGGTGTAGATTCGCTGAAAGGTGTCCCCTTGCCTTTAGTAGATGCTCCGAAGATCCACCAACAATCTATTTAAATGGAGACTTTTACGTTAAATGCTGGCTTTATGCGAAGGAATAGGTATGGGCGCGCCATTATTATTAGTTGAAAACTTGAAGAAGTACTTTGAGATAAGAAAAGGTTTCTTAGGTAAGAAGGTTTATTTAAGGGCTGTTGATGGAGTGAGCTTAACGTTAGCTAGGGGTGAGACTATAGCGATAGTTGGTGAAAGCGGCTGCGGAAAAACAACCCTCGGCAAAACGATACTTAGGTTATATGAGCCTACTGATGGGAGAATAATATTCGACGGGAGAGATATAACTCACTTAAAATGGAAAGACTTGAAGTGGTATAGGTGTGAGACTGGCTTAGTTCAGCAGGATCCATTTGGTGCATTACCGCCATTTATGACGGTGAGGAGAATATTGGAGGAGCCGCTAATAATCAATGGTATTAAAAGTAAGAGGGAGAGAGAAGAGAAGGTTTACAGGGCTTTGGAGAGGGTTAAGCTGACGCCAATCGAAGACTTCATTAATAAGTATCCACATATGTTAAGTGGGGGTCAGCAGCAGAGACTAGTTATAGCCAGAGCAACTATTCTGGAACCTAAAATGGTGGTCGCTGACGAACCCGTTTCAATGCTAGATGCATCAGTTAGAATAGAAATTCTTAAGCTACTTCAAGAACTACAATATAAATATAATCAAAGCATAATATATATAACACATGACCTCTCGACAACAAAATACTTCTCGGAGAGAATATACATAATGTACGCAGCCCAAATAATTGAGAGCGCTGGTACAAGCGAGCTATTACAGAACCCAATGCACCCCTACACAAAGGCTCTACTTAATGTTATACCGGATCCAGATCCAAATAACCGCTTCATAATTAAAGACGTGCCAGCGGGCGAGCCACCTAACTTAATGAGCCCGCCGCTTGGCTGCCGCTTCCACCCGAGGTGCCCGAATTTCATGAAAGGGGTTTGCGATGTGAAGGAGCCGCCAACAATAGAGGTTACAAAAGATCATTATGTGATGTGTTGGCTTTATGGTTAAGATAAGTAAAGAGGTTCTTGAAACAATTACTGGAGGTTTCCTCTTAGTAGCTGGCTTCGCCCTCTCGTTCCTCATGGTTATAGATATCTTAGAGAAGCATATATCCCTATCAATACTCGCTTTTTCCCTATCTTTTGCGGGCCTACTTATAGGTTTTCATGGAATATATGGATTAGTTATTTTGCGCCGTAAGGGGTGATTAAAATATGCCTGTGAGTGGCTGGTGTGTTTGGGTTACTGGTCTGCCCGGTAGTGGCAAGTCCACTATCGCGCACCTCCTCGCCGAGAAACTTAGAGCTTTTGGAATACACGCTTATGTTCTCTCTTCGGATGAACTCCGCAAAGTTATGACGCCTAACCCAAAGTATACTGAGGAGGAGCGGGACATGGTTTACGCCACACTAGTCTATATTGCTAGAATTTTAACGGAGAATGGTGTGAATGTGATTATTGACGCAACTGGTAATAGGCGTAGGTACCGTGATGAGGCTAGGAGGTTAATCCAGAGATTTATGGAGGCCTATTTAAAGTGTCCACTTGAAGTCTGTGTTGAGAGGGAGTCTAGGCGTGGCTTGGATTCTTATGGAGCTCCAAGCGGCATATATGCTAAGGCGTTTAGGGGGGAGAGCAAAACGGTCCCCGGTATTGGAGCGCCATATGAGGAGCCATTAAACCCAGAGGTCGCCGTTGACTCAGATAAGCTTAGCCCGGAAGAGTGTGCGGAAAGAATATTGAAAGTAATATTAGATCGCTTTAACCCTATGCCTTAAGTATAAAATAAATATGTTTAAAAAGAGATTAAATTTTGACGTCTGGGGGAACAAATCTTCTAAGTTTTTGGAGCATTTCTAGGCGCTCTCTATCGCCCAGCTTAGCTTTCTCAACAGCCTCTCTTAAAATTTTTATCGACTCATCCATGGCTCTCCTATTAACTGGGTATGGGACTCCATCTTTTCCGCCATATGCAAACGAATATTTGACTGGATCCCTCCAGCTTGGCTTACTCCCGTAGATTATCTCAGCGACGAGTGCAAGGCCCCTAACTGTTGAGGGGCCTATACCCCTAATGCCTAAGAGTTCCTCGTAATTCCTTGGTTGTATCTCATAAGCCCTTTTCAAAGCCTTCCAGTTTATTGATAATGGCATCTTAAGGAACTCTGCAACATACTCTCTATCTTCTTTAGACGCTGGGATCCATTCTTTTAGGGATCTCTGGTATGATGGTTTTATCATGTCGAGTAGTCTTGCAACCCTTTGGGGTCTTTCCTTAGCTAAGTCTACTGAAGTCTTTCTACATTCCTCGCTTTCTTTGGCTGTCATGTCTAGGGCAAAGGGGCGCTTAACATCTCCGACTATGGCGCTGTGTGGCTCCACAATGAAGTTTTCAATGCGCTCTGAGAGCCAGTGGTATCTACGTGCAGTTCTATCATTCACGTTCATACCCTGTTGGACAACAGCCCACTCACCATCCTCGGTGACAAAGAAGGCATGGTGGTAGAGCTGGTATCCGGCCTGTATCGCGGAGTTATCAACCTTTGCACTCATCCTACTGGCATACTGTAGATCACTTATCTTTGATGTTGAAAGGTTGAATTTTTCACCGACAGAAACTATTTCTGAGAGGGTTTCTCTAGAGGCTCTCCCCTTGCCCCCGCATACAGCTACTCCCAAGTTAGCTTCCTTGAGGGCTGTCTTTAAAACCCCAGTGACAACCGTCGTTAGCCCAGATGAGTGCCAGTCATATCCCAAAACACAGCCAAATGCCTGGAACCAATGTGGGTCTGAGACTCTTTTGAGAAACTCCTCCCGGCCATACTCATCAATAATAATCGCAGATATCTCCTTCGCCAACCCTATCATGCGCTTAACTAACCATTGGGGGGCCTTGCCATCATGTAAGGGGAGCTCGGCTAAACCAGCTCTTTTCAATGGAAATCACGTTATCCGCCTTAACGGGTAATAATTAACTTTTCCCCCTCCTTAAATCTTTCCTTCTTAACTAATCGGCCCTCATGGTCTATCTCGCCGCGCTTAATCCTTGTAGTAGATATTGGAATATTGTCCTCTGCCAGAACCATATCTATAGCAATTATTTCCAGTGGCTTAAGCCCCCTCCTTACCCTTAAAGTGTTTATTTCTCTCGCCCTGCTCTCTGTCTCCCTACTTACAACTATCGCCTCAATCTCCGGGTTACGTAGGGCTGGCCCATAAGGATCATTTAACGGCACAATCTTAGCCCTCTTTAAAACGCCTAAATCCTTAAGAAAGCGCAAGATTCTTCTAAGCCTAACCCCATAAGGTGCGATTTCATGGTTCTTTCGCAAACTCTTAGCAAACTCGTCTGTAGTTAAACCTATTATAACTCTCTCGCCATAATCAAAGGCCGCCTTCAATAAGAATTTATGTCCTTTATGGAGCTCATCAAACGTCCCGCCTACACCAACTACTCTGAATGATTTTTTAGGGCCTCTACTTTGTTGAGACGCCGTATCAATTCGCTTTAAACTAATCATTCCCATACACCCTAATTTAAACATTCTTTCACTCCTTAGAGGGGTTTAAGCCCGGGAAAGCTCTTAGGCAACCCCTTATTATTGGGGGGCCGAGGATAACGAGAAATGGAATCTCTGTCGCATATGTCCATATTAGCCAGATTAAGGCGGCGTATAATGGTAGCTTGGAGCCTCCCCCAACGGCTGCTGGGAGGAAAAATACCTGGCTGTAAGCCCAGACAACGAACCCTATGATGGTGCTACCAACCAGTAGACCTATTATTGAAGCTATCCCATAATTCCTCCACTGCGGATAAATATGCCCTATAGTTACCGCTATCACGTAACTCGCTATTGAAAGCCCGAGAAAGAGGATTGCTGCTTCAGGAGAAAACCATGTCAATAGAACATACTCTATGAGAGCGAAGGCCACCATGAGAACCGCGCTTGTTATGGCTATAATATTAGCCCAATCTATCTTCCTTCTGGAGATGCTTCCCAAAATGTAAAAACCCACAAAGTTTGCCGTCACACCAGCGGACAGGCTGAGTAAAGGATCACCATGTATTAACAGATCACTTATAAAAATTCCTATGGCCGCTCCAAGTCCGCCAACCAGCGGACCGAAGAGGTAAGCGAACACTGCAGGTATAACTACCACAGGCCAAAACCTAACTATGCCTATACCTGGAGTTGTTATAGGCGTGAATAAATAGACTATGTACCCGAGAACCCCGTAAAGAACCCCACAGATGGCGCTCGCCGCGAGCTCGATTGTTTTCATATCAACATTAACCTCATTGTTTTTAAAGAAAGATTAAATATATGAATAAATAAGATTTTTTTATGTAAAGTTTAAACATATTTAAACATTCATTATATGAAGCTAATAGAGGAAAACGTGTTACATGGAAGACTTTATTATTGGTCTAGATATTGGTGCGAGTTTAACCAAAATAGTCCTTGTGAATGAGAGACTTGAAATTATTAGGCGCATGGTTCTCCCATCTATGGATCCAAGGGAAACGGCGTTAAGAGCACTTAACAATCTTTTTAGTACCATTGACTCAGAGGATAGAGCTAAAGTGAGGATGACTCTATCTACTGGTGGAAGATCAAGATTCCTAGGCAATGAGATCCTTGGTATACCCATTATGAGGGTCGATGAGATAAAGGCTATTGGGTTCGGCGGGCTAACTCTTTCCGGAAGGAATAACTGCTTAGTTGTTAGTGCTGGAACTGGCACGGCTCTAGTAGCTGTATATGATGGTGGGCGTGCTATAAGACATGTTGGCGGCACTGGTGTTGGAGGAGGAACAATCCTAGGCCTATCTCGTAGGATGATTGGTGTATACGATTTTAAAGTTTTGGAGGAGATGGCTTTAAGGGGTGATCCAAGTAAAGTGGATCTGACTATTAATGATATAGTCGGCGGCTCAATTGGCATCCTACCAGCAAATGTAACAGCCTCAAACTTTGGGAAGATTTTAGGCGAGGCGAGCGCCGAGGACGTAGCAGCTGGCATATTTAACATGGTTTCACAGACAATAGCCGTCGTCGCGGTAATGGCTGCAAAGGCGTATAATTTAGAGGATAACGTGGTAGTTACAGGGATGCTCGCTAAAAGCAGGTTGATTTCAAGGATTATACGGGAGACTACGGATTTATTCTCTGTTAACGTAATAATCCCGGATAACTGTGAGCTCGCAGGCGCAATTGGAGCAATCGCTGTGTACCTCAAAGAGAAGGGTGAAAGTGATAGTAAAATTTAATTAGCGGGGTAATCTGATATATCAGTGCCTTCTATTCGAGGTGCCTTGCCTTGCCCATAGATCCGATACTTGAGAGGAAAGCAAATGTAATCATTGAGCTTAGGAACTATAAGGTTCTGGGTAGGGAGGAGAGTGAGGAGGGCGTTTACACTCTCGTTGAGGATAGAGAGGGGAAGAAGGTTCTCATATGGACTGCCTCTATCTCGGATATAGGCATTAAGCATGTGAATAATATGGCGAAGTATATGAGGGAGAAGGGGGCTGAGGGCGGCATAATAGTGAGCAACAAATATTCACAGTCTGCTAAGACACAGGCGAGGAAGGAGAATATCGAGTTAATCCCACAGGACTTCCCCTCATTCAACATATTCAAACATTACCTGGTTCCGAGACATGAAATCCTGTCGCCTGAGGAGAAACAGGCCCTGTTAGAAAGGTACCGCATAGAGCCATGGAAGCTGCCGCGCATAAAGGCATCGGATCCAGCTGTACGCTTAATTGGGGCTAAGCCCGGGGACATAATCAAGATAGTTAGGCGGAGCCCAACTGCTGGGGAGAGCATATATTATCGGTATGTTGTTGAAGGTTGATGGGTCTAAATTCCTTTAAGGGCTCGGATTATATCCTCTGTTCTCCTAACCCCCAGCTCCGTTATCCTATATTCCCCCTCAGAGACCCTTTCAACTAGACCCCCCTCAATGAGCTTTGGTAGTTCATTAGTTATGGTTTTCTTAGCTTTACCGGTCAGCCTCGAGAGTTCAGTAACGGATAATGTATCTTTGTTGAGTTTCCCAATCCTATAGCCGACATAAGCTCCCAGAAGAGCCAAGCACACGGCATTTCTCGCAGACAACTCTACACCCAGTTTTATTATCGGCCCACTAGAGGATATCTCAATTAGGCCGGATAAATCGCCCATAATTTTTGCTAGGTCCGGCGTATATGTAATTCTCCTCAGCAGCTCTATATTTGGGCAAGCCTGTGATATAAAGCGCAATAATGTCTCAAAGACCTGCTCAGAGCTCCCTTCAAAATCCACCTTTATATCGCCGACCTCCAAATGAACTTTGACTGCACCCTTTCCGCTCAACCCCTATCCTCCTCACCCCTAATCTTTGGTAATACTTCGTCGAGAAAGAACTTTAACCCGAGTGTTGTCACTTTATACTCGCCACGTCCAACCCTCTCAACGAGCCCCATATCAGTTAATTCACTGAGGCGGGCTGCAACAGTTCCACCTTTACATCCCGTAGCGGCGGTTAAGTCGGCTACTGAGAGGGAGTCCTTCTCCAGGCGGCCAATCCTATAGCCGACATACGCCTTAACCAGGCTAACTAGTATGGCGTTTCTATCGCCGCCAAGCTTGCTTCTTGGAACAGTTATAACGGGTCCCTCCGGCGTAATGGCTATTATTCCCTTAACATTCCTCAGGAGTTCCTCTATATCTATTGATAGGGTTAGCTGTGTAGCGAGGTCATATGCTGGCAGAACCCTACTGATGAAGCTTAGGAGCGCCCTTATAACCTCATCCGGCCTTCCAGTGAATTTCGCCTCAATATCCTTATACCTCACGGTTAAATCTAAATTTTCCCCTCTCTCCCCCATTTTCTCCACAAATCCCCTTCTACAATAATCTTTCAAAAATATATATCCGGGATTTTGTATCTAAAAGATTTTGCCAGACTAGTGCTGGCCTCTCTAGTGAAAAAGATATATTTTTGGAGGAGAGAATCTTCTAGTGTGAATATTATTTCATTTAGAAATGGTAGTTGAGGGCTAGAAGATGAGTTCTTCGAAGTTTCTCCCCAGGCGCTTAAGCTTCCCAAAGATATGTGAAGTGCTGGTTGGATATTTAAATGCTGGGGCGGATAAAGAGTATGTTAATGTAAGCAATGTTGCTGACAAGACTACAGTCACTCTATATAACATAAGCCGTAACAACAACTTCTTTAAGAGCTGGGGCTTTATAGAGGAGAGTGAAAAAGAGCAGGGAAAATATAAGCTGACTAAGGAGGCAGCCGAGTTTGCATACGCTTATAAAATAGACCCGGATGGTAGCAAAACTAGGCTTCTCTTAAGAAACATTCTCTCGAAGGATGAGGTTTTGGTTGAGTTCGTTAAGCGGGTAAAGAGTGAGGGTATGGATAGGGAAGCGGCATTAATAGATTTGCCGAGGGTTGTGGGAGACCTAAGAGCCGATAAGGTTGGGCTGAACGCCTTCCTAGATTTGATAGCATATGCCTTCGAAATAGACTGGCTAACAACTCCAGTAAAGAAAGTGGCTAAGTCGGTGAGGAGAACAGCTGCGTTGGAGGTTAAAGTTGCTAAGCCACATGTTAAGAAGGCTGAGGTTAAGGCGCCACCAATATTTCAGGCTCTCCCAGAGCCCAGAACTAACATAACGATAAACCTGACGATCACCCCTGAAACTACCCCATCGATGCTGAAGGAGTATATTAGGGCTATGTTAGAGGCGTATGAAGAGTATGTGCGGAGTAGGGCTGGGGAGGGAGAATAAAACTGTTTACGCTATTTTTCTTATTCTCGGCAAAACATCCTCCTCAATCCACCGCTCACCCTTAGGCGTTAGTGCCCACTTAGGCTCCCTTGGAGAGGGCTTAAAGACTAAGCCCTTTTTAAGCATCTCATTTAATCTTGAGGAGGGTTGAATAGGTATTCCAGAATATTTTAAAAGGCGCTCTATATGAGAGGGCCTGAGATATTTATCCTTTGAGAAGTATAGAATGAGGCCAATAGCTTCACAATGTGTGACGCAACTTGGATCCTTCAGCAACAATATGGGCCCTTCATCAGTATATTTCACAATACTGTTGAATTTCTCCTGTTTATTCCCCTCACCCATAGTAATTTTTTCTGAAAGGAGGGATTCTAAATTGCTGAAGAAGTTTTCGGGCAATCTTTCCAAGGTTTCAAGGAGCTCGTTTGGCGTTGCCCCCTCAATTATTACTTTACCGAAAGGCATATTTATCTCAGCTTGAATCTTCCCCACAGAACATCACTAATATTTTTGCTATATTAAATGGCTTAATAACATTTATGACAAAAATATGGCAATTTATTTTGGGCTATTTTGACGCTATTTTCTCAGAGATTTTCTCTTTGAGAATTCTGCTGACTACATCTGGTTTAACCCTACCCCTGAGTTCTCTCATGATGGCGCCCATTAATGCGCCGAATGCGCCTAGACCCTTCTCCGTTATGAGAGCATTATTCCTGCTAACATATTCTTCCACAATTTTATGGAGCTCCTCCTCTGGCATCATCATTAAACCGAGCTCCTTCACCGCATCCATTGGGTCAGCTCCCTCGTGGGTGGTGAGCCACTTGAGTATTTCTGGTATAGCCTCCTTAGTGGTCTTCTCCTGCCCAACAAGCCTAAATGTCTCAATTATCTGCTCGTCTGTTAACGCGTTAACGTTAAAGCCATCACGCTTAAGAGCCTTGAGGGTCTCGGTGAGGACTGTGGCTACAACTGTTGGTGTGACTCCAGTCTCCTTAACAATCACTTCAAAGAGATCATCATACTCCGTGTCCAGTAACTGCCTAGCGAGCTTCTCATTTATATTATAGGATTTTATGAGCTCTCTAACCCTCTCCTCCAAGGGTCTCGGCAGCTGGGCCCTAACCCTCTCTATAAATTCCTTAGTCACCTTTACTGGCGGTATATCCGTTTCCGGGTACATTCTAGCAGCCCCAGGTCTGGGTCTCATGTACCTAGTTGTCCCATCAGGGTTTGCGGCGCGCGTTTCCTCAGGAACCCCCCTAAGCGCCTCCCTCGCCCTTTCAACAACCGCCCTTAAGGCATCCCTGGCATTCTCAGCTCCACCAGCTACGAGGACGATTGCGTCCTCCTCAGCTGCATTCACCATTCTCCTGAGTTCAGCCACCTCCTCATCTGTAACGCCATAGGATTTTATCTCATCGGTATGTATTATCCCACCAACTCTGCCCCAGAACTTCGCCCTATCAGCCAATTCCCCGCCGAATCTCAGTCCCGGAATAAGCTCGGAGCCAAGTAAGCCAGCGAACTTCGGCAGCTTCACAGCCAATATTATCTCGCCTCTGTTTATCGCATTCCTGAGAACGCGGCACTTAGTCCCTCTGAAAACCGGTGTTACATCAATAAAGTCCTCTCGGATATCTTCCTCCCTCAGCCCACGTCTCCTCAATTCATCCCGCATTTTAAGCAGGTTTAGCTGACGTTGAACCTCATATTCAACAACCTTTGATATAAGCTCGAGCTCCTGGACGCCTTTTATCTCTACTAGGGCTCCATCTCTAATTGAGATGTTCAGATCTTGCCTTATTGTTCCTATCCCACGCCTAACCCTTTTAGTCGCCCTCAATATCTTCCCTATGGCCAAGGCAACCTTTTCGGCTTCTCCTGGACTATTTATCACTGGTCCGGTCGCCACTTCGATGAGGGGTATGCCAAGCCTATCAATCCTATATATAACGGTGAGGCCTTCCTCCCCAATTTTCCTAGCGGCATCCTCCTCGAGGCTCACGTGCTCTATCGGTATCTCCTTCCCATCAACTGTTATTGAACCATTTAATGCTACAACACAAGTCCTTTGGAAGCCCGTTGTGTTCGAGCCGTCTATCACAATTTTGCGCATAACATATATCTCATCCACGGGCTTCGCTCCCATCATGAGGGCAACCATTAAGGCTGTCTCTAACGCCTCATTATTAAGGTCATGGGGAGGCTCCTCATCCATCTCCACTAGACATGACGTCTCGGTATCCGCCTCATATAGAATTCTTACACCCTTCTGGAACTCAAAGTATGCCGCCGGATCTACTTGACCAAGTTCGCTTTGGGTTGGTCTAAGTCTCCGGAGGAACGTTATCTCCGGCTCGCATTTGAATAGCTCTGGTCTACAGCTGCAGAAGAGCTTCTCGCGAGTTGCCAGTTGCTGGTGTATCTCTAAGCCAACCTTAAGCCCAATCTCCCTATAATCAACATTCAACTTCCCGGAGCCCTCCCGGGTACCGTTTTTGGAGGTTCAATATATTCGACTGTTCTAAGTGAGAGTTCCCCGGCAATATTAGTTAATAAGAGCTTCTTAACCTCTTCTGGATCATTTGTTTGGGCTAGACACCACATCATCTTCACAAGGGCGGTCTCAGCTAGCATATCGCTTAGCGGCACAACACCTATTGCCAATAAGTCTCTGCCAGTAGAGTAAACGTTCATGTTAACGCGCCCCCAGATGCATTGGGATGTCATCGCCACAACCACGCCGCTCTCAACAGCTCTCTTAATGGCTGGGAAAAGCTCCCTGCAGACATGCCCTAGACCGGTCCCCTCAAAGACTATGCCCCTATACCCCCTAGAGACATACCAGTCGATAACCTCAGGGTTTAGACCTGGATAATGCTTTATCAGCGCAACCCTCTCATCAAACTTAGGCTTAAGAGTAAACTCCCTATTAGGGTCCCTTGGGCGGTACTCGTCTGTCAGCATAATTATCTTATCTCCAACTATTCTTGCCAGAGGCTTAGCGTTTATAGACTTAAAGGCATCCCTCCTACTGGTATGACACTTCCTTACCCTCGTCCCCCTATGTAGGACTATTGATTCATCTGAGGGTGTTTCATGCATCGCCACGGAGACCTCTGCAAATGGGGCCCTTGAGGCCGCTAGAACAGCCCCTATGAGGTTTAGAGCCGCATCTGAGCTGGGTCTATCCCCAGATCGCTGCGCCCCAACAAGGATAACTGGAACTGGCAGGTTCTGGAGGGCGAAGCTTAATGCCGCAGCCGAGTAGCCCATTGTATCCGTTCCATGGGCCACAACAACCCCTTGAACCCCACCCCTAACGTGTCTAGCAACAGCCTCAGCCATTGCAGACCAATGCCTCGGAGTCATATCCTCACTAAAAATGTTAAATAATATTTCTGTGTCTATGACCGCTATCTCAGCCAGCTCTGGGATAACGCTATATAGGTCGCTTGCCGACATAACTGGTCTGACGGCACCGGTCCTATAATCAACGCGGCTGGCTATAGTTCCACCAGTACCTATTATCGAAACCCTCGGTAGACCAGGCCTCTGCTCCGGTGGTGGGGGTGGGACGAAGGCTGGCTTCGCCTCAGGTCCAAGCCGAATAACCTTCGTTGATGGTGAAACTTCGATTCCCACATTATATCCAGACCTAATTTTTATCACGATGTGCCTATCATCGCTGTACTCGAACCTTGGAATCAAAACCCCCTCCAAAGTCATGTCATCCCTAACTATGCGTATTAGGTCGCCTATCCCAGCCCCGGCTTCAAGCAGTAGCTTAAGGGCCAAACCCTTATATCCTGGTAGTTCACCATTCAACCCTATTTGCCCCCCACATAACAAATCATTGCTAAGATAAATAGGTGAGGACTAGACCATCCACTAGCACATATATTGTAAGAGGAGGCTTTCAGAGTATATTTGTTTACCGGGATTGGGGATGCGGCCCCTACTTCTGAATAACCTTATATACTTTATCTCCTTCCCTGACCCTCTGATTAACCTTTAGCCCAATACTCTGCCCACTATGCGCGACACTAACATTTTTATGTTCTATCTGCATTGACTCAACTGTCTGCTCGAAGTTTGTTGTGGTTCCCTTTATGATGATCCTATCCCCAACCGACAGCGTATCAGTTAAGCTGACTACAGCAACGCCTATCTTAGTGTAATAGTGGGTTACCCTGCCAACTTCCTTTAATTCTTTCTCGGACATGCTTGTCACCAAATAAAATTATAATTATGGGGCTAAGTATATTTAAGCCAAAAAATTGTAAGGGGAGAGTTAAACAATTATTTCCTTAAGCTCCTCTATATTGGCACCAAGTTCCTTAGCCCTCTTAACGAGCTCTATAATGTCGGCCTTAATCTTCTTTATCTCCTCCTCCTTTGACAGATAAATTGTAAATGTCTCCAGCGGCCTTATCTCCATCAACTCCATTGTTGCTGAGAGAGGTATGAACTCGCCGCGCGGCCCACTCTCATAACTTATTATGAGCCTAGCTGGCTTATCAGTAGCGCCGCGCTTATTAACCTCTTCAACAATCTTAGAGGCTAAGTCAACCCAGGCCTTCTTATTCCCCTCCTTAACATCCGCTGGGAGTTCCTTAGTGTAGAAAATTGAATAAAACCATCTTTTAGCCCTGAAGAGTGCTCCTCTACTCGTAGGCGTGATCCTAAACCTCTGAGTGGGCATAATATTACCCAAAGACAATATATTATGTATATGGCATATAAGCGTATCGAGCGAGTAAGCATTAGCGTTTAAACTGAGCTTAAAACATGCTTATTGTAGAGCAATGGGCTAGAATTATTGGCTCTTAGAGTGCTTAAAAGCTAGCTGAGGGATTGAGGGCTTGAGTGAGAAGACAACTAGGTTTATTAAACCAGCTTCCACTATTGATTCCCCAGTAGGCTTTGGAGCTCCTCAAGTATATCCGCTAGTTTTGGGGTGTCGAAGAACCTCCTTTTAGTCAATTCGTTTGTGGCGGCCATATACATCTGGCTTATTAGAGATTTCAGCCTTGGATTGAGACTCGGCGGCTTAGACTTAACGAGCTCTCTCCAATTCTCTATCCCCTTCTCCTTCGCCCTCCTCTTAGCCTCCTCAACCTCCTTAGCCCAGTCTGTCCGCCTATAATACATTCTAGCAACCTCCTTACTCACATGAAGCCCCCTATAAGTGAACCTACATTCATCCAATGTGCCCACCACATCAACGACCATGAGCCGCCTTTCAGGGTCAAACGCCAGCTCTATCTTCCCATCCTCATTCACTAAACCAGCCCCCTCAGCTATCTCAGTAATAGTTTCATTAACCTTTAGGAGCAGAATCTTAACTTCCTCAATCTCCTCAATGGTCAAGCCCGCAATCTCCTTAGCCTCCCTCCAAGTAATATATCTATCACTCTCCTCAAGCTTTGTACTAACATCAAATATTGGCTTTGGAAGCCTCTCACCAGGCTTAGGCATATGATCTAAGCCCAAATCTTCCAGTGTTATAAGCCCCTGTTCAAGTCTCTTAAAGACTGATGAGCCCTCAGGCAGACCATTTCTATAAATTATCTCTAGGGGAAGGAGGTAATTTCTTAGTTCAGGGGTGAAAATACTGTAGTCATACTTCAGTCTCCCATTTTCCACATAAGCTTTAGGCCTATAAACGTTTACTAGGTTTATCTCCATAATATTTGTAGGCTCCTCGATTTCATCAAAGTGAAGGACCCGCCCGTGGGAGTCCACCAAACCGCGGTAGTGAGTTCTTATCCCTCTCTCCTCAAGCCTCTCGAAACAATATGCCCCCATGAGACATAAGGATGCACCCTTTCTCTCTATATGATCAGGCATCTCCCCCCAGTCGAAAACAGAATAACGATCTGAAAAGTGAAATCGAGCCACGCCCATGGAATCACGAGTGGGCTTCTTAATGACAACTAAATCTTTAACACTACCCACATACATCCACCAATATTATTAATCCACTTATAATTTTTGGCTTGAATAAAACTTTCTATCATAACTGGCTCCATTTCCCCACAACAAAACAATGTCTTCGTGTCTTTAATAGTAAAATTAATATTTTATGAGCTGAGATAAGCCAGTTATTAGAAACATGGTGAATTGGTCAAAATGATGTCGGGTGAGAATATCGGAAACCCATTAGAGCTATTGAAGGATAAAATGGATGGCGAGAATTATAAGAAGCTATGCGCCATAAGAGACATAAGAGTACATAAGTTTATTGCTGAGGCGGCAGAGCTCTGCCGCCCAAAGGACATATTTATATGCAGTGATACACCGGACGAGATAGCATACATTAAACATATGGCCATCGCAAGCGGGGAGGAGAGCGCAGCCCTACTGACCCCGGGACACACTTTTCATTTCGATGGGATATATGACCAGGCGAGGGATAGAGAAGTAACAAAGTTCCTCGTTCCTAAGGGCGATAGGCTGAGCCCAGCGATTAAGCAGATTGATAGGGATGAGGGCTTAATGGAGATCTTCAGTCTCCTCAAGGACTCCATGGTAGACAGAACCATGATTGTACGCTTCCTGACGCTGGGTCCACAAAACTCGATCTTTACGATACCATGCATGGAGTGCACAGATTCATGGTATGTGGCCCACGCAGTAAGCTTACTCTATCGGAAGGGCTATGAAACCTTCCTTAAACTGACACCCGATATGGAATTCTTTAAGACTCTCCACTCCTGCGGAAAGGTTGATGAGCGAAAGATAAGCGTGGAGCATGAGAAAAAGCGTATCTACATAGACTACGTGACGAACACCGTCTACAGTGTTAATACTCAGTACGCTGGGAACTCAATTGGCTTTAAGAAGCATGCATTAAGGCTAGCCATTAGGAAGGCTCATAGGGAAGGGTGGCTCGCGGAGCACTTCATGATAATGGGGGTTCACGGGCCAGGAGGGAGAAAAACGTATGTGGCAGGCGCATTCCCAAGTGGCTGCGGGAAAACCTCTACAGCAATGCTGCCTGGAGAGACCATATTGGCCGATGACATAGCCTACCTACGCAATATTAATGGCGTATGCAGGGCAGTAAACCCAGAGGCTGGAATATTCGGGATTCTAAGGGACATTAACCCAAGGGATCAGCCACTGCTCTACCAGGTTTTAGTAAGCCCAAATGAAATAATCTTCACAAACGTATTGGTTAAGGATGCGAGACCTTGGTGGATTGGAATGGGATGCAACCTTCCAGACGAGGGCATAAACTTCTCTGGAAGGTGGTGGAGAGGTAAGAGGGGACCAGATGGAAAAGAGATCCCGCCAGCCAGCGATAACGCCCGTTATATAATATCCCTCAAGGCTCTCTCGAACTGTGACCCAGAGCTAGATAATCCATTAGGGGTTGAGATAGGCGCCATCATTTATGGAGGGCGGGACTACAGGGCTTATGTACCAATACAGCAGGGGTATAGCTGGGAGCATGGAGTAATATGTTATGGAGCAGCTCTTGAGACGGAGACAACATTTGCAATCACTGAGGTGGGTAAATATGAGATCAACGTGATGGCAAACCAGGACTTCATCTCTATTTCACTTGGCCAGTACATTAAGAATTATCTAGAGTTCGGTAAAAAGCTCAGGAAGCAACCGCTCATCTTCGGGGCAAATTATTTCCTGCGTGACCTAAAGACTGGTGAGTTCCTAAATAGCCCACTAGACAAGCACGTCTGGATAAAGTGGATTGAACTGCGCGTGCATGGTGATGTCGGCGCAATAAAGACGCCAACGGGCCTAATCCCGAAATATGAGGATCTTGCAGAGCTATTTAAGCAGGTTTTAAACAAGAAGTATACTGTGGAGGATTATAGGAGACAGTTCACGATAAGGGTTCCAGAGAACTTAAGCAAGATTAGACGTGTAAGGGAGTTCTGGTCGACACAAGTTACAGACACCCCAAATGAAGTGTTTGAGATACTGGATGAGCAGGCTGAGCGCCTAATTAAGGCCAGAAATCTTTACGGCGACTATATACCCCCAGATAAATTCGAGAAAGAATAATTTATGGCAGTATGCCAGAATATAAAAAACTTAAATATCTATAATGAGGTTTTTAGATAAATGTGGTTGGGGGTAAACCTTGAGTAGGGTCGTTTTTATGCTCCTTCTTAATGACGTTTTAAGTAGAAGCGGTCTTAGAATTAAATTAAGTGATCTTGAGAAGAATCAGCTCTACGGGGAGGTTTTGAACCACTTTGGATTAATCGGAGGATTAAATGTCTGCGAGGCTCTCGAAAAGGCTTGGCAGGATCCCTACATGAAGAGTAAGATTGAAGATTTTATCTTAGCATGGCTCAGAAAAAGGGTTAAAAAGGTAAGGGGCGAGTATAGAACTGGAATAATTTAATATTTCTCGGGAATTCCAGACTAGACGTATCACTATTAGATTAATTTTATGGAGAGAAGAAGAACTAAGTTTATATTCCAGTTACCCTGGATTCCTATTATTAATCGGCTCATAGATCAGCTTCGAGGGAGATCATGAAAAATCCCATGAAACGTGAAAAGCCTGTCTTAAACGGAGATAAAAATTTTAGAGATATATTAGAAGAGTTCAAAATTTTTGCTAACAACCTAATTCCAATAAACCCTGAGCAAGCTGAATGGATATGCTATGAAATTGAGAGAATACTTAAAGAGAACCCTAATCTGGAAGTAAAGCTTAGGGAGCTACGTAAATCTGATGAGGATTGGTTTACCAGGCAATTAACCCGAACTCGTATTAAGGCGAAAGAAAGGAAGGAGAAAACGGGTAATAAGCGTCGAAGATCTAGTTATGGTTCTATAAAGAACATTATGTGAACCGAGGTGAAACTTTATGAGTTATCTGGAGGTTAAGGGGCAGAGAGAAATCCTCTGCAGGATTCCCTATGACTCAGACCTTTTACTGGCATTAAAGGATCTTGCGAGGAGACTTGATATAAAGACTGGAGTGTTTATGCTGTTGGGGGCATTAAAGAATGCAACACTACTGTACTATGTGCAGAGCGAAAAGAAGTATACGAAGATAACACTTGACTTCCCATTGGAATTAGTCTCTGGTTTTGGGAATATTGCTATGATGAATGATGATTTAATGGTGCATGCTCATGTAGTGCTTGCGGATAAAGAAGGAAGATGCTATGGGGGGCATCTGGCAGAGGGCTCAAAAGTATTTTCATGCGAAGCCTACATAAAAGAGCTATCACCAACAGTATATAGAAGATATGACCAGCTTACAGGCCTAAATCTTTTTGACATATAATTTGTTCTAGGAAAAATGGGCGAAAATATCATGGAAAGCTAAATTGACTTTGACTACTTATACTTGAGTAGGAATTTCAGTTTTTCTAGGAATTCTTGTGGGTTGCTTGGGCTTATAATATATTTTGTGCCCTGCTTCATCTCTATTAAGATCATTTTGTCTCGATCCGTCACATACATCCATACCTTGCCTAGGTCTCCAATGTAGAATAGTCCGAAGAAGCCATATAAGCCTCCACTCGCGCCAAGTCTAAAAATTCTCCAAGTCCATGAAATTCTTCTAACGCTGGATATTTCACTATAGGGTATCAGAATGCTCCTCAAATGCCTTTTAATCAGAACCCCATTTGTTGTGAGTATGAAGCTTCTAGGCGAAAATAAGTAGGGAAGAACAATAATCAAAAAATAAAGTGCAATTAATGATAGAAAAACTGTAAACCCTATTGGGCTTCCCTCGCTCAGCATGAAGTATGAGAGCCACACGAAGAGAACCAGCAGTCCAATTATAATTGTACCAGTCACAGCCCTAGCCAAACGATCATATGGAGCGCCAAACTTATACGCCACCAAATGCGGGCCCACCCCTACAGTAGGCCTAAATCTTTAAGATTAGGCTTAACCTACTATAATTTTTTGTTTGCTGCTCTCAGACGATAAACGATATTACCAAGAGTAAAAAATTTTAGTGATCATGGATACCGTATCTGTGGGTTGAGAGGCCGTTTCTCAGGAAGACCTTCGTTAAGTTTCTGATAGCCTTCGTGGTTATTCTGGTTCTGTTGCTGCTGCTAGTTTCACTCTGAATCGTCTTTTCACTTGTCTCCTTCATAGTCTATTACTTCAATAAGAGGGCATTCACATATTACATAACTGACAAGTCCGTTAGAGTTGAGAAGCCCTGGATTCTCGGGGGATATGCTGGGGAGCTCTAACAACAAAGGAAGAATATGAGAAAACGATGAACCAGTAATTTATGATGAAGCATTTGTGCCGGAGGCAAGGAAATGTAGAGAATTCCTTCTTAGAATTGCTCTTAGCGAGATTGAAGCATATACATCACTTATCACGTGGGATGAATTCACGTGGATAGTTAAGAAGATTATGGGAGATGAGTTATCAGTAGAGTATGGCAGGAAATTTCTTAGGTTTCCAAATTTAAGGTTTCTTGGGGAGTTGCGGAAGAGGGCTACTAGGCTCAGGAAGGGGCAGCTCATCGTCCATCACCCAATGCTCTTCGCCCCAATAATAGTTGAGTTTCCACCCCCACCACATGTGATTAGCCTTGTCGCTTAACAGCTTCCTCAGAGGGCTGGGTGCAGCACCGGCCCTTCAGGTTCCTGCACTTGAGGAGCAGGAAGAGGAGCCCACAGTCTCGCTTGAAACAAAGGATACGCTACATGTCTGCAACGTAGATATTAACATTATAAGTGGGTGAGCTACGTATCCGCGGTTCTTTATTGATGGCGTGGAGCAAGTGGCCATCACACACTACATTAACATCCCGGGTTATCCAAGAATACCTGTTGTAGGCGCGCATATAATTGTTGGTGCTGGAGAACTCAGAGATGAAAAGATCATTTTTCATGCTTGTAGAGAAGCCTTCATTACAATATTTCCCTATCAGACGATAACAAGCGCGCTGAAGGCTGCTGGTGCTCCAGTTCCAACAATTATTTGGGCAGAGTTGTTAGAGTTAATTCCTGGGAAGAATTTAAACGCTTAGTTAAAAAGTATGGCGCCAAGGAGATAGCGTATCGTGTTGAGATGGGGGTTCCAGCCAAGCATTTAACGGGGCTTAGGCTCATTCTTCCAACCTCGGATGCCCAGTATGTTTTCGTGGACACAGCTGCAGGTGATAGGCTGAGAAAGACCGGGATAAGATTGAGGGTTGATGAGCTCGGAAACATGTACATCAGCGACGAGGGCGTCATAAATTTCGTTAGATCCGAGCTTGGAGACAAAGAAATAAAATTATATTCCTATTACCATGTGAAAAATA
>JAGTQB010000016.1 GCA_018396995.1 Candidatus Bathyarchaeota archaeon
CTTGGAATAAAAGCCGCCTTCAGCGTAAAGACTTTAAGTCCATTCTCCACGAGGAGCCTTAATGATCTAGTAAAGTCTGGATCAATATCGTAATTTGGTTTTATGCGTGTGGCGTCCGGCCTCTGTACAGAGAAGATGATCCCTGCCCCGAATCCCTTCTCTAAAAGTTTAAGCAATTCTGTTAGTTGGCGCCTCCCCCTTAGTGTCGGCGCATCAGGGAAGAGGGCAGTGCCATTAACAACATGGGTTACACTCTTAACCTCAAGGTAGAATCTTTTGGAACTAGCTCCGAGCAGAAAGTCGAGCCTGACGCTTGAGCCCTCCGGCTTAACATTCTCCCCCACAATTTTATAGCCAGCCAACTCATCTATCAGCCCCAGCTCAATAACCCTCCCAGCTAAATAGTTTGAGAATGTTGAATCTACGATGATTGGAATGTTGTTATCATGGATTGCTGCAAAAATACTATAGGGGCTCTTCCTAAGATGACTTGTCTCTGGCTCCCTCAAGTATAGTCTGACCCCGGGATACAATACTGTTGTTAACCTACCGGAGTTTGGAAGGTGCGCATAAACATTTCTATCTTCAACCTCCACTAGAGCTAAGAAGCGATTTAAACGCCGAATAAATGTTCCATGGATTAACTTGAATTTAATTGGAATACTCTGCATTCAGGCGCCCCAAGTGAATATGATGCAAGGAAAAATTTAAATTGGCGGCAGGCTCCATAGGTGATGACTTCGTAATTGAGGCTTAATGATGAAGGTGTTGGAGAAAGATCTTAAGCATGGACGCATAACCCTAGTCCCGGAGCTGCTGGATGACTTCTGGACCCTCTATAATATTATTCAGAGGGGTGATCTAGCCTACGCTAAGACTACGCGTGAGGTCCGCCTCGGCGATAGATATGAGAAGCCTGAGAAAGGTAAGCGCATATCGTTAACGTTAGGCTTGAGAGTTGAGAGGGTTGTTTGGGATAGGAGCCTAAACAGGCTTAGGGTTCATGGAATAGTGTGTGATGCTCCAGAAGATATTGGGGCATTAGGCTCCCACCATACACTCAACATAACCCTAAACACGCCGATAACCATAGTTAAGGAGAGGTGGCTCGAATATCAGCTGGAGCAGATCAATAGAGCTTCCAGTAGAGGGGTAGCGCCTTTAGTGATAATAGCTATAGATGATGAAGGCTACTGTATCGCTGTTTTAAGGGGCTTCGGCCCTGATATAATTGTTGAGGAGAATATAAGTCTTCCAGGAAAGCACATGGAACAGGAACGCACAAGAATAATTAACGTGATGTTTAAGTCAGCCTCAAAGTCTCTAAAAGATGTCGTTGAGTCCACCGGAGGCTCAATCGTGATAATTGGTGTGGGCTTCATAAAAAACAATTTCTTAAGCTTCCTGAGGGAGAATATGCCGGAGCTCTTAGAGAAGGTGATTGATGTGAAGAGCGTTAATAGTGCTGGTAAGGCCGGCATATACGAGGCGCTCCGTTCTGGGATCCTAGCAAGGGCTCTTAAGCACGCAAGGATGATTGAGGAGGCGATTGCCGTGGAGGAGATTTTGAGGCGCCTTGGCATGGGGAGAAGCGATGCGATTTATGGCTTAAGTGAGGTCAAGAGGGCTGCGTCCCTCGGGGCAATTGAAGAACTCTTGGTAGCCGATGAACTCTTAAGGGATGCTGGCGAGGAGGAAATGAAGATCCTTGAGGATTTAATGCTTGAGGTGGAGGGGAAGGGTGGTAGAATAAAAATTATTAGTGTTGAGCATGAGGCAGGAGCTAAGCTTAAATCCCTCGGCGGCGTGGCAGCCCTCCTACGATTCCCAATAAGTTAGCGTTACTCTATCTGCCACAGTACTTCTTTATCTTCCCTAAGATCATCTTCTCAGCATACGTAAATATCCTCTTAAGCCCCTCCTCATCCCTGGCCTCCACGGTCAACCTTATCAATGGCTGCGTGTTTGAGGCCCTCACTATAAACCATCCGTCCTCATCATAGACCTTAACGCCATCAATCGTTATCACTCTATGTCCAAGGGACTTAAGCTCCTCGGCGAGATCCTCAACAACTCTGAACTTCACTTCATCAGGACAGTTATAGCTTTTTGCTGGTATTTGCGGGTAGGTGGGGATGGAGTCGATTATTTCTGAGAGCCTTCTGCCATCCTCGGATATGGCTTCAGCCATCTTAAGCCCAGCATATACGCCATCATCGAAGCCATAAATCTCCTTAAAATAGAAGTGGCCACTGGATTCGCCGCCTAAGACGGCGCCCTCACTAACCATCTTCTCATAAATATATGTGTGTCCAACTCGGCTTAAAACAGGTCTACCCCCAAGCGCCCTAATGGTCTCCTCAACAACCATTGAGCAGCTAACCTCATAAACCACCGACGCACCCCTATTTTTGCTCAAATAATGCCTTATCAATATTGCCAGGATAATGTTGCTTGGAACAAACCTACCCCTATCATCAATGAAGATAGCTCTGTCACCATCCCCATCAAACGCTATCCCAAATTCGGCATCATTATCCAAAACTAATCTCCTAAGCTCTTTTAATGTCCTCTCATCGGGTTCCGGCGGATGCCTTGAGAAGGAGCCGTCAGGTTCACCGTAGATTATATAGGGTTTTGCCTCAGCCCTCTCAAAAACCATTGGCATGAGAACTGCAGCGGAGCCACCCCCGGGGTCGGCGGCTATCCTGAAACCTTTCCTAATATTAACCTTTTCAGAAACATTCTTTATGTAATCTTCTATGGCGTTTGGATTAACCGCAAGAGAACCTAATCTAGTCTCTTTAAACTTAGCTCTCAGCGCCATCTCCATTAGCTCCTCCATCCCCATCCCCATGCATATAAAGCCCCTCTCGAGGAGTATTTTGAAGCCATTCCATTCTGGCGGATTATGAGAAGCTGAGACCATAACCCCTCCATCCACGCCATAAAATTTTGTGGCGAAGTATAGCAGCGGTGTTGTGACTACTCCTATATCTACAACGTTTAGTCCACCGGAGACCATGCCTCGGATGAGAGCCCCGCCTAGGGGGGCGCTGCTCAGCCTAACATCTCTACCAACAATAAAAGTCTTACCCTCACCGCTATACTCAGCTATAGCCCTACCTATAACTTCAGCAACCTCTTCATTCAAGTCAACACCGTAAATTCCACGTATATCATAAGCCCTAAAAATATTCGGCGAGATCATTCCTCCACGCCATAAAAATATTTGTTTCAACAAGTAATTAAGCTTCTTAGGTAACTGCTCTGTTAATTGGGGAGTCTCTTGGAAGTGGTTGAGGAGATAGAGGCTTTTGGAAGCCCATTAATCAGAGCTACACATAAATCAACTTTTGAGATAACGAGGGAGCACCACTTAACCCCGAGGGGAGATTGTATAATAGCTATTGGGGCGAATAAGGCGGCTAAGGATTTAAGCGACAGATTTAAGGAGACTGCTAAGAGAACGGGTGCCGAGATAACTATTATTATTGAGGCTAGCGGAGTTAAGGAAATCGTAAAGGCATGTGGTAACCCAAACCTAACCTTCACACACCCAACGGATATTGTGGTTAGGAAGAGCAATTACATATGCGGTAGAACAGTGGCCGTAAGAGCTGATAAGGCCGCCTGTAGTCTCTCTAGGGAACTCGTTGAGAGACTGAAGCGGCCTTGGGAGCCAGTTAGAATAACGCTACTCGTGATGGCGTAAAATCTACATTACTTAAGTATCTTCTCCAATTCTCCCGGAGCGTAGTATCTGATGCCATATGAGAGGGCTCTTCTCCTCGCTCTATCCGAGATATTGTTTGAGATGAGCACTGGGATAACAGTTATTCCAAGCTTCTCTTTAAGCAGGTGCCTAACGTACTCATCGAAGTCCTTTTTGGTTTGGGTGACAGCTCTCGGCCCAGCCGGGCTAGACAAATCCTTAACCTGGACAACTAAAACTAAACCTCCCCTCCTAAGTATGAGGTCCTGCACTCGGCTCCCATGCTTCTTCCTAAGCTCAACGTGCCAGCCGTAAGCCTTAGCCATTTCAGCAACCTTCTCCTCTAAGCCCAAAGGCGAGCACCTCAAGAGAACACGTTATTGTTTTTCAAGAATATGCCAGGAGCCTTAAAAAATTATCTAAACGATGCGGGTGCCTCAGATACCCCAGGGACCCTCATCAATCGGGTACTGCAGCCTTCCTCATCGGCAAAATAGCTAATGTGTATGGAAAAAGATAAAGGATTCTATCCCGTGCTTAAAGCAGCCTCATTGAGCTCCTTAATAAACTTTTGGAAGTTTTCTTCCGGTATCCTTGCACCAGCAGCCTTTGGGTGGCCGCCGCCACTTCCTCCCAGCTTTAGGGTTATTCTACGTAGTATTCTATTTAGGTCGATTCTCTCCTCACATGTCCTTATACTCATATCTATGAGACCACTCCTCCTCTCGCCAGCAACTCCTATTCTCGTGCCAGCCAATGCTCTAGCATAAATAGCTGTCTTGCCAAGCGGGAATGGGAAGTCAAGTGTATACGCCACTTCTCCATAAATTTGAATGTGCTCCTTTAATCCGCGTATAATTTCTTCTTCCCTCTTTGCGCTTTCAATGGCTGAGGTGAGGAGACTTTGGTGTAAACTTGGCGGCAACCCAAGCGAGAGATGAGATACAATACTACGCTTAAAGTCATAATCCCTCTTATGCCCCTCTAAACCCTGAACGAGAACGCCAACCTCAAAGTACACTGCCCTCTTATCCCAGCCGCCCAGTAGCTTATTTATGATTGGAGTGTCATCCATATAGTCGGCTATAGCCCCGTAGATAGCAACCCTATCCATTGGCCAAGCGAGTTCGCTCTCAAAGAATCTATATGTCAGCTCGGATGATGATGCCCCAACATCATATATGACTATTCCAGGTATTGATTCCACAGGGAGCCACTCTGGCAGCGGGTGATGATCAATATAGATGAGATTGCCAGAGACGCTTAGATCTGAGAACCTTTCCAGAATCTGGGAGACATTATTTTCTGAAAGAGCTATATCACACACTATCACTACGTCACCAGCGCTTGCATTTTTTAAATCTTCTAACAGCCCAAATGGATGTGTGAAGAAGATTTTGGCGTCTGGGTTGGCGGCTAAGGCTAAAGCCCCAGAGCAAATTCCATCGCCATCACCATGAGTAAATATCCACTTAACCATAGCCCACAAAACCATTATTTAAGGCTCCTAAGTTAACTTTATACTTAACGCTCCAGCATAGTTAGCCTATAGAGGATGGCACGCTGCATGGGACCCCGCGAAGAGGAACTTTGTGTTGTAGACGAGGATGATAATGTTGTTGGACGCGCTCCGAGAAGCGAATGCCATAGGAGTAAATTGATGCATAGATCCGTCTACGTCATAGTCTTCAACGATAGGGGTGAAGTTTTTCTCCAGAAGCGCTCATTGAAAAAGGATCTTTACCCTGGTTACGAGACTTGCTCCGTGAGTGGGCATGTAGGGTATGGTGAGAGTTATGAGGAGGCAGCTAGAAGGGAGCTTATAGAGGAGCTGGGAATAGAGGCTCCGTTGAAGGAGGTGTGTAAGTTTAAGTGCTTCTCAGAGGAGGAGAGGGAGATATCAACCCTATTCATATGCCACTACAATGGCCCGCTAAAACTTAATAGCGATGAAATCGCTGGAGGGGAGTTTGTGAGTATCCAAGATCTCAGAAGAATCCTTGAGAAGGGGGAAAGAAAATTCGCTTACGGCTCAATTCTAGCGTTAAAAGAGTTCCTAAAATATTTGGAGGGAAATAAGCTAAATTTTTCCTCTCTTCTCAGCCATTAGCACCCTATATCCGCCTTCCCTCGCCAAAATTGTGAAGTTTCCAAAAGTCTCTTCGAAGAGATTCTTAAATCTCTCCCTGCCAATCTTAGATTTAACGACAATCTGTATCGTCGCCCCCTTACACATGTATTTTGGGGCCTCAGTTATAATCGCTTCAACAGTCTCCATCCCAGCGCTTATCGGCGGGTTTGAGAGGATGCAATTGAATAGCATGTCCTTAACAGGCTCGTATAAATTGCCCCTCCTAACCTCCGCATTTGTCACACCATTAAGCTTAATATTCCGCTTAGCAAGCTTAACGGCGCGCTCGTTCACATCAACCATGATAACATATAAGTTTGGGTTCACCGCGGCTGCAACTACACCTATTGCGCCGTAACCGCACCCCATATCTAAGACGAGCCCCCTCTCCGGTAAAATCATACTCCTTATTAGGAGCCTAGTCCCCGGGTCAATATGCCCCTTAGAAAAAACTCCACTCGAAGCCCAGAACTTAAAGTATCTCCCACGTAGGTAAGCGTTTATCAGGTTGAGCTTCTCCTTAGAAGTCGGTTTTTGGGTATAGTAGTGCTCCACGCCCCTTTTCACCAAACAGAGCATAAACTGGTAATTTTAGATGGCATGCTTAAGCCCACTCTTTAGAATTAGAATCCCTTAAGAAAAACTTTATGGCCTGGGATAAAAAGCCCAATATATCTGCTCTTAATGCCAGCGTTTTCTCTCGAAGGCATATATAGATTCCAGTATCTTCTCGTAATTATACCAGCTGCGCTCCGTTTCAAAGATGAGTAGAAGACCGCTAACATCGTCATGCTGGAGGAGTGGGAAGCATATTATTGTGGGATGGACCGTGGAGCTCTTCATTGTGAGGAAACCATTATAATTGACGCCTTCGGGGAGAGTTACACCACAAGCATTCGCTAAACATTTCCTCATATAACAGATTTGGGATCATAAAGATTGAGGGATTTATCCACCACTTTGAACTTACTCTTCTCAAGTATAAGCTTCCAGAGTCACTAAGTCCGTAATCGAAGATAAAAAACCTCTTGAAAGAATCTATGAATCCAAGCTTCATTAAATTCACTCAGCCAATATGACACTATTTTTGGATGTTGCAGCCTTTAAGTTACTCCTTTATTGCTCCGAGAACCAATGCTAATAGGGCCATTCGTAGAACCACGCCATTCTCAACCTGTTGGAAGTATTTGGCGAAGGGTGTCGAGTCAACTTCAACGGACACCTCATCGACGCGAGGGAGGGGGTGAAGTATTATTAAATCCTTCTTCGCCTTCTTAAGGATAGCTAAGTCGATTCTATATGAGCCCCTAACCTTAGCATACTCCGCAATGTCCGGGAACCTCTCCTTCTGTATTCTGGTCACGTAGAGGACGTCTATTTCTGGGAGAACATCCTCTATACTTGTTTGCTCGTAGACCTCAACTCGCCCCCTTATGTCCTCTAAAATCTCTCTACGCATCCTCAGCAGCTCGGGGGAGATAAAGATGAGCCTAACTTTATATAATGATAATGCATAGGCAAGCGAGTGAATTGTTCTAGCATACTTCAGGTCTCCCATCAGGGCTATTGTTAAACCATCAATTTGACCCTTCTCCCTAACGATAGTGTAAAGGTCTAGAAGAGCCTGTGTTGGATGCTCCTCAGCCCCTGAGCCAGCGTTTATCACTGGAACATTAGCGTATTCTGCTGCGAAGCGTGCAGCGCCCTCGGCTGGGTGGCGTAGAACGATTATGCTGGCATACTTCTCAACAACGCGCACAGTGTCAGCTAAACTCTCTCCCTTCATTATAGAGGATGCTTCTGGCCCGCTAAAACCTATTACTGAGCCGCCAAGCTTATACATTGCGGTCTCAAAGCTGAGCCTCGTTCTAGTGCTGGGTTCAAAGAATAATGTCGCCATAATCTTGCCTTTAAGCATATCAGATCCGGTTTTGGCGAGGGGCTCCATTTCGCCGGCAACTCTAAGAATATAATCAATTTCATCCCGTGTGAAGTCCTTAATCGAAATAATATCCCTCCCAACAAAATCGGAGGCGCTAACCATCCCCAACTACACCCATAAGCAATAGCATCTTCCCTAATAAATTAAATTTCCCATGGTTTGTATACAAGCGATTATCGCTGGAAAATATGTCTTAAGTTTTTTAGGCAATACCTGCAGAAGAACTTACTCTTCCTATCAGTCATTCCTATGTGTAGTGAGAAATACATTACGCAGAGTGGATCTCTACAGTGTTTTAATCCAAGCGTATGACCTATCTCATGGAGAGCCTCTTTAATAGCCCTCTCCAAAAAGAGACTTTTATTGGGGTTCTCACCGTAAAACTCTGGCCTAAGTCTGAAAAGCGATATTAATGCAGCCCTGCCGGGACATTGGGCTAAACCGAAAATAAAATTCATTCCATGTGCATAAATATCCACATCGGCCACACCCAGAAGAATAGAATCTTTATACTTGCCTCCCATGGCAAGTTTGGAGACCTCTTTTAACAGCTGCTCAGACATATATTGCCCCCTTAAATGATTGTATGCCTCGCTGGGCAACTTTAAAACTTCGTCCAGAATAGTGCATGTTCCCTCTCCAAGAACCTCCTCAACACCCTCCCTAATGGAATTCAGTAAATTTCTCTCAACCCCCTCAAAACCAACTATACAAACTATCATTCAGAGCCATCCCAGCTATGTTATATTGTAAATGATTCTCCTGGGTTTGGGGAGATTGCTTCTAAACCAACCTCATCCCTAATCCACTTAGCAAACTTTTCACAATTACCCTCGGCTCCATGGATAGTGAAGACCTTAGGCTTCCCCCTCAGCCCCTTAATCGTTTGTTTAAGCTCCTTAGCCCCGCAGTGGGATGAAAAATCGAAGAAGGCTACTTTAGCCTCAACTTTACGAACCTTCCCATCTATGATACATCTACCCTTCTCAAGGAGCTCACGCCCAGGAGTCCCCGGAACTTGAAAACCAACTAGAAAGACTGCGTTTTTAGACTTCTTCCCAACAATCTGTAAATAATATGATGCTGGACCGCCCTTAAGCATTCCAGCAGGCGATATTATTACGCCCGGCTTCTTAGCAACCCTTCTCCGCTCTCTCCAATCATCAACCCAATTAACCATATGCATGGCATCCATGAAGAGTCTAGGATCCCTAAGACACTCAAGATGACTCATCAATATTTTGCTCGCCTCGCGGGCCATTCCATCCATTGCCGTTGGGTACTCGAAATGGTACGCCGCTAGAATGCAGGCTATCTCCTGGGCCCGCCCAACACTAAATGCTGGAACCAGAACTGTCCCGCCAGCCTCAACTACACTAGTGACTTCATTAACGAATTTTTCTTCGAGGATACTCCGCTCGGTGTGGTCTTCTGTGGCATAGGTGCTTTCAATTATTACCGCGTCAAGCTCTCCATAATCTTGATCAGCCTTTCGTAGGAGTCTCGTTTCAATAGTGTTAAAGTCACTTGTATAAAGTAGGCGCTTCCCTTCAGCCTCAATTATAACAGATGCTCCTCCCGGAAGATGCCCTGAGTTTAGGAGATGGAGCTTCATATCGCCTATTCTAAACTCCTCTTTATAATTGACGTCTACGTAGCTCTTAGCCATCGCATTTAACTCTATATACTCATAGGGCAAATAGTAGCTAGACAGGTGGATGAAGTCTTTAATTAAGAGAGTTGTGAGCTCAAGGTTCAGCTCCGTTCCATAGACCGGCTTCCTCTCAGTTATGTGGAATACCGGTATGGCCCCCGTGTGATCAAGGTGGCTGTGCGTAGCTATTATTGCATCAACTTCCTTAGGCGGTATATGCATTGGGAACCCGGGTGTATGATTGAGCATAACCCCATAGTCGAGTAGAACCTGAGCCTTACTCGTCTTCACAGCTATCGCTACTCTACCAATCTCCTTAGCGCCACCAAGAAATTTTATCTCCAATATTTCTCCACCATCATGCACTAAACTCAACCTTCATATTTGAAGATAATAACAAGAAATATTTTTTGGTTTTAAATATTAAAAATTAAGATGTTTTTCCCGAGGAGTCTCTCTGAAAACAATTTAGTGCATGAGTCTGCCAGCCTTTGGCTCCAAGAGTCCTCCCTAACGAGCATAATAACCCTCTCATAAGGTGTGATCAAAACATACCTTAGAACTTTTTCGGCAACACGTTCTATAACCTCATCGTTCGGTGGGTAAGCGTACTCATACTGATATAAGGGGTATATTTCAGACAACTCTACTGGTATAACCCCAAATGGCGGCGAGCAGAAGCATACATGCACTGAACCGGGATCCAAGCCATACCTCTTGCATACTAAAGAAATAACCTTTTTAAGGTACCTCCGCCTACGATTGTCCTTTGTTTCCGAGTCCGGGATTAAAAGTAATGTTGTTGCCCGCTCTGGAGGCGTATATCGCTCCAACAGTCTCCTCTCATATCGTGTTGTTTCAGGCCTAATGAAGTCGAGAGGTGAGTTAAAGAAGAATAAGCCCCTCCTCTTAACGACTGGTGTTACCCTCTCAACGTAATCGCTGTACCTCTCCAATTTTTTGAGAGCTTGTAAAAGGGCTGGATGGCTATGCGCCCTCATCTCAATGTACTCCCACAGTCTACCCTCAAGGATCGCCTGCTTAATCCTCCTAATCTCGGCAAAGCATACGTAGAGGTTATGCCTGCTTATCTCAGTCTCCCTCTCAGTTTTCGGCATCTCTCTAAGCTCCCTTGGGCTACGCTTCACGCACACTGGACACGAGCAGGGCGCATATTCTAAATCCTCCAGCCTTATTGTCCCATACTCAGTTATATATCGATCCTCCCTTGCAAAGATAGAGTAGGCAGCCGAGTCAAATAGGTCGCATCCAAGAGCGACCACCAGAGAGAACATGAATGGATGCCCGGCGCCAAATAGATGAAATGGTCTCTCAACCGGGAGATTCATTTTAGCTGTTAAGATCATATCTACGAGTATATGGAATAAGTATTGCTCCATGACTGGGGTTGGGCTACCAAGGGCATGTATATCGAAGGGGAGGGATCCTATCTCCCTAGCGGAGAGGGCCACCAAATCCACGTACCGGCCGCCCTGAACCGGCCCAACCCACATTATATCCCCCCTAGACTTTATAGACCAAAGTTCTCTCGCTCTCCTCAAAGTCTCTTCAACAGTGTACTTAGCGTAATCCCATGTGACATTCCAGCCGGTTGGGAGATCAAGTATAACCGCTATGTCCGAACCTATATCTTCCTGGTATCTAATTATCTCCTCATTTGTAGCGCCAACCTCACCATACTCTAAGATTTGGTAGGCTCCTGAGTCAGTCATAATTGCGCCGGGGAAACCCAGAAGCCTATGAACACCGAGCTCCCTCGCTCCTTCATTAAAGTGTTTCTTTATAATATATGCGTTTGTCATTAGAATCTTACAGCCGTAATTTTCCCATAGCTCTTTTGGGGTAACAGCTTCCTTGACCGGATTTATGACTGGAAGGAAGGCGGGAGTTTCTATCGTTCCGCTCCTCGTTTTAAGTCTACCGATTCTCGCCAATAAGTCTCTATCAAGGACTTCAAAGTCAGCCATATTCCCGCTACACCGCTCACTGAGACGCTTAACTATAACCTCCCTCTTAAATATTATACTTGATGGAGTATGGAACAACCATCATCCCTAGTGAAGATATACGAAAGACCGGAGCTAAATGACCCAGTTTTAATAGAGGGGTTGCCGGGGATAGGGCTTGTCGCAAATATAGCTGTTGCCTTCCTGATAAGAAAGCTTAATGCAAAACTTTTCTGCGAAATAAGATCAAGATACTTCCATGACACAGCGATCGTGAATGAAGGGGGCTCCATCACATACCCAGTCAACCAACTCTACTATTATAGGGGAGAAGCTGGGGAAAGGGATTTAATATTGCTTCATGGAAATACGCAGGCATTAACTAGTCGAGGGCAGTATGAGCTGTGTGGCCATATACTCGATATAGCGGAGAGCCTGGGCTGTAGGCTCGTTATAACTTTGGGAGGCTATAGGCCTGGAAGGGTTGTCACGAAGCCAAAACTTTATTTTGCAGCATCCGACCATGAAATGGCTGAGGTTGCCAGAAGTCTTGGGGCGGAACCCCTCCAAATAAGCATCTTCGGCATCGCTGGGCTCTTAATCGGCCTCTCTAAACTACGCGGTATGAGGGGGCTTTGCCTACTAGCTGAAACCCCTGGAACATATCCGGACAGGGAGGCTGCCAGCGAGCTTCTAAGAGCCTTATCTAGGATCCTGAGGTTAAAGGTTGATCTAGGCGAGATTGGAGATCCTAAAAGCCTTATAAGCGTTTTAGCCCCCTTTGACTTTGGAGCACTCACAAAAAAGAGAGAGGAGACGAGACCATTATGGTTCGTTTAGGCCGTGCCTAATTTACCCATTGTCTCCTGAATAAATTGCTCATATATTTTTTGAACCCTCTCCGCAGCTGGTCCCGTC
Source organism: Candidatus Bathyarchaeota archaeon (assembly GCA_018396995.1). Lineage (GTDB taxonomy): Archaea > Thermoproteota > Bathyarchaeia > Bathyarchaeales > DTEX01 > DTEX01. Next base: position 12,328 of record JAGTQB010000016.1, read on the forward strand.
CCCTCTACAACGCCATCCTTAGTCACCTTAATTCTATCCATAACCCATATAAAGCCCTCTTTCTCGTAGAGCCTAACCATTTTTGGGAAGACTCTCTCCAGTCTCTCCGCTAAGCCCTTTAAGTCAAATGGCTTCTCAATGGAGAAGATTTCAGCCACCCTGCTCCCACTTATTACTATCTTCGGTATTGCCCGACCCTTATCATCCCTCGCGTCAGATAAGCATAAGCTCAAACTATTAGGGTCTATCCCGGTAAGGGTTCCAGTATAAGTTTTCCCATCAACAGTTACAACGCTAACAACCTTATCCACCAGCGAGGTTACCTCAGTTATGAACCTTCTCTCCATAGCCGACATAAGCATTCTCCCTTAAATTAACCCCTAATATTATCAGCGCTCGGCGCTTATTATCTTATTGGATTGATTCGTATTTAATCTGTTGCTCTAGAATTAGAATTGTGTTTGGTGGAACATCCTTATAGACTACAACATTAGGCCCAATCCAACAGTTACAGCCAATTGTTACCCCGGGCATGAGGAGGGCGCCAATGCCAGTTGACACGTTATCGCCAATAATGGCCCCCATTTTAACCCTACCAGTGTCGACAAGCTCACCCCTAACCCTCATCTTAACAGTTTTTCTATCAAAGCGGAGGTTTGCCGATATAAATCCAGCGCCAAGGTTACAGTTCTCGCCCACAACACTATCGCCCACATAAGACAAATGCCCCACATGAACATTATCCATCAATATACTATTCTTAATCTCACATGCGTTTCCAACCCTAGCATACTTACCTATACTAGTGTACGGGCGTATGTAGCAGTTTGGCCCAATATCGCTCCCCTCGCCGATAAAAACTGGGCCCTCGATGTATGAGCCCGCGCGGACCAATGCTCCCTCACTAACAAAGACCGGCCCCTTAATCTTAGCACCCTCCTCCACCTCTCCGAGAAACTTCGGTTTCATTCTGTCTAAGACCCTAGCATTAGCTTCAAGGAGGTCCCATGGTCTACCAATGTCAAGCCAGTCCTCTTTAGGGATTTCTGTAAACAAAACTTTTCTGTTCTCCCTAATCATTAGTCGAATTGACTCAGTTATCTCTAACTCTCCCCTCTCCGTAGGCTCCGTCCGCTCTATGTAATCAAATATTTCTGGGGAGAATATGTATATGCCTGCATTAACCAGGTTGTCCGGCGTCTCCAGCACAGGTTTCTCCACAATATCCGTCAGCTCTCCACCCTTCACGACTAGAACACCAAACTGCTCCGGTCTGCTCACCCTAACCCCCGCAAGCACCGCATCAGCTCCCTCTAAACCAGCCCTAGTTATAACTAGCCCCACAGCGCCCGGGGATACCAGTATGTCCCCGTTAACCGCTAAGAAGGGCTCATCTACATAATCTTTAGCGGAGAGTATTGCATCAGCTGTTCCCGAAATCTTTTTTTGGCGGATATATTTTATCTTGACGCCATATGTGGTGCCGTCGCCAAAATACCCTTTTATGACATCCTCCTTATAATTCACGATCATCAGTATCTCTTCTATACCGGACTCTTTAAGGGAGTTTATGAGGTGCTCTAGTATCGGCCTTCCACCCACGGGTATCATGTGCTTCGGCCTAGTGTATGTTAGTGGTCGGAGTCTCTGCCCCTCGCCGGCTGCTAAGACAACAGCCTTCATCCAGCTCACTTAAATGGAAATTTATTGTCTCCCCTTACCAAAGAGCTTCAGCGTCAGCCCAGCAACCCTTTTCCCAAACTCCTTACAAAGCTCCTTATCCTCATCGCTCTCAGGGGCTCCAACAATAGCTAACCCGTAATGCTTGTCCTCCGGGTTCCCCTGAACTATCATTCCATGTATTAGCATGGCCTCAATTATGGAGAGTAGTGTTGTCTCGGCCCCGGTTGCCGTGCCACCGGATGTTGTGAAGGCAGCCCCAACCTTTCCCTCAAGCTTACCATGCACCTTAACGCTCTCGTCTAGGAGGGCTTTTACCTTTGAACTCATTAAACCATAGTATGTGGGCGAACCAATAATTATTCCGTCAGCCGCAAGGAGGTCATCTAGCGTTGTCTCATCAACCCTCTTAACGATACATTCTACCCCCTCAACAGATTTAACACCCTCAGCAACTAGGTAAGCTGCCTTCTCAGTATTACGGGTTCTAGAATCGTAGACTATAAGTATCCTAACCATATCCCACCTAACTATTAGTCAGAGCCCTAACCTTATAATTTTTTTGAGAGAACTCGGTTAGGCATAATATGGCTTTTTTATATATCTATATGCCTCTATGGCCGCTATTATCGCCTGCCCTACAGCGGAGCCAATCTGTTTTACTGGGTGGGTGGTTACGTCTCCAGCAGCGTAAATCCCCGGTACATTGGTTCTCTGGAGGGAGTCAATAACTATATACCCCTCCTCATTAACCTTTATCCCAGAAGCTTTAGCGAACTCACTGTTGGGGATCTCACCAACCAGTATAAAAACTCCATTCACATCTAGAGTAAATTCCTCTCCCTTCTCACTATTATAGAGGATAACTTCCCTAACCCTATCGTCCCCAACTATCCTTTTAACTTCTGTAGCCCATAAGATCTCAATCCCCCTTCTAATAATCTCCCTAACATAGATTTCCTCAGCCCTAAGCTGTTTCCTCCTATGCGCTAAGAAAACCTTTACTCCTAGATCTGAGAGGTATAAGGCTGAGACTGCCGCCGCGTTTCCCCCACCTACAACTAAGACCCTTAAGTTCTTGAAGAGGGGGCCGTCACATAATGCACAGTAGCTAACTCCCCTTCCCTCAAACTCGCTTTCCCCAGGGACATTTAGTTTCCTGTGACGTGAGCCAGAGGCAATTATAACCGCACTGGCTGAGTAAGCCCCCTTATCAGTCCTAACGATTTTTTCTTCACCGCTGAAATCTATTCCAGTAACCTCCTCAAACTCCCTTATCACCCCGCCAAACTTCCTACATTGATTAACCATTTTCTCAGCGAGCTCTTGCCCGCTAATGCCATCTGGGAACCCTGGGTAATTCTCTATATATGGTATCTCATTTAGGGCCCCACCAGCCTGCCCCTTTTCCAGAATCAGGGTGCGAAGACCGCTCCTAGCACCATATATTCCTGCAGTTAAGCCTGAGGGACCAGCCCCAACAATTATTAAATCCAATTTCTCCATACATATCTCCATAACTATTTTTTATCTAAGGTTGAATAAACCTTTAGATGAAACATATATTCCCCAGTTATGGAGAAAACTTTAGCTAGCTTCCCATTCCCAGTAGCCCCAGCCAGGAATATCTTGAATATTCGCTTGCACCCCCCATGTTCTATAATTCCAAATTAATTAGGTTGAGTCCCAATAGCCTTTCAGCATACCAACATGGATCTTCTACTCAGAGTCTGATATTGAGACTCCAATCCTTATTGATTTGTTAGCCTCCTCCTCTCCGATCTCCAGCAGAGCAGGTTATTAATGTATAAGCCGAGCATCGTAGCCTAGGCCGCTTCCTCGAAAACGCCGAAGACGGTGCTAATTGGCAGATGGAGAGGCTGAGGAGACCAAAAGTTACAAGAGAGAACATGCCAACCACAGTACTAGGGGGTGGTTGGCATTACCACTCTTAGATTGCATTCCTCACCCTCTTCGACTCCCTCTTTCTACCAAACAATCTCATTCTCCATTACTTAAGAGGATTATAATTGCAGGCTTAAAAGGCTTAAACTTATCGCCCCTCTAAGCGATGTAGGGATGCTCGATCTTCTCGAAGTCCCTCACCATCTCCAAATTGTGGTTTATATATTCCTCAACATCTGATGCTGGAATGTTTATTAGGGGTGGTTCAAGGGCAATTTTAACAGCTGGATGATCCTCGCCGAATGCCCTCACGCTTATCTCGTAGACTAGTCTCCTAACCTTCTCCTCATTTAGAAAGCCTAGTGAATGGAGATATTCGTGGAGTAGTAGTGAGAAGATGAGCGAGTTAAATTCCGCCTTTGAGATGAGAACCTTACTCATAATGCTGATGAGAAGCTTATTTAGGACTATGCCATTTGAGCCCACCTGATAGTATGCACCTACATTAGGCGGCAGACTCTTAAGGTATAACAGTAGACCAACCCTATGTAGGCCTAAAAATTCCTTTACGGCCTTCTTCACTAGGTCGAATATTTCTCCATATTTTTTACACTCCTCAAGTCTTCTGGCGAAGTATGATCTATCCATAGCAATCGCCTATTTTATTATAACGGAGTTATATAACCTTTTCTCAATCCTTAATCCTCTGCTTAACCAGATCCATAGGCGACTCACCGGGCCCTATTAGCCTCAGCCTAACCATGAACCTTACAGTCTCCTTTAACGAGATGTGTGGGAGTGTGTCCGGCCCCAAGCCCCTGACTACATATAGTCCAGGTTTATGGTTATAATTTCCCTCCGGATCCTCAGTCTCTCCAGCGTAGAGCTCTTAACCTCAACGGTTCTTCCATCATCCTTTAGTGTGAGTAGTATAGTGTATAGATTTTGGGCTTTGCTTTTTGGGATTATCCTTCCAACATGGCTTATTATTGGCTCGGTGAAGATTGGCAGTCCCTCCGCATCAAATAATTTAATCTCTAGGATGTGGGGCTAGATTCAACTTCCGAACAATTCCTTATTTTCGCCCTAACCCTCAATATTGCATCTTCATACTTCTCGTTAAATAGCGTTACGACAAAGAAGTCTCTTATATGTATGTTTAGTACACGAACCCTAGTAAAACTTATATTCACCGTCTCTTGTTATAAAAACAAGAAAATAATTATAGTAAGAGTAATAGGAGGAGGGGTAGTATGGCGTATCTAGCTCAGACTCCTTCGGGTCCAGTATTAATATTGAAGGAGGGGACTGCTAGAAGTCGTGGTAAGGAGGCTCAGAGAAATAATATTATGGCTGCTAGAATAATATCTGAGGCTATAAGAACAACCCTTGGTCCACGTGGCATGGATAAGATGCTTGTCGACAGCCTAGGCGACATAACAATAACAAATGATGGCGCAACGATTCTTAAGGAGGTTGAGGTTGAGCACCCGGCTGCTAAGATGATGGTTGAGGTTGCGAAGGCACAAGATAATATGGTGGGCGACGGAACAACAACCGTAGTTGTACTCGCGGGCGAGCTACTGAAGAAGGCTGAGGAGCTTTTAGACCAAAATGTTCACCCAACAGTTATAGTTAGTGGTTTCCGCAAGGCTGTTCAGAAGGCAATGGAGGTCATCGATAAGGTAGCTATACCAGTGAACATAGATGATAGAGAGACTTTGAAGAAGGTTGCGATAACCTCGATGGGCAGTAAGGCTGTAGGCATCGCTAGAGAACACTTTGCGGAGATATCTATTGACGCTGTCAAGCAGATAGTTGAGAAGCGCGGTGACAAATTAGTTGCTGATATCGACAATATCCAGATAATAAAGAAGGAGGGGGAGAGCTTACGTGATACGCAGCTCGTCAAGGGCATAATAATTGATAAGGAGGTTGTCCATCCAGGGATGCCGAAGCGTATTGAGAAGGCTAAAATAGCCCTACTAAACTGCCCGCTTGAGATAGAGAAGACGGAGTTCAGCGCCGAGATAAGAATTAGAGACCCACAACAAATGAAGGCTTTCCTAGATAAGGAGGCTCAGATGCTTAAGAGTATGGTTGAGAAGATTAAGAAGGCTGGCGCTAATGTTGTTATGTGCCAGAAGGGTATTGATGATATGGCTCAACACTTCCTAGCGAAGGAGGGAATACTCGCTGTAAGAAGAGTTAAGGAGTCTGATATGGAGAAGCTGGCTAAGGCTACTGGTGGTAGGATTGTTACGAACCTAGATGACCTCAAGCCAGAAGACCTAGGCTATGCAGAGCTCGTTGAGGAGCGCAAGATAGGCGAAGACAAAATGGTATTCATAGAAGGATGCAAGGATCCACGTTCAGTATCAATACTTATACGCGCAGGCCTTGAGCGCATGGTTGAGGAAGCTGAAAGAGCGATGCACGACGCCCTCTCAGTTGTCGCCGACGTAATAGAGAAGAACAAAATTGTTCCTGGAGGCGGCGCCATTGAGGCGGAGCTATCAAAGGAGCTACGTAAATATGCTGCCCAAATTGGCGGCAGGGAGCAGCTCGCTATAGAGGCCTTTGCCGAGGCCCTTGAAATCATTCCAAAGACGCTGGCAGAGAACGCTGGCCTAGAGCCGATAGATATAATGGTTGAACTCAGGGCTGCGCATGAGAAGCCAGATGGCTTCGCGTATGGCGTTGATGTTTTCAGCGGTAAGATTGTTAATATGCTTGAAAAAGGTGTCATAGAACCAGCTGTTGTTAAGGAGCAGGCAATTAAATCCGCCGCCGAGGTCGCCTCAATGATACTCAGGATAGATGACGTAATCGCGGCCGCTAAGCCTAAAGAGGAAAAGGAGAAAGGCGAAAAGAAAGAGGAAGAAGAAACGTCTAAGACCCCAGAATTTGATTAACCCAGTTTTTAGGAACAAAACAAATTTATTTTAAATAAATCTTAAAATTTTTTATCTTTTGGTGTGGTTTATGTCTGAGATACGTGAGATACCATCAAGCCTACAGCGTTTTGAGAGGGTTGGTGCACACACTCATATTAAGGGGCTGGGCTTAGATGAAAATCTTAAAGCTGTTAGGATAAAGGATGGGATGGTTGGTCAAGAGAAAGCCCGCGAAGCAGCAGGATTAATTGTTCAAATAATCAAGGAGGGTAAGCTGAGCGGTAGAACAATTATTTTGGCCGGGCCACCGGGAACCGGAAAGACCGCCATAGCCATGGCTATAGCCAAGGAGCTCGGCCCAAACGTTCCATTTATACAGATGAGCGGTAGCGAGATATATAGCAGCGAAAAGAAAAAGACTGAGGTTTTAATTGAGGCGATGAGAAAGGCCATTGGAGTTGAGATACATGAGATTAGAAAGGTCTATGAGGGCGAAGTTACAAGCCTTGAGATAAAGACAGCTCCACACCCCTATAATCCATATCAAAGAGTCCCAGAAAGCGTCAAGCTAACCCTTAAGACGACGAAGGAGGAGAAAACCCTTGAAGCTGGAGCGTCAATAGCTCAGCAGATAATTGCGCAGGGGATAACCGAGGGCTGCGTGATACAAATAGACGCTGAAACCGGTAGGGTTGTAAACCTAGGCTTATGCGTGGAGAGCAGTAAGGCTAAGGTGTATGAGGTGGACGACCGCGCTAAGGTCCCGAGGCCGACCGGGTCAGTTTTAAAGGAGAAGGAGTTCGTATACACTTTAACTCTAGATGACTTGGATAGAATTCACGCTAGGAATAAAGGTGGCGGGCTCTTTTCACTTCTCTTCGGCTTCAGTGAGTCCAAGGAGATAGATAGTGAAGTTAGGGCTACAGTTGATGAGATGGTTAAGAGGATGGTTGATGAGGGCAAGGCCTTCATACACCCAGGGGTCCTATTTATAGACGATAGTCACCTCCTCGATTTAGAGGCCTTCAGCTTCCTCGGGAGGGCATTAGAAAGCGAGCTAGTGCCAATAATTATACTTGCAACAAATCGCGGGATAACAACAATACGCGGAACCGACGTTAAGAGCCCAATGGGCTTCCCACTAGATCTCCTTGACAGGGCTGTTATAATAGCGACGCATGAGTATAGCCCAGAGGATATAAGGGATATACTGCGAATCAGGGCTCAGGAGGAGAAGATAGCGATTGACGATAAGGCTCTTGAGAGGCTTACTGAAATAGGCTCTAATTCATCGTTGAGGTATGCTGTTCAACTACTTAGCCTAGCGGCACAGAACGCAAAATGTATGAAGCGTGGAACCGTAACTATTGAGGATATTGAGAGGGTTCAATCATTGTTCATGGATATCAATCAAGCAGTAGATCACTTAAGAAAGTATGAGATGAAGATGTTATACTACTAAAGTCTCCTGACAATATTGTTTATAGTGTCCATCCATAAGCCACTTAAAGTAAGCCTCATCATAGTCAGCGCTCGTGAGAATATAGTTTCTGATGAATTCAGCGTGCATCTTCACGAGCTTCCTAACCCTCTCGTCGCTAATATTGAGTTTTCTCTCCTCGGCTATAGCGAGCTCGCGAACTAGGAGCTCAAGTGGAGTAAAGTAATATGGTGTGTAAATGTAGCGTAATGCTGCCCTGATTCCGAGCCGCCGCGCCTTACTTACAAGGCTTCTAGCAGGGTAATCCAGAATACATATGGCTCTTCTTCCTCTATGAAATCTAATCCATGTCTCAAATATGTAACTGCTTTCATCATTGATTAATTTTGAGTTTTGTAATGTTATCTCAGATAGTATGCGCCGCCATTCCTCAACGTCCACCTTCCCGGAAATATTAACCCTTAAAATCATTGCAGCCACCTCTTCGGCAACCCTTATAAGCTGGTTCTCAAGGACGCTACTCCTATAACATATTATCTCTGAGCCTGGTCTCCTAGACTTTAGCCCCCTTATTGCCAGGAAAATTGGTTTAAATCTGTACTCCCATGAAACAATTGATTCCCGCAAAATATTGAGCCGTTCAATCTCCTCTATAAAATTCTCGTAGGGTGCGCCTAGAGCGAGTTCATTAACCAGCCAACTTAACTCGTGTGGGACATTAAGATATAGAACATCATAGTTTATGCTTTTAAGGAGAGAGGCAGCCCTCTCAGAAGCCGCCCTTAAATTGCTAGGTAGAAACCATAATTCAAATTCGCATAACATTACAAAAAGGCAAAAATAATTGTTATTGGCTTTTAGCCAGAAGTAAGTCTAAAATGGTGGTCGTGTAACTGTTTAATCGAACTCGCTCTCCGTCTTCTCGCCCTCTTTAGACGGTGTCTTCGGAACCTTTGTCTTCCCGGCAGCTATGACGTCATCTATCTTCAGAATCATTGTCGCAGCCTCAACAGCTGACTTAATAACCTGTTTCTTCACCACAAGCGGTTCATATACATCTAACTCAGCCATGTTTCTAGCCTTGCCGCTGAAGATGTCGACACCAGCCCATTTCTCGCCCTTATCATGCATCGCCCTCAGCTCCGAGATTATATCTATCGGGTCTAGGCCAGCATTCTCCGCAAGGGCCGTCGGTATTATCTCAACCGCATCAGCGAATGCTTGAGCTGCAAGCTGCTCCCTGCCTGATAGACTATTAGCGAAGTCCCTTATAGCCCTGGCAACCTCTATCTCAGGCGCACCTCCACCAGCTAAAATCTTCGGTTCTTGAACGACATCCCTGACGACACAGAGGGCGTCGTGTATTGAGCGCTCAGCCTCGTCTACAATCCTTTCACTCCCGCCTCTAATTAATATCGCCACGGACCTAGGATTCTTGCATCCTTCTATGAATACCATTTTGTCTTCGCCTATCTTGCGCTCCTCAACGAGCTCTGCATAGCCTAGGTCTTCTGGCTTGAGGTCATCTAGGTTCGTAACAATCCTACCACCAGTAGCCTTAGCCAGCTTCTCCATATCAGACTTCTTGGCTCTCCTAACGGCCAGTATACCTTTCCTCGCTAGGAAGTGTTGAGCCATATCATCAATACCCTTCTGGCATATAACAACATTAGCGCCAACTTTAGCTATCTTCTCAACCATATCGCGCAACATGTTCTCTTCTTCACGTAGGAATGCCTCCATCTGCTCAGGCGTTTCAATATTTATCTTAGCATCAAACTCCGTCTTCTCTATCTCAAGCGGGCAGTCAAGCAAGGCTATTTTAGCCTTCTCAATACGCTTCGGCATCCCTGGATGGACAACCTCCTTATCGAGAACTATACCCTTAATGAGCTTTGTATCCGCTATCGATTCACCAGGCTTCTTTTGAACTAGAATATCGTCTAGGTCAACTTTATATTTCTCACCAACCTTCTGGGCCACGTGGAGAATAGCATCGACAGCAATCTCGGCCAGATAATCTTTGCTCTCCGAGACAAGCTTACTAGCCATTGCAGTCATAGCTATCTTCTTAAGCATACTCTTATCTAGCGGATCCACTTGAATGGCCATATTATCTAAGACTTCAAGGGCTTTCTCAGCAGCCTTCCTATAACCATCAATGACAACTGTTGGGTGAATATTCTTATTCAATAGCTCTTCGGCTTTAGTCAACAATTCGCCAGCTAAAACTACTACTGAGGTTGTTCCATCCCCAACCTCCTTATCTTGTGCCTTCGCAACCTCAACCATCATTTTAGCAGCCGGGTGCTCAACCTCAATTTCGTCGAGGATTGTCTTACCATCATTTGTTATTGTTATGTCGCCTAGGCTGTCGACAAGCATCTTATCCATGCCACGTGGACCAAGGGAGGTCTTAACTGTCTCAGCTATCACTTTAGCCGCCATAATATTGTTATGCTGGGCCTCCCTACCCCTAGATCTTGTAGAGCCCTCCTTCAATATTAGGACTGGAATACCACCAGCAGCTGCCATAGAACACCCCCCACAATATTATTTTTTAATTCTTTATTCTTTTGGTATTATGAATAAACGCACAACTTATATACTTTTCGCCTAATAATAAATGAAGAAAAGCGTTAGCTGAGGGGAGTTATGTCAAGGGGTCAATCTAAAATCTTGTCTATATTGGTTATGGTAAGTCTCTTAGTAAACGTTATAGCAATATATGAGCTAGCAATAGCTTTCAGGCAAAATAGTGTCTTAAGGAAACAGACTGAGACCCTACTCGACCAGATTGAGAACCTCACAAAGAGCGTCATGAACTTATTGAGGGAGAACGAAAACCTAAAGAGCCAAGTTGAATATTATAGAAGCCAGCTAGAGCAGCTTCCGCTTACCTCCGAGGGGGCTAAGGGAGGCGCCACCCTTTCAGGGAGGAGCAGAATAAACCTTGTTGCTGTTAAAGCCGTCTATAAGCATCCACTATATGTAGGTTATGAGGGAGTGACTTTAAAATGTTACGTAGAGCTTAAGGAGGGTTCTGGGAGAGTACTAGTGAATACTAAGCCATACATAGGCATAGATTTGCAGGTGAGCACGCAAGTAGCCGCCTCAGTAGCCAGAAACATTACTGGTAAGGATTTGAGCGGCACAGACATCATAATAACGATTGAGGCCAACGAGGAGATTTATGTCGTCGATGGGCCGAGCGCCGGGGCAGCTATAACTATAGCCATAATCGCAGCCATAAGGGGGGACAATTTATCGGACAAAGTGTTTATTACTGGAACAATATCAGCGGATGGAACAATAGGGATGGTTGGCGGCATAGCTGAGAAGGCGGAAGCCGCAGCCCTCTCAGGCGGAACAATCTTTCTGGTTCCGATGGGGCAAGAGGAGATCATCATATATAGGCGTGTTGAGAGGAGGGTGGGCATAGTAACCATAGTGACATTAGAACCAGTTGAAATAAGATTAGAAAAATATCTCCAGGAGAAGGGATACAATATGACTGTGGTAGGGGTAAGCAGCATTACTGAGGCATATAAATATTTTGTTAACTTCGGTTAAACCCCTTCATCCCCAATAATTCTCCTGAGACAACTTTCACAGAAGCCATCTCTACTCAGGCTTTTGCTCTTAAGCAGCCCCTCATACATCAAGTCTATTGGCTCAGCATGATGTCTCAGGCCCCTGCTATGGCCTAATCCATGAGCTGTAACCATGGTAGTGGCATCATCCTTCATGGCGAAAAGGGAAACTATACCAATATCGCTTGAGACATAGTCGTGCACCAAGCTAGCCACGCGGCTTATCCCCTTAGACCCAAGCTTAGAATATATTGCTATAACAGGGTTTGCTGTTACGGCTAGCAGGAGATCTTTTATCTTCATCGCCTCCCGAATCCTCTTAATTTTGCCGAGAAGATTATTGAAGATGAAAGCTCTGTAGGATTCCCCCTTAATCTCCACCTTTATGTCATATTTTATGTCGGCGTTTCCAATATACATGACCTCATCCCACAAGCCTCTTGGGAAATATTCTAAGGCCCTCCAGATAATCTCAAGAATCTCCTCAATGCTCCTGCTTGCTTCATTAACCGTCAGTACTTCCAAGGATGGCATTCTAAACCACTTAACTAATATTAAGAACTATAAATTCTATAAAGTTATTCTATGGGGCGCATGGATGAGACTAGAAATTATTTTACTTGGGGTGATTCAGGGGTTAACTGAGTGGCTGCCGATCTCTAGTACAGGGCACCTAAGGCTAGCCGAGATAATCCTTGGACTACGATTACCAATGCTCTTCGATATTATCTTACATGTTGGCACACTAGCCGTCACAGTCCTCTTCTTCAGAGATGATATAAAGAAGATTTTGAGGGCGCTTGCAAGACTGAACACTTCTGAACCTGAGGGAGGAATTTTACTCCAGAGAATTATTGTTGGCACAGCATTCACAGCCATTACAGGCTTCGTTATGGCACCACTTGAAAGTCTATTCCATGAAACGAAAATACTTGGACTCTCATTCCTATTATCCGGGGCAATTCTATATCTATCTAAGATGGGAATTGCTAGGAGGGGATTTATAGACTTTAAGAGGGCCGCTGCTATAGGAGCTATGCAAGGCTTCTCAATACTGCCCGGTTTATCTAGGAGTGGACTCACAATGTCTACAGCGCTGATACTCGGAGTAGATTGTGAGGAAGCTTTCAAATTCTCCTTTCTACTCTCAATCCCAACCATATTTGGAGGGTTAATAGCGACATCAATGATACAGTACAGCGCCCTACAAGAGGCTAGACTTGAGTTCGGAGAAATACTCTTGGGGACACTTGTTTCAGTGATTTTAGGATATCTTTCGCTAAAGATTCTAAGGAGAACCCTTAAACATCTTCACAAATACGCCCTTTACCCACTACTCCTCGGTTCATTACTCATTTTGTTTGATGGATTCTAAGTTCATTTTTTATGTACATTTTTGATCCAAAAAGCTTTAAATATTACATAAAGACACAATTACTAACAATCGCGGTGAAAATGCTTGACTATAAAGAACAATAACATTCCAGCCCGCATAAGGTTGATTGATATCTCAGAACTAAAATTCCATGAGCTTACAGATAAGGAGAGACTCAAAACCCTTAAGGAAGAAATACTTTCAGACGGGGTTCTTAAGAGGCCGATTGTAATAGACTATGCTACGAAGGTTATAATTGATGGGCACCACAGGGCAGAGGCTCTAAGACTCCTCGGCTGTAGGAGGATACCAGCCTGCTACGTAGACTATACATGTGACAAGATAGGCTTAAAGTCGAATCCAGAGAATGCAAGGATAACAAAAAGCATGGTTATAGAGGCAGCTCTAAAAAATACCCCATTTAAACCTAAGTCAACATGGCATTACATTAAACTTAAGAAGAGCGTTAGGCATATATCGTGCATACAAAAGAGAATTGACATGCCCCTCAAAACACTCAAATAAAATCCGTTCTAATTAAATAGGCTCTATAACAACGTGGAGGGGAGGAGCTCATGGGGGAACCCAAATAACAACACAACACACCACAATCAGGTGTTCCCCCGGCTCCTCCCCTCCGAAAAGAGAAATGAGGAGAGAAAGATAAAAACTTTACTTCTCCATAAACTTGACAATTTCAGTATTTTCGATCCATTAGATCTACGTTAAAAATGGAAAGTCTTTAAGTAATTAAAATAAAAATTACTAATATGGGCTTTTTGTTCTATCAGTCTTTTTTCCTACTTCTCCATTAGTCTAAATTTTTTGATAATCAAATTTAAGTCTTTGTACGACTACTTTACTTATGAAGTATAGGTGCTGTGTTAATACATATTACTTCATTTATGCTTTGAGGTGACTTGTTACTTGAAGTATGTTAGGAAGAGGGATGGCAAGTTAGAGCCCTTTGATCAGGAGCGTATAACTGAGGCTATATGGAGGGCTGCTAAGGCTGTAGGCGGCAAGGATAAGGAGCTTGCTAGACGCCTAAGTGATAAAGTTGTTGAGGAGCTCAGAAGACGCTTCGGTGAGGATGGTGTACCAACAGTTGAGGAGATCCAAGACATTATTGAGAAGGTTCTCATAGAGAATGGTCATGCGAAGACTGCTAAAGCCTTTATATTGTATCGTAAACAGCACCAAGAGCTTAGGGAGCTTGCTGAGATACTCAGTTCTACAGAGCTTGTTGAGAAATACCTTAATCTAGAGGATTGGTATGTAAGAGAGAACTCCAATATGAGCTTCTCCCTGCAGGGATTAAATAATTATCTCACGACAAAGGTTATAGAGAGGTATTGGACGAATAGAATTTATCCGCCCGAGGTTGCAGAGGCGCATAGATCCGGAGATATACATATACATGACCTTGGCGTCTTAGGGCCATATTGCGTTGGGTGGGATCTAAGGGATCTGCTCCTTTCAGGGTTCGGTGGGGTTCCGGGAAAGATTGAAAGTAGGCCAGCACGGCACTTTAGGACCGCTCTAGGCCAAGTTGTAAACTTCTTCTATACACTGCAGGGCGAGGCTGCCGGAGCACAGGCCTTCAGCAACTTTGACACACTACTAGCGCCCTTTATCCGATATGATGGGCTAGATTATAGGGAGGTTAAGCAGGCCCTCCAAGAATTCATTTTTAACATTAACGTGCCCACGAGGGTCGGCTTCCAAACACCCTTCACTAATATAACTCTCGACCTCGAGGTCCCAGAGTTCATGAAGGATGAACCTGTAATTTATGGGGGCAGGTTACTTGACGACACCTACGGTGAAATGCAGGATGAAGTAGACATGCTTAATATTGCTCTTGCAGAGGTTATGGCTGAGGGGGATGCTAGGGGGAGAGTCTTCACGTTTCCAATACCAACATACAATATAACTAAAAATTTTGATTGGGATTCAGAGGTTTCAAAGAGGATATTTGAGTTGACGGCTAAGTATGGGGCCCCATACTTCTCAAACTTCGTGAACAGTGATATGAAGCCAGAAGACGTTCGTTCAATGTGCTGCCGCCTGAGAATCGATAATAGGGAACTGCGTAAGCGTGGTGGAGGGTTCTTCGGAGCTCATCCACTTACAGGCTCTATTGGGGTTGTTACAATAAATTTGCCTAGAATCGGGTATCTCTCTAAGGACGAGGACAGGTTTTTTGAGAGACTCAGCGAGATAATGGATTTGGCTAAGGAGAGCTTGGAGATAAAGCGTAAGGTTCTTGAGAGGTTTACTGAGAGGGGGCTTTACCCATACTCAAAATATTATCTCCGCTTCGTTAAAGAAAGCTTTGGCTCATACTGGAAAAACCACTTCTCAACAATAGGAATAATAGGCATGAATGAAGCTCTGCTAAACATGTTTGGTTACGGGATATGGACTGAGGAAGGTTTAAAGTTTGCAATCAAGACACTAACGTTTATGCGTGAGAGACTCTTAGAATATCAGGAGGAGACAGGGAACCTCTATAACCTTGAGGCTACGCCAGCTGAGGGTGCATCATACAGGCTTGCTAAGCTAGATAAGAAGAAATATCCAGATATAATAGTTGCCAACGAAAAGCACCTCTCAACGGGAGCTGAACCATTCTATACAAACTCAACACACCTACCAGTAGATTATACTGGAGATCTATTCGAAGCGCTTGAACATCAAGAAAAACTCCAACCACTCTACACGGGTGGAACTGTCTTCCACATATTCTTAGGAGAGAGGATATATTCATGGGAGATAGCCGCGATGCTGGTTAAAAAGATCGTATGGAACTATCGCATACCGTACTTCACACTAACGCCAACATTCAGCATATGTCCAACGCACGGATATATTAATGGAGAACATAAGGTCTGCCCGACATGTGGGGCTAAATGCGAAGTCTATTCAAGAGTCGTTGGCTACCTAAGGCCAGTAGACCAGTGGAACGATGGAAAACAGGCGGAGTTCAGGATAAGAAAGACGTTCGATAAAGCGTTAACTCTAGCTGTCCAAGAAGTGTCCGCATAATAAGTAGGGTAACATTTTGAGGTAGAATAAGTAGGGATATTTACCTTGAGGTTCAGCGGCCTACAGAAGACAAGCCTAATAGATTTTCCCGGAAGAATTAGCAGCATTTTATTTGCCCCCGGCTGCAACCTCAGATGCCCATACTGCTACAACTGGAAAATAGTAGTAAACCCGCAGCCACCATTCCTTAAAGAAGACGAGGCGCTGGCAATACTTGAGTCAAGGAAAAAGTTCATTGACTCAGTAGTAATAACTGGAGGGGAGCCATTAATACAGGATGATGCGCCAAGATTCATTAGAAAGCTTAAGGAAAGTGGATTTGCGGTGAAGCTTGATACAAATGGGTTCTTCCCAGATAGGCTGAGAGAAAGCCTACCATACTTAGATTACATAGCAGTTGACGTGAAAACATCACCAGAAAAATATCGTTTACTTGGAGCAGAAAACATTGAACAACTCCTTAAAACAATAAAGATTGTTATGGGGAGCGGGGTTGACTATGAATTTAGGTGCACTGCTGTTCCAGGCATAATTGAGGAGAAGGACATGGAAGAGATTGGTAAACTCGTAGATGGCGCAAAACGCTTCGCCCTACAACAATTCATACCAGAAAACTCCCTAAACGAAGAGTATAGGAGAATTAAGCCATACTCAGAGAACATGATAAGGAAACTTGCCAAAACCATGGAGAAATACGTTAAAGAAGTCATCTTGAGAATATAGCCAATGACAAAACCCTCATTTACATAAAGAAGAGAATTTTATGGAGGAATAGAAAACAAAACGCTTAAAAGTTTCCCCTAAAAATAGTAGAAGATGGTGGGCGGGTAGATCAGTCTGGTATGATCGCGGCGTTGGCATCGCCGAGGTCGAGGGTTCAAATCCCTCCCCGTCCACCATTCCGCACTCCTTGTCCACTCATTTGCGCTTGCGAAATATCATGAATCCATCGGGTGTTGTGCAAACGTAATCGAAGCCGACCTTATGAGTACTTTAGCCTAAGCTCTCTAGAATATTTTGTATTAATGGTTTGAGTGGCGGTATATCTTTCTTTATCGTTTTCCATAGTATTTTAATATCTACGCCGAAGTATTCATGGATCAATTTGTCTCTCATTCCAGC
>JAGTQB010000017.1 GCA_018396995.1 Candidatus Bathyarchaeota archaeon
CTAAATGATCTTTACCGCACTCCGGATATAAACGCGCCACTCACTCATATGAGCCTATGCCGCCCATCCACTCTACAGCGGCATCAATTCTTATTAATGAGACTGGTGGAATCCCAATAAATTTGGGGGTTATATCCTTTCAGGTAAACCTCTATGAATCATTGCTGCGCCTTCATATGCTTTGGAAGCACTTTAACCCTAGAGGCCTTAATATGAATGAAAACTCTACTCCCAATACGAAGGTCCTCAAGAAAGTCTTGGCTCACCTCAGCCCTTAAACTAAAGTTGCCGACGGTTACATCAGCCTTAACTATGGATCCCTCTATACGCAAGCTTTCTAAAGTTCCTTCCAGAACGTTACAATGGCAACCTTTCCATTTAGACCTAACATCTCTTATAGGTGATAGAAATATGTCACAGGGTCTAATTATCACCACAACCTCCTCTGAGAAACCCAGAGCATTGTTGTACCCTTCAGCGGTAAGAGCGACGTCTCCAACCTTAATGGAGATATGCTTGCCATTAGTTGAAAGGATGCGGCCATTAAGCACATTATAGCCTAAAAATTCCGCGATAAACTTAGAGCGCGGCTCCTCAAAAACCTCATTAACCGAACCTATCTGCTCGACCCTTCCATTATTCATAATCGCTATTTTATCGCCTACCGCGCTTGCCTCCAGTATATCGTGGGTCGTATATATGACTGGGATATCAAATTCATGGAAAACTTCTTTAAGAACACCGTTAATCCATCCTTTAAAGGTCTCCTTAGTAGGCGGGTCAAGGGCCGAGCATGGCTCGTCCATAAGTAGAGCGCTGGGATTAGCTGCTAGAGCTCTGGTTATTGCAACCCTTTGCTTCTGCCCGGAGCTTAGTTGCTCAACACTCCTGTCCATTAGATCTTCAATCTGGAGCGTATGCAAAATCTTTCTGAGATCCTCGAGGCGCATACCTCTGGACTTTCTAAACGCGAGCAATATATTTTGTCTAACAGTCATTCTTGGGAAGAGCGCGCAATCGGCTGGCACATAACCGATCCTCCTTTTCTCGGCTGGTAAATCTGTAACGTCCACTCCATCGACCATTATTCTCCCCGAGGAAATCTTATGGAGACCCGCTATACATTCAAGGAGCGTTGTCTTCCCACAGCCATTTGGGCCCATTATTACCAGAAATTTTCCATCCTGAACATCAAAGCTAATATCAGTTAAGCTAAAGGAGCCGCGCTGGGCACATAAACCTAACACAGATATCATGCCGAGAAACCTCCTGCTAGAATTTTCCTGAGGAGAATAAGTACTAGGCACGATATCATGAGGAGGATGAATGATATTGCAGCAACCCCACCAAGGTCAGCTGCTACGAGATTAAGGTAGAGGGCTATTGGCAATGTCTCCGTTTTAAGCCTGGTGGCTCCAGCCAACATTAGAGACGCGCCGAACTCTCCAATGGATCTGGCCCAGGAAAGGAGAGCTGCTCCTAAGATGCTACGCTTAATAGCTGGCAACGCTATATATAGGAGGGCCTCCCATTCAGAGTATCCAAGTGTTCGTGCGACATTCTCGTAGCGCGCTGGCAGATTATCAAAAACTTCCTTTAAGTACCTTATTGTTAAGACGCTTGTAACTGCAAATTGAGCTAGAATTATGCCGGGCACTTCAAATACAAATCTTATCAAGTTCTCGTTTATCAGAGCGCCAAGCGGGTTTCTTGTGAAGAAAATAAGTAACATGACGCCTAGGGCAACGGGCGGAACAGCCGTTGGTACATCTAGAAAGCCTTCAATTAAAGTCTTTCCACGAAAGTTTGTGCGTGAGAGAAGATATGCTATGGGAATCGCTATGGCTAGAGAGATCAATGTTGAAGAAGTTGCCGTAAATAGTGATAGAAAGAGAGCAAATCTTGTCTCCTCCGAGATGAAAGCCTGCGCCATAATCCAAGGCTCGACAAAGATTATTGGGGAAGTGAAGGCACATAGAAAGAAGGCTATTACGAGCGCAAGAAGCGTGAGGGACGTGACCCTAAAGGTATTAACTTTCATGCCCCCACAATCTCCTCAACAATGGCGTTTGGGGCATATGATTTAGCCTCTAGTAGCGTGGGGAAGTACCCGTACTTTTTCCATATAGCATATACCTTCTCCGACGCTAGAAAGTCTAGGAAATTCTCGGCGGCAGCTCTATCTTTCGCGAAGGTTGTTATAGCACCAGCTATATAACCTATTTTCGGTATTTTTGAGCCTTCAATCCATATGATCTCAGATTTATCTGGGTTCCAGTAATAGAAGACATGCCACCCAATAACTGCGTCCACGGCTCCAGTATACACTATTTGTGCTGTTTGCTCGCAGCTGGCCGCATAAACAACTATGTTCTTGCTAACGCTCTCCCAAAGTCCATTTCTTTCCAAAAGTTCTTTTGCATAGAGTCCAACGCAGACAGATTCTGGATCTGCTATACCTATAAGGAGCCCAGGTCTGGCTAGATCTTCAAGGCTCCCTATGTTCTTTGGGTTACCCTTCTGGACTATTATTGCTGGAACCAGATAAGCCAATATTTTTGGCTTATACTCAGTGAAGTTTATTATGCCCTTTTGAGCCGCCAAGATTAGATATTCGGGCGAGCCAGGGATAAATATGTCCCCACGTCTCGCTATTTCAAGAGACGAGAGTAGACTTCCTGAGCCCCCTATATTCAGCAGCACTCTAATGCCAGTTTCCTTCTCAAAAATTCCAGCTATCTCCCTATAAACTGGGGCTGCCGCCGCGCCGGCGAAAACCTCTATCTGCCGCCAAGAATGATGAGCGCTATTAAAGCCGTTTAAAAAGTAAATGGCCGAAACAATTATGCAAATTGCAAAGACGCTTGCGATGAGCGCGAAATACTTTGTCTTCTCCATACAGTTTCACCGAATTGTGTTATGGCGATATTACAAGTCTGTAACATTGATAGAGATTATACAATGTGAATATTAATTTTTTCCTTTTTTTGGAATAGCTCACTAAGAGCCCGCTTGTATCGCTAAGAAGGACGGTAAAGGATTTTTATCTAGCGCTCTTATAATGAAAAAGTTATATTCTGTGAAGCAGATTACACAAAATATATACTTTAGAACCCTTAGCTATAGAAAGGCCTAGGCTTTTCCGAGTGATCTAAGAAAGACAGCAGTATTTCATTATATGGCAGCCTACCCAGCCTAGCAACATCATGTATATCCACTATCACACTAAACTCTGTATCCGAAGATTTAAAAGATGAGACTATGTGTAGGGGCTCTAATACTAGGGGTATTGGAGCCCCGGGCGGGATTTGAACCCGCGACCCGCGGCTCTCTTGAAGCCTTACGAGGCCGCTGCTATAACCGCTAAGCTACCGGGGCTGTTTATCAGCTTATTTAGTAATTGCTATAAAGAAATTTATTGCTTTATCTCTTCTCATAGCAGTATTTCCAGTATTTCTTTTAAATTTCTTATTGTGAAGTCCGGCTTGCTTTTTGTGTTCTCTAAATTGGTGTCTCCCCGCTTTATTAGAATCGTTTTCATTCCAACTTTTTTGGCGCCTTCTATATCTGTGTCGGGCGTATCACCTATAAAGACTGCTCGTGTTGCATCTACTCTTAGGTTGCTTAATGCCTTGAAGAATATTTCTGGGCTTGGTTTACGCCTGTTAATCTCGCCTGATATTATAATTGTATCAAGGAGTTTTTCAAGTCCATGTTTGGCAATTAGCCACCTGGCTCCCTCTGGGATAGAGAAGTTTGACACTACCCCAATTTTATATCCATGTTCACGTAGCTTCTTAAGTACTGGGATAGCGTTTTCATCAGGGTGGACGTAGCGTGAGAGTTCTTCTATATAAGCGTCGGCGGCTCCTTTCGCAAGGCGGCTCTCCTCATCATAATTGTAACCTAGATTCCGCAGAGCCTTTGAAACCCTTATTGTGAAGTGAGGCTCTTCAAGCTCAGCACCAGTTCTCTCATAAATCTGCTTGCGCGCCTCGGAATAGGATTTTCTAAAGGTTTCATAAGAAACATCTATTCCATTCCTACTTAGAAAGGCATATACATTTTTCATACACTTTTCAGTAATATCCTCATCTCCTCTCTCTATTAAGAGGAGGGTGTCGAAGAGGTCAAAAAGCGCAGCTTCGATACCCTTCAGCTTCATTCCACATCAACACGTTTGTCAATACTCGGTCTCATATATGTGTTTCCATCAGGAACATGTCTTAAGCTCCGAACAGTTTCTCTCTAAGGACATTGCATTCTTCCTCACGCCATTAATCTTAACCCGAAGTGAACTCCTTAAAAAAGGAGTTTCAAAAATGTTCTAGACTTAGGCAGAGTGACGAGAAATTTAAATTATACTTTATGGATAATTAAGGGAAAAGGAGATGGTATTGGTGGCTTCGTTATGACCGGGAGGATACCTCTCTTAGAAAGAAAGTTTGTATCTGTGGAGCCAAACAAGTGTATAGGTTGTAGTATTTGTGAATTTGTGTGCGCTCTAGAGAAGGAGGGTGAGCCAAATCCAATAAAGTCTAGGATAAGAGTTATACACCTAAACCCAATGTTCAACATTGCTGTTACCTGCCGCTTCTGTGAGGACGCGCCCTGCGTGAGAGCGTGCCCACGTGATGCGATTAAGCAGTCTGAGAAGGGCGGTATTTTAATTATAGATGGGGATAAATGTGATGGTTGCGTCTTATGCGTGCAGGCATGCCCCTACGGCGGGATGATGCTTGACCCTGACAGAGGCGTTGCCATCGCTTGCGATCTCTGCAACGGTGAACCAAAATGCGTGGAATTCTGTCCAGAAGAGGCATTAAAGCTGGTCTCAGAAGATGAATACTTTAGTAAGGCACTCCAATCAACCATAGCGGAATTGCCAAAAGAGGTCGAGAAGGTTGTTAGCATGATAAAGGGTGGAAAAATAGATGAGCTTTTCATGGAGGCTGAAGAGAAGGCTAAAAGAATCGAGGAGAAGCTTAAAGCCTTGAAGACAAGATTAACTGTTTCCAAAAAGGCGAAGACGTAGCTCTCCATTTTCAACTGTTAATTTAGTGAAGAATTATTTCGGAAATTCAAAACCACATTTTGGGCATTTAACATAATCACAGCTTAAGCTAGATAAAATTTTATTGCAGCTTTTGCAGGAAATGGTCCTAGCATACATGACATCGAATCTAAAGCCACATTTAGGACACCTTAGAAGATCTCCGGGCATTGAATTAACACCCCCCTTTAAGCAAGGTTTTCTCACCAGCTTTATCTTAAAACAATAATAAGGCAATTTTTGTTTATGTATTTTTTGGGCGGATAGAAGTTTATGCTTGAGCGTAAGTATTGGGGGGAGATTAAGGACCCAATATATGGCTATGTATATATAACTGAGACTGAGAAGCGCATAATAGATTCATTCCCCTTCCAGAGACTCCGTAGGATAAGGCAGCTTGCTGGCGCAGAGTACGTTTACCCAGGGGCGAATCACACAAGGTTTGAGCACTCTATTGGAGTAATGCACCTAGCAGGGCAAATTGTCAGTAACCCGCAGATATCCCAGATAGTTTCCGAGGATGAAGCGCAAATGGTTAGGATAGCAGCCCTACTCCACGATGTTGGACATGGGCCCTTCTCACACGTCTTCGAGCATATTCTCATAAAATTTCTTGGGAAGACCCATGAAGACATGACTACTTGGATAATAGTCAACTCTGAGCTACGTGACACTATAAGTGATTTAGGTTATGACCCAAAGGTTATCGGCGCCCTGGCTGTTGGACGCCTAAACAAGCCTGGCATGCCCTTCCTCGACCAGATAATCAGAAGTGCTGTTGACGCCGATAAACTAGACTTCATCGTCAGGGATACCTATCACACAGGGGCGGAGTATGGATTCGTGGATGTACACCGCCTAGTACGCACCCTCGATGTAATCGACGGCAACCTGTCAGTTGACATAGGTGCCCTCTCAGCATTAGAGTCGTTCATACTCGCGCGCATAGAATCCTTTAAGAGCATTTATTTCCATAGGGTTGGGAGAGCTGTACAGATAATGCTTGCGATAGCAATGGAGTTAGCGAAAGATGACTTATCCCTCACTGAATTTAAGAGTCCAGAAGAATACTTGTCCCTAAACGATTATACTCTATGGACAAAGTTGAAGGGGTGCGAGAAATCTAGGGGTATAATTGAGAGGTTAGAGAGGCGTAAACTGCTTAAGTGCGCTTATGACCCACCACCATTCTACATTAAGGATAAAATTGTCTCAACGTTATTTAATGTTGAGGGAATTAGAAATAAGATAAGGGAGCAGATAGCCGAGGAGGCTGGGGTTGATCCGCAGCACATCATAATAGACGTCCCAACATTGCCATCAGTACCATACCACCATGCATCCCCACTAGAGCCGATGGATATACCCATATTCCAGAAGACTAGGGATGGGAGGAAAATTGTTAGTAGGCTGGGTAAAGTCTCGGGAATAATAGACTTACTAAAGGGGTTCATGAACATCTTCAGGGTCTATACTGAGGAAGAACACTTGAAAAGGGTTCAGGAGGCAGCGGAAAAATTGTTTGGCGAACTACCATTCTCCCTGAGAATATCCTACTAAACCGAGGGTTCCTGGAATGGAGATTCTGCTCAAGGGAAGGCCAATAGTTCCGGGCGAGGCGAGGGGGTTAGCTCTCGTCTCAAGTAAGCCACTAAGCTTCCTGGGCGGTGTTGATGCAAAAACTGGCGTAATTATTGAAAGGGGCCACGACTTATATGGCGTGGGTGTCAAGGATAAAATCCTATGCTTCCCCCATGGGCGTGGGTCAACAGTTGGTAGCTACGTTCTCTATGCCCTTGCCAAGAATGGAGTGGCTCCGAGGGCGATCGTAAACTCCCTAGCGGACCCCGTTGTAGTGGTCGGCGCAGTGATTGCCAATATACCGATGGTTGACTACATAGATATCTCCATGATAAAGACTGGAGATTTAATTGAAGTTGACGGCGGAAAGGGCTTAGTGAGGATTTGCAGGAAGTAGGTTTTATGTATTTAACTAAAGATGAAGAGCGAATATATGATGGGGAGTATGGTTGGGCTAAGCAGGTCTCTATTAGGATACTGGTTAAGCTAGGAGACCTATATGGGGCTGATCGCCTAATACCAATTGAATCAGCTCATATATCTGGAGTAGCATATAGGACTATTGGCGATGCATCAATAGAGTTTCTGAAGGAGTTGGCGAATTCTAATGCCAAAGCCGCCGTGAGGGCGACAACAAACCCCTCAAGCATAGACACAATGAATCAACTCTTCAGCTGCCTACCAAGAAATGTTATTGAGAAACAGAGGGAGATAATAAATCTGTACGAGACTATGGGAATTGAGATTACTTTGACCTGTACACCATACTATATAAGGAGGCCAGCTTTTGGCTCCCACCTCTCTTGGGCTGAGTCCTCAGCCGTCATATACGCTAACTCACTGCTCAATGCGTGGACAAACCGTGAGGGAGGGCCGAGTGCGCTGGCATCTGCTTTAGTGGGGAAGACCCCAAACTATGGGCTACATAAGCCGGAGAATAGGCGGGCATCTGTTCTAGTTAAGGTTGAAGCGCCTCTTAAGAGCGAAGCTGACTATGGGGTGCTGGGAATGTATTTGGGTGAGGTGTTGGGGAATAGGATTCCGGTGATATCTGGACTGCGTAGGCGGGACGAGATGTGTTTAAAGCAGCTCGGCGCTGCAATGGCTACAAGCGGCATGGCGTCAATGTTCTACTTGGATGAGAACTATGTGGGGGAGAGAAGCTTTGAAGAGGAGATCTCCGTAGATGATAAGTCTCTGAAAGCCTCATATGAGCGCCTATCTTCAACAATTGAGAAGCCAGACCTAGTTCTTATAGGCTGCCCCCACTCCTCCCCAGAGGAGCTCAAGATTATTGCAAGATATTTAGAGGGAAAAAGAGTTAGGGATGATGTTAAACTATGGGTTTGCGCCTCAAAGTATGTCCGGAGGAATGCCGATGAATATGTAAGGGTTATCGAGACTTCCGGCGGCCACGTTATATGCGACACATGTGCAGTTGTTACGTGGCTGAGGGAGCTTGGTGTGGAAACTCTGGTCTCAAACTCAGCTAAGACGGTGCACTACGCGCCCCTGCTAAGTAAAGTTGGGGCGTCATTATCCTCGTTAGAGGAATGCGTTAAGATAGCATGTGGTAAGTGAGTCTCTGAGGTTACTGGTTTTTATCCCTCTTCAAGCCCTCGATGATTTTAAGGATCCTCTCGCTTATCGGTATCCTCGCCCTCTCAAATCTCTCCTCCGGGTACTTGAGCGGCCGCGTTGCGTCTAAGCCAACCTTTGTTGTCAACCCCGTTTCCATGTTGGCTGAGGGGTCGAGGGTTGAGCCCCTCGCCCCGCGGATCACTATTAAATCTTCATCAGCCTGAAACCTTGTAGCAATAGCCCACTCAACCTCCTCTGGGTTAAATATGTTTATGTCGCTGTCGACGACTATTGCATGCTTTAGGCTTGGGTGGGCTGCAAAGGCTGCTAGGAGGGCGTTCTTGGAGTCGCCTTCAACCTGCTTCTCGATGGAGATTACTGCGTGCAGCCAGCCACAGCCGCCCATGGTTAAGTTAACTGCCTTAACCCTGGGAACAACTTTTGAGACTGCCTCGTAGATGGCTGCCTCCCTAGGTAGCCCCATGAGTAATTTATGCTCCGGGCTCCCTGGAAGGAGAGCATGATAAAAATATTTTTCTCTCCGCATAACCTTGACTACTTCTACAACTGGCTGATCTCTCTGGGCGTCATATGTCCCAGTTATGTCAACAAAGGGGCCTTCGGGAACGAGTTCATTCCTAGAGATCCTCGCCTCCAATATTATTTCTGCGTCTGCAGGGGCATAGGCGTCAACTCTCTCGCATCTAACTAGCTTTAGATTTCCATTTAGTAATCGGTTAGCTACTCCGAACTCGCTTACCCCGAGAGGTGGGGAGGATGCAGCTGCTAGGAGGACTGCTGGGTGGACGCCTATAGCTATTGCCACGTCTAGGTCTTTCCCAGCCTCCTTTGCCATGCTCCATAGCTTAAATAGGTGTCTTGGAACAAGCCTTATCGCTAGCCTATTATCGCTTAGCACCAGAAGCCTATGAACAGAAACGTTTTCAATTCTTCCATCAGGGCTCCTCGCGGAAACTACCGCGGATGTTATATATGGACCGGCATCCCGCTCAAAATGCCTTAAAATGGGGATCTTAGATAACCTGGGTTCCTCTACAACCTCCTTGGCGGGCGAGTCCTCTGTGATGGATGGCTCCATTGGCTTATTAACAGCTTCAATAATTTTGTCATAGAGTTTTTCCTCGGAGACCCCCAGAGCCATACATAGTCTCCTTCTTGTCCCGCAGACATTTCCAACAATTTTTACACCGCTGTATCCGCGGATGTTATCAAAGGAGATTATCGGCGCATTATTATATGAAAAGGACTGCATTACAGCGGATACCTCGAACTCCGGAGATACTTCATCCATAACATGTAATACTTCGCCTCTCTCCTCCATCTGTTTAATGAAGTCTCTAAAGCTCACGCCTCCGTCCCTCCATCCTCTCACTAAAAATCTTCTCTAAAAGTTTCATGAATATCTGGCCAGCCTTGTGTTCGCTGAGGGTTTTTATAAAGACTGATACGAGGGCTATTCTATTTGTGGTTGCCGCAACCCTCTCAGCTATCAACCTAGCGAGAATTGTGCTCCTATCGCCGAGCAGGACTGAGGAGAGCGGCACCCTTGAAGTCCCCATTTTGGTTGGCAATGATACCGAAAGTGTTCCGAGGTTTTCGGCTTCACCCTCACTCAACAATATTATATAAGAGTTTCCTAGCTCCACCAATGTCGCATAAAATTTATTGCCTTCTTCAATCAGCTCCTCATGAAATATCCTCGCAGCGCACAATTCTCCTCAACCCAATATTTAACTAGTTTCCACTCTAATTTATAGTGAGTTAAAGATACTTAGGGGATCATGAGGTTTGGAGGCATGGAGAGCAGCCTTTTAATAAGAGCCAGAGAGATACTAAAAATCTTGAAGGACACTTTTTCTATTCCGAGTTTTTCAGAAGTTTCCGGAGATCCGTTTAAAGTCTTGATTCGGACAATTATAAGTCAATCAACAGCTGAAGTTAATACGAGGAGGGCCTTTGAGAGACTCTTGAGGAAAGTGCAGCCATTCACACCAGCCAGATTAGCTGAAACTGAAGACAGGGATATTGAGGAGGCTTTAAGGGTTGCTGGTCTCTATAAAAATAAGACGGCGGTAATTAAGAGAGTTTCATCCATAATTCTTGAGGAGTTTAATGGTGAACTCGACTTCATATATTCTCTGCCACTCAATGAGGCTAGAGAGAAGCTCTTGAGATTGCCGGGGGTTGGGCCCAAGACAGCTGATATACTCTTACTCTTCTGCGCGAAGAGGCCTGTCCTTCCAATCGATACGCACGTTAATAGGGTTTCTAAGAGACTTGGCCTAGTTCCAATGGGCGAGAGAAGGTATGATGCGATTAGGTCTAGGCTTGAGGGGCTTTATGAACCGAGAGATTATTTTGCTGTCCACATGCTTTTCATCGCCCTTGGGAGAACATTTTGTAAAGCCTTAAAACCCTTGTGCTCTAAATGTCCTCTTATGAAACTGTGCCCCTCTGCTGGAGAACATAGCGGCAGGGATCTCCAACAATCTCGATCTCATTACCTCTCTCATCAAGCCTTATTCGCCCCACATGAACCCTTGAAAAAATCTTTTCAGTATTAGTGTATATTTTGATTATGCCCCTCTCATAGTCAATGGATTGTATGATTCCAATTCCCAGAAACTTCCCTTTATCATCTTCTAGAGAGACGAGTAAGCCTCTTTCATCCCCTTCGAAGATGATCTTTATGGGCGCGTTAATGCTGGCGGAGATTTTGCTCCTCTCCTCGTCACTAAGGGTGGTCCCATACTTAAGCACTAAAACCACGTGGTCCCGCTTTCCCTCGCAGTAAATAGCCTTCCCACCCAAAACTTCTTCAAACCTCTCCTTCAAGTTCTGATCAAGTTTCCCCTTAATCGATAAGATTCCATCCAGATTAATCCAGCTTAAAGGTACTGTGCGTATCTTTGCATCTCTGAGATACTTCCTATATAATCCCTCTCTAATAGCTTTTCTAGTCTCCCTATCCCTCTTCTTAATCTTCTCCGGCACATCAGCCAGCAATACATTGGCTCCATCCTCTATTAAGGAGTCCACCAGGGGTTTAAGTTCACTTTTACCTTGCATTATCACCGTGAATGTTGGTTCTAAAGCCCTGATCAGCTGGCGCTTATAATTTACGGCGTCCCTGCCTTCAACCCATCCATCAGTATTAATTATAATAAAGTCTGAGTTTAAACTCAAGGCTTTATTCATAAGCTCCACTAACCCGTCGATAACCTTGCTCATAACACTCTGCGGGCTCGTTACGCCAACAAAGATTATGTCATCTGGCTGGAGGTTAGAGGGGTCGATAATTGGCTTAACTAGTATGCTTAGCCCAAGTGTTCCCGGAGGACCAATGTCAGATTGCCCCAAATCCCCGTCAATGAGGGCTACCCTGCGCCCCCTACTCAAAGCCGTGTTAGCTAGGTATGTTGAGAAGCTGCTCTTCCCCGAATCTGTGCCTCCGAGAATTGCCACCTTAACCTTATTGCTGGAGGAAAGGATCTTTTCAGAAGTCTCTTCCCATGAGAGTGGTATTACGCTTCCATCAACTATTTCGTAGGAGGCTTTATCCCCAAGCAGGATTTCAACTTCAGAGTCTTCGATAGCCTCAAATGGTATCCTTTTTCCAAACCTGACGACAACTTGCCCCTTAACTCCTATATTTGCTCCAAAGGCCCTTACAGCGCCTGAATAAAGAGTGATGTAGGCGGGGCCATCAACTAGGAGGGTCTTGCCGCGCTCAACCCTCTGCCTCATCTTACAACGCCCCTTTGGCGTTCCTTACCCCTCTTTAGGGCAATTTTAACAGCGGAGTCCGCATCGCTAAGCTTCCTCCTTGCCAGCGATACATCCTTAGAGGTGCTTGTCCCCTCCTCATCAACCATCTCAATTATAATGTTCTTTGGGAGAGCTGACTCAAGTCTATACGCAATCTTCTCAGCAACATCTGGAACACCCATACCTATCCTCACCCTCTTAACCCTAGACGGCAATCTATTAAGCTCGGTTAAAATGAAGTCTAATGCCTTCGCCATGCTCGAAAATTCTTCCCTCTTAAGGGTTTTACCATCTCCCAAAACCGCAACGCCAAAAACTTTTCCAGGATCAACACCAATGACGAGTTCTTCGTAGGTTTCTTTTCCAGATGCTATTCTAATGGCCTCATCCACTATTCTTGACGGATCCTCCTCAACACTATATGTGAGGATGTTTGGGTGGTTTATCAAGTGTTTCTCCTCCTCAGTCGTTATAACAACCCTGATTGATGGGGGTATCGCCTCCCCGGGAATCATGCTTAGGAACAGCACATCCCTACTTTTAAGCTCATTAACAATTTTATAGTACGCTTTTCCAGAAACCGTTACGACGGCTATTGCGGCGCGTCTCCTCACCATACCATTACACTCAATAACTCTCTTATCTACACAAAATAAAGACTAAATTTAAATTTTAATATACTTAAATTGTGGGATAATTGGGCCGCTGGATTCCAACTGGCTGCTTAATGCTTGATAGGGCGCTGGATGGTGGTCTTCAACCTGGTGGGCTAACTCTAGTTTATGGTGAAGCTGAAACTGGGAAGACTAGCTTAGCAATTCAGTGCTCCGTTAATGCTGCGAGGATGAAGTATAAAACGCTCTTTATAGATGCTGATGGAACATTCAGCCCTGAGAGGTTAATGCAGATAGCCCTTCAGGATTATGAGGAGGCGCTCCAATCAACCATTATATTTACCCCATTAACGTTTGAGGAGCAGTCAACCCTAATAGATGACTTAGAGAAGTTCATCGGCAGCAGTTTTGGCTTAATTGTCTTCGACACGATAACCTCGCTATATAGGGCTGGAATTGTCGGGAAAGAGGAGGCTTTCAAAGCCAACAGGGAACTTAACAGACAGGTGGCAACTCTGGCGCATATAGCAAAAAGGTTTCAGATTCCAGTGTTGATTACGAGTCAAGTTAGAAGCGTTTTAACGGAGACTGACGCCTATATAGAGCCAGTCGCCTCAAGGGTTCTCAGGTATTGGTCTTCTTCCATCATTGGGCTATTCAGGACAAGTAAGCATAATGTTGTGAGAGCTGTTGTTGAGAAAAGCGTCGGGATTGAGAGGAAGATAACGCTCTATCTGCTTATAAGTGAGAATGGTATAAGTGAGTATAAACTGGGATTGGTTGGTAGGGAATGAGTTTAGTGATGGAAATTTTATATGCGTTGTACTATATTCTTCCAGCATACTGCGCTAATGCGTCACCAGTAGTATTTGGTGGTGGGAAGCCGATAGATTTTGGGAGGAGGTTCTTCGATAATAAGCCAATCTTCGGCCCCCATAAAACGTATCGCGGCTTCATTTCTGGGGTATTAACCGGCACAGTTGTCGGCTGGGTTCAGGAGAACCTTGCCCCATTAGTTGGCTTGCCACAGGGGAGCACACTTCTAGGTTTCCTTATGTCTCTTGGGGCGCTAGTTGGAGACCTCTTCGGCTCATTCTTAAAGAGGAGGCTAGATCTTAAGCCTGGGGCGGCGCTCCCAATAGTAGATCAGCTAGACTTCGTTTTGTTTGCCTTACTATTCGTCTCGCCGCTTAGAAGCCTACCGTCCCCCATAGGGATAGCTACAATCATAGTCTTAACTATTCCAATACATCTTTTAACAAACTTTATAGCATGCTTATTGCGCCTAAAGGATATTCCATGGTAATAACCGTATGAAGAAGACTTATATTTCACTCTCCAGAAATTCCCTCTCTTGAGAATGAGTTTACCAACATTCAATATAGTTAAATCATCGTTTTGTACATGCCTCCCAAAATATAATATAAATCCATATTTGGGTAGGTGTGGACACAACTGTATCTACTGCTATGCAATAAAGTTTCCGAGTTTCACTGGCCCGACATCTCCGAGACTTAAGCTTAAGGAGAACATTAATATCATAGTTAAGAGGACGAGGGTTCGCTTACCAGTTATGCTGAGCGACTCAACGGACCCATATCAGCCGCTCGAAAAGGAGTATAAAGTTACTAGGAGGTGCATAGAAGTTTTAGCTGATCATGGCTTCCCGCTCTTAATAGTCACTAAATCAGATTTAGTTGTAAGAGACATCGATGTTTTTAAGAGGACGCCCACGGTTGTTTCGATGACCATCACGACGAGTCGAAGTAATATTGCAAGCATTATTGAGCCGGGAGCTCCAGAGCCGCATGCTCGCTTCTCAGCCCTTAAGGAGCTCTCTGAGGAGGGGATACCAGTTACGATTAGGATAGATCCAATAATACCCTCAATCAACTCCGATATGAAGGACCTGGAGCGAATAATATACGAAGCCTCTAAAATAGGCGTAAGACAGGTGACTGCATCAACAATGAAAATAGTCAGAGGCCTTATGCCAGCTATGAGAAGAATTAATCCGGAGCTGTCGAAGAGGATATCTGAGCTTTACTTGGACGGCGAGTGGATATGCGGCTACAAATATCTGAGAAGAGACTTAAGATTAAGTATCTTGTTCTCCCTTAAGGAGATTGCCCAAAAATATGGTTTAGAGTTCGCCGTTTGTAGGGAGGGTTTCCCACAACTAAACACGACTATATGTGACGGATCATCCTATTGCAGGAGGGGTTCCCTGCAAGATTATCTTCGCCGGGAAGGTTAGTTAGAGAGCTCCGCCAGTAACCCCTTCCTAGCCCTCACCATGGCGATTATTCTGGGCATAATATCGATTGGCACCTTCTCCCAGCCCAGGAACCTACACTGCCAGAATGCCCTCCCAGAAGATGCGGATCTCAGATCATTGGCCAAATCCATTGATTCAGCGACGGGGATTAGGCCATCAATTATGGCTATAAGGCCCCTGGGTTGTATAGAAGTGATTTTACCCCTCCTCTTAACTAGAATATTACTTATGATTCCCATGTACTCTGATGGTGCGGTTACCTGTACACCATATACTGGCTCAAGTAGCACTGGATCTGCACTAAGGAAGGATTCGTGAATAGCCCTTTTAACGGCTGGCATCAACTGCACGTATCCCCTCTCATTGGGGTTTTCACTCAGCTGAGCGCCAATTATCTTCACTTTAATGCCCCTAATAGGCTCGCCGCAGAGGGGCCCGGACTTACACGCCCACTTAAACCCTTCAATGATGGCGTCAATATCCTCCCTACTAAACATGCAGTTAACTAGGCTTAAGAGGACGTTGTCCTCCTCACTATAAACTAGAGTCTCATCCCCACTCTTTGAGTAGGGCTCTTTTAGCGGCTCAACCCTCACAGTTATTTGGTTTAATCCGTTTGGGCTTTGGGCAGTTACTGGGGCCCCTATCCTGTTAGCGCTCTCCCTATACGCTATCATCGGCTTAGAGGCTATTATCTCTAGGTCAGGCTCATATTCCCTCAGAGTCTTTAGCGCCACATCAATGTGCAGTTCACCTATGCCACTCAAAAGATACTCCCCAGTCTCCTCATTTATGGATACAGTGAAGCTCGGGTCCTCAATTGATAGTAGATTAAGCGCCTTTATCAGGCGCGGCAAATCTTTTGGATCTTTAGTCTCAACAGAAACCACTATAACCGGCTCAGAGATCTTGGCAATCTTCTCAAAAGGGACCATCACATCCTTGTATCTCACGTCTACAATTGTTTCCCCAGCCTTTATGGGCTTAAGTCCGGATAGAGCCACAATATTTCCGGAATCCAGTGACGGCACATTCTCCCTGAAGGAGCCCATATATACTGAAACGCCGCCCACAGTACATGCAGCTCCCGCATTGAGGAGATATAATTCGTCGCCAACCCTTATCTCCCCTGAAAATATCCTCCCAGTTGCCACTAACCCCTCCCTAGGATCAATCTTTACGCTTGTTATGCACGCTGCCACCGGACCACTAGGATCACATTTAATCATTGCCCTACCAACCTCAGAATCTAGGTCGCCTCCCCATATTTTAGGAATCCTATACTCTTGTGCTCTAACTGGATCAGGCAGCTTCTCCACGATAACCTCTAGAATAGCTCTGGATAAGGGGATCTCCCCTTGAATGCTCCCCAAATCTCCAGAATTATAAGCCCTAATAATATCGCTGAACTTTATTCCCTTCTCCTCAGCTATTTTAGCTGTTAAGCCCCATTTATGGAGGGCTGAGCCGATAACCACGTCTCCCCCGGAAAAGCTGACCTTCCAACAGTCCCTGAACCGCTGTTCAGAGTACGCATCTATTAGATTGTTGAATCCCCGTATTATATTTGAGATCCTGTCTCGAATTTCCTCAACAGATAACTTCAGCTCACTAATTAGCCTATCAACCTTGTTAATAAATAATATTGGTTTAACCCGCTCCATCAAAGCCTGCCTTACAACGACCTCGGTCTGCGCCATGATTCCCTCAACAGCATCGACCAAAATTATAGCTCCATCAATGACTCTTAATGCGCGCATCACCCGGCCAGTGAAGTCAACGTGGCCTGGTGTGTCAACAAGGTTTATTACATATTCTTCACCGCGGATCCTATGTAACAGCGATATGTTAGCTGTCTTTATTGTTATCCCGCGTCTCTGCTCCTCCTCAAGGTAATCAAGGACGCGGATCTCTCCTGCCAGATTATATGGTATTAAGCCAGCTTCTGCGAGCAGCAGGTCTGTTAAGGTTGTTTTTCCATGATTTATGTGCGCTAAAACGCCAATATTACGTACCTTACTCTTATCCCTCATAACATTTAAGATGCGTCTTATTTTTGCAAGCTTTAGCATAAGTTATCCGCTCAATTCTCTCCCTTAGCAAGAATGTTTTAAGATGGTTCGGCGGTTCTTCATAGTCACTTATACCTCTCGCGCCTCTTCTTCCTCTTTCTCTTCTCGCGCCTCATCCTCTTCTTTTTCCACTTAGCGCGCATCCTTTATCAACTTCCCGACAGGCTTTGGTTTTGAGGGGATTGTCCCCAAACATGTTTAGAATTCCCCTTAATTTAAGTTTATCAAAAGTTGAGAAAATTATGGACACCACTGTTTAAACCAGGAAACTTTTTTAATAGTGTTTTTGGAGAATAGTGTGGATGAAGGCGCATCTACTCTGTATACTATGTACTCTCAGAGCTGCCTACAGCATGGTTAAAAAGGCTGTTGATAGTGAGGAAATTCAAAAGAAAGCTGTTATCGAGGTATTGAAGTGGTTAAGTGATAGGGCGGAGAGCTTAACGAGCGTCACCCCCGCCGCATTACATACATATGCCTTTAAGACTGTTCAGAGAATCTCTGGATGCAGGGATCCTTTTATGCGGTTGAAGAAGATGTCTAACAATCTCGCCATGAAAATAGTGCCCGCCTTAATGCGTGAGATTAATGGTAGGGCTAAGGATGAAGCCATTAAGATGGCTGTTCTGGGGGCCGTCTGTGGAAACTCCATAGACTTTGAGGTTGAGGGCCATTGTGCCCCCATAGAAGATCTTGAGAGGGCGCTGTTAAACTGCTTAAGGATAGGTCTCACAATAGATGATACAGACAAGTTAATATCACATCTCTCAGAATCCAGAGAAATCCTATATCTCCTAGATAATGCTGGGGAAATAGTCTTTGATAAACTCCTCATCAGCACAATCACCAAAAGTTATCCTGTTAGGGTTGTAGCGGCGGTGAAGTCTGGGCCAATTCTCAATGATGCCACCTTAGAGGATGCCTTAGAGGTTGGCTTAGATGAATGCGCTGAGGTCATAACGACGGGGAGTGACTCAGTGGGCTTAGACCTAAAAGAGATTACTGAGGAGTTTAAGAAGAGACTTAAGGGAGCAGACCTCATCATCGCTAAGGGGCAGGGATATTACGAAAGCCTAACAGAGCTTGAGTCCATCTTAAGTAAGCCAATAGTATATATGCTTAGAGCTAAATGCCAGGTGGTTGCATGCTCTCTCAATGTGCCGCAGGGCTCAAATATTGTCAAGTTTGTAGGGAAAGTTTAGGAGAATGTTAAAGGCATGAGACTTGGAGCACTATTCTCCGGTGGGAAGGATTCCTGCCTGGCTATCCATAGGATGCGGCCCTTCCATGACATCGTCTGCCTAATAAATCTGGTACCTAAGAGTGTTGAAAGCCGCCTATTCCACTTCCCAAACGCCTGGATAACAAGTTTTCAGGCTGAGGCGATGGAACTACCAATAATACAATTGGAGACCGAAGACAATGAAGAAAGTGAACTAATGAATTTATCCAAAGCCCTAAAACTAGCTATTCAGCGTTTCAACATTGAGGGGATTATTACCGGCGTTGTGAGGTCGAGGTATCAGGCTAGTAGAATACAAGGGCTATGTGATAGGCTTAAGCTACACTGCTTCAACCCATTATGGCTTAAAGGGCCCGAGGAGATATTAGGTGATGTTTTAAGGGAGGGGTTTATCGCAATGATAACTGGCGTCTTTGCATACCCCCTAGACGAGAGCTTCCTTGGAAAGATAATAACCGCGGAGCTGGCTGAGAAGCTCCTAGAATTAGGCAGAAAATACGGTTTTGACGCCGCCGGGGAGGGGGGTGAAATAGAGACGACGGTGCTGGATGGACCAATTTTTAAGAAGAAAATAGAGGTCACAGATTATGAAATCTTCTATAGAGGGTATTCTGGAATTTTCTTAATAAGGGGCTTAAGGTTAACCCCTAAATGAGGACACCGTCAACCAATAAAACCTTTATGCGTTTTCTGGCATCTTTTATTGAAGTTATAGAGATTTAGCATGTCCAAACTAAAGAGGGTTCATGGAATTTACCTCTAGCTTGTGGTTACCTTTGTTCATTAACGCCTGAGACCCAGTTGAATGGAAATTTAATTTAAATTTATCCGTTCTTCCGGAGCCTAATATGGGGGCGGGCTTTAGGTAAGAAATACGATAGTATGAGAGCCACTAAGAACATGACGAAGATAAACAGCGTTGCCACCCCTAAAATTAAGCTTCTCGTAATAAAGTATCCATAGGTAATGATTCCGAGAGATATGGCGCTGAAAATTGCTTCTAAAATTCTCTTTACCCTATTTTCACTCTCAATGTGGTGCATGAAGAAGAGTGAAGCCGCTGCAGATACCGTAGCTAAACCAAAGATTTTCATAACGGATTCTTCGAAAAGAAAACCGTCTAGAAGCATTAAGAAGCCCAGCACTAATAGTATGATATGGCTAACCTTCACCCAAAGTTCCGCACTCCTCTCCTGATAAAGCTTACGGGCTAAATATGAGAAAATAATAATGGAGATTATAAATGAGATTAGGAAGATTAGTCTCATGTCCATATCAAATCCTCCACTAAATGCTCCCACAACTATTTTAAACTTTTGTTTATCAGAAGAGCTGGAAAATTTTAGGGATTACTTAGATAAACTGATAAATGTAACCCTTAAGGGCGAGGGGATTAAATCTATTTAATGTCAAATATTTTTCTAGCAGTCTCCGTGGTCTTCTCCGCCACTCTTTCCACCTTCTCTCCCTTGAGCTCGGCTACGGCGTTTAGAGCTTTAATTATATGGGCTGGCTCAGCAGTCTCACCCATGTAAACCACTGGCGTATCCGTCTCTAAAACTATGTTTTCTATGGGTGTTAACTCAATAGCTTTTCTATGCTCCTTACTGTAGGCGGCTGCCGGCGTTGCGGAGATATAATATCCATAATCAAGTAACTTTTTAAGAGCCTCAAGTGGACCGCTAAACCAGTGGAAAATTGCTTTCTTGACGCCAGCCTCTATAACCATATTAACGCAGTCCATCCACGCGCCCCTACTATGAATTGATATGGGCTTATTCTTCCTCCTGGCTAAGCTGAGGATCCTCCAGAAGACATCTTTTTGAATCTCCTTAATCTCATCGTTCTTTCTCGCCTCCTTATACCAATAGTCTAGTCCAACCTCGCCTAAGGCGACAATGACATCCATGTTCTTCTCAATTAACTTTATTGTTTCATTAATTTTTGATACATCTAAACCCCATGGGTGAATGCCAAGCGCCGGATAAATTTTTAATCTTCTAGTCTCATACTTTTTGCTCTCATGTAAAACCCACATGTTAGATTCGTAATCTGAGCCAACGGCAATTACTGCCACAACGCCGATCCTCGCCGCTCTCCTAATAGCATCCTTCAAATCCTTAACACCTTCCAAATGCGCATGCGTGTCTATTAGTTCCATGAACACCACTAAAGATCCGAAAATTTGCAATATTATGTTACAAGAACCCTTATTAATAAGTCTTAGTTAAACTCGCTTTAGCTACTAGTAAACTCTTCAAGGGATAAAGATTAAATTTTCTGACAGAATAGATAATTAAAACTTAAGGAGTCGGCCAATTTCAAGAAGGCATGGTGTATTAAATGATGAAAAATGAAGTTATCCCAAAGAATACGCGGAAGACATCTTCTATCAACTCCATTAAAGAGAGAATATTCATCATCACCCTTGACAGTGAATGCTTAATGCGATGAGGTGATCCCTCTTGGGCGGAGAATACTATTTAACCGCAGTAAACATAAAAAAGGATTATTGTAGTCGTTGCATGGTATGCTATAGTGTCTGCCCCTATGAGGCTATCAAGATATCTATGGAAGATGGGGCGCTGGAAATAGATGGTCAGAGATGCCAGGTTTGCGGTATATGTTATAGCGCTTGCCCATCCCGTGCGATAGATATCATTTACTATAATTATCACGATTTAATCAAGCATGTTGAAGACGCTGTGCAGAGGACGAAGGCTGATGCTCTAGTATATATGTGTCGTGGTAACTCGCCCAGTCCTGAAGAAATTGAGGAAATGCTTATAGATAAGGGGATTAGTGTAGAGAGTCTCGCATCTCTACGCCTCCCCTGTTCTGGTAGGGTTCCATTAGAGTTCATCTTTAGTGCCTTGAAGGCTGGTGTTAAAAAGGTGATATCCATAAGGTGTAATGACGAGTTTTGCCGCTTTAAGAAAGGATCCAGAATCAATGCTATACGCCTAGCTATAGGAAAAAAGGTTCTTGAGAGCTTAGGATACCCAGAAGATGCGATTACCACCATCGAATACTCATTAAAAGCAATTTACTTTACTGAGAAATGTGTTGGCTGCGATAAGTGCGTTTTTATATGCCCCTATAAAGCTATTGAGGCTGAGGATTTTGCGACGCCAAAAATACTTGATGAAAAATGTATGGGTTGTGGTGCATGCGCGCTAGCCTGCCCGCATCACGCGATACAAGTTAAGGGTTTCGAATTCGAGAAGATTCTGGAGCGCTACGTTAACGCGGCGATGAAACTGAAAGCTGGGGGGAAAGCACCAACTGTTTTGGCCTTTTGCTGCCTTTGGTCTGAATTCTCCTTCCTTGATAGGCCTGAAATTGACGCTGCTAAAGGAAATGTGGTTGTAATGGAAATTCCATGCTTTAAAGCTCTCGATCCAGTTCACGTAGTTTATGCTTTACAAAATGGTTTTGATGGAGTAATCGCTGTTGTTTGTTCAGAGGAGGACTGTAAGCTTAAAGAGGGAAGGGATATTGCAGAAAGAAATATGAAGGTTTTAGGGGATGTCCTCTTGAAGATGGGTCTCCAGGAACGCTTCGCGCTCTTCGAATCTTCTCCAAGGCTCTTAGGGGACTTCGAAAAGAAATTAAATGAATTTTTGAAAAAGATTTTTGCCTTGGGATGCGTGGGAGGGAAGAAGAATGTATGAGATCCTAGCTGTGAAGGAGTTGGCTCCAAAAATTAAGTGGTTTGAAGTTTATGCCCCACATATAGCTAAGAAAGCTAAGCCTGGGCAATTCATAATATTAATTATTAATGAGAGGGGTGAGAGAATTCCATTAACTATTGCCGGATATGACCGAGAAAAGGGGATAGTGTCCTTCGCCTTCAATGAGGTTGGTAAGACAACAAAGCAGCTTGGTCTCTTAAAGGAAGGAGACCGCATATGGAATATCGCAGGCCCCCTCGGAAACCCCTCAGAAATCAGGAAATTTGGAAAAGTTTTATGCGTTGCTGCTGGAGTCATGATTGCCCCCATGCTACTGCAGATTAAGGCTCTACGTGAAGCTGGAAATGAGATTACGGCGGTTATCGGGGCGAGGAGAAGGGACCTCCTCTTCTTTGTGGAAGATATTAAGGCTCTAAGCCACCGCTTTTATGTAGCAACCGATGATGGTTCAGAGGGACATAAAGGACTAGGTTTCCTTAAGGAAATTGTTGCCAAGGAAAAGTTTGATAGGTGCATCGTTATGGGCCCTGTCCCAACACTTCAAGCTGTGAGCGAAATTACCCGACCATACGGCATCCCAACAATCGTCTCTTTGATGCCCCTAATGGTTGATGGGATGGGCATGTGCGGTGTCTGCCGGGTGCTTGTTGGGGGTAAAATGAAGTTTGCATGTGTTGATGGTCCAGAATTCGACGGGCATCTTGTTGATTATGAAGAGTTAATTAGGCGTCAACGTATGTTTATTGTAGAGGAGCGTTTGAGTGCATTACTTTGGGAGATGGGGGGATTAAAGTATGGCTGAGATTACACCTAAAGGATCGAGAGAAAAGATTAAGAAAAAAGCAGTTCCAATACCTAAGCAGCCGCCGGAGGTCCGTATAAAGAATTTTAATGAGGTTGCGCTGGGCTATACTGAGGAGCAGGCAAGGGAGGAGGCTGAACGCTGTCTCCAGTGCAAGGAACCGCAGTGCATCAAGGGTTGTCCCGTCGGCATAGATATCCCCGCTTTCATTAAATGTATTCGTGAGGGGAACTTTGAAGAGGGGATTAGAAAGATTAAGGAGAAGAATAGTCTTCCAGCAATTTGTGGGCGGGTCTGCCCCCAAGAGGATCAATGCCAGAAATATTGTGTTTTAGGTAAAGTTGGAGACCCAGTGAGCATAGGTAGGCTTGAAAGGTTCTTGGCGGATTGGGAGCGGGCTAGGGGCTTTAATATCCCTGAAAAAGCTCCGTCTACTGGCAGAAGGGTGGCAGTTATAGGCTCAGGCCCCTCTGGATTAACTCTTGCGGCTGACCTCGCAAAGCTGGGGCATGAGGTCGTAGTCTTTGAACTTCTACACCTCCCAGGCGGAGTACTGACTTATGGCATACCAGAGTTTCGTCTACCAAAGGAGATCGTAAAAGCTGAGGTTGGATATATTCAGAAGCTGGGGGTGGAATTTAGGTTTGGCTATGTTATTGGAAGAACTTTTACGATACATGAATTGTTAACCGATGAGGGATTCGATGCGGTCTTTATCGGCACTGGGGCTGGGCCGCCGATGTTTATGGGCATACCTGGAGAAACACTATGTGGAGTATATAGTGCAAACGAGTTCCTTATACGCGTTAATCTAATGAAATCCTATCTCTTTCCGGGATGGGATACGCCGATAAAGGTTGGGGATAAAGTGGCGGTTATAGGCGCTGGGAATGTGGCCATGGATGCCGCCAGATGTGCTTTAAGGCTGGGTGCTAAAGAGGTCCACATAGTTTACAGGAGGTCGAGGTCTGAGATGCCTGCCAGAGAGGAGGAGATAATGAATGCCGAGGAGGAAGGCGTAATCTTCGACGTGCTTACACTTCCAGTGGCATATTACGGTGATGAGAAGGGCTGGGTGAGGAAGATGGAGTGTATTAGGATGCAACTTACGGAGCCAGATGAAAGTGGGAGGCGTAGACCAGTCCCCATACCAAACTCAAACTTCATAGCGGATATTGATACTGTAATAGTCGCCATCGGCCGAAGACCCAACCCACTCATACAGCAGACTACACCTGGGCTTAAGGTTAACGATGATGGAACAATAGTTGTTGATGAGAATATGAGAACGAGTATAGAAGGCGTATATGCTGGCGGAGATATAGTTACCGGAGAAGCAACCGTTATAAGCGCCATGGGAGCTGGGAGGAAAGCAGCCAAATCAATACACGAATACCTGTTAAAGAGAGGTAAAAATAAGAGTAGCTAGCAAATTTTTAAACAATTTTTAAATAAATATAAGCGTTTATCTCCTCTAATGAGGGAGAAATCTATGAAAATACTGCATGAATTTGTACCAACAAAGAAGTTTCTGAAGCTTGCTGAGGAGACTAAAGACCTTGTTGATGGATGGAATGTGACTGACAGTGCCGCTGGGAGACCTGCACCGAGCGGGACTGCTGTTGGCTGCGTTTTAAAGAGTAAGTATCCCGATAAAATGGTTGTACCAATCTTTGTATTACACTATAAGGGGCCGGTGGAGGTCGGCGGCCTAGCGCTGGCAGCTGAAGCTGTTGGCTTAGATGGATTAGTAATCACTATGGGCGATATACCCAAATATGGTGAGCCTATAAAAATGTTTAAGTCTTCTGAAGAGGCACGCGACTTCCTTCGCACAACCGTGAAGATAAAGAACTTAAAGTTAGGCTGCCTACTAACGGCCCGCCGCTCAGTCGACGAGGTTATTGAGAGGATTAAATCTCCATGGGACTTTGTTTTCTTCATGAGATTAGAAGAAAAAGGTATTCCAATACTCGAAAAGATTGCTGAGGAGTGTAGAAAACAGAATAAGCCCGTATACTCGTACTTCTTAGTTGGTACTCCAAGAAACGCTGAAATTGTGAAGTTAATAGGTTGGCCAGTTACAGCGACAATGGACCGCGTTGAGGAAATCGCGGCTAAACTTGATGGAGTGGTTGATGGTATAATCGCGACATGCGCCGGCGATTATGAGGGGGACCTCGAATTACTCAGGAAACTTCAAAAGTTTAGGAAATGACAATTTGCGCTGAAAAATCCTTTTTTTAAAGGAATAAAATAATCACACTTTTAATAGTTTAATTTTGGGGGAAGAACTTGAATCGCATAGTTAAGATTGGAATATTGAAGGCTGGCTGTTTAGGCTCATTACCGCTTCTAGAGTTTCTTTTGGATGAAAGAGCTGAAAGAGAAGATATTCAGGTTAAGGTTGTTGGCTCAGGCTCTAAGGTTACGCCAGAGGAATGTATAGAAGGTGCTAAACAGATTATAAATGCTGATATTGATTTAATAGTCTTTGTTGGGCCAGCGCAGACAACTTCTGGGCCGACTGAGGCGCGCAAAGTCCTCAGAGAGTCCGGTAAACCAGTGATAGTTATATCTGATACACCAGCTAAGAGGGTTATTAAGGAACTTGAGGAGACGGGTTTCGGATACATAATTGTTGAAGCTGACTCAATGATAGGTGCAAGGAGGGAGTTTCTTGACCCCACTGAAATGGCCCTCTATAACTCCGATGTAATCAGAGTTTTAGCTATTACTGGAGCATTAAACATTATAGTTAGCGAAATAGACAAGGTAATTAATTCAATTAAGACTGGCGGCAAGATAGTTTTACCTAAGGTTATAATTGATAGTAGGAGGGCTGTTGAGGCAGCTGGCTTCTTAAATCCATACGCCAAGGCTAAGGCTATAGCTGCCTATGAAATTGCTAAGCAGGTCTCAGCGCTGACTGTTGAGGCATGCTTTAAAATACATGAGCCAGAGACTTATATACCGCTCGTCACCGCAGCACATGAAATCATGAGAGTAGCAGCGAAACTTGCTGATGAAGCCAGAGAAATTGAGAAAATGAATGATTCTGTCCTTAGAAAACCACACTTTAAGGATGGCCTTCTAGGCGAGAAGAGGCTCTTAATGGAGAAGCCGCAGAAGATCACTCCCTTTTAAGGGGTAAACAAATATAAACTGGCTCTATTATTGATAAAAAGAGCAATCATGGTGATGGCAATGCCTGCAATAGATATTGGGAGAATCTGCGTAAAGATTAGGGGTAGGGAGGCTGGTAGGCGCTGCGTGATAGTTGACATTATAGATAGAAACTATGCGCTGGTGACTGGGCCGAAGAATATTACTGGCGTTAGGAGGAGGAGAGTGAATATAAATCATCTTAAATTAACGGAGGACGTGATTAAAATAAGGAGAGGGGCCTCCGATGAAGAGGTCTATAAGGCTATTGTGGAGGCTGGTCTAATCGAAAAATATAGGGAAGTGGAGAAAAAGATAGCTAGGGGATACTAAGGATGCGGGAGATAGATGCCCCATGGAACGTAAAAAGGGAGCTGCTAGTAAAGTCGGAAGATCAAACAGACCCGAAATATGGCTGTAAACCCGAGGAGCGGCCGTATCCCGATATAATAAA
Source organism: Candidatus Bathyarchaeota archaeon (assembly GCA_018396995.1). Lineage (GTDB taxonomy): Archaea > Thermoproteota > Bathyarchaeia > Bathyarchaeales > DTEX01 > DTEX01. Next base: position 26,328 of record JAGTQB010000017.1, read on the forward strand.
GTTTGGCATAATAAACCTTGATAAACCATCCGGCCCATCAAGTCATGAGGTCACGGCGTGGGTTAAACGCATACTAGGCATCGAGCATGCCGGTCATGGAGGGACCCTAGGGCCCATTTGCGGTTTATGGGCGTGGAGATCCCAAAGTGACCGGCGTCTTACCAGTTGCCCTTGAGGAGGCGACAAAGATTATTCAGGCGCTCCTTAAGGCTGGTAAAGAATATGTTGGCGTAATGAAGCTCCACGAGAGCGTCCCCGATAAGAGGATTAGAGAGGTTGCTAGCGAGTTCCAAGGCAAAATCTATCAAAAACCTCCGGCCAGGGCTTCTGTTAAAAGGGCTTTGCGGGTAAGGACAATATATTATCTTGAGATACTGGAGGTGGAGGGAAGAAATGTCCTATTTAAGGTTGGGTGTGAGGCTGGAACATATATTAGGAAACTTGTCCATGATATTGGTAAAGCCTTAGGCTGTAATGCGCATATGCAGGAATTACGCAGGATTAGGGCTGGCCCCTTCACGGAGGATTCTGGACTTGTCACATTACATGATGTTTTATATTTCTACAGTAAATGGCGGGAAACAAAAGAAATCAAATTCCTTAGAAGATTTATTATGCCAATGGAGAAAACCCTTGAATTTCTGCCGAAAGTCTATATTAAGGACTCTGCAGTAGATGCAATCTGTCATGGCGCGCACCTAACTGCTCCGGGAATAGCATATGTTGAAACCGGTATAAAACCAATGGATACAGTTGCCATACTTACGCTGAAGGGTGAGGCAGTGGGCCTGGGAACAGCAATGGCGAGCACAGAAGAAATCCTCAAAGCTACTCATGGAATAATGATTAAAACGGAAAGGGTGCTGATGCCAAGAGGAACATACCCAAAAATGTGGAAATAATTGTGTAAACATTTGCATCAAAAATGTTTTTCTAGCGAAAAGAATTATTAATGGTGTGAAGCCGGGGTGGCCGAGTGGATTAAGGCGCAGGCCTGGAGACATAGGTGGAAAGCCTGTGGCCCTTATGGGCCGCGTGGGTTCAAATCCCACCCCCGGCGCCAAATTATAAAACTAGTGTATCCTCCAACGGCATTATATTATTGCAATAAGGAGGTTAGCAGTTAGTTTATGTAGTTAACCAGGATCTATTAATCCATTCGATTTTATCAAAGTCTTTATCTTCTGAGACAATTGTAGATATGTTTTTCTTTTTCATCGCTCCCAGGTGGAGGGCATCTGAAGGCTTGATATTGTGCTCTAGGATCACCTTTGCTGCAATGTTATATTCGTCTTCTCCCAAAGAAATTATGTTTACAAATGGTTTAACGATCTCCTCTATGAACTCTAGGGTTGTTTTATATGGCACATTATATCTCTTTTGAGAAATGTATATGAGTTCGTCGAGTACTAGGATGTCAGTGTATGGCTCATTCTCTTCAATGATCCTTATGTAAAAGTCTTCGTAAATGATTCTGAGACTGCGATTTACTAGGGTATTGAGATATATCAGGAGATTAGAATCTATAAAGATCCTCATCGGTTTACTCGAACTCCTCCTCTAAATGGATGCTGACTAGCTCGCCGGGTTTAGGCTCAAGTCTACCCTCAATACTCATTAATCTACTCACATGCCTAGCAAACGCAACTCTCAAATAATTCAAATCAACTCTCCTCTTAGCGGGCTTTAAGATGAGACCATCCTTAATTTCTACAGTAAGCTCATCACCTTCATTGATGCCGAGTGCATCCCGAATAGCTTTTGGGAGAATTATATATCCCTTCCTACCAACCTTTAATCTTAAAGTCAACCTTAATCCACCTAAAGTAAAACTTAGTCAAACCACATCATATAAACTTTTTTATTTCTTTTTCTTTCCTATGGAATGCTTAAAAAGATAATTGTGCTCAAAACGAGAATTGAAACCTATTTCCCGGCGCTACACACATACTTGTTTTAGATCCCTTTAATGGTATGGTTCGGGGAGGATATTATAGATGTTGGCTTCT
>JAGTQB010000018.1 GCA_018396995.1 Candidatus Bathyarchaeota archaeon
ACAGGATGAAGGCGGCGAGTCCCGCGCTTATGCCTCCTTTCAATTCTCTTTATGAGATTCAACGGGCCTCTCGGTTAAGTCGGCTACAACGCGCAGTCTCATACTTTCAATTCTCTTTATGAGATTCTCGTGCCACTCAAGCCGGAGGAAGCCGGTAGAAAGATGGAGCTTTCAATTCTCTTTATGAGATTCCACCCAGACCGTTTAACTTTGGATGATGTGAGAGAGCTTATTCTTTCAATTCTCTTTATGAGATTCCCACAAAATATAGGTATGGTCCTAGTGCATCATTAGTTTTTTCTTTCAATTCTCTTTATGAGATTCCGTGATAAGCTGCCTCTCCGCGCTCCAGCCTAAAACCGTTTCCTTTCAATTCTCTTTATGAGATTCACATGTGTAATCCTCTCGCTATCAGTCTCTCCATATATCTCTTTCAATTCTCTTTATGAGATTCTTGCAACGTCAAGCATCACTCCATCGGGGTAACCGTCGTATTGCGCTTTCAATTCTCTTTATGAGATTCATGACTTGCCAAGTGAAAACCATAAGGCTATAGTTAATACCACTTTCAATTCTCTTTATGAGATTCTTTATGAGATTCTTATATACCACTTTGTGCATATCTCCTTTTGGGAAACTTTCAATTCTCTTTATGAGATTCCGAGGGTTTTTCTTGCTCAGTTTACTTATCTGGGCTTATTTCATATTTAAGTCTTATGGTGTTGCTTCGGTGGTTGCTGATCTGCTTTTAGGGTATGTGTTTCCACCGAAGCCCAGTGGAAAAATGTGGCGAACCAGTACTTCTAGTGAAATCATATTTTACCGCAGACTTTTATGAATCCATAGTTTCCACATCTTCTAGGATTTCCTTTTTGAAGTTTTCTTTTTCGATTATTGATTTTATTCTTGAGATTGCCAATAAAGCATGCCTTTTCAGGTCTTCTGTTAATGGTATTTCGAATACTTTGTTGTCTCTAAGGTATTTTACATTATAATTTTTTCTGGCAACTTACTTTAAACAGACTTCGCGGCTCCTCCCTCTCTCCTGCAACACTCCTCCTACGCTTTGCCTTCTGCTCCTCGAATGAATGCGGCTCTTTACCCTCAATCATGCTCTCGGTTAACCTCTCGCTGTAGCCTAAAACGCCTAATGCCCAACATTAGCGTCAACAAAACGGCATACTCACGGAGACCACTAAGAAAATTCTCCAGGCGCCCCGGCAAATTATAAATGTCCCTTTCAGCAACCGCCCGCCCCACAAATATACTATGATAAATAAACTCTGATTCTTTCCTTAAACTTTTGTTTGGAGGCCGCCGCCGGGATTTGAACCCGGCCTCCGGGCTCCACAGGCCTATACCACCAGCACCCTTATGCTGGTGTCCGTACGCTACCAGGCTCCGCGGCTTCTACACCCCTACGTTACGGCGGCCACATCATACTTTATCTAAACAACCTTAGACTTTTAAGAATTTCTTTTGGTCACGGGAAGCTGCCTTTACAGTTTATTCTGATTGGCATTGATTTATAAAGATGTTCTTCGCCAAATCTCTAGAAACGAGTTTTCAGGATGTTTATATAACCTCAAAAAATATTTACTTGTCCCTTCCTTTTCTATCTTTCATGAAGTATGTGGCTAGAGTGGAGGTCACTTTAAAGCCTGGTCATCTTGATCCTGAGGGGGAGACTACTCGAATCGCTCTTGTGGAGTTAAAGTATCCTGTTGAATCTGTTAGGGTTAGTAAGGTCTATGAGATTGTTCTTAATGCTAATTCAATTGACGAGGCTAGAGGTCTTGTTGAGGAAATGTGTAGGAGATTATTAGCTAATCCGGTTAAAGATGACTATAGATATAATGTAGAGGAGATAAGCCTTGACGAGGCGGCTTTATATAAAGAGGGACTTACCGTTTGAGCTTTATGAAGTTAATGTCTTAGAGGCTAATGATGATGATTTAGTTAGGATAAGCGAAGAGATGGGATTAGCGCTGAGTCTTGAAGAAATGAGGGCTATAAAACTCTATTTTTCCAAGAAGGGCAGAAATCCAACTGATGTTGAGCTGCAGGCTATTGGACAAACATGGAGTGAACATTGCTATCACAAGACATTTAAGGGAATAATTACTCTCCCAGATGGCCGTGTAATCAGCTCGCTTTTCAAGACATTTATCGCAGGAGCTACCTATGAATTAAGTAAGCCCTGGTGTATCTCGGTCTTTGAAGATAACGCTGGAATAATCCACTTTGAACATGATTATGGTATAGCAGTGAAAGTTGAAACTCATAATCATCCGTCGGCTATAGACCCCTTTGGCGGAGCAGCTACTGGCATTGGAGGAGTTATACGTGACATACTTGGCGTATGGGCTGATCCCATAGCATGTATGGATGTTCTTGGCTTCGGGCCTCTGGACTACGATTACTCCAATCTTCCACCTGGCATCAAACATCCAAAATATATTTTTAGAGGGGTTGTTGCTGGAATAGGCCATTACGGTAACAATATGGGTATACCAACAGTTAATGGGGCTATATATTTTGATGAGAGCTACGTTGGCAATGTTGTTGTCTACTGCGGATGTGTTGGAATTTTACCAATTAGCAAGTATATTAAGAGGGCGAGAGCAGGGGATTACCTGGTTCTCGTAGGCGGTAGGACTGGCAGGGATGGAATACACGGTGTTACGTTCGCGTCCTTAGAGCTGACCGAGAAATCTGAGGAAGTCTCAAGGCCAGCTGTTCAGATACCAAACCCAATTGAGGAGGAAAAGCTTAGAAGGGCTATTATAGCCGTAAGGGATCAGGAGCTAGCATCATCGATAACGGATCTTGGTGGTGGCGGCCTCTCAAGCGCCGTTGGGGAAACGGCTTACAAGTTTGGTTGCGGGTCAATTGTCGAGTTAGATAAGGTTCCTCTAAAGTATCCCGATATTGCTCCGTGGGAGATCTATATATCTGAGTCGCAGGAACGTATGTTACTAACTGTTCCAGAAAATAATGTGGATAGAGTTTTAGAGGTTTTTTGGGAGGAAGATGTCGAGGCTACGCCGATAGGTAGGCTAACGGAGGATAAGACGCTGAAAATATATTATAGGGGATATGTTGTCGCTGAGCTTGACATAGCATTTCTTTTCAGTCCACCTGTCGTTCGGAGGAGTGCTGAGATTATTAAGCCAAAGTTTAATGAACCATGCTTTAAAGAACCTAGCAACCTTACTGAAGACCTACTTAAAATTTTATCTTCACCAAATATTGCTAGTAAAGAAGCCATCGTTAGAACATATGACCATGAAGTTAAGGGGAACACCGTTCTGAAACCCTTCTGTGGGAGAAATAACGGGCCGAGCGACGCTGCCGTTATAAAGCCGCTGGATAAATCTTGGAGGGGTGTTGTAATCTCCTGCGGTTTAAATCCAAGGTATGGTAAGATTGATCCCTACTGGATGGCTGCCTCCGCGATTGACGAAGCTATAAGGAATAATATTGCTGTTGGAGGGAGAAGGATAGCGTTGCTGGATAATTTTGTTTGGGGGAACCCGGAGAAGCCAGATAGACTCGGTTCACTTGTTAGGGCCTGTATGGCATGTTATAGGTTTGCCAAGGGCTTTGGAACACCATTTATCTCGGGAAAAGATAGCCTATATAATGAGTCGCCTTTAGGCCCGGTCACACCAACCCTACTGATAACGGCTATAGGGATATCTCCCGATGTAAGGAGAATAATTTCTATGGATCTTAAGGAGCCTGACAATTTAATCTACATTGTTGGGCGCACATATGATGAGCTTGGCGGCTCAGAATACTATAATCTTAGGGGCTGCCTCGGAAAGAATGTTCCTAAAGTCAGACTCAGGGAGGCTAAGCGGAACATGAGAGCGGTTACGAGAGCTATTGATAAAGGTTGCGTGAGGGCCTGCCACGACCTCTCTGAAGGAGGCTTAGCTACTGCGGCTGCAGAGATGTCTTTAGCTGGAGACCTTGGGCTGGAGATTTGGTTGAGTAGAGTCCCGTATACTGGTCAGACCCTAAGAAATGACTTCATATTATTCTCAGAGTCGAATAGTCGCTTCTTAGTGGAGGTTCCAAGAGAACGTAAAGAGGAATTTGAATTAATGGTTAAAGGAACATACTATGCGCCGATAGGCAGGGTTAGAAGGGATAAGTCTTTCATAGTTTATGGGCTCAATAATGAGCCAATAATTAATACTAGTGTAGATGAGCTGATTGAAGCGTGGAAGAGGACGCTATGTAGGCTGTAGGTGGTAGCTGTTGAGACGTAAAGAGATTAAAGTCTGTATAGTTAGAGTGGGCGGAACAAACTGTGATGCGGAGACAAAGAGAGCCTTCGAAGATCTCGGAGTTAAAGCATTCATTTACCACATAAACGAGCTAACTAAAAGAAAAGACCTCCTCTTCGAACATCAAATACTTGTTTTCCCAGGAGGATTCTCGTATGGTGATCACGTTAGAGCGGGGGCTATACTTGCAAAGATAATTATGACTAGAATTGGCAAAGAGATAAGGGCGTTTGTGGATGAGGGTAGACCCATACTTGGCATATGCAACGGTTTTCAGGTACTTGTTGAAGCTGGGCTCCTCCCTGGGCTGAATGGTATAAGCAATTACCCAGAGGCTGCCTTAGCGACGAATGTTCCGTCTGGATATAGGTGCATGTGGGTCTACTTAAGGCATGAGAATAACGGTAAATGTGTTTTCACGTGGCTCATACCTAGAGGCATGCTTCTGCGCATTCCAGTAGCGCATGCTGAGGGTAGATTTATGTTGCCGGGGGGAAGAGAAGAGAAAATTCTTGCTAGTCTCATCGATAATGATCAGATAGTGCTTAGGTACTGCAATGAGAACGGTGAACCAGCCGAAGGGAGGTATCCAGCAAATCCAAATGGCTCATTTTATGACATAGCCGGAATATGCGATCAAAGTGGAACAATATTTGGTTTAATGCCCCACCCGGAAAGAGCATATTACGGTTGGCAGTTGCCTGATTGGACGAGGATGAGTAAACCTCCCAAATATGGAGATGGAAAAATAATATTTGAATCGATTGTTAAGTATGTCATGAAAAAGTTTTAATCTGGTTTTCGTGAATTTAAAAATCGATTTAAATAAATTATTTATCTTAAAAATTTATGTTTGAGGGGTACTAGTTGAACCGTAATAATTCGTTTACTTCTGAGGTTAGAGTTGTTCTTGTGGGTATTGGCTATATAGGCTCTGAAATTGCTAAGCTTTTGCTTAGGAAAAAAGGTGTAAAAATAGTTGGGGCTGTTGATCCATCCCCTGAAAAATTCGGTAAGGATCTTGGAGACGTAATTGGAGCCGGGGAGAAAATTGGGGTGCTAGTTCAGAAGGATATTAATGATTTAAATGTTAATGCTGATATCGCCATACATGCAACGACGTCCTTCTTAAATGAGGCTTATCCACAGATAGTTGAACTGATTAAGCATAGTTTTAACGTAATATCTACCTGTGAGGAGCTTTCATATCCATATATTGTTAATGAGAATATCGCTAAAGCCATTGATGAACTCGCCAAGAAATATAAAGTTACTGTTCTTGGATCCGGCATAAATCCTGGCTTCCTTATGGACACCTTAGTTATAACTTTGACAGGCGTGTGCCAAGAGATCAGGCGCATAGTTGTTGAAAGAATAGTTGATGCCTCTAAACGTAGGCCTTCATTTCAGAGGAAAATTGGTGTTGGATTAAGCGTTAAGGAATTTAATGAGAAGGTTAGTAAGGGTGAGATAGTAGGGCATGTTGGGCTTAAGCAGTCAATAGCGATGGTGGCTGACTCAATTGGCATAAAGCTTAGCAGAATAGTGGAGGAGCCAATAAAACCAGTAATAGCGGAGGAGAAAATTGAGAGCGGCTTTACCATCGTTAAACCTGGATTTGTGGCTGGTGTAACTCAAAAGGCTCATGGATTACTCAATGAACAACAATTCATAACGTTAATTTTTAAAGCTTATGCCGGAGCAGCTTGGGAGTGCGATTTAATATATATTGATGGGGTGCCAACGATAAATGAACGGATAACCCCATGTATTCACGGGGACATTGGTACAGCAGCTATAATCGTAAATTTGATACCTCGGGTGATCAGCGCATCACCAGGGCTTAAAACGATGAAGGATATACAAGCTTTATCAGCTGTTCTCGGGGATATGAGACTGCTTATTGGCAGGAAGCCTAGCTAACAAGAAATCGAATTTCAACTCTTGACTTTTTCTTGGCTTTGAACATTTAATGCTCCACGTATATTTTTCCCCTTATATTCTTGAGCAACGATCATCGTGGACGTCAATATAACACTCGGCACGCTTCTAATCTTATCTAATAGCTCATTTAATTGGGTTATTTCCTGTGCACTAACCTTGGCAATGATATCATATTCTCCATAAATTATACTTGCATCTATTACGCTGTCTAAATCGGCTATCTTTTTACAAACATCCTTTTCTGCCCCGGAGCTGACCTTCAACAATACATAAGCCTTTATAACCATACTCCTTTGCACCCTAAGCAATCCTTGCTAAAACATAATTAAATATTTACTCGGAAATATTTAATTGCTTCTTCACAACAGCCTCAATCCAAGCAGCGTAAGGCAATACTTAAGTTCTCTTTTGTAAAAGAAAGCTTTTGGTGGGAGAATGCCCAAAGTTTTGATTCTTGCGGGGGACGGCGTTGAAGCCCAAGAAATCTTTTACCCATTTTGGAGACTTAAAGAGGCGGAAATAGAGGTTGTGGTGGCGGCTCCCTCAAAAAAGGCTCTATTTACCGTTATCCATGATTTTGAGCCTGGTTGGGAAACATATACTGAGAAACCTGGATATAGGTTTGGTTGGGTTGAGATGTCGTTTAAGGATGTTAAGCCGGAAGAGTTCGATGGTCTCATAATACCAGGTGGGAGAGCACCAGAATATGTGAGAACTTACCCTGAGATTGAGCCTATCATTAAACACTTCTTTGAGAATAACAAGCCCGTGGCAGCTATATGTCATGGTCCACTAGTAATTACCGCCTTTGGGCTAGCTAAGGGTAGAAGAATGACTTGCTATATGGCAGTTGCCCCGGATCTTAAGCAAGCTGGTGCAGAATATATAGACCGGGAAGTAGTTGTTGATGGAAATCTCGTTACAAGTAGAGCCTGGCCGGATCTACCGGCGTTCATGAGAGAATTCCTGAGGCTTCTGCTGGAAAAGAGAGGCTAGCTATTCCTTTCCCTCTTTCCTCTTTTTATTAAGTGATCGGTGTTATTCATCCTGGGAAAATTCATCTAATGTTTTAGACGGGGAATTTATATTTTAGAGATCATTAAGGGATTTTTAGCCTGCTGGTGGCATGTATGAGCATGCTCCTTATGCTCGAGCTGGCTAGAGTATTTACCTGCTTAGTTTTCCTTCTCATAGCATCCTTGTATGATATTAAGAGTAGGGAGGTTCCTGACACACTATGGATAATTTTTGCTCCAATCGGCTCAGTATTAACGTTTTTTTCCATCTTATTAAGTGGGAAGAATATATGGGCTTTTCTCATATGGATCGTAGTTATAGCTGTCATTTTCATTTTCTCTGTAGCTTTCTTTTACTTGGGCCTATTTGGCGGAGCTGATGCAAAGGCTCTGATATGCCTAGCGGCTGCAATGCCCCTTCAACCAAATCTATCCCCTGCCAGATTTTTTGACAAATATGCTATTCAGCTCTTTATGCCACCGCCAATTTCAACCCTTAATAATTCCGTTCTCTTCGCAGCGCTATTAACAATTCCGTTCCTTATAAGGAACTCAATAGATTATATGAAGAGTAAGAGAATTTTTGAAGGTCTTGAACATGAAAAGTCATTTAAGAAGGCTCTTGCCCTCTTGACGGGTTATAGGGTTGATGTAAGTAAGCTTCGCTTAGGTAGACATTATTACCTTCTTATGGAAGAATTTGTTAGGCATGAGGATGGATCCTTGAGTAGGAAGTTAAAATTATTTAGCCGTTTACCCGCAGATGAAGAATGGCCAAAAGAGATAGTGCCACGTGATTTTCATGGAAAAATCTGGGTTACGCCTGGACTACCTTTTATGGTTTTCATTACAATAGGCTTTCTTACAACAATATTTATCGGGGACATTATTCTTCTATCAATAAGCATTGCATTTATTCACTGAAAAATTAGCTCCTCCTAAAAAGCCATTTATCAATTATTAGTCGTAGTGTTTCGAAGACTTCGTCCTCATTCAAATTATTTACGTCTAGTATCACATGGAATGGTTCGAAGTCTTCGCCGAGCTTAAAGCCATATAATTTTTGATAGATTTCCTTAGTTTTCGTCTCTCGTTCTCTCATACGTCTTAGGGCTTCCTCAAAGCTTATTCCATCTCTCCTAGCGATTCTAGCGGCCCTAACCTCCTCTGAGGCGTCAAGCCATATTTTAAAGCCCTCTTTAAGAAGCCAAGGCATAGTCCAGCTATCCAGTACAACATCTCCTTCCCTAGCCCACTCCATCATTTTCTCGTCTACTCGTCTATCAATTTCCAGGTTCCTTAATCTCTCCCCGACAAACTGTATGCCGCTTTCAGTTTCCCACCACCCCCGCTCTGACACTTTATAACCCATCTCTAATGCAACAGCCTTAAGGGCATCACCACCAGAATAAAACTTTAAGCCATAATGTTTTGCAATCTTTCTGGCAGCTGTGCTTTTTCCCGAACCAGCTAGACCAGAGATACAAATTATAATCTTTTTTCCTCCCGACATTAAGATCCCATAGTGCAACTTCAAACTAGCAATCTTATTAATATTTTATTTAAATGTTTTTGAGAGTAGGAAATGGAAGAAGAAGCTGCATATAACATACCATATGAAGAATGGTACGTTAATCTTATCTCCAAGTAATGGTATGAAGGCCGCTGGCTTGTGGAGGTACGGTAGTAGAAACCACCATATTGCGAAGATCAAAATAGAGGTAATAAATGTGGTCTTTAATTGCTGTGAGTAAACTTTTGCTTTCATCTGATTTAATCGTATTTCATCCTTTTTTAACTTGGCTATAAGCTTCTTATCACCAGTCTTTTTGGCTTGTTCCAGTTTAATCCTCCACTCCGAATACTCCTTCTGAAACTCGGCTAGTAGTCGCTTATCAATAAATTTACGGTTAATTAAGGTCAAGATTAAGGATGTTAAAAGGGCTATAAGAATTGTGAAAAGCGTTATATATGGTGGGCTCTCAAGCATCCACAAAGAAGTTTCCCTCACTCTCCAAGGAACTTTCTTATTCCAGGATAGAGTTCTTCAATTTGCTCACGCATTATTTGTTGGTAATATTGATATATAATGCCAACGGAGAGAAGTATTCCTGACCCGGTACCAAATGCCCCGAACACATCCGCTATAGCGGCCATGAGGCCAACAATAAGGCCCCCCAGCAGCGTCACTGTTGGAATATAACGCTTTAGGATAAATTCAATTGGTTTCTCGGCTCTCCTGAATCCTGGAACTTGGAGACCAGCATCTACTAGCTGTTTGGCAACAGTTCTTGGATCTAAACCTCCAACCTGTAACCAAACCCAAGAGAAGATGAGACAGAAAATAATTAGGAGGATTATATATATGCTATATCTTATAGGTTCCCCTATAAAGTCCATGAAACCTCTTGGTGAAGCAACATAATACGCTAGCCCCCCAATTGGTCTAACCCCCTCAGGGGTCCATTTAAAGTCACCTATTAGCCTTATTATTGGTCCTAAAGTTGGGTCATCTCGATAATTGTTCCATAATATCTGCCCAAAAATCTGTATGTTTCCAAAGAGGGTTGACGTAAAGATGATTGGTAAATTTGAAACATACAATAGGCTTATTGGGTATTTCCCTCTAAATCCTCTATATCTAGAGTATGAAATTGGTATTTCAACTCTGACCCCCTGCACATATATACAGAACATGAATATCGCTATCGTTAAAAGTAGACCTATGACGCTCGGGTCCCCCCCTGGTCTTATAATTAAGGCTGAGAGTGGAGCTCCCGTGATCAGTGAATCAATTAGAGCTGGGATTATCCCCCTAAACTTTCCTACATTACCCACAGGTTGTGTCAATGAGAAGCAGTCTATCATTATATGCTGGGCCACTCCTGCTAGAATAAAGAGACTTATGCCGCTCCCAATCCCCCATCCCTTTTGTATCATTTCGTCTAGAAGCATTACTATTAGGCTAGCAATGAGTAGCTGTACAAATATTACTATTGCTTGGATGGATCCCATCGCCCGAAGGACACCGCTTATAAGATAGGCTGAGGCTTGGAAGATAGTCATAACTATTGCTAAGACCTTACTTGCGCCTGTAAAAAGTGCTCTATCCTCAGGGTTAGAAAAATCGACACTTATGAGGCCGGAGGCCGCAAGTAATTGCAATATTAATCCGGCTGTAACAATTGGGCCTATGCCAAGTTCCATCAATGTGCCCTGCGTTGAAGCAAATATAATCCTATAGACTAGGACACTTTCACTCTTGTGTAGACCGTATAAAGGTATTTCGCTCATAATAAAATAAATTATTAATGCAAGGCCTGTCCAAAGAAGTTTCTCACCAAAACTAACTTTACGTTCTGGAGCCTTAACTTCAGGAATAAATCTTGTTAACGGCTGAAAGGCCCTTAAAAACCTGCCAGCCAAGTTTTTCCCTCAAACATAAATGGTATTGGAAAAGACAGATTTATTTTACTTCTATTGAGCAGTCTCCTTTACGGATAATATTTCTCCACCAGCCTCTTTTATCTTTCGTAATGCCTCTTTAGTATACGAAGGGACTTTAACTATAACTGGAAGAGTTATTTTTCCTTCACCTAGGAGCTTCATGTAACCCATAGTCTCTAAATCTATGAATATTTTTTCACCTTCTCCAGTCTTAGCAGTAACCTTTAGGGCTATTTCCTGAAGCTCCTTCAAGTTTATGCACTTAATATTTTTCATCTTCTTTTGTTTTGGCGAGACGAAACCCTTATATCCAAAGTAGTTTGGCTCATACCTCAAAACCCATGACCACAGGTGCTTGTGTCGACCAGCTCTCCTCTCGCCCTTAGACCCACTCTTCCTATGCTGCCCAACTCTGCCGTAACCACATGTCCTCGATCCTCGTTTCTTACGAATCTTTCTGATCTTATGCGGCATGCGTTCCTTCCCTCTAAATCATCCTTTTAAGTAAATCGTTTATGTCTTCACCTCTATAACCTACTACGCCTCCACTCTTATAACTCTTTTTTATGCTTCCATCATACCCACCGCTTGGTGGGTGTAGGCGGAAAACTGGTTTAATTTCTGGAAGTTTGTGAAATTCAACCTTTAGGCTATGTATTGCTTCAGCTAAATCATCTACTGACTCAAAACCTATTTTTCTAGCATATTCATCAGTGATTTTTCTATTTCCTCTAAGTCTACCTCTTTCTCTTAGCAGTAGAGCAATAACTTCCTTAGAGACTTCACCCCATGTTACATAATTATGGACTTTATGAAGCATATTTAGATATGAGGGACGATTATCTATTAACGTTGCATGGCAATTACGAACAAGATGGAGCATTCTAAGTGTATCACTAATATCCCTTCTCACGTTAACTGTGCCGCGGACCCTCACAACAGCTAAGCACTTGTCCCCTTTCTCCATGGATATCTACCTCGCCCAATCCAGTGGAGTAACAACCTCATACGTTTTCTTAAGAGCATCAAATACGGCATATGTAAAGGATGGAACAGTTCTTGTGGGGCCATAGCTCCTAGTCCAGCAGTCCTTTATGCCCGCAAGTCTAAGGATAGCTTTAGCAACTTCACCAGCAACGAGACCTAGGCCTCTTGGCCCCGGTATAATCTTGACCTTAACGGCGCCGCATTTTCCAGTTACTTGGAAGGGTAATGAGTGTGGCTGTCCACACCCACATTCCCAGCTTCCACATCCCCTGCGTATAACTGTTATATTTAATCGCGCATCTCTAGCAGCCTTCTCTATGGCTGTACGCACCTGTGTAGCCTTGCCAGAACCTATACCAAAGTAACCATCTCTATTTCCGACGGCGACTATAGCTTTAAATCTAGACCTTTCACCAGCATCTGTTTGTCTTTGAACAATGCTTATGTGCAAAACTTCTTCCTCAAGATTTGGTACAAGAGTGTCTACTATCTCAGGCTCACTTATCTTCATTCCATTAGCAAATATCTCCTCTAAGGAGGATATTTTACCCTCAAGCACCATTCTGCCAACCTTTGTGCGTGGAACCCATTCCTCCACTTTACTTACTTTACTGGAGCCCTCCTCCAAACCACATCACACCGATAGCTTCAGCCAATATATAGCCTGCTTCGCTAAATTTCAGAAAAAGCCAACTAACAGATTTAAACTTATCTGATGTTATATTGAACTTTCATCAATTATTTCTTTTGTTATTCTCTCCATAAAGAATTTATTCCACTTTTCTTGTCTTTATTCTCTAAAATTACAAGGAGGTGCGTTACTTTGAGCAAAGATGCTATTAAGTGGGTTGTTAGAGACCCCAATAAGCCGAATGTCTTCTGGCCATCTGAAGAAATGAAAAAGAGGGCTTGGGTTAGTGACGAGAAAATATATGAGGAGGCAGCTAAGGATCCGATAGAATGGTGGGCTAAATTAGCTAGAGAGGGTATAACATGGTTTAAAGAGTGGGCTGAAACCTTTGTCCACGAACCACCCTTCTATAAATGGTTCGTTGGGGGAAAGCTCAATATATGCTATAATGCCGTTGATAGACATATCAAAACATGGCGTAGAAATAAAGCGGCGATAATATGGGAGCCTGAGCCGCCTGAAGAGCCACATAGAGTCTTAACATACTATGATCTCTATCGTGAAGTTAATAAGTTCGCAAATGTGCTGAAAAAGCTGGGTGTTAAGAAGGGTGATAGAGTTGGCATTTACCTCCCGATGATTCCAGAAGCCATTATAGCAATGTTAGCGTGTGCCCGCATAGGTGCGGTACATAGTGTTGTCTTCTCCGCATTTAGTGGCCAAGCGTTAAAGGATAGAATGCTTGATGCTAAGGCGAAGGTCTTAGTTACAGCTGATGGATACTATAGAAGAGGAAGCGTGATTAACCTTAAGGCTAATGCTGACACAGGCGTCGAAGGAACGACTGTAGAGAAGGTGGTCGTTGTTAGAAGGCTTGGTTTAAACGTTAACATGGTTGAGGGGCGTGACTATTGGTGGCATGAGCTGATGAAGGATGCGGAGCCATACTGTGAGCCAGAAGTTTTAGATAGTGAAGACATGCTCTTCATACTATATACCAGCGGGACAACTGGTAAACCTAAGGGAATTGAGCATCACGTTGGCGGTTATGCTGTCCAAGCCTATTGGACAGCCAAGCTGACCTTCGACCTACACGACGAAGACATATTCTTCTGCACAGCGGATATCGGCTGGATCACCGGTCATACTTATAACTGCTATGGTCCACTATTGAACGGCGCAACCTTCATATTATATGAGGGCGCGCCTGACTATCCAGCTCCGGACAGATGGTGGCAAATTATAGAGAAGTATGGTGTAACGATATTCTATACCGCGCCAACAGCCATAAGACTGCTCATGAAGTATGGTGATGAATGGGTTAAGAAGCATGACTTAAGCACTCTTAGGCTTCTTGCGAGCGTTGGAGAACCAATTAATGAAGAGGCTTGGCTGTGGTACTTTAACGTCGTTGGAGGCGGCAGGTGTCCTATAATTGATACTTGGTGGCAGACTGAGACTGGTGGCACATTAATCCACTCGCTGCCAGGCATAGGTCCCTTCATACCAACAGTTGCCGGAAGACCATTTCCAGGAACGAGGTTTGCGGTCTTAAGGGAGGATGGAACTTCAACAAATATTGGTGAAGGCGGCTACCTTGTTCAGCTACCTCCATTTGCGCCTGGCATGCTTAGAACAATATATGGGGATCCAGAGAGATTTAAGCAGCAGTATTTTGGTGTATATGGTGATAACATTTATTACACTGGTGATGGCGCCTACATCTATGATAAGATGGGCAACATTAGGATAACTGGAAGAGTCGACGACGTAATGAAGGTTGCTGGTCATAGGATAGCTAATGCTGAAGTTGAGAACGCTGTGGCTCAGCATCCCGCGGTGGTCGAGTGCGCTGTTGTGGCGATTCCTCATGAAATTAAGGGTGAGGTTCCAGTAGCATTTGTTGTGCTTAAGCCAGAATATAAGCCCTCAGGCGAACTTGAGACTGAAATAAAAAGAATTGTTGATAAGATTATAGGGCCAATAGCTAGGCCTGAAAAGGTGTTTTTTGTCGAGGATCTGCCAAAGACCAGAAGTGGAAAGATTATGCGTCGGATCTTGAGGGCACTACTGAAGAATGAACCAGTAGGAGATATAACAACTCTAATGAATCCAGAAGCTGTTGAGAAGCTAAAGGAAAGAATTGGAAAAGGTCTCTAGCCTAAGTAAATCTTAAAATCTTCTTTTTCCCTTGATGATCATTGAGATTTTGTTTGGCTAATGATAATAGTAGTAAGATTTATCTTGATTTTTGTTCCTCAATATCGTGATGGCTGAGGATCGAGGTTACCATAATGGAGTCGAGTAAGGCGAGGAAGATTATTGGTCATGGGACATGGTATGATAAAATGGCATTTAAGATAGTTGAGAGAGAAAAGAGGCTTGGCAGGGACCTAGATCTTATTAGAGTTGAGTGTGGGGTCGGCGCCTCTGGTATACCACATTTGGGGAGTATAGCTGAAGTGGCAAGAAACTATGCGGTGTCTTTAGCTTTGAAAGACCAGGGGTATAACTCAGAACTCATAGTTTTTTCAGATAATATGGATGGGCTTAGAAAAGTCCCCGCGGGAATGCCGGAGTCGCTTGAGAAACATCTAGGTGAACCAGTGACAAGTGTCCCAGACCCTTTTGGCTGCCATGGCAGCTTTGGGGAGCACATGGTAGATTTATTGCTTGATGCGCTGGATAAGCTTAATATAGAATACAAGTTTATGTCTGCAATTGAGGCCTATAAGGGCGGCTTGCTTAATGGCGAGATACGGCAGATCCTTATGAATGCTGAGCAAGTAGGCAAAATAGTGTATGAGGAGACTGGACAGGAAAAATATCTTCATGTTCTCCCATACTTTCCAGTATGCGCTTCCTGCGGAAAAATCTACACGACGAAAGCATATAAGTTTCTTCCAAAGGAGAATAAAGTGCTGTATGTATGTGAGGGAATGGAAGTTAAGGGTAAATGGATTAAGGGTTGTGGGTATGAAGGCGAGGCAGACTATACTAGGGGGGAGGGAAAGCTTGCATGGAAGGCTGGAGAGTTCGCGGCTAGATGGAAGGCTCTGAAAATTAAGTTTGAGGCTTATGGAAAGGATCTACTCACCTCTGTTAAGGTTAATGATAGAGTTTCACGTGAGATACTGGGTTATGAGCCGCCGCTCCATGCCCGCTATGAATTATTTCTAGATAAGAGCGGAAAAAAGATTTCTAAGTCTGCTGGAAACATTATTACACCGCAGCTATGGCTTAAATATGGTTCACCACAATCCCTACTATTGCTTATGCTAAAGAGATTTGTCGGAACAAGAAGTATCTCTATTATGGATGTACCACGTTATATGAATGAACTCGATGAGCTTGAGGACATATATTTTGGGAAAATTGAGTTAAAGGATGAGGCGGAGAAGATTAAACTTAAAGGCTTATATGAGTATTGCTGGCTTCTAAAGCCTCCTAGCAAGCCGAGAATACATGTGCCTTATAACGTGCTAACTTATTTAGTTAAGGTTGCTCCTAAGGGGCGTGAAGTGGACTTTATTATTAAGAAATTGCGGGAGTACGGATACATAAGGGATTTAAGTGATAACATTGAGGACTTAGAGAGGCGAGTACAGTATGCCCAAAACTGGGTAAACGATTTTAAAGAAATCTCTGAAACCAGGGTGGAGCTCCGCTTAGAAGAAGCTAACGCAATTAGATATTTAATCCAGAGAATTCGAGCTGAGGAGGAGGCTGAAAAAATTCAGGGCGCAATATTTGAGGCTGCCAGACAAAATGGTCTGGAGCCAAAAGAGTTTTTCAGAAAACTTTACATGATACTTTTAGGCGCCCCCTCAGGCCCGAGGCTTGGACCATATATAGTTGCCATGGGTAGAGAAAACGTGATAGAGGCGTTGGAAAGCGCCTTAGCCACCCTTGAAGGATGATTTAGAACGTATTTTAACTGGTAAATCTTCTATCTTAACCTTTTCCTGAATCTTTTCTCTCATATCCCTTAAAATAACTTTTCCTTCAGAGATTTCTCTTGGGCCGATGATTATAGCATATGTCACGCCCCTTCTGCTTCCGTCAGAGAGGGCTCTTGAGAGACTACGCCCCATAACCTCAACCTCAGATGATATACCGTTCTCTCTGAGAACGTTTGACGCTTTAATCGCTTCAGGTAGGAGCTTGCTGTTTGTAGGGATTACTAAGACCCTCTCTCTTTGGGGCTTAGGTAGACTTATGCCCTGCTTCTCCATCGCTAGTATTATCCTGTCAACTCCAAACGCAACTCCAATGGCTGGAACCATGCCGCCGCCGAAGGACTCTATAAGCCTATCATATCTTCCGCCACCACATATTGCTATATCTAGCTCTGGCACGTAAGTCTCAAATATTATCCCAGTATAATATTCTAACCCCCTTGCAAAACCAGCCTCAAAGTAAAACTGTATTTTTAAGCTAGTTCTTTCTAGCAACTCGAGTGTCTCCCTGAAGTTTTCTAGGGCGCTTATGGCCTCAGGGTAAGCTTTAACAGCGTCAGACACCTCCTTAATAAATGAAGCTTTTTCATAACCTCTAATCCCGATGAGTTTTTCTAAAGTTTCTAGACACTCATTATTCACACCAAAGCTCTTAGCGAGACTTATGGCTTCACTCCAATTCCTCTTATCAAGTGCTTGCATTATCGCATTTTGCTTATCTTCAGGAATACCTTCATGAGAAAGTATTCCGCGTAAGATACCAATGTGATTAATCTTTATAATATAGTTTCTTAGTCCTAGATTCTTGAGGAAATCATTTGTTAGGCATAGGATCTCAGCATCTGCTTCAGGTTTACTTGAGCCTATAAGTTCATAATTTGCCTGCCAGAATTCTCTGTATCGTCCAAGCTGGGGCTCATCATAGCGGTAGAGGCTCCCAAAGGAGAAGAGCCTTATAGGCTTAGGTGCTGCCGCTAACTTGGTTATGAAAAGCCTGGCTATTGAGGCTGTAAACTCAGGTCTTAAGGCAACTTTCCTCCCACCTAAATCCACGAACACATACATGCGCTTCCTAGTTTCCTCACCAATCTTTGCCGCCAGAAGTTCATAGTGCTCGATAATCGGCGTTATAACTTCCTCATAGCCATATAGTTCTGCCAGGCGCCTAGCATTACTTTCAACAAATCGGAGTTTCCACACGTCCTCCGGCATTAAATCCCTCATGCCGCGTACGGTTTGAAGGGTTTCGTGGCGCAAAATAGGTCCCTCGAAGCAAGATAAGCCTTAATTCTTATGCAAAGATTAAGACACTAATGGAAATTTTTAAGGATTACGGTTATGGCGTTTTTGGGAAATAATAAACATGCTTGTTATTGGACTCAGGAGCGGGAAAAGTTCGTCATCCACCGCGGGCAAGCGTCCACGTACCTCGATCTCCTCATCGTCCAAATAAATTTGTGGAAAGGAGCTATGAATATTTTTCCTTTTTTTATGAAACTCTAGTCTTTTCATACATTTTTTCTAGAGTCCAACGTATCGCCGACCTTAGCTCCCGCTCCCTCTGTGGGGTTACGTTCTGAATGAAAATTTCCTTAATTATATTTCCATCTCGCTTTATCTCATATGAGATGGCTTCTTCCGGCTTCAGCTCGCCTCTCCTAACTGCTTCCTGATCAATTTCTCTCATTTTATTTAAAACTTTCTCGATTAAGAAGGCTTCGAAAGGTGGAGTGTTTACATCAAATTTTTTACCAGGTTCCGGAACTATGCGTAGGTTCCTATCCTCCACATATATATTCGCCAGTAACTCTCCAGTACTCGATTTTAACGGTATGGTTCTGGAAGGCTCCTTTAGTACTGGTGGTTGTGCAATTGGAGCTGCCTCTGGGACTCCCGTCAGGACTATTTCATCAGCTCTTCTAAAGCTTTTCTCAAGTAAAATGTTATTAACAAATTCCAGGATTATTCTTAAGCCCTCTATCTCCGCCTCTAAGTTCCTTATCCTTTCCTCAAGGATCTCTCTCAGCTCCGCTATTTTCTTAAGTTTTACTTCCTCCATTCCAGGTTCTTCCTAGAAACATATAGTGACAAAATTATAATGTGTAGAACAACAATATATTTTCATCTGGTTCAATTTTTACAAAATTAAGTATTGAAGGAAATAATTTTAGTGTTCATTTAATGCAATAAGCCTGTTAAGTGACCCTATAAATGTTCCATCAAGTAAGTAAATTTCAGTTTTGTCAAGGTTGACTCCACCAGACCGAAATACTGGCCCGATAAAATCCCTAAATATTTCGTCCTTAAGGGTTAATGCCCTATTTATAGCTCTCCCCCCCAATGCATCGTTAAAGGATGGCATTACTATTAAATTTTTAACTCTAGGCTCAACCATAAACCTCTCTTTAAGCACCCTCTCTGGGTCGTCATTAGCCCCAAGCCTAACTTTATAGTGCTTTAACATTGCTCTTATAAGAGCAAGCTTATTGCAGGAAGCCCTAATCCAAACCTGGCTTGTTATGTGGAATCCAGCTGGGTCCTTAAATGATATTACTGGATGTACGTGTCCGATGATCAAGGTTTCACATTCAAGCATCTTTATATCTGGCCATGTGTGACCATGAAATAATCCAACACCACCGAAGATTACACCCCGCTGTGATGTAACCTCAACCTTACTTGGTAATAAGACATCTATATTGCCATCATGATTCCCCGGCACAACCTTTATTTGACCGACCCTATTAAGGAGTTTTTCAAAGAATACTGGTATGTCGCGCCACTCTTCAACCTCAATTTTCTCAACAGTATGTTTTACATCACCTAAAATAATTAGTTGATCCGGCTTTTCAAGCATTAGGATTTGCTCCAATCTCTTTAGAAGTCTATTCATTTGGGATGGTAAATGGATCCCTCTCTCAGAGAGACTTGCCTCCCAGCCAAGGTGTATGTCTGAGATAACTAAGACTTTTTCATCCTCGCTAATTATTGTTAACGCCGGGTAAGGGCTTACTAGCCTAATTACTGCAGTCATCTCTACACTCCTGAAGATCTATTTTCGTCCGGGTCATCAATGAAGAAATTTTCTCAAAAATTTCTCTATTGGCCGAAGCTATTACCGAGAAGCGCTTAATCTCTGTTAATGGTACACATGGTATCTCCTTACCATCTGGTTGTAAGATAACTCCCCCAGCCTCCTTCAAAATAAATGAGCCAGCCGCAAAATCTATTGTCCTAAGTACCCCCCGTATATCTATATAGGCTTCCAAGAGACCGCATGCAACATGGCACATCTCTAGGGCGGCTGATCCAAAAGCTCTTATGCCCTTAGCTATGCTTATGATTGGCAGTAGTTTCCTCGCAGCTTTCACATTCCTTGTAACATTAATGCTGATAATTGCTTCCCCGAGATTCTTTAATGAAGACGGCTTAATTGATTGTCCATCGCGTTTGGCTCCAGCTCCCTTCTCAGCTGAAAATATTTCTCCGCTATATAGGTCTATCACAACAGCCGCTTCTATGTCGCTCAAATATTCTGTTCTCGATAGGGCTAATGATGCCGAGGCAAACTTTATACCCTTCATCGCATTATTTGTTCCATCGACTCCATCAACAGCAAGGTAAAAGCTGGGTGATTGACCAATTTTCCTTACCCCGCACTCCTCTCCAATGAAGATGCAGGAGATATTCTTTTGCCCTAAATATTCCATGGCAGCCTCCTCAGATACAGCATCAATAAGTCTCGTTTTATCCCCACCGAAACCCGAGCCGACAATTTTTCTAGCATCTATGGTTCCGAGTAGGGGATGAACAGCAGAGTATATTTTCCTTGCCATCCCTATTAGTAAGTCAATGGCGCTTTCCATCCTCATCAATCCTCTTTTCCTTAAACTTATATATTGGGTGAGCCAAATAATCCATTCGGGGGAAATATTTGTCTGAAGTTGAGAAGAAGAAAAAGTACTATTATTATGGGGAGAAAGAGAAGAAGGCTGAAGAGGTAAAGAAGTGCAAGAAGAAGTAAGCTGCTTAACGCTCTCCTCTTAAGAACATTGGTATAAATCTTTCATCGTCTACTAAATTAGGTCTTTCTAGCTCAGAGATATCTACTGGCATAACTATTCTGGAAACCATTCCATGTAAACTGTAAGGGAGCCTAATTAATCTCATCCCTCCGGAAGTAACCCATTCATCAAATATAAAGCCTCTATTCCTCATATCCCTTGCAAAGGCGCTTCGCTTCTCGTAGCTCCAATTAAAAGCATCTTCATCGAAAACATGTATATGAAACCCTCTTCCAGAATAAACAATCTTCAGATCTGTAAATATTTCGGAGAGGACCTCATAAAACCTGATTGTTTCCCTTCTGGCAGCGTCCAGCTCCAATTCACAGAAGCTTAGCCCCTGATGTCTGCGCATTTTATCCTCGAGCGAGCCATGTATAGGACACGTAAAATTCTCCGGGTCAATATCGAAGGCAAGTTCTTGGCCTAAAATATGCCCCTCCTCATCATAAACATTTCTATCATAATATACTGATTCCGGGAGAAATTCAAGAATCCAGCTCCTAACATCCTCCAAACCCTTGTAGTTTTCTATGAGTATTGTTGTTGAAGCTTCATCTGCATATTCTAGCGGATAGATCCTTGTATGCCTACCTATTATCACCGCAAAGATGACTTTCCCACGCCAGTCTCTAAGCCATTCCCTCACACCATCGAGGTTAAACTCTCTTTCATAAAATTGTTTACGCTCCTCTAATGTTGAGGGCCGCATCCCCTTAGGTAAATAATATCTATTCATGTGTAACCCTACGTTATCAAGAGACAATAGCTTCTCTAAGTAGTTCCAGGCTCCCAGCTCTCGACGTATTTTTTCTGCTCTTCAGTCATCTCATCTATCTCTACGCCCATTGCCTTTAGTTTTAGTCTTGCAACGGCTTCATCAATCTCCTTAGGAACATCATAAACTTTCGGTTCCATCCCAGGGTTCTTAGCCAGATATTCAACACATAATGCTTGGTTTGAGAAGGACATATCCATAACCTCGGAGGGGTGACCCTCTGCGGCTGCTAGGTTTACTAATCGCCCCTCAGCCAGCAAGTAAATTCTCTTTCCATCTTTAAGAGTATACTCCTCCAGGTTTGGGCGGATTGTCCTTTTTGACATTGATATGCCTTCTAGATCTGGGAGGCTTATTTCAACATTAAAGTGGCCGCTATTAGCTAGTATTGTCCCATCCTTCATTCTGAGCATGTGCTCCTTGCGGATAACGTTTATGTTGCCAGTTGCCGTTATAAACAGGTCTCCTATCTCGGCTGCCCTACTTAATGGCATCACCTGAAAGCCATCCATAACGGCCTCTAAAGCCCTTATTGGATTAACCTCGGTAACTATGACATTTGCGCCCATACCCCTTGCTCTAATAGCGATTCCACGCCCACACCAGCCATAACCGCAAACAACAACGGTTTTTCCAGCTAAAAGTATATTTGTCGCCCTCAATATGCCATCTATTGTGCTCTGCCCCGTTCCATACCGATTGTCAAAGAGATACTTTGTGTATGCATTATTTACGGCTATTATGGGATAACCAAGGACGCCCCTCTCCGCCATCGCCTTTAAGCGGGTAACGCCAGTAGTTGTCTCTTCTGTGCCACCTAAAATATGCTTCAGAGCCTCTCTCCTTGAGAGATGTATTGTGGTGACGAGATCCGCTCCGTCATCAAGCGTAATTTCTGGTCTAAAATCTATCACCTGGTTAATACACCAATAATATTCTTCAGTTGTCTCTCCACGCCACGCGTAAACCCTAACGCCCATTTTAGCTAAGGCTGACGCAACCTCATCTTGTGTTGAGAGCGGGTTTGAGCCACATAGGGCTACTTTAGCTCCCCCATCCATAAGGGTTTTAATGAGAACTGCAGTTTCCTTAGTCACGTGTAAGCACGCGCCTATCCGCAAACCATTAAGGGGCTTTTCGTCTCTAAAGCGCTCAGCGATCTTATTTAGGACCGGCATATGTCTAGAAGCCCACTCTATAAGCATCTCGCCTCTCTCAGCTAGACTTAAATCTTTAACCTTAAAATCCGGCAACTTAGGTCACCCATATCCTTAATAAATAATGGCTACTCTATAATTCGTTTAGCTAATATATTTTCATCTTGCTAGAACCCGTTTAACGACTGGCGGCCTAATTTTCCTGAGAACCCTATAGCGGCATCGTGGGCACCTTATGCCTAATTCTAGCTCACTTAACTTAATGATAGTTCCACATCTAACACACTGGTATAACGGGCCTTGTTCATCTTCCCTAGACAAGGACCTACCACCTATACTAAGTAAGGCAGTGATAACCTATAATTTAAACCTTTAGGTTAACTTCACGTGATTACGGAGCACCCTTCTTTAATAGTGACATTATGAGTAGTGCCATCGCATTCTCTTCAAGCGCTTCGGCAACAGCTTCAGCCTCAAAAAGATTGCTTCCAACACCTATGACGCCATGTTTCATCAGCACCAAAGCTTTAGCGCCTCCGATATATTCACCAACAATGTTAGCAAGCTTCTCGGAGCCTGGAGGGGCCCAGGGAATGACCTTGACTTCCCCAATGATCATTGCAGCCTCAGCTGTTATCGGTCTCATCTCCACCCCCGCGATGGTTAGAGCTGTTGTTATAGGGTTGTGGGCATGTACGATAGCGTTCACGTCTGCTCTCCGCCTATATATGGCTGCATGGATTGGGGTTTCAATAGAGGGTTTTAATGAGCCCTCTATGACCTTACAATCAAGGTTAACCTTCACTAGATCCCTTGGTTTAAGCCCACCTTTAAATAGCCCGCTTGGGGTCACCCAGAATTCACTGTGTCCTGGAAGGCGGGCGCTAACATT
This sequence comes from Candidatus Bathyarchaeota archaeon, assembly GCA_018396995.1. Taxonomy (GTDB): domain Archaea; phylum Thermoproteota; class Bathyarchaeia; order Bathyarchaeales; family DTEX01; genus DTEX01. The sequence continues at coordinate 23,174 of JAGTQB010000018.1, forward strand.
TCCGCCTAAACATGAAATTAGTCTCCTGTTAAACAGTCTTCTTATAGTCTTACAAATCTCCTTTTTTAAATCCTCTTCTGAAATAGGTGAGCCTTCCCCCTCCATTAAGATCACCAAAAGCGTATTATGCTCAGATAGAGAAGTTAAATCCTTCCCCTTTACTTTGGAAAAGGATTTATCTTAGGGAGACAAAAGATTATCTTGCCCCGATGATTGCGATGGGCGGGCTGAAAAGTGATGAACCATTGCAGACATGAGGGGGACAACTCTGGCAATAATATATTTATTCACCGATCTAAATATGATATGATTTGACACATGGCAAAAGAAGGATCTGAAAAAGAGCTTCTTGAGAAAATTTGTGAAGACATCGGTAAGTCTGGAAAAATTAGTGATGAAAATTTTGACCGCCTGTTTTCAATTTTTGGTTCCCGCTTCGTAAAGGCGTGGAGAGCTGTTAAGGATGGTAGGGTTAAGAAGTACATTTTTAAGCCCAGTGGCAGGATCATATGGATAGTTGTTGGTAAGGAGAGAGATTATTTAGTTATGCCTGACGCAGTCTTTTGTTCATGCGATGACTTCTACTTTCACGTAATGAGTCAAAAGGCGTATCTATGTTATCACTTAATTGGGCAAAGAATCGCTGAGGCTCTAGGAAAATATGATGTCATTGAGGAGAGTGACGATGCATACGACTTCTTAATGAGAGAGTGGAAAATGGTAATGCCTTAAATATTACCTAATTCTAAGATGAGACTTGGGGATAAAGGGCGATGAGTGCAGAATTCTTTGGTATGCTTAAAATAATCCTGCAAGTTTTGATGCTAGTGTCATTTATATTGGTATTTCTGTATCTTGTGTATTGTGAGGGAAAGAGAGAGACAAAAACATGATTTCTATCAATATTCTATCCCCTTTCTAGCCTGAACTCCCCTTTTCCACGGATGCTTTATTTCGCGCATCTCAGTGACGAGATCAGCTACATCAATGAGTTCTTTAGGAGCATTCCTCCCCGTTAATACAACAGTTGTTGATTCAGGTATACTGCTTAAAAGGTCTAAAACCTCATCGAGATGAACTAACCCGATGGAGACTGCGAGGTTTATTTCATCTAGAATTAGGAGGCGAGGCTTCTCGTTAATCACTTTCTTAGCAAAATTAATCGCCCTTCTTGCTAAGACATAATCTACTGGCTCAGGGCTCCTTAAATCAATAAATTCCTCACGCCCAAATTGGCGAATCACATAATTTGGTGTAAGCCTATCCTTAATCTTATACTCACCGATATCCTTCCTACCTTTCATAAACTGAACTATTATGACCTTATAACCATGCCCAACAGCCCTTAAAGCTAAACCGAAGGCAGTAATAGACTTACCCTCACCATTACCAGTATATAGGTGGATGAAGCCCAACCTAACCACCAGGGGGATACATTTAGCCTTACATTCTCGAAACTTAAAAAGATTTAGTCTCTATACGTTTTATAAACTTGGATGAAGTTGGTTTTAGATGAGCACTATATTTTTAGCCCTTAGTTAGAATCCTTTGTAAAGATGTAATTATATTTTAATTTCTCCTCTAGGTTTAAGCATTTCATAATATTCCACCAAAAAATTCTCTTTTTAATAAAAGAGAGGGTGGTAGCCCGGGGGAGATTCGAACTCCCGTCGGTGGGTCCAGAGCCCACCATGCTTGACCGCTACACCACCGGGCTTCTCCACCGAGAATATACTTCATTTTTAAGAGATTTATTTCTTTTTTGGATCGGCTCAACTTGATAGGCGCGCTATCAGCTCTTTCCTCTTCTGTCTTACATCTAAAACTGCGTTTGCTACCGTCTTTAATGCGTTTTCCGCCTCTTTATCTGAGATATCCTCCACACGTAACGTTCTGATAACGCCGTAATATACCCCACTCGGACTCCTTTTCAGCTCACTTAAATGCTTAAGTATTGTTGCATAGTCAAACCTTACGCCCTCAAGGATAGAGGCTATATAAACATAGCTTTCGAGGGCATCCATCGATGTATGGAAAATATAATTAGCTGATTCAACAAGAGAAGTTTCCAGAAGATCATTTATCTTAGCTTTTAAGCCTCTTATAAAGGATTCCCGCCCGTAATAGTTAAGTTTAGCACTAAATTTAGGATGAGCATCTTTAGGCATTTGGGGTATTGCAGCGGTGAACTTCATGATTCCTTCCCAGGCAGATAAAAGCGAGTCGAGCATCAGTTTTACATCATTCTTACTTAATTTGTCAAAGCCAGCGGTCTCAATGTAACTCCTATAAAAAGCATACATATCCAAGCTCTTACAAGCGGACTCAAGGCTTCTAATGAATGAGCTATTAAGAATTAATCTTCTTCCCACTTCAATTAAAATCTTCGCGGCAGCCCAAAAGCTCCTAATGGCATTTACCTTAGCACTACGATAATCGCCCCTATTAAACGCCTGGCGAGCACGGCTTAAATAGGAGTCAGCCTCAAAAAGATATGATTCCGTTCTGAGCTCTATCCTCTCAGGCTTCCAATAAATCCTAGACATTAAATTCTTAGCTTTAGTTAATGAGCCATCCCGATCAAACAGTATTTTCATCTCGTAAATCTTTTGATCCATCTCTGGTGGCATTTTCGTAATCCAATATTTTGAAACATAGTTTAAGTCTAACAAGCAGCCGTTTAACTCGATTCTCTCAACATAATCATAATCATACTCTCTACTCTCAACCACTAACAAATCAACGTCACTAGCAGGGGTAGCATCCCCACGACTCCAACTACCAAACAAACCAAAACCAAGAACAGCTTCACGGGCCTTTAAGTCCTCAATAAGACCGCTCAACACCCCACTAAACCTCTCAGGAAGCGCCATCAACGCACACCTCAAACACACAACTGAAATATCGACTTTATTAACTGATAAGCTTTACCAGTACGCCAAAAAGTATTTATAAATGAGAGACTGAATATTTATTGAAGTCCGCAACCGGCGGCGTCAACGCAGATAAAAAGGAGGCGTTTAAAATGCCTCCTAATGAAGTGTTGACCTCCAGTTGCGGACACAAGAATGCGGGCCTTAGCCCAAAATAAGCTAAGGTCTAAGGTGGGCTTAGCGCCGCTCCCAATAACCTTCTACACGCGACCGGCTCCCTAACTCCGGTTGATCCTGCCGGACCCCACCGCTATCGGGGTGGGACTAAGCCATGCGAGTCGGCGCCCTCCGGCCACCGGGGAGGGCGCGGCGGACGGCTCCGTAACACGTAGCTAACCTACCCTCGGGATGGGGATAACCCCGGGAAACTGGGGCTAATCCCCGATAGGTGAGGGCGCCTGGAATGGTCTCTCACCGAAAGGGCGCTGGAACCATGCTTCCAGCGCCGCCCGAGGATGGGGCTGCGGCCCATCAGGTTGTTGGTGGGGTAACGGCCCACCAAGCCTATAACGGGTACGGGCCGTGAGAGCGGGAGCCCGGAGATGGGCACTGAGACAAGGGCCCAGGCCCTACGGGGCGCAGCAGGCGCGAAACCTCCGCAATGCGCGCAAGCGTGACGGGGCTACCCCGAGTGCCGCCCGCTGAGGGCGGCTTTTCCCCAGTGTAAACAGCTGGGGGAATAAGGGGAGGGCAAGTCGGGTGTCAGCCGCCGCGGTAATACCCGCTCCCCGAGTGGTGGGGACGATTATTGGG
>JAGTQB010000019.1 GCA_018396995.1 Candidatus Bathyarchaeota archaeon
AAAAAGTAGCTGAAGATAACAGTAGATGAATTGGAGGAATATATCAATAAAATCGCCCCTTATGCTATGTAAATCAGTTTTCATTATCTCATAGTACTTTAATTAGCAATGCATTCTTCTTGGCAGAAGAAGAATGCAATTTTTACAGATAAATTGGTGCGGGGGGTGGGATTCGAACCCACGAACCCCTAAGGGACGGGATACCCCATCCACCGCCTGATCTTGAGTCCCGCGCATTTGACCAAGCTCTGCCACCCCCGCTCCTCAGTATTAAATTCCACATACTTTATTTCTGAATTAGCTCTTTAACTTTTCTCGCTATGCCCTTAGCGTCTATACCCTGCTCCGCCAAGAGTTCATGCGGCTTTCCTGAGTGGGGCATTTTTCTTATGGCTAATATATGTGGCTTTAAGCCTAGCGATGCTACTGCCTCTCCCATCCCTCCCTCAGGGTAATGGTCCTCAACCGTTATAATATGTCTTGTCTCCTCAGCTGCCTTAATTAAAGTCTCCGCGTCAATCGGCTTTATGGAGTAGCAGTCTATGACCCTGATCTTTATGCCTTCATTCTTTAGCATATCATAAGCCTTTAGCGCCTCGTGAACCGTTATCCCACAGGCTATGACCGTCGTCTCATCATTTTTGCTCCACCTGAGAACCTTTGAACCGCCAATATGGAACTCTTCGTCATTGCTATATATTACTGGGGTTCTTGGCCTAGTTGTTCTAATGTATGAGATACCTTCATAATTTGCCATTGCCCATGTGAGTTTCTCCGCGCTTACGGCGTCGCATGGATATAGGACAGCGCTCCCATATATTGCCCTGAACATCGCTATGTCCTCCAGCCCCATTTGTGAGGGCCCATCCTCACCTATTGATACTCCTGCGTGTGAGCCGCATATCTTTAGATTCGCCCTTGAGTATGCTGCCATCCTTATCTGGTCGAATGCCCTTGTGAGGAAGGATGCAAATGTTGCGAGGAACACATCAAACCCCTGTGTCTGTATTCCAACCGCTATGCTAACCATGTTCTGCTCAGCTATATAGCACTGTAGGCTCCTCTCCGGAAATTTCTCAAAGAAGTACATTGTGAATGTCGAGTTCTTGACATCGCCATCTAAGACCACTAGTCTCTCGTTCTGTTCCCCCAGCTTCATCAGAGCCCTACCGAAAGCCTCCCTCGTTGTGATCATATCGCCAATCCTGTAATTAGTCCTAAAAATGTTGTACTTCCTTCTAGGTTCTATGGGAACACTAGCTCTAATGAAGTTTTTTGGCTTATATTGGATATCATGCCTTATTTTTGGGAGCAGCTCCCTCTCAGCAATAATCAGCTCCTCCTTAGTAAGAGCCCTACCATGCCTATCTTCGGCATCCTCAAGAAAACTGACACCCTTCCCCTTAACTGTCTTAGCAATTATGAAGAAGGGCTTATCAGACCTCTTTGCTTCATCGAAGGCTCTAATAAGATCCTTAACGTCATGCCCATCACATATAGTAACATTCCAATTAAAAGCCTCTATTCTCTTAGCATAGGATTCGCTATCCCACTGGAGAATCGTCGGCTCGCTTTGGCCAAGCCTATTCATATCCATTATTGCTACTAAGTTTGAGAGCCTAAGCTTACCAGCAAGATTTATCGCCTCCCAATTGGAGCCCTCAGCCATCTCGCCGTCCCCAAGGAGAACATAGACTCGCCTATTGATTCCTAAAAGTCTCTTAGCGTAAGCCATGCCTAAACCCATGGATAAGCCCTGACCAAGAGAACCAGTTGCAACTCTTATACCCTTCACCCTTGGAACTGGGTGCCCCTCGAGTTCGGAATTAAACTCCCTCAACGTCATTATTTTATCCCATGGGATTACGCCTACTTCAGCTAAGGCTATATATAAGGCTGGTGCAGCATGACCTTTCGAGAGGATGAATTCATCATTATCCAAGTAATCGATGTTCTCCGGGTCAATGTTCATCGTATGAAGGAAAAGTGTCACGATGATCTCAGCGCTTGAGAGACAGCTTGTTGGATGACCAGACTCAGCCTTTGTTGTAGACCTGAGACTGTAAAGTCTAAGAACATTAGCTCTACTTCTTAAGTACTCCTCTAATAGTTCACTATTCTCCATGAGCGTTTATCTCTCCCAAGACAACTAAATAATATTCTTTAAAATTTAAAGCCTTAAAGAACAAGATAATAATGTTTTCGTTTAAAACCATGTTTAGGGATCGTGTGATCGTATTGAAAATGTTTAAGGTTCACTACTTTTAGAGAGCAATTATATTATTATAGAAAGCCGCTTTTGATTTAAGTTTTAAATAGTGATAGTTGGCCAAAATATATGTGTGATGGAGGTTGAGAGTTTCAATGAAATGCCCAGTTTGTGGTAAGGAGGCGAAGATGATTAAAGAGTGGGATCTAGGTCCAAAGGTGCACATAAAGCTTTACGAATGCTGCGGCAAGAAGTTCAGAGAATATATAAGAAAACGCTGAGATGAGGATACTTCTCATTTTCACCCCCTCTTATTTATGGTGAGATGCTCTATCCACTAAAATAATTGCCATTAAAAGCGAGCTAATACTCCTCCAAATATTTTAGATGTTTCTGTTAACTTCTTCTTAAAGCCCTTAAAGGCGTTTAACTTCAGCGTGAAAGCTAAAGTTAAATGAATCCTTTCTCAATTATCTCTTGAGTTAGTGGTGGCTCACAATGTATTACTCGGTTGTCACCGAGGTATATGAGAGAATCGAGAGTACAACCAAGAGACTTGAGATGACAGACTATTTAGTTGAGCTCTTCAAGAAGACTCCAAAGGAGATAATAGATAAAGTCGTATACTTAACCCAAGGTAAACTTTATCCAGATTTCATGGGAATCGAATTGGGCGTTGCTGAGAGACTTGCCCTTAGGGCCCTCGCTAAGGCCTCAGGAAGAAAGGAGGGTGAGATTGAGGAGGATCTGGCTAAGACTGGAGACTTGGGAGAGAGCGCTCAGAGGTTTCTAGAAAAGAGGCGTCAGGTTTCCTTCTTCCAAAAACCGCTGACTGTAGATAGGGTTTATCAAACACTTGATAAGATTGCTAAGGCTACTGGTGAGGGCTCTATGGATTTAAAGGTGAACCTTTTAGCCGGGCTGCTCGCCGACGCATCGCCTAAAGAGGCAAAGTATCTTATTAGAACAGTTACTGGTAAGCTGCGTTTAGGAGTGGCCGATATGACGATACTGGATGCTTTAGCAATAGCTTATGGTGGAGGTAAGGGTACGAGGGATATTATTGAGAGGGCTTATAACCTCTCATCGGACCTTGGTAAGGTTGCGAGGGCCCTTGCTGAGGGAGGTATCGAAAACCTTAAAAACTTTAAGGTGTCCCTTGGCAACCCGATTAGGCCCATGCTAGCCGAGAGACTTAGCTCCCCCGCCGAGATCCTCGAGAAGCTTGGTGGGAAATGTATTGCTGAATATAAGTATGATGGGGAGAGAATTCAGGCTCATAAAGATGGCGATAAAGTTCTCTTGTTTTCAAGAAGACTTGAGAATATAACTAGCCAATATCCAGACGCCGTAGAACTCATTAGAACCCATGTTAAGGCTAAGGAGGCGATTATAGAGGCTGAATGTGTCGCCGTGAATTTAGATACTGGTGAGATGATGCCGTTCCAGGAGCTCATGCATAGGAGACGTAAATATGATATTGCTAAGGCCGCTGAGGAATATCCTGTCTCACTATTTGCTTTCGATATCCTCTATGTTGATGGAAAAGACTTAACACTAGAACCCTACACCGCCAGGCATAAAGTCCTTGAGGAGATAATTGAGCAGAGCGATAGATTCCAGCTGGCTAAGTATATAATTGTTGACAATGTTGAGGACTTAGAGAAGTTCTTTGAGGAGGCTGTTGAAGCTGGCTGTGAGGGACTAGTCTGCAAATCGCTAAATAAGGACTCAATATATCAGGCTGGCGCCAGAGGTTGGCTATGGATAAAGTATAAGCGTGATTACAAGAGCGAGATGACAGACACAGTAGATTTAGTTGTTGTTGGGGCCTTTTATGGTAGGGGTAAGAGGGCCGGAACATATGGAGCCCTGTTACTGGCAGCTTATAACCACGATAATGATACCTTTGAGACTATCTGTAAATGTGGTTCAGGGTTTACAGACGAAGACCTTAAGAGCCTGCCAAAGATGCTTGAGCCGTATAAGATAGGCCATAGACATCCGCGGGTAAACTCTGAGATCGAGGCGGACGTATGGTTTGTGCCAAGAATGGTCATAGAAGTGATAGGAGCCGAGATAACCCTAAGCCCAATCCACACATGTGCAAGAGATGTCATAAGGAAGGGGAGTGGGCTGGCAATAAGGTTCCCAAGGTTCACGGGAAGATATAGAACAGATAAATCACCTGAGGACGCAACAACAGTTGATGAAATAGTTGAGATGTACAAGAGACAGCTAAAGAAGATAGAAATTGAATAATCTTATTAAAAACAACAAGAATTGCCAAGTCAAGTCTAAGCCCCAAGCACTGACCGGCCCGTTTAGGTAAAGTCTTTATCGCACACCAGTCTTCAGCCGTTTCGACTGGTGTGCTCTTTACCCAAACGCAGTGCTTAAGGCGTACTCCTTGACTTGGCAAAATACAATTTGCAATTAATAGTATATAATATTTTTGGCATAGATTTTTAAATATAAAAATCTACAATTTTTGGGTCATGATGCTGAATAAATCTGTTGAGCGTTTCGAGGAGGACTTAAATGCTATTGTGAGTAGACTTTGCAGTGGCGAGAGTGAGAAGGTTTGTGAAAATCTCTTAAAGTTAAAAGATAGATTGATAGATCTTTATAGGAGGAATGCTGTCAAGATTAATCACTCGGTTATGGAGATTGTATGTGCTAAATACCTTATTCTTAACGGATATCATGTCGTTGAATTAGAATATGCTTTAAATGGAATATCTTGCGATATATATGCCTTGAAGGGTCTAGGCAGCTTAATAGTTGAAGTTGAGACCGGATACGTTCCACCAGAACATGCTGTTGACCCAGTAACCTACTGTAAGGCTAGGGTTACTAGTAAAATAGCTAGGTATAGTAGTTTTGCTGAAAAGTTCGCTATTGCTACTCCCCCATATTATATGATGTGGTTCCACCCAGCGCTTGTTAAGCCGCCAAGATATCGAACCAACAGCGAGATAAAGGAGATAAAAGCGCTATGCGATCTATATTACAGTAATCCACCAGTAAGTGTCGAAGAGATTAGGAATGCCCGCATACATGCAATATATATTGTTGATGTAGATAAGTGCTCCGTTAGGGAGACAGATCCAATTACCTACATAGAGAAAGTTCTCCATTTGTATGAGTGGTGGTAGGGCCCTCATCAGCCTTTATTGAAGCCTAATCCGAGAACATATACTTCAGCACTCTCCTTCCTACTGGCCTCGGGCTTCACAATTCTAGTCTGATTAAAGTGCGCCTTAACCTTCCCCAGAAATTGCTTAAAGAGCTCCCCCCAAAACACTTTTATGAAGGTGTTGCCGCCTTCTCTAAGCGTGAACAATGCTATTTGTAGTGAGCGTTCCGCCAACTCTATCTGCCTAATATGATCGAGCTCCCACACTCCGGAGATGCTTGGAGAGACATCGGATAAAACTACATCCGCTGGCCGCGGTAAAACAGCCTTTATCCTTTCTAGGGTGCTTGGCTCCATTATGTCGCCAACAAATATATACACGTTTTCATAGTTCAGCGGCTCTACCTCCCTAACATCCACACCTAAAACAAAACCTTCATCACCAACAATTTCCCTCACAACTTGCAGCCATCCACCGGGAGCCGCGCCTAAATCAATAACTACATCACCGGGTTTAATGAAACCATACTTCTCCACAGCCTGCTTGAGCTTATATGCTGCACGTGACCTATAATTCTCCTCCTTCGCCCTCTTATAGTAATAATCTCTTTTCCTTCTCTCGAGCCATCTCCCAGACAAAATTCCCTTTCACCAAGGTTTATTGATTTATGAGACTCCCTCTAAAATCCACTCTGTAAATTTCTCACAGTTGTTTGGGGTTATCACGCTGTTAGCGCCGCATATGGGGTTATCCTTACAAGAGAAGCATGGGCAATTCATTACCGAGTCTATGGAAGTCACATGGTGTCTTGGATAGAGCCTATATGTCCACCGTCCCTTCGAGAGCTCTGGCTCGCGGTAAATAAGCCCCTTACTCTCAAGCCTAATGGAGATCCTTGAACCCTCCCTACTCGTAACATTTATCTCACGCCAGAGTTCCGACTGAAGTATGCCCTTATCTCCACACTTCATAATTATCTCTAAAGCCTTCCGCTCAAGATCCTCTTGCTTCGTCATCGCCTTATCCCAATAATTAAATATGTACCTGCCAAGAATATAAAGTGTATTGATGCCCTCCTAAAAAATCCATCACCTTTAAAAGGGACTATAACCTCTAAAAATTACGTGAAAGAAGGTTTCTGTCTCGGCATAGAGAGCACTGCTGACGACTTCGGTGTCGGAATAGTTACATTCAATGGTGAGATACTTGCAAATGTAAATGACGTCTATATTCCGGAGAGGGGAGGGATTCATCCGCGAGAAGCATCTAGACATCACGCCATGGTCGCCGGAAGGGTTATAGCAGAAGCCTTTAAAAGAGCTGGAATTAAGCCTAAGGAGATAGATGTAATAGCGTTCTCTCAGGGGCCTGGATTGGGGCCATGTCTAAGGGTCGGCGCAACGGTTGCAAGGGCCTTAGCCTCATACCTGAGTAAGCCATTGGTTGGAGTTAATCACTGCTTAGCTCATATAGAGATAGGTAGAGTAATTAATCGCGTTAAGGATCCTGTCACACTATATGTCTCTGGAGGCAATACAATTGTATCTGCCTTCGAGGCGGGCCGTTATAGGGTCTTCGGCGAGACCTTGGACATAGCCATTGGAAACTGCCTCGACGTATTCGCTAGGGAGGCTGGCTTAAAGCCTGAGCTAGGTAAACCGTTGGGGGCCGTTCTCGAGGAGATTGCCTCTAAGGGCAGAAAATTAATACCGCTTCCATACACCGTGAAGGGTATGGATTTATCTTTCAGTGGGCTTTTAACAGTGGCTCTTAAACTACTGCGTGAAGGGAAGTATTCTCTTGAGGATCTATGCTTCAGCCTCCAAGAGATAGCTTTCTCAATGCTTACTGAGGTAACCGAGAGGGCTCTGGCACATACGGAGAAGAAAGAGGTTCTATTGACTGGAGGAGTTGCTGCAAACAGGAGACTTCAATCCATGCTGAAGGTGATGGCCGAGGAGCATGGCGCAAGATTCTCGGTTGTACCAAAGGAGTATGCGACAGATAATGGCGCCATGATAGCCTGGGCTGGCGTATTATGCTATAAATATGGGCTAACAACACCAATAGAAAAGAGCTTTGTTAGGATAAGGTGGAGACTTGATGACGTTGACGTCCCATGGTTTAAGGAACAGTAATTCATCAAATCAAAGCGACTTCTCACATGATTACTTGACCCCTGGAGTTTTAATAAAGAAGGGAGCTGAAGCAAACATTTATCTTGGCAAGTGGTATGGACGGAAAGTTGTCTTTAAGAGGAGACTGCCAAAAAAGTATCGTCTGTCGGAGCTGGATAGAGCCATACAGATCCAGAGGACAAAACATGAGCCACAAATGATTCATAAGGCTAAAGAGGCTGGAGTCCCAGCACCAATTGTATTCATGGTCGACCTCGAAGAGGCAACGGTAGTAATGGAGTATGTTGAGGGGAAGCGGGTGAAAGATATACTTAATGACTTATCAAGCGAGGAAAGGATTGAAATATGTCGGCAGATAGGTAGGCTGATAGGCAAATTACATAAGAGTGGCATAGTGCACGGAGACCTCACAACATCAAACATGATTTTAACTCCGAATGGAAAGATAGTCCTAATAGATTTTGGGCTTAGTGAGCAGAGCATGGAGCTAGAGTCTCGGGGAGTGGACCTCCACCTAATGAAGAGGGCCTTAACAAGCACCCACTACAATTATGTTGATGAATGCTTCAACGCAGTTATGAGGGGGTATGAGGAAGAAATGGGGCCGGAGATCACAAAAAGCGTTCTGGATAGAGTTTCAGAGATAGAGAAGAGAGGTAGATATGTGACGGAGAGGTGAGTAGATGCCTGTGAGCGTAAACTTTCCCTATGGAAAATTAATCTTTTTCGTGACAAGGAACGTGAACAAATTCAATGAAGCCAGGAGGGTTTTAGCAGAGTACTCTATCTCTGTGGCCATGGTTAAGGCTAAAACACTGGAGATTCAAGATGATAGTATTGAAAAGATTGCTGAAGTGAGCGCGCTAAACGCATCCAGAGAAATAGAGTTACCAATAATTGTTGAGGATGCGGGCTTATTTATAGAGGCTCTAAAAGGTTTCCCCGGACCCTACTCATCATACGTCTATCGAACAATAGGTGTAAATGGAATACTAAAGCTTTTGGAGGGCATAGAGGAGCGTAGAGCATATTTTAAGTCAGCTGTTGCCTTCTGCAGTCCAGATGGGGAAATAAAATGTTTTCAGGGTATAGTTTATGGCAGAATTACGAGGGAGGTTAGGGGCAGCGGGGGCTTCGGCTTCGACCCGATCTTTGAGCCAGATGAGGAGCCAAATAAAACGTTTGCCGAAATGACTATTGAAGAAAAGAATAGATTTTCACATAGAGCGAGGGCTTTTAGAAAGTTTGCTGAATGGTATAAGAAGACATACCTACCCTAAAACCAAAAAGCATATTTTTATCCACAGCAATTTCTTGATTTAACAAGGCTGATCACAATGCCGATAGTTGATCCTTTAAAGAGGGAAATTGCACAAAGGAGAAGATTATACTTAAAGATATGTAGGGATTGTGGAGTTAGAAATGCGCCGACAGCTGAGAAATGCAGAAAATGTAGAAGTAGGAATTTAAGGTGGAAGAAAAGAGAGAAAGCTAAGCGGTAAATTCTCAGCTCATTATAACCTCAATATCACTTCTATGGGGCTTTCTGGCGGCATCTTCAGTTTCTGAGACCACGATTCTCCAATAGAAACCATTGCAAATATCCCCGCAGCCTCCGCTTTAGCCTTATAGACAAGATTTAATAATGCCCTCTGTATCTCACCACTTTTTATAACTCCGTCGACAATCAGTACGCTATCGCGCTTCTTTATCGAGTCTCTTGGAATATAGAAGGTTATTGCATAGCCTAAATCATTTAAAGCACATGTTTCTTCAAGAAAGAATGGGATGCCAACTTCTTTAGTTGTCTTCGCGATAACTAAGTTTACACCTAAAGCATTAGCAACCATCGTAGCTAAGGGGATGCCATCAATAGCTGCTGTTAAGACCTTAGTTATCCTCTTCCCAGCAAACTTTGCGATAGCGTAGTTTGCAGCCTGTCTCAAGAGAATTATGTCTCCAGTTAAGAGTGTATTGTCAAAAAATCCATTATTATCAAACTTGATTCTCCTTCTAAATTCATTCTCGATCCCAACAATCTTGGAAAGAACACACCAAAGGTGCTGTGCCCTCTCCTTATTCGGAAGAACATGACCCTTAACATATCTACTTAAGACAGTTACTGGTAAGTTAGTTTTAGCTGCCAATTCTCTATATGTATAATGCTTTTTAGCTGTTCTAAGAAGCTCAACTGTTGCTAAGCGGAACTTTAAATCCTCTGCATGAGTTGGGGATCTAATCTCCTCGGTCAAATCACTTAACATAAAATTTAGCCTCCTAACTAACTCCTAGAAGAGTGTCACCTCATCGAAAGATTTTACTTTTTATACTTTTCTTAATAGTTCGAAAATTAATCTTGTAAAAATAGGAAAGAAAACTAGAGAAAAATTGCTAAAAATCAATTTTTTCTCCTTTTTCCAGTTATTAGGAAAAAGACGAATAGATTGGCCCCTAATAGAAGTAAAAATTGCTCATCTTATTACCAAAAAACATGTATATTTAATCTAGAGGACCTGGAAGGAAGAATTAGTTGATTACTGCTTTTCTTATTGATTAGGGTGGAGACAAGCTCCCGTATTGAATTTTGAGGGGAGAGGGTTGATTTTTATGGAAGACGAGCGGACTTCGAAAGAGAGTTCGCCTTAATTAACATGGCCCGGACAGCTGATGAAGCATAAACTTAATGATGTTGGTCTGAGGTTCACGTAATGACCATTACGTGAAGGTTTAAACTACATGACGTAAGTGCACATTAAACCCATCTGAAAACTAAACTATAAATACTGGAATTTCTTTCCTTTGTATAATGCGATAAGAGTGGGGTGTGAGACTTTGTTCGGGTATGCTGGCAGAATTCTCAGAATAAACTTATCAACTGGAAGCATTAAGACCGAACCGCTGAAGGAGGAGATAGCTAAAAAGTACATTGGAGGAATAGGCTTAGGTATACGCTTATGGCTCGATAATAGCAAACCCGGTCTCGACCCATTCAGCCCGGAGAACCCCCTAATTCTTGCAACAGGACCGTTGAGTGGAACCATCGCTCCGACTGGTGGTAATGGCCATGCATTTGTCTCAAAGTCTCCTCAAACCTTCGGTGTCGCCGAGGCCAAATCTCATGGGGTTTTTGGGGCTGAGCTTAAGAGAGCTGGTTATGACGCAGTTATATTTGAGGGTAAAGCTGAGAAGCCTGTTTACGTCTGGATAGACGATGATAGCGTGCAGATAATGGATGCTAAACATCTCTGGGGTAAATCTACGCAGGAGACAGAAGATATGATTAAGGAGGAGCTCGGCGACTATTATATTCGAGTTGCATCCATAGGCCCCGCTGGAGAGAAACTCTGTAGAATCGCTTGCATAATAAATGATAAGACTAGAGCTGCTGGGAGGTGTGGTTTAGGCGCTGTTATGGGTTCAAAGAACCTTAAGGCTATAGCCGTCAGGGGAACAAAGGATGTTTCGGTGGCTAAGCCAGAGGAGTTCCTGGAGTTTGTTAAGGTTTTGCATGAGAGAATGAAGGGGCCTGCAACAGTTAAGTATAGAACCCTTGGAACACCGCAGAACGTTTTAGTCCATAACTCTCTCGGCTGCCTGCCAACAAGAAACTTCACGAACGCCGTCTTTGAGGGGGCTGAAAAGGTTAGTGGCGAATACTTGAATATGCGCTTTGTCACAAAGATTAATGGCTGCAACTCGTGCGCCATGAGATGTGAACACATAGCAGTTGTACCCGAGGGGCCATATAAGGGAACTATGGCGAGGGTTGAATATGAACCTCTATGGGCATTTGGCCCCCACTGTGGCGTCGATAGGATGGATGCGATAATTAAGGCTATAGACTTATGTAACTATTATGGCATGGATGCTATATCTGCTGGAGTCATTGTTGGCTTTGCAATGGACTGCTATGAACATGGGATATTAACTAAAGATGATACTGGTGGACTAGACTTAAGGTTCGGTAATGCTGAGGCAATGGTTAAGATTACTGAAATGATGGGTAGGCGTGAGGGGCTGGGCAACATATTAGCTGAGGGCGTTAAGAGGGCCGCTGAAATTATTGGGAAGGGCGCTGAGAAGTTTGCTAACCACATTAAAGGTGTTGAGATGACTGGCTATGATATCAGGGGACTGAAGACCGCGGCTCTAGGCTACGCGGTTTCATTCAGAGGCGCATGCCATAATAGGCATGGAGCATACGCGCTTGATATAGCTGGAAAAACTGATAGGTTCAAGTTTGAGAAGGGGAGATCGAAACTGATAATTGAGATAGAGGATCTATATATGATAATCGACTCGTTAATCGTCTGTAAGTTCTCCAGAGGAGTTTACTACAAGGGATTTGAGGATTTGGCAAAGTATTATACTCTTGTAACGGGAATAGATATGACGGCGGAGGAGCTTAGGCGGGCGGGTGAGAGACTAAGTAATCTAGCGAGACTGGCTAATATTAGAGAAGGTCTCTCAAGGAAAGATGACCATCTACCAATCAAAGTTATGACTACACCAATTCCAGACGAGACCGTTTCGAAAGGTTCCTATATAACTCAGGAGGAATTGGACTTCATGCTAGATGACTATTATATACATAGAGGTTGGACAAAGGACGGTGTTCCAACACTTGAAAAAATTAAGGAGCTGGGTCTAGAAGACCTATCTCATATAGTTGAGGGGAAAGTTTAATAGGGTTGGAGGTGTAGGGGCTTGTCGCGTATGTTAAAACCACCCATACATGCAAGAAAGTTTGTTTCCGTCGACCCCGATAAATGCGTCGGATGCGGGGTATGCGAATACATATGCTCGTATGAGAAGGAAAAAGTGTTTAATCCGCTGAAATCACGCATAAGAATTGTGAGACTAGGATTAACAATAAACATGTCCCTCGCATGCAGGTTATGTGAGGATCCGCCCTGTGTAGCCTCATGCCCAAGGGATGCTCTGAAGCAGTCTGAGGAAACTGGTGTAATCCTGGTAGATGAGGATAAGTGTAACGGTTGTGGGTGGTGCATTGAGGCATGCGACTACGGAGCCATAATGTTACACCCTGACAAGAAGGTTGTCTTTGTATGCGATACGTGTAATGGAAGCCCAAAGTGCGTTGAGTGGTGTCCTGAGAAAGCGTTGGACTTCACAACCAAGGATGTTGTAGCACAGAAGTCTAGAATATCTGCCGTAAAGAAGCTCTTCTATGAGGTCTTAAGAACATAACTGTCCTTACACTATCTTTACCATCATCTTTTTTCAGTAATACCCGCTCTCTTCATCGGCCAGAACCTCAGTCGAAACCTCCAACAGATATTTTGGCATAAACCAATATATTACTTCTTCTATCCGTGTTTTTATATGTGGGAGGCTACCCTCAACCTAGAGCCCCCATCTCATCCCTCTTAGCCAAACACCACATCTTATCCTCATTCGCGCTCTCAAGTAAGAATTTCGCTTGGAATCTTCTGTAAATTTCGGTCTCCATAGCGTATTCATGCGCAGCCTTCTCAAAAGCCATCCTACCGCTAACATAATACTCTTCTGTTTCCTTAGATGTTTCCTTGGTGAACGTCAGCACATAAAGGATTTTCCCCATGGTCTCCCAGAGAACCCCCATCCAAAAATGAGTATCTCTTCCCTCGAAAGATCTTAAAATTCTTGAAAGACTATTGATTGCATCCACGTAATCTCCCTTAACATATTTCTCGGCTACGCTTTCTATGATGTCTAGCTCGTGGGGTAAAGGCTGGGCAAGATTCAAGTCTATGCTCTCTATCACAGGTCCCTCCTTTGGAACCCTTGTTGGGAGTTCTATGAGGTCTGACCTAAAATTTATATTAATAAAGCTCTTGAAGTCCGGGTCCAATTTCCTTATCTCGCTAATAGTGGAAACAAGCTTTATTTTTGAGGAAGCCCTTATTATGTCCACTGGTTTACTGCGTCCTAAAAAGCACAGTATCTCAGCAATTTTTGCAGCCCCCCTTCTATTACATGAGAACATTAATGTTTCAATATTTCCATCCGGGTGTATTGGTGCACATATGTCAAATCTTTTGGCGAGCTCTAATAGGTAATCGACGATGGATGGTTTTATAAATGGTGTGTCACATGGGAGTATGATGCAATAGTCTGCATTTATATATTTGAGGCCCGTGGCGATGGCGGCAGAGGGGCCCTGAACATGAGGAAACATTATGTCGACGCAGATTTTCACATTGGTAATAGAATAATTTCTTAAGATTTCGAGGTAGTTGGAGCCTCTAGAAGCGTTGTTAACGCATAGTATGACTTCATCAACGACTGGCATTACATTCTCTATTACGTGCGCTAGTAGCGGTTTACCAAAGAGTATCGCTAAAGCCTTATCTGCCCATCGACCACTCCCATCCTGAAATCTCTTTGACTGGCCTCCAGCGAGAATTATTGCGCCCCTCATTGCGCATCATTCTTCTTATCCTGCTTTTGAATGGAGTTTTTCAAAAATCTTTTTAAGAGTCTCTATAAGGATATGTCCCTCACAATCTAAGTCAACCACAGGAATATCTATCTCACTGGATAGTTTATCCCTCTCCTTAGCTACAGGGCCCGTAATAGCCAGTATTGGTTGGCTCGTCCCCTCTAAAGTCCTCCTTAGATCCTCTGGATCCTTAGCAACAATAATCTTCAATATATCCGTCCTCTTAGAGCAGAGGGAGTGGAAGCCTTCGATAAAAATGAAGTCGAGCCCCTCACTACTGAAGACTTTAGTCACCTGGTCTATGTTATCTGGTATGCTGGCCCTTTTAATAATTACCATCTGATTTGGTGAGAAGGCTGCGGTTACCAATGCGCCGGCATGCATGTGTCTCCATGTATCCGTCCCCTCAGTATCTATAGAGAAATCTGGGTGATGTATATGCTTTATAGAGCCGATCTTGAAACCATCTTTTGAGAGACTCGATATAAGATACTCAATAGTTTTTGTCTTACCAGACTTCTTAGTTCCTATAACAGACACTACGATCATGCACTTCATCCTCCGAAAAGCTATGCTGGCATAATTCTAAATAATTCATCACTGCTAAATAGTGTGACGTTAACTCTCTCCCCCTTACTTAGACCCCTCTTCGGTGGGAGTAAAATGAAGCCATTAGCATTAATAAACCTGATTAAACTCGCAGGGCCATCCATAATGGGCTCAGCGATTAAGTCCTCCCCAGAAGATTTTATACTGGTTGGCAGAAACGTATGGTAGGGCTTTTTATCAGCTGGCACATCTCTGCATATTTTAGCGTTAACCTTTGGGAGGAGCAAGTCAATGCTTAATCCCATATAACAGCTTATTGAAGGGACAAATATTAGGTAGAAGCCAGCTATCGTGGAGGCGAAGAGACCGGGCAGCATCACTATCGGCTTACCCCCAATCATTCCAAAGGCGCTGACCCTTCCAGGCTTAATCATTACCCCATGAAATATTACGCCTGGTTCTCCAAGCAAATTAACTGCCTCTGGAACAAAATCCCTCTCTCCCAGCGAGCAACCTCCTATAGTCATTATAATGTCACTCTCATTTAAAGCACTGCAAATTTTCTCTCTTATTTCAGTAATATCATCTGGAACTATGCCATACATCATTGGCTCCCCACCAATCTTTGATATAAGACCTGCGAGAATCAAAGCATAGTTATTTGGTATTGCTTCCGGATCTCTCTTACTCTTCTCAATTAGCTCATTTCCAGTCGAGATAATGGCGATTCTAGGCTTCCTTAAGACCTTAACTCTTTTTATGCCAAGGCCGGCTAAAACTCCTATATCCTGTGGTCTGAGGAGAGCTCCCTTCCTAAGAATTAGGTCCCCCCTCTTTATGTCTTCCCCCCTCAAGCAAATGTTCTCCCACACTGTGGCGCTCATCTTCACTTCTATTTCCTCACCACACAGGACTACATTCTCAACCTTTATAACAGCATTTGCTCCGCTGGGTATTGGTGCACCACACGCAACATAATACGCTTCTCCATCGGATATTTTAGCGGAAGATGTATCGCTCCATGGATAAAGTTTGCCAATAACCCTTAACCTAACCGGCTTCTCTTGCGAGGCTCCAACCACATCCTCACACTTGACGGCGAAGCCGTCGACCAGAGAAATATTATTCTCAGGGACATCAATATGCGCATAAATATCTTCAGCTAAGATCCGCCCGCAAGCCTTATCCACCGGGACTATTTCATGCACAGAAGCTCTATTACATAGCGTGCTGAAGATCTTTTTTAGCGCATCCTCGTATGGAATTAATTTTATAACCTTCCTATAAGCCCTCGCCATAACAATATTCCTCAATAGCTTCTTAAGAAAATGGGACTGCACCCATATATGTGTTTAATTCATTGATCAACGGAACATATAATCTACTCTTAGATTAAATCAAGAGGAAATAAATTGCAGAAAAGCTCTATTTATTCTCCTACTCAAGCATTTATCGCTCTATTTTAAGCCATGGATATAGCTTCGTTAACTCCTGCATAGCCTCTTTAACCTTCTCCTCCGGATACTCGTATGGCAACAGCTTTCCAGAAAGGTAGTCGCTGAAGGCCTGCATGTCAAAGTGGCCATGCCCGCATAATAGGAATAATATTGTCTTATCCTCTCCAGTCTCCTTACACCTCAGAGCCTCATCTATAACGGCTTTTATCGCGTGGCTCGGCTCTGGTGCTGGTAAAATTCCCTCTGTTTTGGCGAAGAGGTGGGCTGCTTTAAATACCTCAACTTGATTGTAGGCTACAGTTTTAACAATTCCCTTCTTGTTCAGTAGGCATAGGGTTGGCGCCTTTCCATGATATCTTAAGCCTCCCGCATGTATTGGCGGTGGAATAAATGTATGCCCAAGAGTGTACATTTTTATTAGTGGTGTTAGGCGGGCTGTGTCTCCGTGGTCATAGGTGTAGAAGCCCTTAGTTATAGATGGGCATGCAGTCGGCTCCACAGCGAGGAACTTAATATCCTTTGGAGCTCTGCCAGAAACTTTATCGTAATAGAATGGCCAGAATAAACCTGAGAAGCTGCTTCCACCACCTATACAGCCGACAATAATGTCTGGATAATCATCAAAAACCTCCATCTGTTTTTTGGCTTCTAATCCAACAACTGTTTGGTGGAGTAATACGAAGTTCAGGACGCTTCCAAGAGAATATTTAGCATCCTCATGCGTTATTGCATCTTCAATTGCTTCGCTTATAGCTATACCTAAGCTTCCAGGATTATCTGGGTCGTCTTTAAGTATTCTCCTTCCATACTCAGTATTTGCGCTTGGGCTTGGATAAACATCTGCACCCCACAACTCCATTAAAATTCGCCTATAAGGTTTCTGATTATAGCTAACTTTAACCATGTATACTGTTGCTTTCATGCCGAATAGCATGCAACCAAGGGCCAACGCTGAACCCCACTGCCCAGCTCCGGTCTCAGTTGTTAGCCGCTTAATCCCCTCCTTCATTGCATAATAAGCTTGTGCCACAGCCGTGTTTGGCTTGTGGCTGCCTGGTGGGCTTACCCCTTCATACTTATAATATATTCTCGCCGGAGTCTTAAGAGCTCTCTCCAAATTAATAGCCCTGTAGAGTGGTGTTGGTCTCCAGAGCATGTAGGTTTCGCGGACTTCCTCCGGAATGTTTATCCACCTCTCCTGGCTAACCTCCTGCATAATGCACTCTCTGGGGAAGAGCGCCATCAGCTCTTCAGGCTTAACTGGTTCTCTCGTTACTGGATTTATTGGTGGGGGTAGGGGTTCCGGCAGGTCTGGGAGAATGTTATACCATTGCTTTGGGATCTCATCCTCGCTTAAAAGAACCTTCCTCATGAATATACCTCCAAATCAAATGTAATATATTGTTCTTATAAGCACTATTTAAACCTTTTGTGAACAAAAATGTACTTATATAATAGCGGGATTTTCGGGAATACCATCTATTTCTCCCATATTGCCTTAACCTTCATCCTCCATTCAGGCATCTCTTCAGGCGACTGAGGATATTCTCTATAAACTCTCCTCACAGCCCTTGATTTCCTAGCCATCCTATACAGCTTTCTCAGAAATGATATTCTTCCCAAGCCCATAAAGATCCTCCTTGTGGCATCAGTTATATTAAGACGGACGTCGCCTTCAAGCCCGGTTTTAAGCACATCCTCCTCCTTTATAATCCTATACTTCATTCCATAATTGAGGTCCTCATTTGACAGGTTCTGGAGAAATATCCTAAAGACATCTAATCCCGCCTGCTTCGCCCCATAGCTCCTCATATACCGCACATTTATGGGCCATAGTCTCTCCACGCTCGGCTCACCGTTCTCAAGTGCCTCAGAGATGACCTCGCCAGATATTTTTCCGGCCGTCATCGATGGCCCTATTCCCCCGCCGTGAATCGGGTTTACGTTACATGCGGCGTCACCTATAATGACTACTCCATTACCGACAAGTGAGTCGAGGGGGCGCCTAGTTGGGACAATGCCCCCGCCGCCATGTATCAGGGTGGAATCCTTGAAAAGGTGTCTATTCAAAACAAACTTATATAGTTGATCTTTGGGGTTTGGGAAGCCTTCAACCGCTGCGACGCCTAATCCAACGTTAACTCTATTTCCCCTCTTCGGAAATATCCAGTAATAGCCTCCTGGGGCGATATTTAGGTCAAGATATATTTTGCAGTATTCCGGATTCTCGATCTCATTTTCTAGAGCGCGTATCTCCCTGTAACATATTACTTCATCCTTTTTATCCACAGTGGTTTCTATCCCCATCTCCGGCGGAAGCTTCTTCCTTATTATTGCAGAGCATCCACTCGCATCTATAGTTACAATTCCCGGAATTCTTCTCCTCTCACCTGTTCTACGATCCCTGGCAACAACACCTCTAACAAATCCGCCTTCCACTATTGGCTCAAGAACCTGTGTTGAATCAAATAGTATTGCCCCGGCGTCCATAGCTTCTTTAAGCAACCTCTGCCCAAAAGCATATCTATTAACGATAAATCCATAAAGCCCCTCACCAGTGAGTCTAAAAACTGTCTCCATATCAGGCGAATAAACCTCTATCCCCGCAATAGTTCTCTCAAGCTCATCCCCCCTTGGGTAAGCTAAGCCGAGATTGTCGAAATGATGTCTACCTATCGCATCCCCGCAGACTTTATCGCCAATTGATTTGGCGTCCTTATAATCAATTAAACATACAGATAAGCCAGATTTGGCAGTGGTTTTAGCGGCCATGCAGCCAGCTGTCCCAGCGCCAACAACAATAACATCAAATCTCTCCATAATAATCGAGACTCCATTTAGTGTAATTACTTCTAACCGAGGGGGAATTAATCTTATCGCAAATCCGCTGAAAAAGACCCCAGTAACTTATTTTCCCATTTCCTCCTCAAATATTTTATAGAGCTCTTTTTTGTCGATCCCTAGATTCTCTGCAAGCTTGTTAATCCACTTTATATATGACCTAAATACGTTGCATGCAATCTCAACCTTGCTCTCTCTTGGAAGGTTCTCCTCCTCAACTAAAAGGAGCGCGAACCATTTGCCCAAATCTGTAAGCGTATATGTCTTGAGCCATGTAGTCCTCCCCGACACCTCCCTCTTTTCCATTTCCTCGTTAAGTATTCCGAGGTCAACAAGCGCCTTCAAATGCTCTATAATAGTCTTGTTAGAGTAGCCTAAATTCTCAATTAAATCCTTCTGATAAATTTTCTCCGAGAAACCCCTCTTTAAGGCGAACTTTAATATGTCAATTGGGACTAGAGAACCAAAAACTGCTCTCAAAACATCATACTTACTACTTTTAGGGAGAAAAATTACATAGGGGTATATTCTGGTGGGCATAAAAAGACCCTAAGGATATTTTTAGAAAAACGCTGTATAAAAGTTTGTATCTTAGAATCTGAATCCACTTCTCTTCAAAGTGTAAGTTACGCCGATACAAATTAAGGCCGATATTATGGTGAGTGCTATCCTTTCAATGACTGACACTGGGAAGAGTATTGTGAAGATTGCTCCTAGACCCGTTGGATCAATTTTCGGGAGCCCTGAAGTTAACCATGAGAAGCCTAGTTTAACAAGCGCATCTTTAACACCCCTAAGCTGAACAAAGTAATTCACCGATGCAATATAAATTAGATTTCCAGTCATGTGGTTAGCCATCATGCCGCTGAAGCTCGCAATTGTTGCGCCAATAGCAAACTTTCTCTTAACATCAGATCTTATATAACTCTGTATTTTATCTCGGAGCAAGAGTATAAAGGCTAGTGCTAAAAGGTGTAAAAGTGGGTAATAGGGCACTAGAAGACCTGGCGGAGAAATGTACCAGAGGATGTTGAGTAGTGTTAATATTACAGATGCCAATTTCCAGTCAGATTTACCCCCCTCTCTAGAGAGAGCACCGCATACAATCGTCCCAATTGGTACAGTTGGCAGCATCAGCATCCCAAATAGAGTTGTCGATGGAATCAGCCATGCAATGAAGTTGCCTATGAAAGCCGCTAATCCACCTATCCAAGGACCAAGAATAATGCCCATGACTGGCATCAGAATTAGCTGCGGCTCTATTTTCGCTCCAGATACGCCATATACAGGGATTCCAGGAAGCCTAGAAATAACGAGCTGTAAAGCGGAGAAAATCGCTATTAATGCTATGTTTCTTGCTCCGATTCTCATATCCAATCACCAAGTTTACTTTATGACAATGAAGTGTATTTTCTTACATAAAAATATATCGGTATACACTGAAAATACTCTTACGAAATATTACTACAACATTTAAAGATAAATTGCGTTAATTACGTGCGGTTACAACCAGATTATTTATCTGACTGGCTGAAGACTAGTAAGCACTCCTGAGCTGTTTGTGAATAAAACTCGGCAACCTTTCTCATGTTTTCATAAATACTTTCATCTAATGTTCGAATTATCTGTCCAACACCAACTACTAGAGATCTCGGCGGGATCACCTTATCTTCAGGTACTACGCTACCCATCCCTATTATACACCCCTCCCCTATTTTAGCACCCTGACCAAGAACCGCATTCATTCCGATCAACGTGTAGCTCCCGATCTCGGAGCAATGCACTATCGCGCCATGACCTATTATACAATAGTCTCCTATTGTAACTGGTGATAGTTCAAGCCCCCTGGATGTTGGGCGCACACCACTATGAACCATAGCTAACTCCTGAATAGCGGTGAACTTACCAATCTTAACTGGGGCGTGATCTCCCCTAATAACGGCATTGGGCCACACGCTTGACCCATCCCCAATAAAGACATCTCCAATTACAACTGCTGATGGATCAATGAAGACCCTACCATTCACCTGAATCCTCTTATCCCTAAAAGGCCGAATATTTGGAAAGCTCTGCAATGACACCACCAACAAACATCTATCGAAACCTTAATACTTTAAAGTTTTTACTCAAAGCTACACTCTTAATAAATTTTAACTATGCCAAAAAGAATTAATATTAGAGAACTTAAAACGTAACTTGATGAGGCGGCCGTCGTCTAGCCTGGTCTAGGACATCGGCCTGCCACGCCGGCAACCCGGGTTCAAATCCCGGCGGCCGCACCAAAAACAAAAAATTTAGATATTCTGGGCTGTTTTAGGACGAGTTCTCAGAAAAACATTAGGTTAATTTATCCCAGGCATCATTAGACTAATTGTTCTGTTTTTGACTAAAATTAAGGGTTAATGGGGAGACATTTTTGGATATATGAGGGCTAATGCCAACAGAATATCCATCATGGCCCATACTGGGAGTAATCTCCCGAATGGGTGAGCAAAGTAAGCTCCAAGCATAACTATGTAGAGCACTAAGATAGGTTTCCACCCGCCTTTAGCAAGGAAGCCAGCAGCTAAGACCTCTAGTGGCTCTGTGACGATACCAAACGTCTATACTTCTGTGGGCACAATTACTCTGGCCGCCGTACTCCCTATAAGGGCTGTTAGAAAACCACTAAGCGGCTCTAAAATAATATCCTTAATCAGCTAAATAAATATAGCCCAGTTGCGTCACAAGCCATAGGGCATTAGATACAAAATTGTATGTAGAGATGCAAAGGACCCCAACGAAAGAGATGAGCTTGGTAAGCAATCTCATAATTAAATTGGTAAGCAAACACATTTTAAAAGATTTATTTTCTCTATCCATTTTTGTTCATTTCTCTAAACCGCAGGTGGGCATTATCAGGCGTTAGTGAAATAGGTCGTAAAGGCTGCCATGACAAGTAGGAGACGTGAGATATCCATCACATTTAGTATGCCTAAGATTAGCGTAATATGGTGCCATCCTACAAACACTGGACGAAAGGTTAAATCGCCGGTAAATATTCTAAACTCATCTTAAAATCTTTCTCTAGTTTTCCCCATTATGTTAGAAGGTGTCTTATGAACTTCATCATTAGAAAATCTTTATAAACATTTCATTAGAAATAAAAATGTGGTGATGGCTTTGGTTCTTAATAAAAGGGCGATTACTAAGATCCAAGCCATAGTTATTGCCATAATTGTAGTAGTTGCAGCTGTCGGTGGTGCTATCTACTATTTTTATGCTGGTTGGCGTGGAGCACCAAGCCCGGCCCCCTCAATCAGGATAGGTTATATACTTCCTCTAACCGGGGTATCTGCAAGACTTGGGAAGGAGGTTTTAGACGGATCGCTATTGGCGCTTGAAGAGATAAATGCTGCGGGAGGCGTGCTTGGGAGAAAAATTGAACTTATAATTGAAGATGATGAGGGAAAACCGGATAAGTGTCTTTCCGCCGCCAAAAAATTAATTGAGACGGATAAGGTTGACTTATTAGCTGGCGTCTTGCATACGGGTAACGTTGTTGCAATAAGCGAATATGTTTCATCTGCTGGAATTCCATATATATCGCCTATTTCATCAGGGCCAGTACTACTATACATGCAAGATCCTAAGAAATTCAGAAACTTCTTCACATTGCATCCATACTATGACGACTGTGCGATGTTAGGCTTAAAGTTCCTGACGGATGTAGTTAAAGCTAAGAACTATGTTCACATAGGGGAAGCCCTCACATTCTCCGTCCGAGTTGGCGACTTCTTAAAGGTGTTTGCCGCAGACAGAAAAATAGAATGCCTAGATAACATAATTATGCCAGCAGCCGCTAAGGACTTTACTGAAGTTATCCTCAAGGTGAAGGAGTTGAAACCCGATGCTATTGTCACTAGTATTTTTAGTGGGGCGGAAATAACACTTATAAGGCAACTCTATGAGAATAAAGTTCCCACACCATATTTTGGCATAATGGCCACATATGGTATGTGGGATATAGCTGATTTACTTGGAGAAGCATCTAATTACTTAGCCTTTGGCACATGGAGCTGGAATGTATCAATAACCGAGAAAACCATACCATTCTTCACTAAATTCTATAAGAAGTATGGTTACAGAGCTTGTGGACTAGAGGGGCCGGCTGGATATGATCTTATGTACTTTATAGCGGCCGCTCTCTCGAGGGCAGGCAGCTTAGAGTGGGAGGCAGTTATGCGAGCCTATGAAGAAACAGAGATAATAGGAGTTAGGGGAAAGACTAAAATAGATCCGGCTAGACATGGAGCTATTTATTGGGCTCCAGGATACATTAATGGCGTGTTGGGACAGTGGATTAATAGAAAACCCTATGTAATCTGGCCACCTGAGCTAGCCGAGAGGAAGTATGAAAAAGCTCCTTGGATGCCATAAATGTTTTACTTCAAAAATTATTTTCTATTTTCTTTTTTGGCTCTTATTCTAACATCTAAATGCCTAAATACGCCTTTTTAACCTGTGGGTTTGCCAGTAGTTCTTTACTGCCTCCCTCCAGGATTATATTTCCAGTTTCAAGGATATATGCTCTATCGACTATTTTTAGAGCTGAGTATGCATCCTGTTCAACAAGTAGAATTGTGATCCCTTCATTCCTGATCTCCTGAACGCTCTTGAAGATTTTGCTCTTAATGATTGGCGACAAGCCTAAGGAGGGCTCATCAAGCATCAGTAGTTTAGGTCTCGACATCAGAGCTCTCCCTATTGCAAGCATTTGTTGTTCGCCACCACTCAGGGTTCCAGCCTTTTGGTTCTTCCTTTCTTCGAGAACGGGAAATAGGTTAAAGATCCATCTTAAATCCCTCTTTATCTCGTCTTTATCTTTACGTAGATAGGCGCCCATTTCAAGATTCTCTAATACTGTCATTTCGGGAAATAGTCTTCTTCTCTCTGGGCATAGGGATATGCCGTGTCTAGCTATAATGTGTGGCGGTAGCTTGTGTATCTCTTCCCCCCTAAACTTTATGGAGCCGCCGCTGATTCTGGTGAGACCAAAAATCGAGCGGAGTAGGGTTGTTTTGCCAGCCCCATTAGGCCCCAAAACGGCTATAATCTCCCCCTCCTTCACGTTTAAGCTGACGTTTTTTAACGCTAAAGCCGCCCCATAATAAACAGTTACATTTTCTACGCTAAGCAATAAGCTCCCCTCCCAAATACGCTTCTATAACTTTCTTATCCTCAGAGATTTCTGTTGGTTTTCCTTCAGCTATCTTCTCGCCGTTACAAAGAACAATTACTCGATGGGCAAGTTTCATAAGAGCCCTCATAACATGCTCAATAACAATTATTGTGAGACCATTTTGATTTAACCTATTTATGAGATCCATGAGATCAGAGATCTCCTCAAAGCTCAGCCCTGCAAAGGGTTCATCAAGTAAGAGTATTTCGGGATCAGTTGCCAAAGCCCTCGCTATTTCGAGTTTCTTTAGGTCGCCGTGTGGTAAATTTTTAGCTATCTCATCTTTGCGTTGGGCTAGTCCGGTGAGTGCCAGAATCTCCTCAGCTTTTTCCACAAACCTTAGTCCCTTGATCCCCATTTTACCGTAAAGGCTCACCAATACATTATCCACTAGGCTCATCTTGCCAAATGGGTTAACTAGCTGAAATGTTCTTGCAATCCCCTTCTTAACAATCACGTGGGGGGATTTTCCGGTAATATCCTCTCCCTTAAAGGTTACTGAGCCGGAGTCAGGCTTAAGGAAACCGGTTATTAGATTAAATATTGTAGTCTTCCCCGCACCATTCGGTCCAATTAAACCAAGAATCTCTCCCTTATTAACACTAAAGCTCACATTCTTTACAGCAACAAGTCCTCCAAAGGCTTTCGTTAAACCTTCAACCGCCAAAATTTTCAATGTTATATCACCGTTTCTAAACAAAGTCTAGATAAAAAAAGTCTTTATATATTTTGCTCTATTATGTTAAGAACACTGATACCTGTTCTTAGATATAGAGTTTATTTTATCCCTTTTTCCATTAAATTATGGGTCAAGCAGCAGTTCTTGAATAGTTAACTTTATATAACACTTCTGGGTATTATCCAATTGTGGAATTAACACTTTCAGTACCATTCAAATATGAGCCTAATGATGAAGTAAAGAAAATCTTAGAGGATTTTAGAGATATGGTAAACTTTTGCATTGAGAAAGCCATTGAAAATAATGTAACAGGGTTCGCTAAGCTTAGGAAATTAGTTTATAACGATTGGAAGTCCAAATGGGATTATTCAACACACTACTGCCATTCAGCTTGTAGAGTTGCCACTTCAATGTTTAAGAGTTGGAGGAGACTTAAACGAAGAGGATTAGTTAAGGGCGATAGACCTATTGCAAGAAAGCTCTTCATTCAATTGGATTCGATGTTAGTCAAAATCGAAGGAGATAGGTTAAGAATTTCGGTTAAGCCGAGAAAGTTCATTTACATACAATTGAAGTACGGCGAA
>JAGTQB010000002.1 GCA_018396995.1 Candidatus Bathyarchaeota archaeon
AGAAGAAAAGGCGAAGGAGCACGGTGTTCCAGTAGTATACGTGAACCCGAGGAACACCTCTAGGCTATGCCCAACACACGGAGCCTTGATCAAATACAGCAGCTCGAGGGTGGGCGTCTGTAGTACTGGCGGCGAGAAGTGGCATAGGGATGCTGCTGCATGTCTCAACCTCCTCCTCAAAGCCCTGGGCAGTGATGAGGGCAATGCCCTAAGCCGCCCAAGGCTAGAACTAGATGGGAGCCACGTTCCGTTAGGCTTGACAGCCACCCATGAACCCACGCAGATATCCAAATCCGCGTGGACAAGGTGGAAGTCCTTGGATATGAAAGAACATGAACAAACAAGAATGAATATCCAAGGACAAACGGCATGAATATTTTGCAGGATACTACTCCCCAAATGATAAGATGAAGTTGAGTAGGGCTTGTCTCCCTTCCTCACTCACAGCCTTTAAAGCCCTCTTCAAAGCTGGCTGAACCTCGGAGGGATCCTCAACGGTCTCAGCGTAGCCGCCCGCAGCCTTACATATAGACGTGAAGTCCAGAGATGGCTCAAATCCACTTAACGCCTTAACATAGCCGTACCGTACAGCCCAGCCCTCAGGATACTCTTGGAGAAGAATCCTGTGCGGCACACCCCAACCCTGATTATTATAAATTATTGTTAGGAATGGGAGATTGTATTTCTTAGATGTTAGGTGAGCTGCTACCGGATTACCATATATGTAGCTTCCATCACCCATGCAGGCTATTACCGTCTTGTCTGGCGCAGCTAGCTTTGCTCCGAGAGCTGCTCCAAGACCCCACCCAAGGCAGGCTGATGGGGGCGTTCCAAAATATGTGCCGGGGATAAACCTGCCGGAGCCCTGATACATATAGCCGTAATTATTTATTAATATAATATCGTCTTCATTCTTCACTAAACCTATGCAATAATTAATCCACCGTCTGTCAATCGGCTTCTTATCTCTAACCGATAGAGCTTCCTTTATCAATGCGTTCACCTGGGCATTATGCGCCTCTCTTATACGCTTAAACCTCTCACCTATCTCTGTCCTCCTGGCAGGGTTCTTAGAGAGGAGTCTTAAGGATGCACGATAAAGCTGCGCCAAAGCCTCCGCCGGGTCAGCAAATATAGAAATATTCGCCGGACGGAAGCCAGACAAGGGATAAAACTTCATGTAAAGTGGGTCGATGGCAAGATTAATATATTTGGCTTGTGGATTTGGGATGAGCCTGCCGGATGGATAGGGGCTCTCAATCATAAATATTACGTCAGCATCCTCCAATGGCGCCGACACGCTCAGTGGATGATCCGGTGGAAAATTCATGTAGCCAAACTCCTTTAAGGCTCCATTTACAGGTATTGCCAGAAGCTCTGCAAGCCTCATGAGCTGGCGTACCGCAGCGGGTCTTCTCCCAAGCTCATCAACTACTATCACCGGGTTCTCAGCCTTAACAAGCAGCTCCGCAGCCTTCATTATGGCGGAGGGGTCAGGCCGAGGTGTAGTTGGGGGAACATATAGGTTCGGAGACGGAATGTTTATACGCGTTATCCTCATAAGAGCAACTTCATTAGGTATAGTGATATATACTGGGCCGGGCGGCTCAGCTTTTGCTATCTGTAGGGCCCTTTGCACTATATAGGGTATCTGCTCCCCCAACTTGACCTCGCAATCCCATTTAATGTACTCCCTTAGTGGAGCTGCCTGATCCCTCGACCCCTGTGCAGGTGGCCCCTTAATCTTCTCGGTGATCCACCCGCTTCCAGCGAGGAGGAGTAATGGTACGTGGGCTGTGAAGGCGTTTGCTATGGCTCCTAAGGCGTTGTATGTGCCTACGGTTCCATGATAGCCTACTAGTGGGATGTCTCCGCTCACCATGGCGTATCCATGAGCCATACTTGTCGCCGTGAACTCGTGGGGACAGATTATTATCTTAGGCCACTCGGAGCCCTTAGCCCATATCTTGGAGACAGCCTCCATAAACGGCGGCCACTCAGTCCCAGAATTAACAAACCAATATTTGATTCCACAGAGAGTTAGAGTTTCCACGAGAACCTGTGCAATACTCTCTTTCTGCTCTGCCTCTGTATTACATGTATGCTGCTCAAGTCTTCCCTCAAAAACGCCTTTATGGGGGGTCTTTAGTTGAGAGTCGTCTTGCAAACTAATTCCTCTCTAATATCCAGATAAAATGATTTGCTTAAATTATGGAGTATGGAATTGTTAATCCAGTCTTATGAAACTTCCCTTTTATAGCTATTTGCTTTCCACATTTTGGACAACGCATATCCTCAGTTAAATTCCATTTAATGATCTCGAAGCCAAGTCTCTTTATCACGAGTTCATGGCAATTTGGACAATAAGTGTTCTCATACCTATGGCCTGGAACATTACCCAAATAAACGTAGTTTAATCCAGCCTCCTTAGCAGCCTCATAAGCCTTTTCCAAGGTCCTAATTTCTGTTGACGGTATATCAGTCATCTTATAATCTGGGTGGAATCTCAGTAAGTGGAGTGGCGTATCTTCACCAAGGTTATTTCTAATCCACGAAGCTAGATCCTTTATCCTCTCGATAGAGTCGCCAACCTTCGGTATAACGAGGTTTGTTACCTCAACATGGATACTATGCTTCTTCATAGCCTTCAAAGCCTCAAATATGGGCTCAACCGACGGAACCATAGAATACTTCTTATAGAATTCTGGATCACCACCACCTTTAAAATCGACCGTTGCGGCATCTAGGTATGGCGCTATTACCTCTATCGCTTCAGGTGTCATATAGCCATTTGTGACGAATGTATTAAATAAGTTGTGTCTCTTTGCAAGGACAGCTGTGTCATAAGCATACTCAAAAAAGATTGTTGGTTCAGTATACGTGTAGCTTATGCCGTGGCAGCCATACTCTATTGAGGCATTAACAACCTCCTCTGGCGGAAAATCCCTCCCAACAATATCTTTCTCTTGGCTTATAGTCCAGTTGTCACAGAACTGGCACCTGAAATTGCATCCAACGGTCGCTATGGACATTACAAGCGCCCCGGGATGGAAGTGTGAGAGCGGTTTCTTGCCAATTGGGTCTACATTTGCGGCGCATGCCTTAGCGTAGTTGAGCGAGTAAAGTTTCCCTCCCTCATTCTTTCTAACGCTGCAGAAGCCGAAGCCTCCCTCGATTATCACGCATCTGCGGGCGCAGAGGTTACACCTAACTCTATTATCCCCAATTTGCTCGTAAAGCATTGCTTCACGCTTAACCATGAGGAAACCGTCCCTAATGTTAGTCTTTTATCCCCTCGAGCAAGCTCATAACGTTCCAGAGTCTTACCCTTGTGTAGGGCGGCATATTTGGATCCTGCAGTATTTCATCTATAACTGATATTGCGTTTGAGGCCCTGACGGCGAGCGTGTACTGTGTTGACTGTAAGATATCCATGGCCTCTTTAGCAGTCCTCCTAATGTTTCTTGGAGTTGTCGTGTCCTCGGAGACTTGACCAAGTATTGCCAGAGCCTGCTTAATCCTCTCCTCATACTCCTGAAGCTTCTTCTTGCTGACCATAATGTTCCCCCCATAATTGGAGATTAGTTACAAGAAATTAATTTCTAAGATGTCTTATACACTTTTCTTTGATAAATCTTAAATAAGTCATGCTAGGAGTATTGCCCCACTTGGCTCATATCTCCCCTTAATATCGTATCCAATTAACTCTGCCAGCTTACTCGCAAATCTCTCTATATCCTCCATATAGGGCATAGCTTCCTTTGGAAGCCTATGGCGGCTCTGGCCCACCCACTCATATGCTTTAACTTCGATGAAATCTGGCTTAGACACGTTAGCCATCTTGGCATAACCCTCAATATTCGCCGTGTTAAAGCCCTTAATTACGGTAAACCTCAAAACTTTACGTGTATTTAGGCTTGGGAGGACCCCTAATGTCTTGTTTAGGCGTTCCCATGCATCTTTAATGAGCGGTCTTGCAAGCCTTATATATGTATCCTTATCTGGCGCAATGATGCTGACATATAGTTGGTATGGCAGTTTTCTCATACTTTCCAGCGCTTCTGGTATGGTTCCATTTGTGACTAAAAATGTTATCATCCCCCTCTTTTCAGCCGCCTCAATTAGCTCTGATATCCATGGATATAACGTTGGCTCTCCGGTTAAGCTCATAGTCATCATAGTTGGCTTCAAAGCCTCCTCAAACTTCTTCTTGTCAACCTTCTCATTCCCCTTCCAGCCCGATAGGAGCTCCTTCCTCTTCCTGAGGAGCTCATCTATGATCTCAGAGGGTTCATCAAACTCTTTGAGGTCTAAGGGGAACTCCCTCCAAGTGAGCCCCTCCCTATCCCCCGAGTGAACCCTCCAGCAGTGTAGGCAGTGGCAGTTACACCCAATGTATGGCGTCATTTGCATACACCTATGGCTCTGAACAGGGGGATACCAGAGCTCCTTATAGCAGGCTCTACCAGACCTTAGGCTCTCTTTAGTCCAATAGCATATTTTAACAGCACTATGAAGGTGCTTACCAACAAGCCTATAACCCTGCCTATAATACATCCTGATTATTTCCGGCTTAAGTGGTTGTAACAATTCCTTCTCCATTTCCCACATCACCGATTAATTGTACAGAGCAGAAAATATACGATTCCCTTTAACCTACATCAATAGATTTACCCGTCTCCCCTCTCTCCAGCTCTATCAGCCTCTTATCAATGTTTGTTATAAGGTTATTTATGACCTCATTAGCCCTCTTAAGAGTCTCCTTTAGATCCTTTAGGAAATTAATTTTATCCTCTTGGGATGCTATGCCGCCGGACAACAGTATTTTCATCGCTAATGGAATAATTCCAGAGGAAACGTCCAGTCCCTCCATAGGATGTATTGGGGTGAGCTCTTTAAGTAACCACCTCCTAATAGTTAAAACTAGGTTAAAGTGTCCCTCAACAACTTCCCTAAAAATCTTCTTACCCCTCTCAGTCACCCTGTAAATTTTCACCCTCCTTTTCCCCCCAGCCCACTCCCCAACAATAAATCCATTTCTCTCAAGGTCCCTTAAAGCCGGGTAGAGAGAGCCTGCCGTTGGGGAGATTAAACCCAGCGTACTCTCTCTAATCCTCTTAAGCATTTTATAGCCATGCGTAGGTCCCTCTAGAAGTGTATATAAAATTGCTAGCTTAAGATAGCCCCTCTTAAGCTGCTCTTTCATCGACCTTGCAACTCTATCTTCGCTCATGCCCAAGTAAATTTTATATAAATCAATACCTTAAAATATTTTGGTTTCATATATATCGGTTTCCAATATAATATAAGGCGATATCTTATGACCAATTCACGAAGGGTACTGGTTGAATTAGCGGGCGTCACTAAAGAGTATAAGGTTGGTGAGATCAGCACGATCGCTCTCAAAAACATTTCATTTATGATTTATGAGAGGGACTTAGTTGCCATAATGGGGCCGTCGGGATCGGGAAAGACGACATTACTCAACATGCTAGGTCTCCTTGATAGGCCAACGCAAGGCAAAATATTCTTTGAGGGAAGAGATGTATCGAAGTTGAGTGATAAAGAGCTCGCGTATTTGAGGAATATGAAACTAGGCTTCGTCTTCCAGACATTTAACCTAGTTAATAGATTATCTGTACTTGAGAATATTGAGATGCCGCTGATACCTAGAGGGATACCGCGTAGTGTTAGGTTTGAGATGGTTAAGGAGGCTATACTTAAAGTTGGCGGTGAGATTGAGTGGCTTAAGAAAAAGCCTAATCAGCTGTCTGGCGGGCAGCAGCAGAGGGTTGCAATCGCTAGAGCTATTGTTGGAAAACCATCAATAATTTTAGCTGACGAGCCCACGGGAAACCTTGATAGGGCTTCAGCTAGAATAGTCATAGAAACCTTTTTAAACCTAAATAAAGAGGGGCACTCAATAATCGTTGTGACGCATGACCCAGAGGTTGCAAATTGTATGGAGAGAATATATGTTATTAGAGATGGGATGATAATAGGCCAATATAATGCTAATCCAGGGGATTCCCTCTTGAGTAAGGTGCCGAGGGCGTAAGGGGATAAGGATGAGTGTTAAAAGAATATTTAGCTTAATATTGGTTGCGCTACTCTTGGCAGATATCCTGTTGCTTTTAAACCCGGTGAGCCATATATGCGCCCAAGATAAAAGATTCGCAATTATTAGTGTTATTGCCAGATCTTCCATCGGCTCACCGAAAATATACCCTGGGAGTAGAAGAGTTAACCTACGTATCGAGGCAATGTATATCGCTAATAAAACGGCCTTCTCGGTTGTCGGCCACCTAAACACCACTAAAGGCATAGAGTTTAGTTATGGGAGCGGGCCATCCGCACTCGCCAAATCACTTGAAGGTTCAGTTCTTACGAGCGTTAAAGAGGGTGACCATGTCCTCTTCGAGTATTACTTGGATATAGATAAGACATTGAGCCCGGGCACATACCCCCTACAGCTCAACATAACCTATCTCTTAGAGGGCAGCAGTGAAATTCTGTTTGAGCTGCATAGTATAGAAATTGAGGTGTCTCATTACCCTGAAGTCCAACTAAGATTTATTGAAGCTTATCTTAACCCAGCCTCTTATCCAGGATCCGTTAACACGAACTTATACGTTGTCCTTGAGAACTCTGGAGAGTCTAGTATAGCATCTGCAACCTTCAGGATTAATCTCCCATACGGCTTCACTATAAATAATCCTAGGGCAAGCATTGGCGTGGTTAATGTTGGAGAAAGATTTACTCTGCGCTTCA
Organism: Candidatus Bathyarchaeota archaeon; assembly: GCA_018396995.1. GTDB lineage: Archaea > Thermoproteota > Bathyarchaeia > Bathyarchaeales > DTEX01 > DTEX01. The sequence goes on from JAGTQB010000002.1 coordinate 6,772, forward strand.
GTGGAATATCCATTCCACAGAACGCCGCCGTTGGAGTTTACAGCGCCGTCATCTCTGCGGACCTTTCCATGAGAACCGAGGATAACGTGTACTATAATTCTACGGAGTCCATATCAATACAATTCAGCGTTACTGAAGCTCCGAGGGAGGATCCGATAATAGTCTCGTCCATCTCTGTTCTATATCAAGGTTCGCCAGCTCCCCTACTACCATCAGCGAAAGGCGTAACAATTAGAATTTCCTTTGTTAATAGGCTTCCAGAGGCCGTGGGCGGCATGGTTATTATTCCAGACCAGTTAGATGGCATTAATGTTAGGTCTCTTTCAGGGACATATGTTAACGGGATGCCGCCCGGCGGCTCCTGCTTCGTAGATATAACCGTTGATGTGAATGATGGTGTTAGGCCAGGTAAAATAAATATCCCCCTCAAAGTATTCTTTGTCAGGATTGTTTCAGATTCATCCTTCCTTGGGCGTCAGGATGTAAGTGTTGACGTGATTATTGAGAGTCCACACGGCTACCTGCCTGAGGTATCACTTGTCTCAGCCTACTGGGGCTACCCAACCCCATCACCAGTATACGCCAAGTCACGCTATGCCCCGCTCACCCTACGTCTCATAAATAATGGGCGATATAGTATTGTTGGAGCCGTCATTGAGGCATCCTCAGATTACCTTAAGCCAATAAAGAGCTCTGAGACCTTGGCGGCCAGATTAGCTCCCGGATCATATTCCGAAGTTACGCTCTACTTTGATGTGGGTGCGGATGCTGGCGAAATCCCCATTAATGTTCAAATAAATTATGTTTTTAGTGAGTTTGGGACGCACATAGAGGTCGCTAGGGAGTTTACCGCCCATCTAGTGGTTGAGGAGTATCCTGCTGCTGCAAGCTACCTTGAAATTGTTGGTTATGGCTGGCAGAACAATTATAATGTCTTTCCAAGGACCGATAACGCAACCTTCCAGGTTACTATCGCGAATAGGGCGCCGTTCCCGATAAGCGGAATAATACTCCACCTCATCCTACCAGAGAATATGTCCTCGAGGGGGGAGAGGTCTGCAAGGGCATATGTAGATGGCCCAGTCAGGAGCCTAAGCACTTTCACGGCAACCTTCTTAATAACTGTTGGGGGAGTGAAGCCTGGCAGGCATGCAGCTAAGTTAATAGTAGACTTTATTCTGCAGTCCGGCGGTCCCGGAGAGAGGTGTAGTGAGAGTTTCAGTCTAGATATAAGCATTAATGATGATAGTAATGCTGTAGAGTTTGTTAGTGCTAGCTGGTATGAGGGCTCTGTTGGCCCATATACCTATGGCGCTCGCCTTCTCATATCTGTAAGAAATAACCTTGTTGATAATATGAGGGGTGCTGTGCTGGAAATACGTCTTCCAAAGGGGTTTGTGAGTGCCGTAGATAATTCATCACTTGTGAGAGCTCCGCCATCAACCATAAGCCCCCTCCCAACCTTGCCACAGTTGCCATTTCAAGTTTCAGGCACCATATTAGAGGAATATTTAAGGGTCTATCAACCCCCTCAGGAGCAGGTCTCCAGCCGGGGCGATATATTAACTTTCATAGTTCCCCTCCATATATTAGACGTTGATCTTGGGCTCCATAATTTTATGGGGAACCTATCTTACATCGATCAGTGGGGTACAAGGAGAACCGTTGGGCTGATTATTCCAGTAGCCGTGCTGGGTAGGACTGTGTATGTGGATGTTAGGATAGGCGGCAATATAAATGTTAAGAGCCGCTTCACGAACACATCCCTAACAATAGAGAATCGTGGAACATCCCCACTACACGATGTATATCTAATAGTTTCGCCGTATCAGGGGATGCCCCTCTTAATAGCCTCACCTGCCGTCACATATATTGAGAGGATTGATGCTGGTAAGAAAGTTGACATTCCATTGACGCTAATTTACAATCCATTTGGCTTTATAACACAGGTTGGCGGAACAACGGTTGTAACATATGGTCCAGTTCCATTAATTACGTCAATTATTTATAGGGATGCCAGCGGAGCTGTTAAAAGACTTAACAATACTGTAACAGTTGTTGTCGAACCATTCATCGATATTCTCGTAAGGGATATTAACGCTGTTGGTAAACGCTTCTCTTCAATGGTGAGCGGAGTTATCGCGAACCTAGGCTCAGCTACGGCATACAGGGTGAGAGTTGTCCTAAAGGCTGGAGGCACTAGCTCATGGACTCTAGTCGGAGATGTTGCGCCAGCAGATGAGTTGGCATTTAGAATAGAGGTGCCCGAGTATAGTGAGACGTGCTCCCTAATAATAGAATATTATGATGCATTCAACCAGCTCTTCTCAAAGGAGATAACCGTTAAGATTGAACCTCAGCCAGAGACTCCGACGATACAGCCTCAAGAGGGGGCTCTGGGCGTTGAGACGTGGATTGTTGTTGGGGCGGTTATAGTCTTTCTGGCAATAGCGTTAGTCCTGATTTACAGGGCTTTAAAGGCCCGTTCAATGAAGTGAGATGCGTTAGGGTGGAGTTCTATGGCACTCCGCATTTTTCTAGATTTCATAAGACTTGCGTTAAAAGCCCTAAGCGAGAGGAGGACGAGGGCTGTGCTCACGATAATTGGCATATCTATTGGCCCCTTGGTTCTAGTTATGATGAGTTCTGTTGTGAGGAGCTACTCAGATTATATTGTGGAGAGAATAACTTCGCTGGGTCAGAACGCAATTGCCATCTTTCCGCGGGAGAACTATAGGTTGAGTGAGGACGACCTCAGTTTCATAAGGTCTATGCCAGAGATAATGAGGGCTGAGCCATTCTATTCTACACAGGCGTTGCTTAAAAGGGGCTCTGAGGAGATTAGAGTTTCAGTATTCGCCATAGACTATAACCTTCTATTCGAGGCTATTGGGAGCCTAAAAATAATGGATGGCGCCGTCCCCTCTGATCCCCTCGGCTCAATAGTTGGAAAGAAGGTCGCCTTCAGGGGCTCCGGGGAGCAGCACTTCGCACTTGGAGACGTCATATCGCTTATGGTTCCAAAAATTGAGGGTGATAAAGTAGTTGGGAGAAGGAACGTGAACGTTAGGGTTGGCGCTATACTTGAGGAGTATGGTGGTGCGCTGATAGTTGACCCGGATCTAACAGTCTTCCTCAACCCTGAAGCCGGTAAGAAACTGCTTGGGATGAAGAGCTGGTCCGGCATATTCGTGCTCACGCGTGATCCATCGCTAGTCAAGGGCGTGGTCTCAAGCTTAAGGGAGAAGTATGAGGATAGGCTCCAGGTAATAGCCTTCAGCGCTATAGCTGAGGCGATCTCAAGCGTCACCAGGGCAATAGACTTCATAAACTTCTCAACGTCTCTCTCAGCGTTCGCTGTTGCTGTAGCTGGTGTCGCGGCAACAATGATAACCTCTGTTATGGAGAGGATACGTGAGATAGGCGTAATGAAGGCTATAGGCTACACAAGCAGCCAAATCCTGCTATTAATCCTTTTGGAATCAATAATAATGAGCTTGATAGGGGGGTCGATTGGAATATCACTTGGGATAGTTGGGGCGCACTTCCTATCCCTTAGGGGATTAGTTATAGGTGGACTCGAACTAACCCTTATGCTCAGCCCAAAGATAACCATAGACTTAATAGCGCGAACCCTCCTACTAACTATGGCCGTTGGGTTAGCTGGCGGAATACTGCCAGCATATAGGGCCTCAAAGGTTCCGCCCGCAGTGGCCTTAAGATACGAGTAAAATTTATTCCCTTCTTCTTCCAATACTTTGCTGGTGAGTTTATTTGATAATTTCAATTGGGTCGGACGATCTATATCCTGTCGCCGTGACACTTTACGAGGAGCTGAAGAAGAGAGGTTTTGAGGTCAAGGCTTACGGCGCCCTGGTCACTGGGAGGGTTGAGCCATGGCCGGATGTAGCCTTCTCAGTGGCGAATGATGTTGCCTCAGGGAGGTCTAATTTTGGAATAGTGATATGTTATACGGGGACCGGCGTCACAATCGCAGCTAATAAAGTTAGGGGTGTCCGGGCGGCCCTATGCTTCGACGCGGAGTCTGCTAGGGGAGCTAGATTATGGAATGACGCTAACGTCCTAGCTATAAGCGGTAGACTAACAACCCCACAGGTTGGCAAGGAGATACTTGAGGCATGGTTCTCTGTGAAGGGCCCTGACCAAAGCGAAATTGAGAATATAAAGAAGATTATGGATAAATAAAGAGGTGTTTTGCGGGGCTTCATTATGGTAAGCCGCCTTGCTAAGCTAACCGAGTATGATTTAAGGAGGTATGATAGGCAAATACGCATAAATGGATTTGGTGTGGAGGGTCAGAGGAAGTTGAAGGGAGCCACCGTGCTAATTGCTGGAGCTGGTGGGCTAGGGTTCCCAATATCAGTTTACCTCGCAGCTGCTGGTGTTGGGACAATTAGAATAGTTGACCCAGACATCGTGGAGCTGGACAACCTAAACCGCCAGCTTCTCCACTGGGATAAGGATATCGGGAGGAAGAAGGTTGATTCAGCGCGTGAGAAACTCATCCAGATAAATCCGACAATAAATGTTGAGGTGTATGATGAGAAGATAACTGAGGAGAACGCTCTATCATTGGTTAAAGATGTTGATGTAGTTGTTGATGCGCTTGACAATTATGAGGCCAGGTTCGCCCTCAATAAGGCATGTGTAAGAGAGAAGATACCGTTCTTCCATGGAGCAGTTCATGGCTTGATGGGGCAGGCGACAACAATAGTGCCTGGGGAGACTGCTTGCTTAAAATGTATAGTTCCAAGGCCGCCAAAACCAGAGGTCTTCCCGGTACTCGGCCCAGTAGCCGGAATCATAGGAGCGATACAGGCTACTGAGACAATAAAATACCTGGTTGGAATAGGGAACTTACTGAAAAATAAGCTCTTATTTTATGATGGCTTATATATGGAATTCACTATGATAGAGGTTAAGAGGAATTCTGAGTGCCCTGTCTGCAGTAGGCTCTAAACATGGTAGCTATTCAAGCACGTTAAATTTAGAGCGGGGTTTTGGCTGTAATCTGAAATTAAACTGTTTCTAACTCAACCTTCACTGGTATTGGCTCTTTAAAAATTAGGAGCACCGGGCAATTCGCCTCAGTCCTCCTCCAAGCAGCCTCAATTAACTCCTTCCTCGCATCGGCGGATACCCTAACCTTAACACTTGCCTCACTTGGCTTAGGTGAGTCTGTTGGTCTCTCAATCTCAGCTGTTACCTCTAGCCTATTAAGCTTAATATTACTCCTCTTACACACATCAGCAAATATCGTTAGGGCGCAATCAGCTAAGGCCATCGCAGCTAACTCAAGGGCCATGGGACCAGTGTCACCCCCACCAGACGCCACTGGGAGATCACAAACCACGCTATGGGACCGTGAGTTGTCAACAACGGAACGGACATTCTCAATCCACTTAGCCGTAGCCTTATATTTGACCATTCAACCACCAATATCTCTATAATATAACATTGTTTATTTAATTTTTAGGTTGCGCAAAGTGCGCCGTTTTTCTCTTAGAATTCTGGGTGAAAACTCGGTGTTCTTGAACTTTAGGGTCCAATAAAGCCGCATTTCGGGCATTTATATTGGCGTCTTAGCTGCCGGCACTTTGAGCACCGCCATATAGTTATGTCTCCACAGTTTGGGCAGAAGAATGAGACCGCGTTTGTTCCAGGCGGTATTATTCTGTTGCATGAGGTGCATATTGGCATTGGAACTCTTCCGCTCAATCTATATTTACACCCCGGACTGTTGATTCGTAAATGATTCTATCTCCCCTTTATATACTTACTGCCTTCCCCAACTACGCTGCCAATTATAGTACTTAACGCCATTGGTATGAATTTTAAGATTCTCGCCCTCAAGGTTTTCATGAGGGTTATTGCCTGATAATCCATGTCAGCTCCTAAAACAATCTTCTCATGAACTTTCTCCCTTAAAGCCATTAAGAATATCTTGTCTATGTCCCTGTCAGAGAACCTGTCAAGAATTCTTCTAATTAATAGGGCTATTTTGAGCTCTCCGCCTATCATTGACCTCCAGCTCTCTTCATAGGCCTTAAGAAACTCTCCACTAACATTGTCACTCAATATTGCCCTAGAGGCCACCCTTCCAGCTATCTTAGCACAGAGCCCGCCAAATATGACCCCGCCACCAGTTATCGGCTTAGTATGCCCAGCTGAGTCGCCGACTATTAACAAGCCATCACTATATGTTCGCTCAATTGGGCCGCAGGTAATAATTAGGCCAGTAAAATATTTGATGGGCTTAAGTTCCTTAAGGGTTCTTTTAAACCTCCTCTCCACAAACTTGGTGAACTTTTCCCTTATATCACGAGTTTTACATGCGAGCCCAACCCTCACAACCTCATCGTTCAGCGGTATAACCCACGCAAAGAGTCCTGGGGCAATATTCCTACCAAAATATACTTCGACATAATCTGTACTTAGACTAGATACTGAAAGGTCAGCTTGTATGCCTTTGAGGAGTCTCTCTGCGCCGTGAGTTTTTAATCCGACCATTTGTGGTATCCTTGGCGTGGCTCCCTCGGCATCTATTAATACCTTCGCCTTAACGGCATCTCCGCCACTGGTTTCCAGGAGCCACCCATCCCCCTTCCTATAGGCTCGTTTAACTCTTGCCCCCAACATTATAAGTGACCCCCTTCTCCTAGCCTCGCTGGCTAAAAATAGGTCAAAGAGGTGGCGGTTAACCACGCATGCTACCGGGCTCTCCCACTCAACGGTGATAGATATTTTTGATGGGGAGAATAGGTGTGCTCCTCTAATCATGTTAAGTGTGTATACTCCACTACTCGGCACACCTATCCTACAAAGCCCCCTGATACTTAAGAGCCCGGCGCAGTGGCAGGGCAGCCCTATCTCGCCATGCTCCTCTAAGACTACAACCCTCAACCCCATTCTAGAAGCTTCTTGGGCTGCAATTAGCCCTGATGGCCCAGCTCCAATAACGGCTACATCTGTCTCCTCCACCATACTAAAGATTCCCTTCGATACCGCATTATAATTTAATTGAAGCGTAACTTTAAAATATTTCAAATGAGCATTACTGTTCATTAACTTGGGGGCTTGTGAGTGGCTAGGGTTGTGATATCTCTAAAAATATTTCCCGCGGACGTGGGTATCAATCTGGAGGACTTGAAAGAGAAGATTAAGAATGCTCTGCCGAACTATGCTTCAGTTTATGGTTTTGAGGAGGAGCCGATCGCCTTTGGCCTAGTAGCTCTAATAGCGCACATAATATTGCCAGAGGATCTAGCTGGTGGCTTAGATGAGATTGAAAGCAGGATTAAAGGTATAGCCGACGTGAGTGATATACAGACTATTATGGTGAGAAGAGCATAGAAAACTCTATCACCACATTTATATATCCAGCCTTCTTACAATTAATGAATGAATAAAATAAATAATTATTCTAGTGAGGAAGACCCCAATGGTCAATGAGGTTCAGCTCAGGGTGGGCGATGCGAGGCAGAGGGATGTATATAGGGGTATCGCTAGAATAGATCAGAAGACAATGGAGAAGATGGGGGTATCCGCAGGCGACGTAATTGAGATAATAGGTAAGAGGAGAACATCGGCCATAGCCTGGCCTGCATATGCTGAGGATCAAGGTAAGGGTATTATAAGGATTGATGGCATAACCCGTAAGAATGCAGGTGTATCAATAAATGAATATGTTATTGTCCGGAAGGCCGAGGTTACGGATGCTGTTAGCGTCACCCTCGCTCCAGTAGACATGAGACTGAATGTTGATGAAGACTTCATAAACTTTGTCAAAAATAGGCTCCTTGAAAGGACCTTTGTTGAGGGTGATACAACATTAGTGATGATGCTCGGACACCCAGTCCAATTCGTCGTCACGAAGACTAAGCCGCATGGAATCGTGAGACTAACTTATGACACCCATCTACAGATTCTCCCAGAACCTGTTCCAGAGGTTAAGGGTGTACCAAGGGTCACCTATGAAGATATTGGCGGACTAAAGGAGCAGATTCAGAGGATTAGGGAGATGGTTGAGCTACCGCTAAGACACCCGGAGATATTCCAGAGACTCGGAATAGACCCGCCTAAAGGGGTATTATTGCATGGGCCTCCAGGCTGCGGTAAGACTCTCCTAGCGAAGGCTGTAGCAAATGAGTCGGACGCATACTTTATATCAATAAATGGTCCAGAGATAATGAGTAAGTTTTATGGAGAGTCTGAAGCCAGGCTCCGTGAGATATTCCAGCAGGCTCAGCAGAATGCTCCAAGCATAATTTTTATTGATGAGATTGATGCTATAGCGCCTAAGAGGGAGGAGGTTACCGGAGAGGTTGAGCGGAGGGTTGTGGCGCAGCTACTCGCACTAATGGATGGGCTCTCTGAGAGGGGTAACGTGATAGTCATAGGCGCTACGAATAGGCCTAACGCCCTCGACCCAGCCCTTAGAAGGCCTGGCAGATTTGACCGAGAGATAGAAATAGGCATCCCGGATAAGCAGGGGAGATATGAAATACTTCTGATCCATACTAGAGGTATGCCGCTTGCCGAGGATGTTGATTTAAAGAAGCTGGCTGAGATGACCCACGGCTATACTGGAGCTGACCTGGCAGCCCTATGTAGGGAGGCGGCGATGAAGGCTCTAAGAAGATACCTCCCAGAGATAGATTTAGAGCAGGAGAGGATACCAACAGAGGTTCTCGAGAAGATGGAGGTTAAAATGGAGGACTTCTTAAACGCCTTTAAGGAAATAACGCCAACGGCGCTTAGGGAGGTTGCAATAGAAGTTCCGACAGTCCATTGGGATGACATTGGCGGGCTTGAGGATGTTAAGCAGGAGCTGAGGGAGGCTGTTGAGTGGCCAATTAAGAACCCGGAAGTATTTAAGAGAATGGGTATTAAGCCGCCTAAAGGCATACTGCTCTATGGGCCTCCAGGCTGCGGTAAGACTTTATTGGCTAAGGCTGTTGCGACTGAGAGTGAAGCGAACTTCATAAGCATTAAGGGTCCCGAAATAATGTCTAAGTGGGTTGGCGAGTCGGAGAAGGCTATAAGAGAGGTCTTTAGGAAGGCTAGGATGTCGGCGCCCGCGGTCATATTCTTTGATGAGATAGACTCGATTGTTCCAAGGAGGGGTCTGGGATACGGAGACAGCGGTGTAACTGAGAGGGTCATAAGTCAGCTACTCACGGAGATGGATGGAATACAGTCTCTAGAGGACGTTGTCGTCCTCTCTGCAACCAACAGGCCGGACCTAATTGACCCAGCGATACTTAGGCCTGGTAGATTTGATAGACTGATATATGTGCCGCCGCCTGATGAAGGAGCTAGACTATCAATTCTCAAGATTCACGTGAAAAATATGCCCCTCGCTGGCGATGTAGACCTGAAGATATTGGCCAGTATGACGAAAGGCTACTCTGGGGCGGATCTTGAAGCCCTATGCCGTGAGGCGGCCCTCATAGCTCTAAGGCGCGACATGAATGCGAAGGAGGTTACTATGAGAGACTTCCAAGAAGCCATGAAGAAAATTGGGCCGAGCATAACTCCTGACATGGAGAACTGGTATAAGAGCTGGGGCCAACAGTTTAAGAAAATGCAGAGGGCGGCGCCACCATTAATAACTTAAGATTAATGTGTGGTTATTGTTATGGCGGTAAAAACTTGGAAGGCGCAGCCCCTCCACCTGGCCATACTTGATATCCTTGAGAGGAAAGGCTCGATAACAGATGTGGAGCTCCTTGAGGCTTTAAAGAGCTCCTCAGGCTATAAGGATGTAAGCTTGAATGAACTGAATAAGGCTCTAATGAGGATGGAGATAACAGGTCTCATTTTAGTGTCATCTTTGGCTAGGGGTAGGCGTCTCATACAGTTAGCTAAGAAATGATGCTTTTTATACCTTATCCCCAATAAATATTTCCACTTTAACTTTATCCCCATCTTTTAGCCCTAGCTTATTCCGGAGATAGACTGGCGCTATAACCTCCAGGACGTTTTCACTATAGTGGCTTCTCTCCGCAAGGACTACAGCGCCCCTCTCACAATCATTAATTGTTGCTAAAAAGCATTTAACGGGGCCGAATGCCCTATTCTTATTTCTAAAACCCTTAATTTCTATCCCTGGGTAGACATTTAATGCTGTCCTCATAATAATCCCCCTTTTATCAGTTATCCTTAGATTTAGTGTTCCGGGATATGGATCAAATCCCAACTTCTCTATAAATTGTCTTCTATATCCCTCCTGGGATACATAATAGGCTCCCTCACCTAGCCCGCTGAAAACCTCCCCCTCAACCACTATTAAGCGTGGTCTCCCCTCGAAGATCGCATTTAACTCGAGGTATACATCCCTAAGGAGCTCTTCGCCAGCCTTAGAAATTTTAACTAAGCTCCCCTCCCTATCTATGCTCCGTTCCACAAGCCCCTTCTTCTCAAGATTAACTAGGTACCTTGATACGCTCTGCTGGGATGCCCCAATTTTCTCAGCAAATTTTGTAGTTGATATTCTTATTGGTTCGTTATGCGCGCCCATCTTGGCGAGAGCATAGAGGAGCATGAAATCCCTAATCATCTCCTTACTAACTATTCTCTCTCCTCTCATGCCCAGCCCCGCAATTAATCTTGTGCGCGGGTATTCGCCTTCCTCCACCCATAATACTATTCGCTTCATTAAATTTTCTCTTTAACGCTTTTAATGTTCCAGAGATTAAGAGCGTGTGCACCACGGTTTCCTCATCCCCAACTTTAGTTATTGCCGCCATTGCAGCCCTCATCATTGGAAGCGCCTTGTGGGAGCAGCGGATTATAGCGTAGCCTCCCTCTTGATTATACTCAATTACCGATAAATCTATTTGGCTGGCACCGTACTCGCCAAACAATCGTGTTATGCTACCCCAGAGAGCCCTCTCAAACTCTCTCTCCTCCGGGATTCTTCTAGCGTCAATTTTGGCCAAGATGTAGCGATGCCTAACCTTCCTCAACAGTCCTCTCCTCTCCTTACTATATAAACTCCTGGACAAACATAGTCTTCACTTAGCTTCCTTCTATTCCGCTCAACTATAGACTTTGGGGCTTCAGAAAGAGCCCTCCTAGCACCGTTGAGGTCTAGGTCTATAAGATATGCTAAGAAAGCATAGTCTTCTGGTCTCCTAAGCATTAAGGGTTTATCAGCCCCACTTGAGATAACTATGGGCACGCCATATTTTATAGCTACTGCAGTCTCTTTACGTAAAACCCTAAGAAGATTTATTCTGGAGGGACCAGATAAGTAGAGTAGTGGGGAAATGTTAATTTCTAGGGCGGCGCTCTTCTCTGAGGCGAGCTTTGCTTCGGAATCGCTGAAAAAGTGTTTTTTCTGGTCTTCTAAAGCATGGAATAGAATGTCTGTCCTCCTATCTTTAGCTGCCTGTAAGGCAACCTCCCTCGTGGTGCACTCTACAGCAACCACCTCGAACCTCCACCTAACTTTACCCAAAAGCTTCAGCAACTCACCAGCGCTCCTCGGCGACAAATCAACTCTCGTGACAAGATCTACCCCCGGAAACTCCCTTTTTAAGGCTTTAACAACCTCGGGATCCACGTCTATTGGGAGTGATAGTCCAATTATTTTATAGCCGAGGTCAACAGCTCTCCCTATTAAGTTTCTCGTCTCATCCATATGACTTAACTGCGGGCGTAAGTGTAGATCTGCGAATACTCTCTTCATGGTATGAGCCCTATTTCCTGACAGGTCTTTCTAATATCTTCAATATTTGACATCTTAAATCTCACACGTATCCTTATCGGATCAGCCCTACAGAGCCTGAATCTCCCCATATATGCCTCCTGCTTATCAAGCCTGATATAGAGGTTACCCCCCTCTAAATGTAGATCTAAGTGTCTGCCTAAATCCTCTTTATCAACAAGTGGGAGGTTTGTCGATATGTTGAGTAACAATGACTCAGCTATCTCAGGCTCCCTTATCTGAGTTTTAAAGAAGATTATTGGGTTGCCATATTCTCCGGTGAGCCTACTTCTGCTAAAAGAGACCCTCTCCGCATGTTCTCCTGGAAAGAGTTTTTTGGCCGCGGTAAGGACTTTCTCTTGATCTTCTGTGGCATGTGCAAAAAAGCTTAAATCTATATATGCGATTCTACCCTCCATTCCGCTGCCACTCTACCTAGCCATTTCTCACATCAATTATTTCCCATTTTTAAGCTTTCCTGCCTATTTGGGAGAGATGCTTCCTTAAGGTCTCTATGTTCTCCTCATGCGCAGTTTTCCTTCTTTCATCAACTGGTATGTTTAGTTTTAATGCTTCCTCAATCGTTAGGCTGACTGCCTTAAGTTCCCCTCTGCTGAAGCCCTTGCCAACCCGCCTCTTACCCTTACTATAAACTATTGGCTTAATCTTCGAGTTCATCCGCTTTCCACATCCCCCAAAATTTATTGCATTAATTAGATCGAGATTTTAAACCTTTTTGTAAACTTATCTTCGCGAAAAAGGATTTTTTGCTTGCTTTTTTAAATTTATGGCATTTTTATTTAGCATTTTCTGTTAGAAAAAGTTTTAAGAGGGAGCTTTATTTTCAATTGTTTCATGGACGTGGTGATGAGCATAATTCCAACGAAGATGTTTTTCACGAAGGGTGTAGGAGTTCATAAAGATAGGCTAATCTCTTTTGAGCTAGCGTTAAGGGATGCTGGTATAGAAAAGTGCAACCTTGTTTGTGTCTCAAGCATCTTCCCACCTGGCTGTAAAATAATTTCTAGGGAGGAGGGGCTTAAACTGCTAAAGCCGGGTCAAATAACTTATGTAGTTATGGCAAGAAATGAGACGAATGAGCCGAACCGCTTAATTGCCGCGGCTGTTGGCCTAGCCCTACCGAAGGATAATAACAATGGATACGGCTACCTGTCAGAGTACCATTCATTTGGTGAAACTGCGAAGAAGGCAGGGGAGTATGCTGAGGATCTTGCGGCAACAATGCTCGCAACAAGCCTTGGAATAGAATTTGATCCGGAGAAAGCTTGGGATGAGAGGAAGAAGGTGTATAAGGCTAGCGGCAAAATCTTTAGAACGATGCATATATGTCAATCAGCTGAGGGTCATAAGGATGGTCTCTGGACAACCGTTATAGCTGCAGCTGTCTTTCTCCCATAAGCCCGCTAACCTCGTCTTCCAGCTCTTTTTCACTTGGCGAGTAAGCCACGCACTTTTCTTCCAGCGCTCGTTAAACCCCTAAAGACTTTACCCCTACCCTTCCCAAGATGGATTTCTGGATGAAGAGTTCTATCAACCATTATTACTTCAAACCACTTATAACGCCCATCCTCCCAAACCCAGTAGGAATTTAGAACTTCTAGGTTTGGGAATCTTCTAGCAGCTCTTTCCTCGGCTATTAGCCTTAGGCTCTTAGCCAATTTATATTTTATTACACCCATCGCCTTAGGTCTCCTACCGGAGCTCGGTCTCTCCTTCCTGAAGCCGCTTTTCCTAACTCTGACACGCACTACTATAAAGCCGGGCTTATCCTTGTAGCCTAGTCTCCTAGCCTTATCAATCCTCGTCGGCTTATCAATCCTAACTATCGACGGCTCTCTACGCCACTCAATAACCCTCTGACGCATAATCTCCGCTATATATGAATCATGCATCCTTCTCCAGGCTTTGCTCATATACTTGTAAGCCAAGTCAGCTCCCCGCAAACCTAATCCTACGCAATGCTAAATAAACACAGGGTTAATTTAATCTTTTTGTTCACAAAGTTTTTCTTATTAGTTGCTTAGATCTTGCTAGTTGGGGCGAAGTAGAGGGCATGTGCGTTAGCTGGATCGATGGGCTTAAGGGATCCGTGAGAGTGGCGTTTCAGGGGGAGATAGGGGCCTATAGCGAAAGCGCTGTCTACGAGTTCTTTGGGCCGCATGTCTACTCAGTCCCTTGCAAGCGCTTCTCAGATGTATTTAGGTGCGTTGAGAGTGGAGAGACAGAGTTTGGGGTTGTCCCAGTTGAGAATTCACTTGAGGGTAGTGTAACACAAGTCTACGACTTATTCCTTGAGCATGACGTCAAGGTTTGTGGTGAAGTTATTTTAAAAATAGTTCACTGCTTAATCGCTAATCCCGGTGTAGACATAAATTCAATTAAGGTTGTTTACTCACACCCACAAGCGCTTGGGCAGTGTAGAAGCTTTCTTGAGAGGCTTGGCTGCGAGCTTATTTCCACATATGATACTGCTGGAAGCGTTAAGATGATTAAAGAACATAGGATGCTTAATGCTGCAGCAATAGCTAGTGAAAGGTGTGCGGAGATTTATGGTATGAGTGTTCTTGCTAAGGGTATAGCGGATAGCCCAAATAACTACACTAGGTTCTTTATTCTAGCGAAGTTTGATGCCCCGCCAACTGGAAACGATAAGACATCAATTATTTTCTCAACTAAACATGTTCCCGGAGCATTATGGAGGGCTTTGGGAGAATTTGCATCAAGAGAAATAAATTTGACTAAAATAGAGTCCAGACCGACTAGGCGGAGGCCATGGGAGTATAATTTCTATCTTGATTTTGAGGGGCATAGGACGGAACCTAGGTGCATGGAGGCCCTTGAAGGATTAAAGGCGAATGCCCTATTCGTTAAGATTTTAGGCTCCTATCCTAAGGCCCAAGAAAAATATGAAGAGTAATTCAGGTTACTTTTACTCTTTCTTCGAGAGCCACCACTGTAGGTACTCCCTTCTAAGCTTCTTCCTCTCTTCCTCCTCACTAACCTCTTTGCTCCTCCTCAAACTCTCTCTAACTTCAATTAGCTCCTGTAGGGTTAACGTGAGCCCACAGTTCTTGCACGAATACTGTTTAATCCGACTTATATAGAGCATCTCTCCTCCACATTCTGGACAGTAGGGCATAACCTTACCCTTCAACTACTTAAATAAAGATAATGACAAATAGAAATGTCTTTTGCTTAAATGATTGCTTAGATTTCACACCTATTAGCTAGAAATGGCAATGGAGACCTCCTCAAGCATCTCTAACCTCGGTCTATGAGACCCATTTGGGATAATCTTCACTAAAGGTCTTGATAGGTAAAGATAAAATGATAGCTTCACGGAGACACCCTTCGCCTCAAAGCTCTTGTTGAGACACCGGGCAACACATGCACCCGAATGAATATGCTCAACAACTCCGATTTCCCTACCACAGAGCTTAACTGAGCTACCCCGTGAAACTTTTTCTTCATTCTCTATGTGGACCCCAAAGAAACCGTAATGTGGGATGCCCCCATCAATTAGACCAATCTCTCCACACACCTCGACGGGTACTCCATACATTAAATCTCCATCTAAAGCCATCAAAGCGTACTCTGGCTTCAATCCAACGATTACTCCGCGCATCTCTTCCACAGCTCCAATATTCCCTCCATTGAAAGTGAAATTCCTTTTTAGTCTAAGCCCACCCCTAGCGCGGATTGGGTCTGATGGTTCTCTTATTTCAACGTGCATATGTGGGTCAGTCCAGTAGTCAAAGAAACCGGATCTTAATAGCGCTCCTAGGTTATCTCCAACCTTAACGGCGTCACCAACATTTATGAGAGGTTCTAGATGTAGTATCTTAACCCATAATTTTGGGTTCTCTAGGCTTTGCATGAGGATAACATAATCATAATTTGTGCTTTTGAAGGATTTTTTCTCCGGGCAGGCTACTCTCCGAATGAGCTTAACTTCTCCGGAGACCGGTGAGGGCGCTATTGAACCAAAGTCCTCATTTAAATATATGTCGATTGCCGTATAGGTTCTGTGCGCCGGGTATGGACTATTGAAGAAAGAGAACCTCCCATCCCTCGGACAATATATTGATACGCCCCCCGAGGAGGCAATCTTCACCATAACACGCCCGCCATAACCTAAGCTCATAACGGCACTTTCACACTTCCCTTTAGCATAATTTTCCGGGACAAAAATAGAATTAAAATTTATGGGGAGAAAATTATAACCCCTTAATCTCTATTATATGTCTTCTTTCAAGCCTCTTTAGGGCGTCAAAGAGCTCACTTTTTTGCTTTCCATTGAAGCTAAAGTATTCGACCATTTCATTTATGGAGGAGTGGGCCGTTCCATATCTTCTTAACCTATTTTGAAGGTACTCAATTATGAGCCGCTCAATCTTACCGCACTTCCATGTCGTATTCCGCAGGAGGACTACGACGGCCTTGAACATCTTTTGGGTTTCCCTTCGAGATCTTCTAGCCATCTCTCATCCTAACTAAGAAGATATTTGGTTAAAGTATTTATGCGTTTATGGCAAAGATTATTCCAGCTACACATATTTAATTTACATATGCGATAATAATAACTTAATTTTTTAAGAGAGAAATTATCTTTGTGAGTGGTTGGTTGTTATGAGGATGCTAATATTTGGTCCGCCCGGCTCTGGGAAGGGAACATATGCCTCTAGACTCATGAGTATACTTAGTGTGCCGCATATATCTACTGGGGATCTTGTGCGTGAGGAAATAAAGAGGGGATCAGAGGTTGGGATAGTCGCTAAGCAGTATGTTGAGAGGGGCGAGCTCGTTCCAGATAAAATAATTATTGATCTCTTGACTGAAAGGCTTCAGAAACCAGATGCTGAGAGAGGCTTTATACTTGACGGTTTTCCGAGAACAATTAATCAAGCAATGTTCCTCGAAGAGAACTTTAAGATCGATTTGGTTATTAATCTTGTTGTTCCGGACGAGGTTATAATTCAGCGCCTTTCTAATAGGCTGATATGTAAGCGGTGTGGAGCAATATATAATCGGCTCACGCTGCCGCCTAAAGTGGACGAAATATGCGACATATGTGGTGGAGAATTATATCAGAGGGAGGATGATAGGCCGGAGGTTATAAAGGCGCGCCTAAAAGTGTATAGGGAGAATACCGAGCCACTAATAAACTACTACAGGGAGAGGGGGCTTCTGCGAGATGTCTACTGCAACGACTTAATGACCCCACCAGATATCATCGTCAGAAAGATACTTGAGATTATTGAGGAAATAAAGAGTGAGAAATGAACGTATGGTAAGTTAATTGGAGGGTAGGTTACCTCCTAAAGTTCCATTCCCTCGTCGAGTATTTTTCATCTCTGAGTTTTGTGGCTAGCTTTTCCTCAAACTCAGTCACTTCTCCAGGAACCAATTTTATATTAAAGGCTTCTTCAAAGCCCCTTATCAGAGCGCTCTTTAGCTCATCGAAGCTAATTTCCCGTCCAAGATACTTCTTTATCGAAGTCACCCTCTCCTCAACAGACTTTATCATCTTATCCCTAATTTTCTCACTCGGAACCTTTAATACCGTGAACATAAGCTTCAGGTTTACATCACGCAGTATTGTGCCGTGCTGGTGAACAACTCCCATACTCCTAGTCTGAGCGTTGCCAGAAATCTTCTTCCCCTCAACAACTATGTCGTTTATGGGCCTAAATTCCGCCGGGACTCCCAGCACCCTTAAACCCTTAACCAGTCCGGAGCATAGGACTTCATATGTCTTCTGTAGGTCTCTTGATATCAGCTGGTGCCCCTCGTCTACAACAATGCTATATGTTAGCTCTCCATCCCTATCATGGTAGACGGCCCCTCCACCAGTCCTCCTCCTAACATATTGTATGCCTAGCTTGTTGCATGTCTCTATATCGACCTCCTCCTCCATGCTCTGGAAGTATCCTATGGAGACTGCTGACGGCTCCCATCGGAAGAAACGTATTGTGTTCGGCACGAGCTTTTTAGACCTAGCTATCGCTATAGCTTCATCAAGCGCCATGTTGTAATATGCGTCCCTAAGACCTGTATCTAAAAGTCTCCACTCCTCAACCACTGCCACCACCTGCCTTAACTATACACTTAGCGAAATCTTCTGGGGTTGCGCCCAGCAAGATTACCCCCCTATCCTCTACAAACCGTCTTATAGTTTCAGCAATAATGTTTTCATTTATCACACATCCCACCAGAGACTTTTCAAGATCCTCGATGAGCTCCTCAGGGTGCATGAAGAAGTCTCCGGTAATCTTTATAAAACCTATCCTATTATCCTCCTTGCTGAGCTGGACTTTTATCAGCTTTCCCCCCTCAGCCTTGTACTCCGCCCTCAGCATACAGTCACCCAAGTGAGAAGTTTCATAGTATGAATCATAAGTTTAACTTAAAAAAAGTTTATAAAAAAGACTTAAATAAAATCAAAGTTTTAGTATATCGTCAAATAGAGGGATTATTATGCCACAAGTCTCAGAGAGAACTAAGCTCCTTGGAACGGAGACAGCCTTTGATGTCCTAAAAGAGGTTGAGGAGTTAACCCGTAGGGGTAAGAGTGTAATGAACTTCTGTATTGGGCAGCCGGACTTTGACACACCAGAATATATTAAGGAGGGTGCTATAAAGGCTATAAAGGCGGGGAAAACAGGGTATACGCCATCCCCCGGGATACCGGAGCTCAGGGAGGCTGTTGCCCAATTCTTCTCTAAAACTAGAGACATAGACGTTAAGCCCGAGTGGGTTGTTGTCGCCTGTGGGGCTAAGCCATTCATTGGATATACAATATTGTCTGTGACGGATCCTGGAGTTGGGCATGAGGTGATATATCCTAATCCAGGCTTCCCAATATATGAGTCCCTTATAAGGGCTTATGGAGCCGTACCCGTTCCTCTTCCAGTACTTGAGGCTAAGAACTTCAGTATCGACGTGGATTATCTTGAGAAGCTGATTAACGAGAGGACTAGGCTCATCATACTTAATTCGCCGCATAATCCTACTGGCGGTGCTCTTGATAAAGATACACTCGAGCAGATAGCTGACATAGTTAAGAGGCACGAGAACATATGGGTCTTCTCAGATGAAGTCTACTCTAGTATGGTTTACGAGGGGAAGTTTGTTAGCATAGCGTCAATAGACGGCATGCAGGAGAGAACTATAATTGTTGATGGTGTCTCAAAGACTTATGCTATGACTGGATGGAGGATAGGGTTTGCAACAAACCCGAAGCTCGCCCCATACTTGGCTAGATGGGTGACGAACACAGACTCGTGTGCTCCGCACCCAAATCAATACGCCGCCCTAACAGCCTTAACTGGACCACAAGATGACTCAAAGAGAATGATTGAGCGCTTTAGGCTCCGGAGAGACCTGATAGTAGATGGCTTAAATAAAATTGAGGGCGTTAGGTGCATAAAGCCTAAGGGAGCCTTCTACGTTTGGCCTAACGTTACTGAAGCATGCAAAATTGTCGGCGCAAAGGATTCAGAAGAGTTTAGGAAGCGGCTGCTTTATGAAGCTGGCGTCGCAATTTTATCGGACATACATTTTGGACATAAGAATGAGGGTGAGGGGGAACACGTTAGATTTTCATATGCAGCCTCCGAGGAGAACATTAAAGAGGGCCTGAGGAGACTTAAGGCCTTCATAGAAGAGAACAGAGTCTAACACCGCAGCCCCCACTTATTTTCTTAGCCAATTTTTTAGGGTATATGGGCTTGCCCCCAGAAGCCAGCCGGATAAGACTAATATTGTCGCTGGAAATGCTCTGAAATATTGTATAAAGTTATGTGCTATTATGTCGAATAATAAGAAGATTATGCTTATTGAGAGCGCCGTGATGAGGCCTGCCTTTGGGTTATACTTTGATACCATACGTGTTGCTATAAGACCTGATAAAAATACGTCGCCTAAGCCGAGTGCAGTTAGTTCCTTTAGTGATGGGAGTCTTGGAAGTAGGATCATTAAGGGTAAACCTAATTTCATAATTTTGCCGGCAGCCTCAACCATATGCCCCGTAACAAAGACGTGAAAAACATCCATAACAGTTAATAATCCAGCAAAAATAATCGTCACCCTCCATGAAAATAATGGGCTTAAGAGTGTAACCGCTATTATCGCAAAAATTGCTGAGAATATATCTGTTATCAAAATAACTGCCAGAACATCCTCTATTAATAGGAGATTTAGGAGTAGTAAGGCTGCTATAAATATTATGGGCGGGATGACCGCTACTATAATTTTTTTCGTGAAGAGGTATGTGAAGATAAGTAGGGTGTAGGATATTGCTGCTCCAAACAGTATTTGGACGGCGTATCCCGGAATCAGACCCATTACCGTGACGAGGATTCCCATAAAAATGACAATGACTATTACTTCACGTATACTGATTTCTTTACTCCCAAAGAACTCCTTAATCCTCCCCATAGCCCTCCCGTATACCAGGACTGATAACATGATTATTGTGAAGAGTGATATTGGAAGTAGAAAGTTAACTTCCATGAGACTCTCACCTAAAAAAGACTCAGCGGCTCTGCCCCCTTAGCTTGGCGTGGCTCATCGGGTCATTCATCACCCTCGGGATCCAATTGATAAGATCTGAAGCAACCATATGATAACCCTTCTCCTCCCTCACAAAGTCTCCAGCAGCCCCATTAATGAATGCTCCAGCCACGGCTGCCTCAAATGGGCTAATACCCTGAGCTAAAAGTGCTCCCACTATTCCAGAGAGGACATCACCTGTGCCGCCGACCGTCATCCCGGGGTTCCCAGTAAAATTAAACTTTACCCTATCGCCATCAGAAATTATGTCCACGTGAGACTTTAATAGGATGACAGCGTTGAGCTGCTTGGCCTGTCTCTTTATATACTCGGCTCTCTCCTCAGGCTTACTGGGCAGCTTCTCTCCGGTTAAGATTGCGTATTCGCCGGCATGTGGTGTAAGGACGGCTGGGGTTTTGAGACTATGCTTAAAAGTTGCAAATGCCTTAAGACCATCAGCATCCAAGAGGATTGGGATACCCCTACCCTCAGCCTCCTCTATTATCTTCCCCACAGCCTCTTGGGTCTCCTTATGGAGGCCCAGGCCCGGACCTATAACGATGGCTGTAGCCCTCTCCATATAACCCCTTATCACCGAGAGGTTCCGCGTACTTAAGTAGTCACCCTCAAGTTTAATTGTTATCAAGTCTGGTGAGATGGATGAGATTGCGTAAGCGGTCTCGCGTGGGGTAGCTATGTAAACTAGGTCCACACCAGCTCTCAGGGCTGCTAGGGCTGTTAGGGTTGGAGCACCGCTGAAGGTCTCGCTGCCGCCGATCACTAGGAGCCTTCCAAAGTCTCCTTTATGAGCCTCCGGTGGCCTAGGCTTTATAACCATTAGAACGTCCCCGGGTCCTGCAAACGTCTCTATTTCTTCAGGGATTCCAATAGATTTAACAACCAGCTCCCCTACATACTCCTTAGCTTTCAATAGTCCTGGCTTAGCCTTGTGGAAAGTAACTGTTAGATGGGCTTTGACAGCTTCCCCTAAAGCTTCACCAGTATCCGAATTTATTCCACTTGGGATGTCTACTGCAACCCGATAGGAGTCCATCTCATTAATCCTCCTTATAAGTATGGATATTGGTGGACGTGGCGGTCTCTCTAAGCCTATGCCTAGGAGAGCATCTATCACTATATCCGCCTTAACATCCGGGATGAGTGTTGAATCATAAACCTCAATAATATTGATTGACCTGCGGAGGCTTTTTAGGGCCTCCCAATTTTTCCTCGCCTCATCATTAATTATATCTGAACCCCTCCCAGCTAGTATCACGTCAACCCTAAATCCCATACCTACTAAGTGTCTCGCTGCAACGAATCCATCTCCTCCATTCCCGCCAAGACCACAGAATACTGCAATCTTTTCGTCTCCCCGCTTAGCGCGTAATGCTACCTCCTCAGCAACACCCCTCCCAGCATTCTCCATAAGCTGGAGCCTAGAGATGCCGAAGTATTCGGCATTTATGTCCAATGCACGCATATCCCTAGTCGTTATTACCCTCTCATCCGGCATAGGCATACTGTTACACCACGATAAAAATTAGAAAGATTTTAATATTATATAAACTAAAGTGTATCTTGGGTGCCGGAGATGCCGGTGGCATTTGTGTTAATAAATTCAGAGATTGGTTCAGAAGGGGAAGTTTTGAATGAGCTTAAAAAGGTTGATGGTGTTGAGGAAGCATACAGTGTCTATGGGGTCTATGATATAATTGCTAAGGTTAGGGCTGAATCAATGGAGAAGCTTAAAGATATAGTTACGTGGAAAATTCGCAGGATAAATAAGGTTAGATCAACATTGACGATGATAGTTATTGAGGAAATGAAGAGAGAATAAACTGAGATTTTGTATGAAAATTTATTTGCCGTCAGTTTAACTCTGATCTATCATCTAATCAATTAAATGCCTTTTCTTCATCCGGCAAGAATAAATTCATATTGGAGAATATATTAGCGTTGCCCCCAAAGAAACATGAAATAACCTTTGCTTAGCAATAAGTATTTTTAGTAGTGGGGTTTAGTAATTAGGTATGATTCCTTGGGAGCAGATTCTTCGCTTAATTCTAGCCGTGATCATGGGTCTCGCCATTGGTCTTGAGAGGGAGAAGTCTCATAAGCCAGCTGGATTAAGGACTCACATGCTTGTCTGTTTAGGTTCATGTCTCTTCACATTAGTCTCACTAGAGTTTGGCTTAGACCCGGCGAGAGTGGCTTCTGGCGTGGTTGCTGGCATCGGTTTTCTCGGAGCTGGGGCGATAATAGCTGAGCGGGAGAGGGTTGTTGGCTTAACTACGGCGGCCAGTCTATGGGTGACCGCGGCGATAGGCTTAACAGTTGGTGTTGGAAACTATATTTTAGCGATCGTATCGGCGATTCTCACGTTACTTATATTGTTCTCCCGTGCAATCTTCAAAAAGAACTTATTTTAGAGGTTTATCTATAGATGCGTGCTGACATGCTGCATATAGGCTTTGATGACACCGACTCCCCTAGGATGGGTTGCACAACATATGTTGCAGCCCTCATAATAGAGAAGCTAACTGAGATGGGCATTAGGTTCATAGATTACCCAAACTTAATTAGATTGAACCCCAATGTCCCCTGGAAGACACGCGGGAATGGCGCCCTATGCCTTAGGGTTCTATGTGAGGACAATCTCTATGATGATGTAAAGGAGACTGTGGCCGAGATCATTGAAGAGAACTCAGATCTCGAGTATGAGGGAACGGAGCCTGGGGTAGTGTTTTTAAGGGGTGATGTCCCCCAGAAGATCAGGGAATTCGCTAGAGAGGCTATCCAGGGGATCGTGAGCATAAAGAGCGCACTGAAACTAATAAGGGTGTCTGGAGCGGAGGCAATAGGCTATAAATCTGGGCGTGGCATAATTGGTGGGCTAGCCGCTGTAGGAGAGCTCCTCTTAGGAGACCATACCTTCGAGTTAATAGCTTACAGGAGGAGGGAGTTTTGGGGGACGCCTAGAAGAATCGATAAATCATCCGTTCTAGAAATGGATAAGAGAATGAGAAACCAAACTTTCAACAATGTTGATCCAGAGACCGGCCGGATCTTGATAACACCCAGGGGGCCGGATCCAGTGCTTTATGGCATTAGGGGTGAGAGCCCAGAAGCCGTGAAGACAGCCCATGAAATGATCCGCTCCCATGAACCCATTGAGCGCTGGGTTATCTTTAGAACAAATCATGGCACAGACGCCCACTTGAAAACAGTTCCATGGATAAAGGATGTCAAACCATATCGCCCAGTAATTGTTCAGGGAACGGTTGAGCGTCCTCCTAAAATAATTCCTGGAGGCCACGTCATATTTAGGATTAGGGATGAGAGCGGAGCTATAGACTGCGCGGTTTATGAGCAGGGAGGAGCGCTTAGGAGGGTGGCCAGCGGGTTAATTGAGGGTGATGTGGTGAGGGTTTATGGTGGTGTCCGCCCTCCTTCAAACGGGAACCCCATAACAATAAATATTGAGAAGATTGAGGTTATCAGCTTAGCCGAGAAAGTGGTTTTCCAGAACCCCCTCTGCCCTGTCTGCGGAAAGAGGTTGAAGTCTATGGGTAGAGGAAAGGGGTTTGAGTGCTATAAGTGCGGCTTCCATGGGCCGAATCTCACTAAGATGGCCATTAGGGTTGAAAGGGATATTAGGCCGGGCTTGTATATTGCGCCTCCCAGATCTGAGAGACACCTAACAAAACCATTATCGAGGTATGGTCTTGAGAAGAGATGGACTGAGGGCTTTAGGATAATGCGTTCTGAGGAGTTTTGGGGTAAGCCGCACCAGTCTCCTTAGAGCAGTATGTAGTATGTTTTGGAAACCTTTAATTGCATCAACCCTGATATAATTTGGTTGACTAATTAGTAAGGTGATGTGGGTAATGAGTGGGGAGGCTCAGCTACCACCAGCCGTTCAGGAGAGGCTCCTTAGGTTACAGCAACTACAGGAAACGCTCCAAACAATCTTAGCGCAGAAGCAGCAGCTCGACTTAGAGATTCTAGAGATTGATAGGGCTCTCAGTGAGCTTGAAAAGGCGCCTGACGACATTGTTATTTATAAGTCTATTGGCTCATTGCTAATTAAAACGGATAAGGCTAAGGTTACAAGCGAGCTTAATGAGAGGAAGGAGCTTGCTTCAATGAGGGTCTCCGTCTTAACTAAGCAGGAGGAGAGGTTGAGGAGTCAAATAAAAGAGCTTCAGGAGAAGCTTCAGAAAGACTTACGTCCAATGACCTGATAGCCATTGCTGTCAATGCGGTGCCATACTTGGATGAGAGACCGATCTCCTCGCTAACCTATGAAGAGTTAGAGAGAATTTGTGAGGTGGCTGAGGAAGCTGCTAGAAAATATATTTTCTCTAGGGTTAAGAAGGAGTATATCTCTGACCTATATATTTCCGTTGATTTAGAAGGTCTTGATGTATTAAATGTTAACGTTGAGGTTGAGATTGAGTTCTCGCCCTTATGTAGGAAGGTAAACGCCAAGGAGATAGCGGATGGCTCCGTTAAAGCCGCCTTTGAGGCGATCGAGAATCATCTTAAAAAGATTAGAGGCCAGAAAGTTTCTAAGTCCGAGGAGTCCACATGAATTCCTTTAAGGAGATAATAAATATCCTTGATGAGAGAAGTGTAAGACGAGTTCTCATTTTATGTCACAAGAATGCTGATCCAGACGCTATATGCTCATCCTATGCCCTCTTAAACCTCTTGAGGGCTCTTAAACCAGATCTAGAGGTAACCGTAGCCGTTCCAGAAAGCGTGAGTAAGGTTTCGAAGATGGTTTTAGAGAAGTTTCCAATGAGTGTTACTCATGAGGAGCCCGACTTTAAGGCATTTGATGTGGCGTTTATGGTGGACACTAATACACCGCGCCAGTTAGGTGAGTGGTGCGAGCGCTTATGTGCATCATCCTTGCCTATAATAGTCATCGATCACCACGCACCCCACCCAGAGACAGAGAAAATTGTATCCTTGTGTATCTGTAGAGAGGATGTCTCAGCGACATGCGAGGTAATCTACGAGTTATTTAGGGAGGCCGGTGTAAAGCCATCGAGGGAAGTTGCTGAAGTTATGCTCCTGGGGATAGCTTTTGATACAAGGCACTTCGCGTTGGCTAAGCAATCAACATTCAAGGTTATCTCAGAGATAGCTGAGATGGGGGTGGACATCCAGGAGTCGCTAAAAATCCTGACCGTGCCAATGGATATCTCAGAGAAAATAGCTAGGCTTAAGGCATGTAAAAGAATGAAGACGATGAGGATACAGGGCTGGATTATTGCTTTTTCCCATGTTGGGTCATTTCAGGCGTCGGCGGCTAGGGCGATAATAGATGTTGGTGCAGACGTCGCCATTGTGGGCTCTGAGGATAAAGGAGAGCTTCTAATCAGCATGAGGTCGAGCAATGAATTCTACAATAGAACTGGAATACACCTAGGCAGAGACATAGCGGCCCCGCTCGGACAGATCCTTAAGGGCATGGGTGGTGGGCACACAACATCTGCTGGAGTTAATGGTAAAGGTGATCTTGAAACAGCCTTTAAATTTGCTGCGAAAATATTGAAGGAGAAGATTAAGGGATGCCAACCTCAGCCGTAGGCACAATTTAGCTTCGCAAATGATTCAACACCAGTTGACAAGCTCTCAATAACCTTTAGTGGCCTACTTATACCGGAGTTCAATGGGATAGCACCATTAATCCTATTGATTTTAATAGCGTCCATTCTCTTAGTTGTTGGAAAGCGTTTTATGTCTTAAAGTTTGTCGGTATTAAGTTAATTGGGTAAGATCTTATCCCCATCTTTTTCTCAATATACTTTGCTAGTACTTCATTATATGCTCCGCCATGGTAAGTTAGAACAAGCTTTGGGTTGCATCTCTCAATAAAATCTATTAGGCTTGGAAAATCCGCGTGGTCGCTTAGGGGGAAGGATTTGCGTCTAAATTTTAAAGCCCAGCCCGTAACCATCGCCTGAGTAAACCTATGCTCTGGGGATAAATTCACCCCCTTTGGAACAACAACCACAGCCCCCGCGGAGGAAAGGAGGGCGGACGCTTCCCTAGAATTAATGTCAATATAGTTTATATTGCGCATGTACTGTCCATAAATCTCATTTATCCTCGAGACCCTCCAATGGGATACAACTGGTACATTTGTATTCTCATTAAAGATTCTTATGATCTCCTGAGCGTTCCCAATGGCATCCGTCTTGAAGACCGGAATCTTATTCTCACGCAAAACGCCGCTCGCCCATCTTATCATTTCACTAGCAACTTCTTCGTCTGGTGGAAAGACGAATTCTGGGGTTCCATATGTTGCTTCAATGATGAGTACATCACATTTAATGGCTTCAGCTGGCTTCACAAGTCTCCCCTCCCTAGTGTTAAGGTCACCTGTAAAGAGCGCGACTCCATCCGGCGTGCGTACTTCAAACTCGTAGGAGCCGAGAATATGTCCCGAGAAATGTGGCATAACTTCTATATCATCTATCTTAATCCCCCTGTTCACGTTTAGGGGCTGCCAGTTGCCGATCCTTATCCCCTCAACTGAAGCCAACTTCATGGTCTCTTCGGATGAAAATGAAGGTATGCGTCTAATTCTTAGTGAATATGAGTGATCTGTATGTGCATGGGTTACAAATGAAGCCCTACATCTCGGGATTCCTGAGTTGGGGTCGAAAGCTACTTTATTTTCCCCGTACTCCACTAAAGCCCCATTCTCCCAAGTAATCCTCAAAGAGGACAACCACCAACTATATACAACTAAGAAAATCTAAATTTTTCTCGGGTATATGAATAGTTCATAGTTTTTATATAAGCGCTTAAATTATTGCATCCTCTTCAAATATATGAATTAAACTAGTGATGTAGTTAAGGTGTAACTATACTTTGGCAGTCATTGAAGCAAGAAACCTAACATACTCATATCCGTTTGCAGATAAACCAGCTATCGAGGACATAAACTTGGCAATCGAGAGGGGAGAATTTGTCCTCCTCACTGGACCCAGCGGCTGCGGAAAAACCACGCTCTGCAGATGCTTTAATGGGCTTATACCACACTTCTATGGCGGTAAGCTTGAGGGCGAAGTTTGGGTTGCTGGATTAAAAACGGATGAACACCCAATCCATGAGCTGGCGAAACACGTCGGCTTAGTCTTCCAGAACCCTGAGAACCAACTGTTCGCCCTCACTGTGGAAAAAGATGTAGCCTTTGGGCTAGAGAACCTCGGGCTCCCAAGAGACGAAATTCGTAGGAGGGTTGATTGGGCCTTAAAGGTTACAGGGATATATGATTTAAAGGATAGGGCTCCCTTCGAGCTCTCTGGAGGACAGCAGCAACGCGTCGCAATAGCATCAATCCTCGCAATGCAGCCGGAGATTATGGTTCTAGATGAGCCAACGTCATTCCTTGACCCCCTCAGCGCCAGAAGCATTTTAGAAACAATTTATCAGCTGAACAGGGAGCTAGGGATAACAATTATATTGATTGAGCATAGATTGGACCTGGCCGCAAGGTATGCTGACCGCATTATTGTTAT
The DNA here is from genome assembly GCA_018396995.1 of Candidatus Bathyarchaeota archaeon. Lineage (GTDB taxonomy): Archaea > Thermoproteota > Bathyarchaeia > Bathyarchaeales > DTEX01 > DTEX01. The sequence continues at coordinate 34,624 of JAGTQB010000002.1, forward strand.
GGATCGCGGCCACATTATTTTAGATGGGGAGCCAAGGAAAATCTTTTTGGACGACAGAATTAAATTGGTTGGTGTTGGATTGCCGAAGGTTGTTAGGCTTTATCTTGCTCTAAGGGATGATAACGTGAACCTTAAAAGGGTTCCACTGAGCCCGGAGGAAGCCTCTAGATTAATTGCGGAGGTGCTCAACTCTGATAGAAGCTGAAAACGTCTACTTCATATACCCAAATGGGGTTGAGGCCCTTAAAGGCGTTTCTCTTAGGATAAATGATGGAGAGTTTGTTGCAATAATGGGTCAGAACGGTGCGGGAAAGACTACATTAGTAAAGCATTTTGTAGGTTTATTGAAGCCGACTAAAGGTAGGGTCTTGGTAGATGGTGTTGACACGAGAACCGTTAGCGTAGCTCAGCTCGCCAGGAAAGTTGGCTTCGTCTTTCAGAATCCAGACCACCAATTGTTCAGCGAAACAGTTGAAGATGAAATAGCCTTCGCCTTAAGAAACTTTGGTTTCGATGAGAAGACCGTTAGGGAGAGGGTTGACTGGGCGCTAAACCTCCTAGACTTAACTCAGTACCGAAAGACATCGCCATTTATGCTAAGCGGCGGGGAGAGGAAGAGGGTTGCCTTAGCCTCAGTCTTGGCATGGGATCCAAAGATACTGATACTTGATGAGCCGACCATAGGGCAAGATGCATACCAGAAGGAGAGACTGAGACACTTTATAATCCAGATGAATCAGCAGGGTAAGACCGTAATAATCGTTACGCATGATATAGAGTTTGTTGCTGAATGCGAGCCTAGGGTGATTTTAATGGTTAATGGTAGGATAATCGCCGACGGGGATGCTAGGGAGGTTCTCACCGACACAGTAGCTATAAAAGAGGCATCTTTAGTGCTGCCTGAGATAACACAGGTGTTTATGGGACTCAATGACCTGGGCTTTTCGTGGAAGGTTTTAGGGGTTTATGAGGCTAAATGCTTAATACTTGAGAGGCTCCGTGGGGTTAGGATATGAGCATATTTGAGGGCTTAAGGTTTAAAACTATTTCGTCACCAATACATAGAATTGATCCCAGAGCCAAGTTCATCTATGTGTGCGTTTTATTCGCCATTGCAGTATTATTCAGCCAGCTGATTCCGCTCCTAATATTATTCTTCTCCCAGATGCCACTAATCATAATAGCTAAGCTAAAGAGGGAGTGGCTGCGCTTAATGAGGGGGTCAATGTTCTTTGCCGCGATAATCTTTATTGCCAACATGGTTTCACTATACTTTTACGGTGGCACCCAATCCTTAGCAGCAGTTGTAGAGCATTCCCTAGCAATGACCACGAGATTTCTAATTCTAGTAGAATCCTTCTCAATATTCTTCGCAACCACATCCCCAGATATGCTCAGCCTATCTCTTGAGCAAATAGGCGTACCCTACGAATTCTGCTTCGCATTCACAACAGCTATCAGGTTTGTCCCAGTTCTGGCGGAGGAGGCGCAGACAATAATGGACGCACAGAAGGCCCGCGGGTTGGAGCTTGAGCGTGGGAACTTTATAAAGAGGGTAAAAAACTATATACCAATTCTGATACCGCTGATTGTTAGCGCCATAAGAAGAAGTATGGAACTTGCGGAGGCCATGGAGTCAAGAGCATGGGGCGCATCAAAGAAGCGGACAAGCTTGTACTCATTAAAGATGAAGACTAAGGACTATATTTTCATCGTAGCTTCAATTATAGTTCTCCTAGTCTCCATATATGTGCGTTTCTTTATTAGCATACCGAGTGTAACAGAGCTAATGCATCTCGGCTAAGCTCTTTTCACATAACACTTGCCTATCGCATTTACGAGTGCTCCAGCATACCTCTTAACAGCATCCCTAACCTCCGGGCTCATCTTCTCCCCTAAGCCGAGGTTTCTCGGCTCTACGCCTAACAAAATAACCTTTGCATTAGTCTCCTTCTGTATTAATGATGTTAGCAAACTAAGCGGCATCGCATGCGTAGATATAGTTTCGTCTGGTATCTGCTCCGGGGGTATGAGCCTAGCTTCACCCGGCTCCTTGCCGAAGAGCGCTGCATCGATTATAAGGACATGAGATGGCTTAAACCTCTTTATTTTGCCAATGAAATTCTCGGGAGCCGACCCGCCATATACCACCCTAACGTTTCTTGGAACCTTACCCTTTATCTCCTTCACGATCTCCAGCCCTAGGGAATCATCTCCTCTAAGGGGGTTGCCAACACCAATTATGACAAGTCTTCTGTAACCGCTTAGCCAAGTCTTAAGCTCGTCTTCAACCATTTTTGTGTCATAACATTTCCTATAAAGAATAGGAGATTTAAAGGTTACCTTCCTGCAACTTAAAGAAAGTCCTATATACTCTAAGTTTAAAATATATGTAATTTAAAATTGAGGGAAATGTATGAAGAGTAATACAGCTGAGCAAAAGGTTCTCCTATACGACCCTACAAGGTGCACTGGATGTCTCTTCTGCCAAATTGCTTGTTCCTACCAGCACTTCAAAGAAATCGGTTTAGAGAAAACCAACCTTCGAATAATATTTGATGAGAAGACAGGCGAGTTTGAGGCAATTTACTGCCAGCATTGTGATGAACCTCTTTGCGTCGCTGCATGCCCAAATGAGGCTGCCGTAAAAGATGAAGTGACAGGCTTAGTGAGGATAAATCCAATTAGGTGTATTGGCTGCAAAACATGTACTGTTGCCTGTCCCCTCTCAGCTCCATGGTTTAATGCTGAGCGGCGCATCTCCATGAAATGCGACTTCTGTGATGGAGATCCTAAATGCGCAAAATTCTGTTCACCCCAAGCTATCAGGGTTGCGTTGAGAAAGGAGGCGTGGGAGTTTAATAAAAACCGTTATTCAGGGGTGTAATATATGGTTGTGCAACTCGAATCCGAGATAATAAATTACTTGAGGGAGATTTTAGGAGACGACCTAATAAAGGTTTATAGGCAGCGGGAGAGGAGAATATTCGCTATCATTAAGCCAGCAGTCCTTAGGAGAACAATTGAAGCCTTAAAGAGCAAGTATAGCGACATGCGCTTCATGACTCTCTCCGCGGTTGATAATGGCTTAGATATGGAATACCTATACCACTTCAACATCAACGGCATAGTCCTAACAATAAGAGTTTTAAGGCCGAAGGAGGAGCCTATACTTGAATCCATAGCCGATATCATCCCAGCAGCAAACTTCATTGAGAGGGAAATATCAGACTTATTTGGAGTGAAATTAGTGAATCATCCGGAGCTCGATCCATCTGGCTTAATATTGACTAAGGACTGGCCCGAAGATCAGAGACCTTTAAGGAGACCCTTTGAGGGAGTCCTGCCATTAAAGGCTAGGCCTGTTGCCGAAGCATTAATAGCGAGCGGTTGCGTGGCTCCTATATCAACCTTTGTCCAAAAGAAGCGTGAAGAAAGTGGCCTACAAAAATCTCCCCCCTTCCCCTTCACCAATGAAAAGATTTTGGGCGAGTATCATGGTATCATTAAGGCCTCCGGTATTGGTGATAGGGTTGGTTTTGACTGGGAGAAGAGGAGACTCCGGTATAAGTAGTTGAGGGTGATGGATATGGTTAAGTATGCCTTCTTCCTAGGTTGCCAGATCCCGATGCGGCTGCCAAATATTGAGGTGGCTACGAGAAAGGTTTTTGAGAAACTTAATGTAGAGGCTGTTGACCTACTTGGTTATTCATGTTGCCCCGAGCCAGTTGTATCCCGCCTAGTGGATGAGGAGACTGCATTGGTTATATCCGCAAGGAATTTAACCTTAGCTGAAGAAATGGGGTTAGACATGATAACTCTATGTAATGGATGCTATGAAACTCTAGCCGAGGCAAACGAGGTTCTGAAACATGATGCCGAGAAAAGGAGCAAAGTTAATGAAATCTTGAGGAAATATGACAGGGAATATGAGGGTAAAATTGATGTTAAACATGTTATCGAGGTTCTTTACGAGGACATAGGTTTAAAGAAGATTAAGAGCCTAGTTGTTAAGCCCCAGAAAATGCGCGTTGCATTGCATTACGGTTGCCACCTATACCGCGAATATAAGAGTGCTGACATAATGCGTAAGCCGAGGATGATGCGGGAGATGGTTGAGCAGACAGGTGTTCAGGTAGTGGATTATGGTCTTGAGAGGATGTGTTGTGGTTACCCAAGTATGCAGGCGAGCGAAGAATTCTCGCTTAAGGAGAGACTAGCTCGTAAACTAAGCAAGGTTGTTAGTGCTGGAGCGGATGCCGTGGTCACCGCTTGCCCAGCCTGCATGATACAGTTTGAGCTTGGCCAAGTAATGTTGAGGGCGCACGGGGTCCAATTTAATGTGCCATGCATAAACCTAATGGAGCTATTAGCCTTGTCATTTGGTGTTCCATCCAAAGAGTTACTCCTAGAGTTTCATAGGAGCCCTGTTTTACAGTTAATTAGAAGGTTGGAGGGATAAGTAAAATGCCGGAGAAAGTTTATATTGGGCCTTACAGACCACAGCTGGTTGAGCCTGAACGTTTTGAGCTCCTTGTTGAGGGAGACAGGATAATTGATGCTAAGATGGAGCTCGGTTACATGCATAGGGGCATAGAGAAATTATTTACCACGAGAACATATATGCAGAACTTAGCTTTGGCTGAAAGGATATGCGGGATATGCAGCGGAGTACATACCCTATGTTATGCGCAGACGGTTGAAAGATTGATGGGCGTAGATGTCCCAGAGAGGGCGAGGTACCTAAGATGCATATATATGGAGCTTGAGCGCCTACACAGCCATTATCTATGGTTCGGAATACTGGCCCATAGCCTACATGAGCATGAAATCTTCGCAAAAATAATGGGTGAGAGGGAGATAATTCAAGACTTATTCGAATACTTAACAGGAAACAGGATTAACTATGCGATAAACACCATTGGCGGTGTGCGTAGGGATATAACGCCGGAGAAGGCTGAGAAGATACGTAAAGTCTTAAAGACGCTTAGGTCCCTCTCAGACTACATAATGTCGCTACTAGACGATAATGGGGTCCTCACGAAGAAGACTAAAGGTGTAGGCGTGCTACCAAGGGATAAAGCCATAGAGGTCGGTGCGGTAGGCCCAGTTTTAAGAGCCTCCGGAGTTACTAGCGACGTAAGAAAAGATGATCCATATGCAGCATATGATAAACTTAACTTCGAAGTCATTGTTGAGAAGGATGGAGACCTCCGCGCCAAATCTCTTGTTAGGGCTAGAGAGACGTATGAGAGCATGAAAATTATTGAGCAAGCCTTAGATAATCTCCCATCGGGTGATATAGCCGCAAAGCCTGGAGAGCCTAAGGTTGGCGAGGAGATAGGCAGGACAGAAGCTCCGAGGGGCGAGCTAATATATTACATTAAGTCTAATGGCACAAATATTCCAGAGAGAGTTAAGGTTCGCACCCCCTCATACGCCAATAACTTCGCCATCCTTGCAATGCTCCGCGGCGAGTACCTTAAAAACGCTAGGGCAGTGATAGAGAGCATTGATCCATGCTTCGCATGCACGGACCGTGTGGTGGTTGTTGATGCTAGGACTGGTGTAAGGAGGATTATGAATTTAAAGTAGTTGGGGGTGAAGTTTAATGGATAAGATTTCTGTTTATCGTTTCTTATCTGCTGGCTGTAATGCGTGCGATGTGGAGGTTCTTGAGTGCCTTGCCCCGCGTTATGGTCTTGCTAGCCTTGGCGTTGAGGTTGTTGAGGAGCCTGAGAAAGCAAATGTTCTAATTTTGACTGGTGCTGGAACAGTTAAGGGTAGGGAGGCGCTTCTAGAGGTATACGAAAAGATAAATCCACCGAAGATAGTTATTGCTGTTGGAAACTGCTCGATAACAAAGAACATCTTCGATAAGGGTTATCCAATAATTGGCCCCCTAAATAAGCTTATTCCAGTCAACTATTATATTCCCGGGTGCCCGCCTAGACCGCAGGCGATAATTAAGGCTGTAGCCGATATACTTGGCGTGAAGATTGAGGAGAGGGAGGAGTGGTGGCAAACTCCAGAGGGCTTTCGTGGTAGGCACGAAATAGATAGAGAGAAATGTATTGGATGTGGGGCATGCGCCCAAATATGTACTGCCGACGCAATAGAAGTTATTGACGGCCCAGAGAAGAGGATAATCAAGGTCAATTATGTGCATTGTACTTTCTGCGCCTTCTGCCAAGATGAGTGCCCCACAAAGGCGCTGAAACTCACAGGAGCATATCATTTATTGACAAATGATCTCCAAAAGGCTAGGGTTGAGAACGAGGTTAACCTACTTACCTGCGCTATATGCGGGGGGACATTCTTCCCGGAGAAGCAGATAGATTGGGCGCTAAAGCGTATTGTCGAGGAGAAGGCTCCAATATACAGAGACTTCAGCAGCGAAATTTTAGATGCCGTTAAAATATGCACTAATTGTAGAAGAAGTGTGGAGAGTATTAAGAAGGCGAAAAGACTTCTAACTAAGCTCTCGGAAAAAGCTAGGGCTACAGTGCTCCGGAAATAGACATATTTTTATCTTACCCCTTCCTTTCTATCTCTTTAAAAGAGGATGAGGTCTCCTGTTAAGGAGGATTAAGGTTGGCTGAGGAGAGCATATCCATCTCTTCCAAAATAGATCCGAAGTTTAGGTATGAAGTTATTAGGATGCCTGGTGGAGAAAAGCTTCTGCAATGCTTTCAGTGTGGGACATGTACATCTGATTGCCCAGTTGCAAGGTTTAGTGATAAATATAGGCCGAGAAAGATTATTAGGATGGCTCAGCTCGGCCTGAGGGAGAAGGTTTTAAGCAGTGACTTCCTATGGCTATGTGCCTCATGCTTCACGTGTACTGATAGATGCCCACAAGGGGTTGAGGTTGCAAGTGTAATAAGGGTTCTAAAGAACATGGCTGCTGCCGAGGGGCGGATACCAGAAGTATTTAAGGTTCTTCTAAGCAATCTAATTAAAACTGGCTACATATATGAGATTCCAGAGTCGAGGATTAAGAAGCGCGAGTCTCTAGGTCTACCACCCCTACCAAAGGTTAACATTGAAGGCTTAAATAAATCGCTGCAGGGCATGAGTATTGAGAGTTTCCTTAAAGGGGTTTCTGAGAAAGGTAGGGAGGCTAAGTTGTGGGTATGAGCCAGAAATACCTGTTTTATTTGGGGTGCGCCATACCTTACAGGGTCTCGTCATATGAGGTTTCTGCTAGAAAAGTTTTGGAGAAGTTAGGTGTGGAGTTAGTCGAGATGCCGGAGTTTAATTGCTGTGGTCTCCCACTTGAACCATTAAGCCATGAGCTAATGTTAATCTTATCTGCGAGGAACCTTGCTGTAGCGGAGCAAACGGGATTAAACATTTTAACTCTCTGTCCAGGATGCTTCAGTACGCTAAGGAAGACTGGTAAGACGCTTAAGGAGAATAAAGCTCTTAAAGAAGAGATTAATAGGCATCTAAAGGAATCCGGCTTAGAATTTAAGGGAGGCATTGAGGTTAAGCATATCTCCCAAGTCTTAGTTGAAGACATTGGTCTCGATAAAATTAAAAAGGCAATTGTTAAGCCATTGAGAAATCTTAAGCTCGCAGGACATAGCGGATGCCACCTCTCAAGACCGAAGAAGTATATTGGGTTTGAGGATCCCGAGAACCCAAGAGTTCTGAAGATGCTTATTAGCGTAACTGGAGCGAAGCCAGTAGAGTATTTAGGCGAGACGGAGTGTTGCGGCTCAACGATAGCCGCCCTAGATGACAAGGTTTCGCTGTCATTAGTTAGAGAGAAGCTCCTCCATGTCAAGGAAGCTGGCGCCGATGCGCTGATAACAATTTGCCCAGCTTGTCACATGATGTATGAGGCTAATCAGATACGAGCTGAGAAAATGTTTGGTGAGAAATACGGTATTCCGGTGCTGCATTATACGCAGCTCCTCGGCCTGGCAATGGGTATGCAACCGGGGGAGCTAGGATTCGATGAGCTACGGGTTAAGCCCACAAAAATCCTAGAGAAGATTTAAGCGTCTAAAAAATAACATCTTCACTAACATTATTTTTATGAAGCATAATTATAGAGAATTGTGTTATGCGTTTAAAGATAATTGTTTCTGGCATTGTTCAGGGGGTTGGTTTCCGCCCCTTCATATATAGAACTGCTGTTAAGAACCGCTTGAAGGGTTATGTTAGGAATAGAGGGGACTCGTGTGTAGAAATAGTTGTTGATGGCGGGGACGAAGATATAAAAAGATTTCTAAGAGATCTTATTGAGAAGAAACCTCCGTTAGCCAGGATTTATGAGGTTATAACTACGCCCATTGAATCCACTGGGGAAAATTACGAGGACTTTAAAATATATAGGAGTTCTGATGAAGCGGAGTTATCTGGCTCGGTTATACCCCCAGACATAGCTATATGCGACGAGTGTCTTATGGAGATGCGTGATCCATCAAACCCAAGATACGATTACTTCTTCATAACATGCGTAAACTGTGGGCCTAGATATACGATCATAGAAGATGTCCCATATGATAGGGAGAACACCACGATGCGGGACTTCCAAATGTGCGGCTTCTGTAAGTCGGAGTACATGGATCCCATAAACAGGAGGTTCCACGCGCAAACCGTCGCATGTCCGAGGTGTGGCCCAAGGGCATATTTACTGGATGCTAATGGTGGCATTGTTGAGTGTAGGGATCCAATTAGGGAAGCTGGTAGGCTCATTTCTGAGGGGTGTATTATTGCGGTTAAAGGTTATGGAGGCTTCCATATAGCTGCCTCAACCCTTCTCGATGAGCCGCTTAAGAGATTAAGGGCTGCAAAGCATAGGAGGCAGAAACCATTCGCTATAATGGCTAGGAGCTTAGAGGCTGTGAAGAGCTTTGCTAAGGTAAGCTCCTGGGAGGAGAAGGTATTAACATCCTATGAGCGCCCAATAGTTTTGTTAGAGAAAGGCGAAAACTACTATTTATCTGAGCTTATTTCTCCGGGCCTACATAATGTTGGTGTAATGTTACCCTATACTGGATTACATTACATGCTGTTTGACTGGGTTAAAGATCCGGCTTTTGTCATGACCAGCGCCAACCCGCCAAACCAGCCGATAATTAAAGATGATGATGAAGCCCTAAGGAAGTTACGCGGCCTAGTAGACTATTTTCTAATGCATAATAGGCGTATAGCCCATAGGTGTGACGACTCGGTTTTACGCTTGCATGGATATAAGCCAGTCTTTATAAGGAGGTCGAGGGGTTATGCACCGGAGCCGATTAGGCTGAGACTTAAGGCTAGGAGCTCCGCACTCGGGCTTGGGGGCGAAAAGAATAATACTGCGTGTCTCGTGGTTGGCGATAAAGCCTTCCTCTCGCAGCATATAGGTGACGTTGAGAACCTTGAGACTCTAGTGTTCCTTGAGTCCGCATCCAAGAGACTTATGCGCTTAACGAATAGTAATGTTGATGTGGTTGCATGCGACCTACACCCAAAGTTCGCCACCACAATGCTGGCTAGTAGACTCTCTGAGGAGTATGGCTGCAGGGTTCTTCAGGTTCAGCATCACTACGCCCATACAGCCGCCTTGTTAGCTGAACATGGGCTAAATGAGATTATAGCCATATGCTGTGATGGCTATGGATACGGTTTGGATGGAGGTGCGTGGGGCGGAGAAATAATATTCGGCTCGCTCAATCCGCTGGAGTTTAAGCGACTGGGCCATCTAGAGGAGCAGCCACTGCTTGGAGGGGATATGGCAACAAGATACCCTATTAGGGTTGCAGCTGGCATACTATATAAGCGCGTGGATATAGAAGAATGGCTTATGGAGAACAGTATTAATTTGCCCCATGGGCTTAGAGAGGCGCAGCTCATACTCTCAAAGCTTAAGAGGGGTGACGTTAGAATTAAGACAACCAGCTGTGGTAGAGTTCTGGATGCAGCCTCGGCAATTCTGGGAGTATGTTATGAAAGAACATATGAGGGTGAGCCTGCAATGAAGCTCGAGTCGGCGGCAATAAACGGTAGAAATGTTATTGAGCTTGAACCGCAAATCAGGGGGACAACATTAGAGACAACTAACATAATAGTCTCGCTATTCGAGGGAAGAAAGGTTTACTCTAGGAGGGATTTAGCCTACTCTATTCACTATTATTTGGCTAGGGGATTGGCTAAGCTGGCCGTTGATCTAGCGATAGAGTATGGTGTTAAGAGCATCGGCTTTACTGGGGGCGTCGCATGCAATCAAATAATTACTGACATTATGCGCAGTTTCATTGAGGAGAGCGGACTAAATTTTTTCGTTCACGAAGCCGTGCCACCCGGCGATGGTGGTTTATCATTTGGCCAAGCAATCGCGGCTGCTTTCTCTCAAGATTAAATTACTTTTCCCTATAAGCCTAGAATTTCCTCCTTAATGGCCCTATGGGTCTCCGAGATGGGTGCAACTGTATTCACGACATATATGTCCAGGAGATTGAAGAGGTTCATGAAGAACCTCCTTCTCAAATTCGTTTTCCGTTCATCTCTAACTAATAGATGTGGATTGCAAAAGTCGGAGTTCTCAACACATTTAAGGGCTTCGCTTGGTGATAGCCTGCTAAAGATTGTCTTATCCTCAGGATCACGCTTCAAAATTATGGCCTTTTTAAGGGTCGTCATCGGAATAATCTTTCCCCTCCCAACGATCCACCTAACATTTACTATGGCTCTACCCATAGAATCAAACTCGGCTTTATCAACCAGCCTCTTATACTCTCCCCAAATCTCTGCTACATCTGCCTGGATATAAAAGTTCTTTTCTGACGCAAATGCAAGAGCTTCTCCCCCCATTAAGCGCACAAAGAACCAGTCGTCTGAGACAGCGCGCACCCCTTTAAGTCTTAAAAGCCCATAGGTATGCGTTGTTTTCCCCGTACCTGGTGGCGCCATTAGGCAGACCCCCTGCCCATCTATATCTATACATGCACCATGAACGGAGTTTATTCCATGCTCATCCTCCAGTATATCGCTCGCAACGCTAAGGGCTATCGATTTGACCCAACCATAGTAGTCCACGTTTATTAAGAAGGCTGTTTTAGAAAGCGGATCGTATAGAACCTGCATCCTCCCATCCGTCTCACTTGTAACTACTAGTCTACCATGGGAGCGAATGCTCGCTGACATGGGATAAAAGCTTTCCTCCCATCTCTCCTTCACATGCCTTTCATCAGTGAGGAGCTTAATACAGCAACCATAAATGTCAGCCTTAACTTCATAGAGAAACCGGCCACTATACTTCTCCATTAATTTATCCTTCTCCTCAATCGAAATTAATTTAACCTCATACTTCACAAGAATCCCCAAAATACACATAAAATGCGGAAAATTAAAATGCTATGGCTGCGTGCACATAGGTTTATGATAAAGAAGATGTGCTGGAAAGGTATTTATTCTCCGCGTCCCATATTCTGAAGAGATTGGAAGATGTGCTTGGCTGTTCCAGCCAAGGTTATCGAGATAAATGGTGATTTGGCTAAAGTTGATTTTGGCGGCGGGGTAATTAGGGAGGCAAACATATCGCTTGTAGATGCCAAAGTTGGCGATTATGTCCTCATCCACGCAGGCTATGCAATACAAGTCTTAGACGAGGAAGAGGCTAAAGAGACCCTGAGACTATGGATGGAGATTCTAAAAGCTGAGGAAGGGATGAGAGAATAATGCTCCTTAAAGATTTTAGGGATCCATGGCTCGCTAAAAGGATAGTTGAAAAGATACATGAGATTTCTCCTAAAAAAGACGTGGTAAAAATTTGTCATGTATGTGGGACTCATGAATGGACGATATCACATTACGGCATAAGAAGTCTATTGCCAAGTAACGTTGATGTTATTGCTGGCCCAGGCTGCCCGGTATGCATTGTCCCAGCTTCAGAAGTGGATGAGGCCATTGAGCTAGCGTTAAAGGGGGCAACTCTCATATGTTTTGGTGATGCAGCTAGGGTTCCGGGCTCACAGCTGTCTCTTATAGAGGCTAAAGCCAAGGGTGCTGATATCCAAATAGTTTATAGTGTTATGGATGCCGTGAAGGTGGCTGAGAAGGAGCCGAATAGAGAATTCGTCTTCTTTGCAATAGGCTTTGAGACGACGGCCCCCTTAACCGCTTATGAAGTGCTCAAAAAGCCTCCTAGAAACCTTAGTTTCCTAATATCTCATAGGCTTATTCCACCAGCCATGGAGCTCATGCTAGGTATAGGTGACTTGCAAATAGATGCCTTTATAGCCCCGGGTCACGTCAGCACAATTATAGGGTTAGAGCCATACGAGGTATTCCCGAAGGTTTATCGGATGCCGACAATCGTAGCTGGTTTCGAGCCGATAGATGTCCTCCTTGCAATATACATGGCCTTAAAACAGATTAAGAACCGCATAGCAATTCTAGAAAACGAGTATAAGCGGGCGGTAAAATGGGATGGCAATGTTAAGGCAAAGGAGCTTATAAAAAAGGCCTTTAAAGTCGTTAGCGGAAATTGGCGTGGTCTAGGCAGAATACCAGACTCAACATTGGCACTTAGGGAGGAATATTTGGAGTATGACGCCCATGAAAAGCATGGTGTTAGAATTGAGAGGGGGATGGATATCCCCCCGGGGTGCCAATGCCACCTGGTTATAATAGGGAAGATAAAGCCAATAGAGTGCCCACTATTTATGAAGGCATGTACCCCCCAGAAACCAGTAGGGTCGTGCATGGTTGGAATAGAGGGAACATGTAGAATATGGGCTTCAGCCCGGCAAGAATTGAAGCCAAAGTTTATCTAAAGGTATATTATTAAGGTTTAAATAAACCCCTTACAGTTGCATCAAAATTTCTGGTGATCCCTTTGGAGCTTGAGATTATTAATGCCAAGATGAACCCCCTAAGTGATGAAGATATTAGAGATATTGTTGAGATAGAGTGCCATCCATTGGTTAGGAAATGGCTTGTAGAGTACACGATTAAGGGATTTGAGGAGGAGCTTAGGGAGTACAAGGATTTCTTTAGTAAGCTACGCGGCAATGATAGGGTTGAGGTTTTGGTTGCAAAGATGAATAACCGGGTCGTTGGTTTCTTAGCCCTCTGGTGTGTTGATAATTGCGATGAGCAGGCAATGAGTATAGGGATAAGCGTTCACCCGGATTACTGGGGTAAAAATATAGCATCGACCCTCGTTAGGGAATCGATAAAGCTGGCTAAAAATAGGGGTGTGAAAAAGCTTATTATAGAGACTTTGGAGGAAAATGGTGCCATGAGACGAGTAGCGGAAAAACTTGGTTTCAAGCTTGAAACAGTTAGGAGGGGGATAATTTTTAAAGATGGTGTATGCCATAATGAGGTTGCTTATACGCTGAGGATATGAACCACGGTAACTCTAAAAATGTTAATAGAAAACTTTAATAGTTAGTGTATTTGGCATACATACTTACTGTAGCACCATTTGGTGCTACAGTGGGCGCGCGAAATAAAATATGGGGGAAGATTGGAAAAGTATTCTCCGGAAAAGCATTACTAGACCGGAGCAGATTCTTGAAAGGTTTAAGGTTGACATTAAGCCCATAAAAGCTGTTGCCGAAGTTTACCCAATGTTTGTATCAAAGTACTATTTCGATCTTATAGAAGAGGTTGATGACCCGATATGGAAGCAATGCATACCAAACCCACTTGAACTCCAGGATCCATATGGATACGAGGATCCGCTTAATGAGGAAGGGGATAGCCCGGTGCCCGGTTTAGTGCATAGGTATCCTGATAGAGTTTTGATGTGTGTTTCAAATAGCTGCGCAACATATTGTAGATTCTGCACTAGGAAGAGGAAGGTTGGTAAGCCCTCCATTAAATTCTCGGACGACATTTATCTAGCGCAAATCAAATATATTCGTGAGAATCCAGGAATCAGAGACGTTCTTCTCTCAGGCGGAGACCCCTTTATGCTGCCGGATGAGAAAATAGAGTTCCTTTTAAAGAAACTTAGGGCTATTCCACACGTTGAGATACTGAGGATAGGGACTAGAGTTCCATGCACGCTGCCCCAGAGAATAACTCCAAAACTATGTAGAATCCTTAAAAAGTATCACCCATTGTACGTGAATGTCCACTTTGAGCACCCACGTGAGATAACTGAAGAGAGCGAGCGCGCATGTGGATTATTAGCCGACGCTGGGATACCACTTGGAAACCAGTCCGTCCTATTAAGGGGCGTTAACGATGACCCAGAGATCATGAAGAACCTAGTCCATAAGCTCCTTAAGATACGCGTTAGGCCATATTATTTATTCCAAATGGATCTCGTGAAGGGAACGTATCATTTTAGGACTAGGGTTGAGGTTGGACTTAAAATAATTGAAAGTCTCATTGGATGGACTTCTGGGCTAGCCGTGCCGAGGTTCGTTATAGATGCGCCGGGCGGTGGGGGAAAGATTCCAATCCAGCCAAACTATATTGTCTCAATAGATGATGAAAAAATTGTTCTAAGAAACTATGAGGGGAAGTTATTCGTTTATCCGCAGATACCTCCAGAGGGGCGAGACTACAAAGTTTATATGCAATACTTAACTCCTTTGAATTCCCCAGGTAAAGTGGCTTAGGAGCACTGGGGTGCTTTTTTCTAATGCCCCTCAGAGTTGGCTTAACATATAACCTTAGGAGAAAAGTTAAGCCTGGTGATAATTTACCAGAAGACTTCTATGTAGAGTTTGATGAGGAGAGCACTGTTAACGCTATTGCTTCGGCTTTGAGGAAGGGTGGATGTAGAGTAATAAAGATTGAGGCTGACGAAAACGCCTACATGAGATTACGTAGATGCAAGCCAGACATAGTGTTTAATATTGCTGAGGGGCTTCTTGGCGAAAGTAGGGAGTCGCATATACCAGTTATACTTGAGATGCTTGGCATACCATATACTGGCTCAGGCCCGGCAACCTTAGCTATATGCCTAAATAAAGCTATGACGCATAAGGTTTTAAGCGCATATGATATCCCATCACCGAACTTTCAGGTTTTTAGACGAGCCGACGAGAACCTTGATAGTAGTCTCAATTTCCCGCTAGTTGTTAAACCATTACTTGAAGGTTCAAGTAAAGGGATTAGAAGCAGTTCTCTTGTGAGAGATGAGGAAAGTCTTAGGAGGCAGGTCTCATGGATTATAGAAAACTATCATCAGCCAGCCATAGTTGAAGAATTTATGCCGGGTAGAGAATTCACCGTTGGATTAATAGGTAATGATGAGCCATATGTCCTACCAATAGTTGAGATACAGCTTGACAAGCTACCAAAAGGTGTAAGCCCAATATACTCCTATGAGGCTAAGTGGGTTTGGGACACTCTTGAGAAACCCCTGGATATATTTAGGTGCCCAGCAGACATTCCACCTGAGCTTAATGAAGAGATAAGGGAAATAGCCATTAAAACCTTCGAGATTTTGGAGTGCAGAGATATATGCCGCATAGACATAAGGTTAGATGGGGATGGGGTTCCGAGGGTCTTAGAAGTCAATCCATTACCGGGACTAATACCAGACCCCGATGCCCACTCATGCCTACCAGAAGCAGCTAGGGCCGCTGGCTTCACATATGAAGAGCTTATCTGCACAATCCTTTGGCAGGCCTTAAAGAGGTATGGGATCCATCACCTCTTCGTGAAGAGACATTTGGTGAAGCTTCCATAAGAGATCATCTTCCATGCAGCTAAGAACCTCTATCAGCCCTCTCCAGAGCAAACTCTAATATCTTTTTAATAAAGTCTTCAAAGGAGATTCCCGCAACCTTTAGAGATCTAGTGAATCCAGCCTCCGGGGATACGTCGGGGTTTGGGTTAACTTCGAGGACATACGGCTTTCCAGTCTTATCCTCAAACCGTATATCAACCCTTGCGTAATCCCGGCATCCCAGCACTCTATAAGCCCTTAACGCCGCGTCCTCCACCTTACTTCTAACATCTTCATCCAGCTCCGCGGGGCAAACTGGTCTGGTCTTAATATATTCCTCGCTTTCCTTAAACCACTTAGCCTTATAGTCAACTATTTTCGGCTCATCTTCAAAATCAAAAATTATTTCAGATATTGGGAGAACGATTGGGCTCTCATTGCCAAGTATTGACACGTTAAATTCTCTTCCACTTATATATTCCTCTACGAGGGCTGGCTGCCTATAGGTATCATTTATATACTCAACTTGGCTCTTGAGCTCCATTAGGTTCTTAACGAAGCTGCGCCGAGTAATGCCTATGCTCGCATCTTCTCTCAATGGCTTAACAATTAACGGAAAACTTAGAGATACATGAGGCTTATCATGTTTCATCATGATGCAGTAATCTGGCGTTGGCACACCATAAGCCTTCAAAACAGCCTTCGCTAGACCCTTATCTTGGCAGAGTCCCAGCGTTAACGGTGTAGATCCAGTGTATGGTATCCTCAGAAGCTCAAGGATAGATGGTATACACATCTCAAGGCTACTATCCCCCATAAAGCCCTCACAAAGATTTATGACGGCGTCCAGCTCACTGGTTTTTAGGGCCCTGATAACTTCCTCAATGTCATCCCCTACTGGAAGAAGGCAGTAATGGATGCCAAGTCTTTCAAGGGCCTCTTGTACAGCATTTACCTGGTCTAAGATTTCTTCCTCAGCTAAGTAGTCTATTTCTTCGCCCTTCAGCGGCTTCATAGGCAAATTAAAGAGTATACCAACTCTAAGGGCCATATCCCCATCACTTCTAAAATACTTTTAAATTTTATAGAGATCGCTGGGCAGCCCATCATCTTTAATCAAACCTTATATTTAACCAGCCCTTAAGGCTATCTGAATATAGTTAACAGATTAACCTGGTGTTCTGTGGCTTGAATTATACCCTATAACTTGCTATTTCATCATCACTCAATGGCACTACAGTTATCTTCCTCTTCCCTATCTTTGTGTCTACATAATACTTTTACCTTGTAGTTATCGCCGCAATCTATGCAGGGGTTCATTTGGCTTCCATAATCATATTTCGGCTTGACGAGCATGTCTAAGTAGTCCTGACTCAGAAAGATGAAGTGCACTTTTATGTTGAAGTCCTTAGTAATCTTATCTGATAAAAAATTGTAGCCATATTTAGAGGTCTTAGACCCAAAATTAATTGTTTTTTCTTCTACCTGAATATTTCCAGCGCCATGAGGGCTCTATAAAATAGACCGCCTAAAAGGATTGCAAAAAATACTTCAATAACTGCTATTAACATAGCTTTCTTCCAACCAAATTCCTTGATACATGTCGCTATTGTTGCAACGCAGGGCACATAAAGCATTACTATAAGCGAGAATGTGAGCATCTGGAGTGGTGTCAGGTGCTCGTGAAGATTTTGTGAGCCCAGTAGAGTGGCAAGCAATATTAGGGTGAGCTCCTTCCTCAGCACGCCAAGTATCAATAATACTCCAAGTATCTCTGGCAACCCAAGCCAAACCACTGTTACCGGACTCATTATCTTTGAAACAATATACAGAACGTTTAAAAGATCCATGGCTTTAATTATTAATCCACTAATAACTATCACCGGAAAAGCTATTTTTAGGAACTCTTCAAGCCTGAACAACGTCTGTTTAATAACGGTCTTTAAATGTGGTGTCTTATAATCAGGCATCTCCATTATGAGCGCCATTGCCTCCCCGGGAAGAACCTTAAATGCGATTCTGCCAAAGATGAACACTATTGCTAAGTCCACCACATAGAGGTAGAGGGCCCATTCTACTCCAAGATACTTTCCCACAAGCCCAAGTATTACAACGGAGCGGGCTGCGCATGGAATAAGTGTTGACAAAAAACCAGCTATAAGTCTCTCCCTCTCAGTCTCCATTATTCTGCAACCTAGGCAGGCTGGAACATTACATCCATAACCAAGTATTAGGGGTATGAAGGCCTTACCGTGTAACCCAATCTTATGCATAAATGCATCCATTAAAAATGCTATTCGAGCCAGATAACCAGAATCCTCTAAGGCATAAAGTATTAAGTAAAATGGGACTATGTAGGGTAATGCTATAGTTATTGTCGCTATCACCCCCTCTATAACTCCGCCCCAAATAAGGTCTCTGAGCAGACCTGAGCCTAAGATCCCAACAAAAATCGTCTCATAACCGTAAAGTACATTAGTTAGAACTTCTGAAAGGAAATTTCCCAAGCCGAAGACCGCATAAAAGGTTACCAAAATGGTTATGGCCATTATGATGTAGCCATAAACTTTATGCGTCGTTAAATAATCTATCTTATCACTTAGTGGAAGCTTTATTGTTGGGAGGATCCGTTGAACCTCCCTAGCGATCTTGCCAGCAACCTCGTATCTCTCTGAAGTTATTACTGTTGGACATGGGTGGCCATGTATTTCTTCGATCTCTTTAGCCATCTTTTCTGCTAGAGTTAGGGCCTCCGGTCTAACTCTCCTAACCTCCTTTATAACCTCCTCATCTCCCTCAAGGATCTTTATGGCAGCCCATCTAAGCGGATACCTTAAACCCGCGCCCCTTAAAGCCTCCTCCAACATCTTTATTCTAGTCTCAATCTCGCTGCCATACTTTATGGGGGCTGGCTTTCGAAACCCTTTCTCAAAGCCTTCAATAACTTTAAACAGCAGTTCATGTATGCCCTTACCCCTAATGGCAATTGTTGGGACGGTTGGTACGCCTAATATCTCCTCAAGTCTTCTATAATCTATTTTTATCCCTTTTCTTTCAGCAACATCCACCTGGTTAAGGGCTATGATTAGCGGGATCTCAAGCTCCATCAGCTGGAGCGTAAAGAAGAGGTTTCTCTCTAAGACAGATGCATCAACAACGTTAATAACAACGTCTGGCCTTTCATTAATTATATATTCTCTTGAAATGAGCTCCTCGAGTGAGAAAGTTGATAGCGAGTATATGCCTGGTAGATCAATAATTTCTATTGTGTATCCTTTAAAGTGAAGTTCACCCTCAGCCTTCTCAACAGTCTTACCGGGCCAATTACCGATATGCTGGTGAAGGCCTGTTAACTGATTAAATATTACGGATTTCCCAACGTTCGCATTTCCAGCTAGTGCAACCCGTATCCTCTTCTCCATTTATCTCTGAACCTCCACAAAGATTCTTTCAGCAATATCTCTGCCGATAGCGAGCTTATAGCCCCTAACATGAGCCTCAATCGGCCCGTTAAGTGGCGCGGACCTAATGATAGTGACCTTTGTCCCCGGCGTTAAGCCCATATCGGCGAGCCTCTTCCTAATCCCGCGGCCCCAACGCCATCCCCTACCAAAACCAATCTCTATCCTAGTGATCACGCCGGTCTCTCCTTCCTTCAGCTCCGTCAGCGGAATCTCCATGTAAATCACCTCAATTAAAACCTTCTAAGTTTTTCTAACCATTATGAGTGAGGCAACTTCACGGCTTAATGTGCGGGCCCCTCCATTTACCTTAATTATTATTAAGTCATTTAGCGGACTTTTCTCCATGACCTCTATGATCTTTTCAGGCTCCACTCCAATTCCTTCAAGGTAACTTAAGGTGGCGCCCTCCTCCTTAAGTATCCTTGAGATCTTGGCTCTTTCACCAACATTAACTTCGAAGAGCGGATGCTCCACCTCCTCAAATATTTTACCATCCTCTGTTGGGATCGGGTTCCCATGAGGGCACTTCTTTGGGAAGCCTAAGATATGCTCGATCTTTTTGGCAACGTAGTCATTTATCCAGTGCTCAAGGTTACAAGCTAATTCATGAACCTTACACCACTCAACCCCCAAAATGTCAAATAAAAGTCTCTCTAAAAGCCTATGTCTCCTAATAATGTTAAGGGCTATTTTCTTACCTTTTTCAGTCAATTGCACACCTTTATAGGGCTCACGAATAACTAGAAGCATCTTCTCAAGTCTTTCAATAGTATTTGTTACTGTCCCAGGGGAGACCCCTAACATATCTACTAGATCACCTGTCTTAGCGACACCATAGCGCTCCTGAAGCCTATAAATCACCTCAAGATACTCCTCCACAACACTAGATACTTCAGTAATAATGTGCCCCCCAGTTACGATTAGTCGTAAAAATTTTTACGACTAATCGTATTTAAAATTTGCGGTTAATAGCTGACAATAAGGATTATTTTAGAGGAAGTAAGATAACCGTATGTTAGGGAGACACTACAGCAACTTTAACTTGTTTAACACCTTTTTTCGTCATTATTTCCTCAGCTAGTCTCTTTATTTCGCCCACTTTCCCATTAACCGCAATTATTTCTAGGCATGTCTCTTCCTTTAAATGTATATGTGTTGTTGAAGTTATGATGTCCATAAACTTATGTTGTAAACCTATGATCTCCTCCACAAGATTTGGCTTATCCAACTGATATAAGATTAAGATAGCGCCAGCTACATGCTCAGTCTCAGAAGATGTCCACTTAAACTCGCTTATAAAAGCTTGAATAGCATCGTGAACCGCCTTAGAGCGGTTTCCATAACCCATGCTTTTCCAAACATTATCAAATTTTTCAACGACTGATGGAGGAAGCGAAACACTAAAACGTATAACACCAGCTTTATCCTGCATCCACGCACCCAAAAAATTATTGTGTTTGCCCTAATAAATTGTTAGTTAGTTTTCCCTACGCTAATGATCTGTTCTATTTTTCAGGGGGCTCCGAGGATCTAATTGAAGAAGTCGAAGCACGCGGGGTTGAATCCCTTGAAGAGAAGGAGAGGGAGAGGCTTCGATGACCATTCTCGATACAAGCGTTACCGTGGATAGGGCGAAATCTAGGAAGCCCATCAACGAAGATATAACAGCTGTAACATTGGTTGAATTCCCTAGAATAGTCTACTATAAATTTTTTAGTAGTAGAGTTATATTCCCTATCCGACATGACTTCATAATGGCCCATAGGCTCCTTGAATTAGGTAAGCCCCAAGCTCTCTCAGATCTACTAGTGGTCTCAATAGCCATAAACAGGGTGAAGAGCTAATTACATGGGACAGGGATCTTGAAGTCATTAGTAATGCGGCTAAAAGATCAGGGTAAGAAATAAAATTAACAGTCATCTAATAGGCAAGAAAAGAAAACAACTTAGCTTTCTTATCAGTCGAAAGGAAAATTCGTCTAAGCTCTTGCTCTGTTGGGGCGCGCTCATCTCGGAGCGATGGCGTGTTGCGGGCACCCTTAATCTTCCCATTAACCTCGATGCCTAACATCAACATCTCATTAAGTAAATAACTATACTTGGCCCGACTGGCCAACCAACAACCACCAAAATAAAACAATAGAGATTATATTTAAGGGACTTGAACCCAAAAGGTGGTGGGCCGGGCCGGACTTGAACCGGCGACCTTACAGAACCCTCTTAGAGGGTTTCTGCGCCTCCCGGTTCTCGCTGTCAGGCAGACGTCCTAACCATGCTAGACGACCGGCCCGCTTCCTAATTTTATACCTTCACAATATTCTTATAATTCTTGCTATAAAGTTTTTGTGTTCTCTGATAAGATTTAAAAAAGAGAGGGAGAGTAGTCAGGTTAAGCCTAGGATTCTTTGGGCGATGATTATAAAGCCTGCTGGTGGAAATGTCCGTGTTAAGGGGCCTATTAGTAGGCCTATAATTGCCGCGATTACCGCCACGGCAATCAGCATAGCTATTATCTGAACCAATAAATAGGCGAGCCAAAACTTAAATGAAGAACCAAAGTCTATTGTCACTTTAAGTTTCTTTTCCTCTTCCGTCAATTCATGCACCCACTTTATCAAAATTATTTTGAGGGTATAAAAGACTTCTGATAAATGGTTTCTTGAGAGAGTTCAGCAGAATTCTAGAGGATTTTTGCTCTCTTTTCAGCTGGATGTATGTCAAGCATGGAGAAATGGGTCTAAAAGTTGTCTTTTAATTTAATTGGGAAGAAGACTGGCCTAATAATCATCGTTGAGTATAATTGGTTTTGTCTGAGGCCTAAAGCTATTTCTATAAATTCTGGTATCACTTTATGGATAAGCTCCGCTGACGGTTCGCCCCAGCGTATTCCAGTGCAGAATGGATCTATGTAAACGTAGAACTTTTGATCTAGATACTCAAAGAGCGCCTCAGAAGCGTGGCCGTATTTCGGTTTGCTGAGGATTTTAAATGGCCAGAGCTTGCACGCCAATGGTTTAATATGCTGTAAGCCGCATAACCACCTCCCATTTGGGCCCGGATATAGGAAGACGCATGAGCCATCAGCTCTTTTACCTATATAAAGCTTATTTAACCCAGCTTTTGTGACCCCCACCCCATAAATCTTTGTTATATTCAGCCACTCTTTAAATGTCAAGACTACTTCAAACTCCCTGCAACATAGTCCACACCCGTTACAGCGCCATAAATTCACGTATCTCCATGGGACAAAGACCATATATGACTCCCTGTTCTAGAAATACCTAGAAAGAATGCTTCCTAATAAACATTAATTTGTGAATATGAAGTAAAGAAGTGTCTAGGACCTAAGATTTGCTTCAGAAATATTTTGTGAAATGGGTCTTAAAGGAGTAATTTCATCTTATTTCTTTCTTATAGAGATATAATGTATGTGTTGGAAAGCCAAAACGGTTATCCTCACAGAAGCGTTCAACTCTAACTGGCTTCCAACCTATTATTTCATAGTCATGTGAGACAACTCTCGCGCCCTCCTTAAGCTCGTTCTCAAGTTTAGGCCTGATCTTTTCATTCGCACTGGTGGTTAGATATAAGTAGACGACATCCGCCATACTTATGTCAACATCGAATAAGTTGCCATGAATAATTTTAACTCTATCCTGTAAGCCCAGCTCAATCACTTTCTTCATAGCCTGTTTAACTAGGTCTTCTCTGAGCTCTACGCCAATTGCATATGCCCCAAACTCTTTAGCAGCAATTATTACTGGTCTACCATCACCCGCGCCCAGATCAAAAAATATTTCACCGGGTTTCAGCTCAGCCATTTGTAAAAGTCTGCGTATAACTGATTCAGGAGAAGCTACAAATGGAGCTATAGCCAACTAGTTCACCTCCACCCTCCTAATTTTCACCTAAATGTTTAAAGCAATATTTTTGCCTTACGCTTTTGCCGTGTTCTACTAGGCTCTTTTCTTAATCACCCACTTCAATAATTTCAACTTCTCGGGACTCAAGATTGAGAAGAAAACTATGGTGATACTGAAAATTTATTTATCTCAAAAATGGATGAAACGACAATTTCAGAAAAATAAAAAAGTCTTAAATAATGGTTGTTCTCTTCACTGAAGTGAGGTGTTTAAATTGAATTCAAAGGCTGCGGCCAGTTTGTTCCTGACAGCTCTTCTAATACTCATTATACTTGCAACGCCAATAACGCCTACCGCGAGAGCTGAAGAGTATATATTGCGTATTCCCACGGACTGTCCGCCAAGAACGTTTAACCCATTACAGGCGGCTACCGATATTTGTCAAACAGTGTGGTTTTCAGGTTTACTTTATGAAACCTTGATCTTAAAAACATTTAATGATAGCTTAGTTCCTTGGTTAGCTAAAAGTTGGGAGATACTTGATAATGGCACTAGATATGTTTTCCACCTTGACGAGAGGGCTAAGTGGAGCGATGGAAAACCAGTCACTGCGAAAGACGTAGAATTCACGTGGAAGTTAATAATGCAGTATGCATTTCCATCAATATTGCAGGGTATTCTTCAAGAGGTTAGAGCCGTTGACAATTATACCGTGGAATTTATAACGACTAAGCCTTGGTTCAGATGGGATGTGGATTTTGGAATCAGTATCGTGCTGCCATCACATATATGGAGTGAGCTAGCCGACCCGCTGGGCTACGACTTTATTGATGACCCCAGCAAGCATATAACCTCCGGCCCATTCATTTACGATTCATATAAGCCTGGTGAATGGTGGCTCTTTAAGAAGAGACCGAACTATTGGAAGACTGAATCGATACCAAAAATAGACGGCGTCTTACTCAGGTTCGTTGCCGACTTCTCATTGTATCCATTCCTTCTCCTGAAGGATGAGGTTGACATAGCTGAGCTACCCTTTTACCTACTACCCCAAGTTGTTGGTAAACCTAATATAGAGATCTGGATTAACCCAGTTCACAGAAATCAAGAGATCCTCTTCATAAATACGAGAATATATCCGCTTAACATTAAAGAGGTTAGGCTGGCAATTGAGTTAGCCATAGATAAGGTTGAGATAGCAAACTTCTACTTTATGGGTTACGGTGTACCCGCTAATTGTACGCTCTGGGACTTCACCACGTGGCGTGAAGTTTATGTTCCAGAGGCTGTATGGCCAGGGTGGGGTAAAACTAAGGAGGAGCGTATAGCTGAGGCTAATAGGATCCTTGATGAGTTAGGCTTTCATAGGGGGCCGGATGGTGTAAGAGTAACGCCAAATGGGACAAGACTGAGCTTTAAGTTTCTTGTGGAGATGGTTCCATTAACGGCAGTAAGACTGAGGGTGGCGGAGGCAATTTCCAGTTATTTGAGGGAGATAGGTATAGAGATAAGCAGTTTCCAGCCGCTAATGATACCGGACTTCTTTGCGGCAGTATTCTTTGCTGAAGAGGGCAAGCGAGATTACGGTTTTGCCGCCTTCACAGACGGAGAAATCTCGAATATATGGTCTGACCTAGGATGGTTCCTGATGCCAATAAGGGGAATCAACTACTTGGCGGCTACAGGCTGGCATATAACCGCACCCGAAGCAGCTGAGAGGGTCAATGAGTTAGTCAGAAGAGCTTTTGAAAGCTTAAGCTATGAAGAAATGGTAGAATGCATCAAAGAGATTGTCAAAATACAGGCGGAGCATCTGCCATTAATAACTATAGTACATTACCCGCTCTGGATATGGGCCTATAGAACAAATAGATTTACCAATTGGAACTTTGACGTCGTGACAAGGTGGACTGGTGGCGGAGGATTCCGTATACCTTGGAGACCCTTAGCAGTACAGGAGCTTACTCCAGTTGGTTGGAAGCCGCCTACTGCGCCGCCCACCACTCCACCAACAGCTCCGCCCACAACACCACCTACAGCCCCACCAACTACTCCTCCAACTGCCCCGCCCACCACTCCACCCACGGCTCCACCAGAAGCACCAGCAGCCCCAACAATACCAATAGAACAAATAATTACCATAGTAGTAATAGTAGTAATCATAGCTGTTGCAGCAGGCTACTTTGCAGTTAGGGCCAAACGAAAAGCTAAATAGGAAGGGGCTCAAAAACTACAGCTACATTAAATATTTTTCAATACCCCACAAAATTTTTAATCTATGCCACTTCTATAATAATAGCCTTATTAAATCCACTTTTAACACTAAACTTTTTCTGATGTAGGAGACTAGGCGCTATAGAGGGGGCTGAACACCCTCTCTCCAACTCTTCTCTATTTTTACCAGAACCTTCTTTTAAGAGCTTCCCGCTCAGCCTCTATTATTAATTCAAAAAATCTATCTGTCAGGGTTCTCTCCTTAGAGAGTATTTCTTTCACATCGCTTATTCGGAGCCTTTTACCGGAGAGGGCTATGGCTGCAGCCTTACCATACTCTGCGACGAGACTCGCCGTTTTAAGAGCCTCCTCCCTGAGATACTCCTCACATTTATTTAGTTTTTCCTCTTTCTTCTCTATAAGTGGATACGCTTCCTCCTCTTCAACTTCAAGTATACCGAGTCTGGGAGAACCACATTTCGGGCACAATGGCTTATCGGGTAGATCCTTCAAGGTTATCATCTCTATGTAATCCCAGCACTCGGTGCAGATGAAGGTTCTCGTCTCTCCTAGAAGCCTAGCTTTAGCGGACTCTATCAGAATCCTCCGCATCTTATCTGGCGGTATTAAATCGGTTTTCATACTCACACGCTCCATTCCGACACGGGCTATGGGCGTGAGCTCACCGCCAGTCTCCATATATACTATCTCTATCTCACCTCGCCTTATCATGCCGAAAACCTTTATCAAATTTTTAAGATCTAGGTCTTTCGTGAAGACCTCCTTTAAAGCTTCTTCATAAATTACAGTATCCTCAAAACTCTTAACCAGGTTTCTTAAGCTTATGCTCTCAAAGTCAACATCTTTCTGTATCGCACCGAACCTTCTAGCAACATGTATTAGGCGTCTCTTAAATATGCCAGTTTTAATAACAGCTCTGGTGATGAGATCCCTTATTTGCTCCTCATTATAATCCTTTAGGTCATAAATGATTTTGATAACGGTTTTTGGCTCGGCTCTCTCTACGGCTTGGATGAATATTCTGTAGGGGTCATGTTGGGTTATTATCGAGTAGCCAGTCACCTCTGAGAGAACGTGGCCTAAAATTTGTGCGAGAGCCCTATTTGTTAAGGAGCCAAAGTTACAGTGTAATACTATGAAGTCCTCCCACTCCTCCACTACTATACGCCTATCTGTTGGAGCGGGATAGCCGAGCTTCACGTGCTCAACAGTTTCAGCTATTGCATCGAGTATCGTCTTCTCGTCCGCTGGATATTTCTTAGAGAGTTCCCTCGCCAACTCGTTTGGAGTGAAGCCAGCTTTAATCTTCTCCTCCACAAACGCTCTTATTGAACCCACTTCCTGTGCGACCTCAAATGGGACGGGTATCTCCTCCCCAACCCAGCTCGGAATGGCCCCGGTTGGATCCTCAACTGATTTCACATAAATCCTGTCGCCCTCTATGCTCACTATCTTCCACGGACTACCACGGATGATGAACTTAACCCCCGGTTTACCATACTCGGCGACGAAAGCCTCGTCAAGTAAGCCCACGGCTGTATCAGTCTCCTTATCTATCACCAAGTAGTGTTTCTCGTCTGGTATCATTGAGAGGTTCTCGAAGAAGTACTCAAAGAGAGCTTTCGAATTGCGTGGTTTAAGGAGTACACCCTCGTCGAATGATACCCAGGCCAGTCTCGGAAACCTATTATGCATGTAATCTAAGACCCTATTTATTTCGTCGATAGATAGGTCTCTATATGGGTATGCTCTTCTATAGAGATCATATATTTCTTCGACCTTTACGCGTTTTTTCTTAAGTAAGAGGGCAGCTATTTGGTGGGCGAGGGCATCCAGCGGCTTCTCCGGTATATCTACTGGCTCAAGCTCTTCAGCATAAGCCTTTCTGCCTATGACCATCGCTTCTAATGTGTCATCCGAGTCCATGGTAATTATCACGCCATTAGCCATGTGACCAATCCTATGACCACTCCTACCAACCCGCTGTATTAATCTTGTTACCTGTCGTGGGCTCATATACTGGATAACTAAATCTATTCTACCAACGTCTATGCCGAGCTCCAGGCTACTTGTGCAGACAAGACCTCGTAGCTCCCCCTCCTTCAACCCCTTCTCGGCAGCTATCCTAGATGGCTTAGCTAAGGAGCCGTGGTGGATCGAGACTGGAAAGTTCACATCCCATATCTTAAATCTACTTGCTAGGATTTCGGAGATCGTTCTAGTGTTCGTAAAGAGGAGGGTTGAATTATGCTTCTCTATCAGCTGACGCATGACCCTGAGTCTCGCAGCGACTTCCGGGTGAGTGTATAGCTTTGAAGCCAATTCATAATCTTGTGGTTCTGGTTTAGGATAAAGTATCTGTATCTTCATTAGTCTGGCAACTGGAACCTTAATAACTTCTATTGGTCTGTTATTACCGACCAGGAATTGGGCAACTTTCTCCGGAGTACCTATCGTTGCGGAGAGACCTATTATCTGAAAATCCCTGTTAGATATGGCTCTAAGCCTCTCAAGAGCTAATGCTAGCTGGCTTCCGCGTTTGCTATCGGCTAGCTCGTGAACTTCGTCAACTATTACCCAGCGTATTGACTGGAGGTGGCGGCGCATGACCCTGCCAGCTAATATTGATTGGAGGGTTTCAGGCGTAGTTATTAGTACGTCAGGGGGGCTTCTTGCCTGTCTTGCCCGCTCATTTATATCTGTATCACCATGTCTAACGGCCAGCTTGATATCTAAGTTATTACACCACCATTCCAACCGCTCAAGCATGTCACGGTTTAGGGCCCTTAGAGGCGTAATATACAGGACTTTTATTCCATGCTCTTTCCTGGGCGCTTGAATGAGCATGTGTAGAACTGGGAGGAAGGCTGCTTCTGTTTTTCCGCTGGCTGTTGGCGATATTAAAAGCACATTCTTTCCTTCGAGTATCTTTGGTATAACCTTCTCCTGTGGCTCAGTAGGAGCCTTAAATCCTTTCTCTTCAATGAGCTTACGTAGAGGACGGGCTAGCAAATCGAATGCATTCTTCATCCTCTTCTCCTGAATCTGCTGCTGATCTGCTGCGCTCAAAGTAATCAGCCAATCTCTCTAAAATAGATTACTGGCAACACTAAGAATAAAGTATTAATGAGGAATAAAAGTAAAAGTGTTTTGCTAGTCTTTTACACTCATATAGACCCGAATATTAACGTGACATTGCTGTCGAGAGAATTATGTGGGCCGCGAAAGTGACGAGAAAGGCTGAACTAACTAAGAGTATTATTTTAAGGGCCTTCTCGTTTAGAACTCTTCTACTTTCATGCGCAGAGTAGCTTACAAAGCTAAACCAGAGAAGGTCTGCGGAGGAGTGCCCAACCAGGAAGAGAATGAAGCCAAGAGCCCCGGCTATAGATATAGAGTTAATCATTATTGGGAAACCCGTTGTTAGCCACCACAAAAAGAAATATGGATTTGAGCAACTAGTTAAGAAGCCTAGAGAAATCAGCTTATACATAGGTGTCTTTTTATGCTCAACTAAATCTTTTTTACTCAATGTATTGTCAATTCGCATTCTAAATGCATCAAAAATAGATTTTAAGCCCATAAGAACTAGTATGATGCCGCCAATATAGCCAACTGCCATCTTAACCCCCTCAAACTGCAGAACATGTTGCAAACCCGTAAAGGCCATTAACATCATTACACCCTCGATTGAGAAGTGTCCTAAAATAATTAGGGGGCCAGCAGCCTTACCATTTTTAATTGATTCTGAGAAAACTACTGCGAAAACTGGTCCTGGAACTGTGGCTCCTGAGAGGGCTGCTAGAAAAGATGAGGAGGTTATCCAGAATAGATTAATCATAGTCTAACCCTAGTAGACCGAGACTTTCTCCACACCCTTTATTTTAAGGAACTCTGGTATCAGATCGCCAGGTATTTTTGTCTCAGTTATCAAAATCAGTTTCGGTTCTGGCGTGAGCTCCGGATCGTCGACCACTGCCTGTCGTATGCTTATATTTTTGCTGGCTATTAGGGAGGCGGCTGCAGCCAATATCCCTGGCATCCTAGCGTCCACGGGTGTTATCTCAAGAACCCCGAAGTTTAGGTATTTTGCCACCTCACGGAGAGAGGGGCCTGCAGGGCTTAGATTTTCAAAAATAACCTTTAGTTCTGGATTACTTTCTATCATCTTTATCGTTTGGACAACAGTTCTTCTATCAACATTAGCAGCACGGCTTATTCTAACCACTGGCACAAGTATGTTTCCACAATAAATTTTTCCGCCTCTAACACTCAAACCATACTTAATCAATATTTTTGCAACAATAAGTCTTTCAGGATAATTGCCTATGTAACTCACTATTTTATTCCACATCGTTACCAGCTCTTAAAGAACTAATCTAAAGAAAACTATGTAGCTTAAATTTTTAAAGATATCTTTATTTATTGGCAGTGACGTATAAAAGTAAAAATTAATAGTGCCTTTAAACCTAGAAGTTTGCTGGAGGACTAATCTTGCCTAAGAAGGAGAAGGGTCGCTCCCACTCCACTAGACCTGTTGGGAAGAGGCCGCCTAGTTGGTGTAAATACACTCCTGAAGAGGTTATAGCGTTAGTTATTAAGCTTGCTAGGGAGGGAAATCCGCCGAGCAAGATAGGTATAATACTCCGTGATCAATATGGTATACCGCTTGTTAAATCCATAGTTGGTAAGGGGATACTTGAAATTCTGAGAGAGAATGGTCTGGCACCTAAAATACCGGAGGACCTGGAGAACCTCATTAGGAAGGCTATGCGTATAATAGCGCACTTGGAGAAGCATAAGAAGGATACGCATAACAAGAGGGCCCTTCAGTTGGTTGAGTCGAGGATACACCGTCTAGCAGAATATTATAAGGAGAGGGGTATACTGCCTCCCAACTGGGAGTATAAAACGGTGGTCGCCTCCATAAGTTAATGGGGTTCATATGGCGGGTAAGGATCGCGTAAATGAGTTCATTCAGGAAACCAAGAGGGTTTCAGAGGAGATTCTCAAGAGTATTGATAGGGGGATGCGAATTCTTTTAATCTCGCATTTGGATGCAGATGGCATATCGGCTGCAGGGATACTGGGCAAAGCTCTCATAAGGGCTGGGGCAACTTTATCGATTAGGATAGAGAGATGGATGGAGTGGAGGATTGCCGAGGAAGTCTCTTTATATGCTGGGGAGGATTTGCTGCCAATATTCACCGATATGGGAAGCGGTTATCTCGACATTTTAGGTGCTAAACTCGAGAAAAAGCGCATAATTATACTCGACCACCACCAGCCCATCGGGAACCCCAGGGAGAATTTCCTGCACGTTAATCCACACCTCTTTGGGATAGATGGATCAAGAGATATAAGCTCGGCTGGAATATCATATTTCATCGCCAAGCTTATGGACGAAAGGAACTCTGATTTAGCTCATTTGGCTGTTGTAGGAGCACTTGGTGATCTGCAAGATAAGTATGAGGGAAGGAGGCTGGGTGGACTTAATGATATCATTGTTAAAGATTCTATTGAAACTGGCTTCCTTAATGTTGAGACGGATTTGCTCCTCTTCGGCAGGGAGACGCGGCCAGTGTATAAGGCGCTTGCCTACCTCACAAATCCATACATCCCGGGGATAAGTGGTGAAGAGGATAAGTGTCTGGCCTTCCTGAGTAGTCTCAATATCAGTCTCAAAGAGAATGATAGGTGGCGAGCCTTAAGAGATCTTTCTCAAGAGGAGAAACGTAAGCTTTTCTCGGCACTGCACGACTATTTGATCTCAAAAGGATTTAAGAGTGATGTTGCGATGAGCCTTATTGGAACGGTTTATACCCTCGTTAGAGAAGAGCCTTGGACCCCCCTTAGGGATGCCAGAGAGTTTGCCCTCCTCTTAAATGCAACTGGAAGAATGGGTGTGCCGAGTTTAGGCGTGGCGGTTTGTATGGGGGATAGGAAAAGAGCTTATGAAGAGGCTTTAAAGACGCTGGATGAGTATAGGCAAATGGTCGGCAAATATCTTGCTTGGCTCAGTGAGAATTCAGATCGTATTGAGGAATGGGAATACATTTACGTTCTGCATGGGGAGAAGGATATAGATGAGAAAACAATAAGCACTATATCGACAATAATATCAACAAACCTTCCTAAACCAAATAAACCGTTAATAGCCTACTCTTTTATGCCAAAGGAAAGAGTTATCAAAATATCTGCGCGTGCCTCAGACTTTTTGGTTAAGATGGGAGTAAATCTTGGGGAAATAATACGTGTGGCTGCTGAGAGATGCTCTGGTATAGGCGGTGGCCATGATATTGCGGCTGGAGCGCAGATACCCTATGAACAAAAGATGTCATTCTTAAAGTACGTTAACTCGCTTGTAGGAGAATGCTTGATGGGGAGAAGGAATGGAGGCTGATGCAGAAATAACCCTAGTATACGATAGCTCTGAAGAGGCGTTGGCGATATCTAATAGCGTCTCACCAGACAACCTCATGTGTCCAAAGGAATTGACCGTGGAAACGCGGTCAATTGGGGAGAATGTTGTTTCAGTCATAAGTTACCGCGGCGATAATATGGCAACCCTTCTATCGACTATTGATGACCTTCTAAGCTGTGTATCTGCAGCGGAGAAAGTTATTGGTGCTGTGAGAGAAAAAAGATAAAAATATATAGCCGGGTTCCTCATAAAAGATTTTAGTCCCGTTCTCCTATTCTAAGGAGATGATGTAGAGAATCAAGGAGGGGATTTCGGAGATGTCCGTGTTTGCTGTTCCGGGAGCGTATGATAGAGCCATCACTGTTTTCTCTCCAGATGGGCGGCTCTTCCAAGTAGAATATGCCCTAGAGACAGTTTATAGGGGTTCAACAATAGTTGGCGTAATATGCTCAGAAGGGGCCGTAATAGGAGCCGAGGAGAAGATTGAATCAAAGCTACAGAATCCAAAATTCACTCAGAAGATATATGAGGTTGATGAGCATATTGGGGCTGCCGTTGTTGGATTGAGCTCTGATGCGCGCGTACTGGTTGATGAAGCTAGAATATTTGCTCAGACAAATAGGTTGATGTACGATGAGCCAGTAGATATAGAGATGGTTGCTAAAAGGATAGGTGATATAAAGCAAATGTATACACAGCATGGAGGAGTTAGACCATTTGGCGTGTCTATAATTTTCGCCGGCGTTGATAAGGGCGGATGCCAGCTATTTACTACGGATCCCAGCGGGACTTACAGAGCCTATAAAGCGGTTGCAATAGGGATAGGGCGTGAGACAGCTGAAAACATACTTAAAGAAGAGTATCGCGATGATATGACTCTGGAAGAGGCTATAAAGCTGACCATTAAATGTCTAGTTAAGTCTATGCAGGCTAGAGGAGAACAGCCTAGGATTAGGGTGGCCGTTATTCCAGTCTCGACAAAGAAGTTTAGGCTTCTAACGGATGAAGAGATAGAAAATTACATGAAAGAGATTATGGGTAGCGAGGGGCGATGAGCCGAAACTACACTATAGCGCGCATAAATATAAATGGGGAAAACTTTGAGATATTGGTGAAACCCGATACCGCTTTTGCCTTTCGTAGTGGTAAGTCTGTCTCGATGTCTGACGTCTTGGTAATTGATGAAGTATTTACTGACGCAAGCAAAGGTTTAAGGGCGTCTGAGAAGAAGCTCAAAGAAGCCTTTGGAACAACAGATCCTGTAGAGATAGCGAAGATTATACTTAGGAAGGGGACATTGCAGATAACCGCCCAGCAGAGGAGGCAATTGATTGAAGAGAAGCGTAGGCAAATAATTGACTTCATCTCGCGTAACGCTGTAGACCCAAGAACCAAGCTTCCGCATCCTCCAACGCGCATAGAGCAAGCTCTTGAGCAAGTTGGCTTTTCTGTGGATCCATTTAAGAGCGTTGAGGAGCAAGCTAATGAGGCTATTAAAGCTATACGAACAGTACTGCCAATAAGCATTGAAAGGATATCCATTGCGGTTAAGGTGCCGCCAGAATATGCAGGAAAAGTTTATGGAACCCTTAAGTCCTTCGGCACTATAAAGAATGAAAACTGGTTGACTGATGGATCACTATCAGTTATCTTAGAGATGCCTGCAGGGCTATACGGCCCATTCTTAGAAAAAATTGGCGAGATGACCCGTGGAAACGTTGAGGTAAAAATCCTTAAATAGGTCCATAGTATCCTTTTGGAGGGTCCAACATGAATTACTTTGAGAATAGACAGATTGTAACCCCGGGGGAACTGTTAGCTGAAGGGGATTATATAGCTGGGAATAATACTTATAGGATTGGGAATAAGATATATGCAAGCAGGCTAGGGCTTGTTGAGTATCAGGGGAAAACAGTCCAGGTAATCGCCTTAAACTCCGTCTATATTCCATCCCCCGGTGATCAGGTAATTGGAAGAATTGAAGATGTAAATGTTAATGGTTGGGTTGTCGATATAAACTCGCCATATAAGGCTCTCCTGAGGGTTGTTGACGCAATAAATAAGCCTTTTAAACAACAAAAGGATGATTTGACGAGCTTCCTAGATGTTGGGGATTTAATTTTGGCGAAAGTCATAGCGTTTGATAGGACTATGGATCCATTACTCACTATACGTGAGCCAGGACTTGGGAAAATAACGCAGGGGCAGATAGTAAAAGTTTCTCCGGCAAAGATACCGAGAATAATTGGCCGGAGGGCCTCAATGATAAATCTCCTTAAGAGGGAAACTGAGTGTAAGATAACTGTTGGTCAGAATGGTATAATATTAGTTTCTGGCCCAACTCCAGAGCATGAGAAGCTTGCCATCCTGGCAATTGAGAAAATTGCCCAGGAAGCCCATACTTCTGGTTTAACTGATAGGATAGCTGAAATGATTAGAAGAGAGAAGGGGTGAGAGCATGAGCGGGAAAGTTAAGTTAATCAATGAAAATGGTTTGAGAATTGATGGGAGGAGACCTAACGAGCTCAGGCCAATAAAGATAGAGGTCGGCGTACTCAGTAATGCTGATGGATCGGCCTACATTGAACAGGGAAAGAGCAAAACTTTGGCGGCGGTTTATGGTCCAAGGGAGCTCCACCCACGCCACTTGGCTCTATCCGACAGGGCTATATTACGATGCAGGTACCATATGGCAACCTTCTCTGTCGAGGAACGTAAGCCACCAGCCCCAACTAGACGTGAGATAGAGCTCTCTAAGGTTATAAGGGAGGCTCTTGAGCCAGCAGTATTCCTAGAGAAGTTTCCGAGGACATCCATAGATATATTTATCGAGGTATTACAGGCTGATGGTGGGACAAGATGTATTGGCACAACTGCGGCGGCATTAGCATTGGCTGATGCTGGGATACCCATGAGGGATCTTGTGGCCGCATGCGCTGTGGGGAAGGTTGATGGCGTCCTCGTTCTAGATCTTAATGACATAGAGGATAAGGAGGGTGAGGCCGATATGCCAGTAGCATATATGCCTAGTCTTGGACAGATATCACTCTTACAGATGAATGGAACGCTAACCTATGAGGAGTTTAACCAGGCACTTAACCTAGCGCTGGAGGGATGCAAGCAAATATATAAATTGCAGAAGGAAGCCTTAAAGGCGAAGTATGTGGCGATAAAGGAGGAAGTTGAGACATGTCTTCAATCATAACGTCTAGAATAAGGCAGAGACAGATATACCAAATGATAGCTTCTGGGAAGAGGCTTGATGGTAGGGGTTTAACCGAGTACCGCCCAATTAAGGTAGAAATGGGGATAATTGAGAGGGCTGAGGGCTCAGCGAGGGTTTTACTTGGAAAGACCGAGGTCATTGCTGGAGTGAAGGTCGAGCTCGGCGAACCATTCCCCGACAGGCCCAGCGAAGGCTCATTTACAGTCAATTCAGAGTTTATGCCTCTAGCTTCACCGGAGTTTGAGCCTGGGCCGCCAGATGAGAACGCTATTGAGCTTGCTAGAGTTGTTGATAGGGGGATACGCGAGTCGCATGCAATAGACTTAGAGAAGCTTTGTTTAATCCCCGGGAAGAAGGTTTACGTCCTATTTATCGACATATATGCACTTAACCATGATGGTAACTTGATAGATGCGTCGGCGTTGGCGGCATTAGCCGCTCTAATGAACACTAAGTTGCCAGTTTATGTCGCTGAGGGTGGTGAGATCAAGAAAACTTCGGAATACATGCCCCTTCCAATAAAGAATTACCCGGTTACCGTAACCTTCGCAAATATTGGTGATAAAATGGTGGTTGATCCATGGCTTGAGGAGGAGGAGGTTATGAGTGCGCGGTTAACAGTAGCCGTTGATAAAGATGACAAGATATGCGCTTTACAGAAGGGTGGCGGAGGAGCATTAACACCGCAACAGATTTTAGAGGCTGTTCAGATAGCTAGGGAGAAAGCTAAGGAATTAAGAAGGTTGGTGGTAGGTAACCTTGGTTAAAGAGGTTAACCCGGCTAGAGGGTTCGGCGCAAGATATGGTGTTTCAGTTAGGAGACGCTGGATTAGCATAGTCGTTGAGATGAAGAAGAAGCATACCTGCCCACAGTGTGGGTTCAAGGCTGTGCGTAGAGAAAGTGTTGGCATATGGGTATGTAAGAAATGTGGGCTTAGATTTGCTGGCGGCGCATACACTCCGGTTACAAAGGTTGGCGCAACGGCCCAACAGAGTACAAAAAGTACATAAAAGGTTTATTTCCCCCAATGATTTTAATAACGACTTCTCATAGACCCACGAGAAGAATCAGAAGCTTATGTAATGATTTAGCCCGCTCGATACCTAAACTTACTAGGGTTAATCGTGGAAAAATGAGCTTGATCGAGGTTGCAGAGAAAGCTGCTCAAATGGGTTCTGACAGGTTCATTATTGTCGACAGATGGAAGGGCGGTCCTGGGAGAATAAGGCTTTTTAGGATAACTGATGAGGGATTTGAGGAGAGCCCGCCCCGACTTTACATATCTGGTGTCAAGTTGCGGAGAGAGTTTAATATACCGCGTGAATGGGTTAAAGATAAAATTAGTCTCCTCTTCTTGGAGGATGTTGGGGAGGAGGATTTAGAAATAATGGAGTTTAAGTTAGCTCTCTCAAATTTTATCCAGGTACCGGTACTCAAGAGAGGTGCTGAGACATTGGGATATGAGGCATACATGAAGATAAGTGCAGGCGAAGATTGCTGGGCAATCATATCATTTTTCCGACTACTAAGCGGAACCGAGATCGGCCCGCGCATAAGAATTTCACATGTTGTGTGGGATGTATGATTAAGAAGGCGTATGCAACCCTGCGTATTAGGTATCCAAGCGAGAGGGAAGCCGAAGCCACTTATAGGGCAATATGTCCAGAGACTAAAGCTATATTAAGGTATCGGACTAAGGTCAACGTTTCAAGGAATGGTGAATATGTAATGTTAACGTTTGAAGCGAGGGATACAACCGCTTTAAGGGCCTCAATAAACTCCTATTTAAGCTGGATTATAGCCCTTAAGAGTGTATACGATCTCATAAAAATGGGGGAAATAAAGGGTGGTGCCGAGCAGGGCAAAGATTAAGGAAATAGCCCTAAACCGAATTGAACGGCTATTTGATATGGCGATTAAAATGCTGCATGAGAGGCCGGATTTATCGCAGAGATATGTTGAGATTGCAAGAAAAATATCTATGCGCGCCCGAGTACGTATACCGGGGGAGAAGCGTATGCTCATATGTAGACACTGCAAGCGTTTCATTTTTCCTGGTGTGAGTTCTCGGGTTCGCCTGCAATCTAGGAGAGAGCCACATATAGTTATTACATGCTTATATTGTGGGAAGCATATGAGGAAGCCTTTAAGGAGGCGATGTTAGTGAGGGGAAGCTCGGTTAGAAGGAAGGGCGGGCATATGAAAGCTACTGTTCGAATAGGGAAGAAGGGTGTTACTGAGACTCAGATAAGGGAAATATTTAAACAGCTTGAGGCTAGGAAAAGGGTTAAGGTTAAAGTCCTGAGATCTGCTCTGGTGGAAAGTAGTGTGGAGGAGATTGCCCAGAAAGTGGCTTCTAAGACGGGCTCAAAAGTAGTTCAGATAATAGGGCATACATTTACGCTCTATAAACCAAAAAGAAAAATAAGCATTATTGAGTGAATATAAAATGGATACATCGCCTCTAACTGGGTTAACTCAGCAAATAAATATTTAAGGCAGATCTTAAAATAGTGAAAGAGAATTATTGAGGGGGACGAAAGTGCCGACACCATTTGATGTGCCTGCATCGATACTGATTGAAAGGTTAGCGAGGTATCTGAAGGATAATGTTGACGTTATAGAGCCGCCGGAATGGGCAGCCTACGTGAAGACTGGCGTACACGCTGAGCGCGGCCCCCAGAACCCAGACTGGTGGTACACTAGGTGTGCCTCACTTCTAAGGAAGATTTACATCCTAGGACCTATTGGTGTTGAGCGTCTCAGAGCAAAGTACGGCGGTAGAAAGAGTAAGGGTACTAGGCCGAAGCATGCTGCTAAGGGCAGTAGCGCAATAATTAGAAAGGCTCTCCAGCAACTTGAGAAAGCTGGTCTCGTTCAAACGATTAAGGGGAAGGGTAGAGTAATAACTCCTGAGGGGAGAAGGTTGTTAGATTCCCTTTCAGCAGATATTAAAAGGGAGCTTGAAAAAGTTATCCCAGCGCTAAGTAAGTATTAGTGGGGTGCATGTTGATGAGTTTGGGCGAGGATGTGGAGCTTGAGGAGATAAGGAAACGAAGGCTCATGGAGCTGCAGCAGAGGCTCGCCCAAGAGCAGGAGGCTCTTGAGGCACAGAAGAGGGCTGAAATGCAGAGACAAGCCATTCTTAGGAAGATATTGACCCCAGAAGCCAGGCAGAGACTGGCCAATCTCAGGATGGTTAAACCTGAATTTGCCGCCCAGCTGGAGACTCAGCTAATTCAGCTTGTGCAGCGTGGTCTCCTACAAATCCCCATAGATGATGACCAATTAAAGGAGATTCTGAGGAGGATGCAGGCTGGTAAGAGGGAGATCCATATAAGGAGGATTTAGGGTTTGGCTAGACATAAACCATTGGCTAAAAAGCTTAGATTAATAAGTGCTGAAAAAGAGAATAGGCCGATACCAGCGTGGGTTATAGCGAAGACCCTTGGCAAGATTACAAGATTGCCTAGAAGGCATTGGAGAAGAACTAAAATAAAGCCTTAAGGTGGTTATATGGTCGCTCTTAAGGAAGAAGTAAAAGAGGAGACCAAGAAAAGCGAGGATATCGTGGAGGAGCGTATTTACACAGTTCCTCTTGACAGAGCTTGGATCAGACCTAGAACAAAGAGGGCTCCAAGAGCTATACGTCTCCTTAAAGCCTTTATAAGGAGACACATGAAGGTTAATGAAGAATCCATAAAAATATTGAATGAAGTTAATGAGAGGATTTGGAGTAGGGGGATCCAAAAGCCTCCCCGCAGAATAGTGGTGAGGGTTACAAAGGATAAGGAGGGCACCGTAACAGTTCATTTAGCCGAAGGAGGATAATATGCCGCTCTTCCTCCTAGATGCGTTTGGAAGCGCGAGCATAGGAGTCTTCATGCGCGTAACAGAGAAAATTGTTATTGTTCCAAACCAGTTTCCAGAGAGCATAGTGAAGAAGATTGAAAGCTGGTTTAAGCTGCCGGTCGTAAGGACAAATATAGGCGGCTCCGTCCTCATAGGCTCCCTCATATGCGCTAATTCTTACGGCATTGTGCTACCACATTTTGTAAGGGAGGAGGAGCTTACAGCGATAAAGTCCCTGGGAGGAGATATTAATATAGCTATCATGGAAGAGAGCAAGAAAACAGCTTTTGGAAACCTTGTCTTGGCAAACGATTATGGTGCGATCGCTGACCCTCGGCTTAAGAGAAGCGAGATTAAAATTATATCTGATACCCTGGGGGTTGATGTTGCGCAGGGAGAGATAGCTGGACTGCCATACGTTGGGGCATTGGCAGTTGCGACAAACAAAGGGGTTTTAGCCCATCCACTACTTAAGCCGGAAGAAGAAAGAGTTTTAAGCGAGGTGTTAAAAGTTCAAGTTAATGTTGGTACAGTTAATTGTGGAATACCGTATGTGGGGACAGGTCTTGCTGGGAATACTCGGGTTGCGGTCGTGGGTTCCCTCACAACTGGTCCGGAGCTATTCATAATAGGTCAAGCTCTTAAGGTGGTTGGTGAGGAATGAGCGAGATTAAGACCTATATGGTGATTTGCAGGATAGATAAGCCAAACCTAAAAACAGTATTCAGAAAGGAAATTAGAGCATTAAGGCCAGAGCACGCTATTGAGGAAATCTATAAGATCATCGGAAGCAAACATAGGGCTAAACGTTTCCAAATAAAGATTATGAAGGTTGAGGAGATCGCTGGGGAAAAATAGAAGAACTAATATAGGCTTAAAGGGTTTAATAGTGTTTTAGGGTGTCCTTTTTATGTCGACGCAGTCTGAAGATGTTGAAGAGGAGCTTAGGCGACTAATAGTTGAGCTTAGGCTCCTAGAGAACACAGCTGAACAGATACAGACCAGGTTAAACCTCGTTAATGCAGCTCTAACCGAGCTAGATTTGGCAAGTAAGGCGCTTGAGGGAATAGAGAATAAGAGTTCTGACCACATTTTTGTCCCAATAGGTGGTGGATCGTACATTAAGGCTAGACTTGAAGATACGGATAAAGTTGTGTATGGGATAGGCGCGGGAATAGCTATTGAGAAGCCGCTTAAGGAGGCTAAGGAGGACATAGCAAATAGAATATCGGAGTTAAGTAGGGCCAAGGTAGCGCTAGAGCAGCAACTAAGCCAGGTTTTAGCTAGAATGCAGGAAGGACGAAACAGACTACAAGAATTAACCTCTATGTTCAGGAGAGCAGAGATGAAGTAATAATGTTTGAGAAGCTGCGCGGAGTACTAAGCGGATTTATAGAGAAGCTCTCTGTAAATGAGCTCAAACCGGAGAAAATTCAGGAGATACTTTGGGAGCTGAAGCTAACGCTTATAGAGAATGATGTTGCCCTCATCGTCGCTGACCATATATGTGATGAAGTAGAGAAAAAGGTTTCCGGGCTAAAGGTTGGCAGATTTGAAGATAAGCGCAAAGTAGTCAAAGAGATATTAAGGAAGATACTTTTAGATTTACTTGATACTCCGGATAAAGTAGATATATTTAATGTTATTGAGAGAAAGCGTAGCCTGAGAGAGCCATGTATAATTGTTTTTGTTGGGGTGAATGGTTCTGGGAAAACTACAACTATAGCTAAGATAGCGAATTTACTTCTTAAGAGGGACTACTCAATCCTATTAGCCTGTAGTGATACGTTTAGGGCTGGAGCTATAGAGCAACTTGAGCAGCATGCCAAGAGGCTTGGTGTTCCAATGATAAAGCATAAATATGGCTCAGACCCCGCTGCAGTAGCCTACGATGCTGTCCAATATGCGAGGGCAAAAGGAATAAACGTTATCCTCGTGGACACTGCTGGAAGGATGCAAACAAATAAGAATCTTATGGCCGAAATGGAGAAGATCGTACGCGTTATTAAGCCTGATATGGTGATATTTGTCGGCGATGCCCTCACAGGAAACGATGCCGTTATGCAAGCTGAGGAATTTAATAGGTATGTGAATATAACTGGGTCAATATTAACCAAAATGGATGCCGACGCTAAAGGTGGTGCAGCCATATCAATAGCCTATATAACTAAGAAACCAATACTGTTTCTCGGGGTTGGACAAAGATATGAGGATATAGAAGTTTTTAGACCAGAAATCATTGTAAATAACATATTAGACTAAAAATTTCACCTTTCTTCTAAGGGAGGAAGGGAGTGCTCGGTCAGATGAGTAACTCTCGGTCATAGGCTTATTGTCCCTTGACTCTTCCTACATCATCCCAAGAAATAGAAGGTGACGTAAATCTATTTAAGTTTATGCTGCCATTTGGCCCTGAAAATTGTGTTATAGTAATATTATGGAAATAAATTTCCGGCTAAATATTGCATGGTTAAATTTTTACCTGAATTAAAGAAAATTTAGGTTGTGAAAGATTATCTTGCAGAGCGGACTTTAATGTGCTCCCAAGAGGGAAAATCATTAAGGAAGAAGGTTGAAGAAGAGTTTGAGGAGAGCATTGGCATAAATAAGCTTATTGATACTCTTTTGAAGAGCTTTCTGAAGAGTGATAGTGCCTATGGCCTAATAACTGACATAAAAGCTGACATAGACGATGTTTTCAGAATGGTAAAGGAGGCTATTTCCGGCAAGGGGCTCGATATATATGCGCTTAAAATAAGGAATGAAATCTATCTGTCAAAGGCTATTGAACAATTCAATAAGTTATATGAGGTTGTAAGGAAGAGATCGCTGTTAAGAGCGAAGAAAGGCTTAATGGAGATATGGG
The DNA here is from genome assembly GCA_018396995.1 of Candidatus Bathyarchaeota archaeon. GTDB lineage: Archaea > Thermoproteota > Bathyarchaeia > Bathyarchaeales > DTEX01 > DTEX01. The sequence goes on from JAGTQB010000002.1 coordinate 76,188, forward strand.
ACGACTGTGAGAGCAGGATATTACATTTCCTTATCCCATCTTTGAGGAGACATCTCCCAATAGAGTATAAAGATGATCATGAGAAGAAGGAGATCATTGAAGCCCTTCTAAAAAGTTATGTTGATTAAATAGCTTATCTCCTAGGTTTCTCCTTCTTACCAGTGATGAGGTCTTGAAGAGCTATTCCATTAACCGTAACGACCTTCCACCTAACTCCAGGTATGTCTCCCATTGAACGGCCCCTTGAGCCTCCTATACCAGCAATGATAACTTCGTCATGCTCGTCGACAACGTTTAATGCTCCATCGCCCGGAAGGAAAGCTGTCACAACTTTTCCATTCTTTATAAGTTGGACTCTAACACATTTCCTTATGGCGCTGTTAGGCTGCTTACTCTCCCTTCCAACCTTCTCTAAAACTATTCCACGGGCCATTGGGGCGCCCTCAAGAGGATCCGCTTTTACATCTAGCATGAGCATCCTCCTTTTATAGTATCTATCCTTCCAGCGGAGCTTCTTCCTTCTCAACATGAGCTTTCTTGCGGCAAATTCCCCTCGGGGCTTTTTGGCCATCTTCTTAACCCCACACCCCTAACATTGCCAAATATTTCTATATTATAAGTGTTTCGTTTAAAAGTTTAAACTATTAGAACATTGCTTATATTGAAGTATCGTTTCGCCAGGGTTCTTGCCTTCTCAATATTCCGCCCATTCTTTCCTATAGCAATGCCCTTATCCTTAATGTCAACTGAGACGACGGCTATCATGTTTCCATCAGGCTTCTTAGTTATCCTAATCTCCTTAACGTTTGCTGGCTTCAACGCATTCTTTATAAATTGTATCGGATCCTCGGAGAATTCTACAACCTCATAGTTCTTTCCAGTTATCTTTCTGAGTAGAGATATGTTTCTACCACCCTTACCTATTGCCATTCCAGCCTCCCCCTCTTTAATCACAAAGATCACTCTATCGAATTTATTATCTATTATGCAGTCTCTGGCGGTAGCACCAGTTACACTTTCAAAGAGGCGTATATACTCCAACTCTTCGTTAGTTAGGCGTATACCTCTAGACATTTCCACCACCTACAAGCTCAAGTATATTTGAATCGCCTGGATCCCTGATTGTGAGAGCGGAAACCACAAAGGGTTTTCCGCACGTAAAACCCAGATCTAAGCTAGAGCCGGGATATACGAGTAATGGAATATTGGATAATTTACAGTACTGTTCAATTTTTTCCCGTATATCTTGTGGGCAGTTTGATGCAATTACTATCATCTTGGCTCTCCCAGTTAGGGCGCTCTTTATAGCCGTATTTGAACCAAATAAAACTTTCCCACTTTTAATGGTTATGTTAAGAGCCTTATCTATTTCACTCTTACTAATTTTACTCAACTTTTTCGCTCACCTCACCCATTAATGGGGCTGTCATATAAACTTCTACTAATCCAGTACCAACTGGTATTGTTTGGCCTACAATGACATTTTCAGTTACACCTTTAAGTGGGTCAATCTCGCCCCTAACCGCAGCCTCAACAATATTTGGGACTGTTATCTCGAAAGCCGCTCTAGCTAGAACGCTTGGCTTCTCACCACTAACCCCATGGCGGCCTATCTGCCTAACCGCGCCAGTTGCTGTCATCACATCTGCTACAAGCATTATATGTCTGATATCCACGTCAAGTCCCTGTTCCTGCAATACACCAATAGCCTCCTCAACGATAGCGTTTCTAGCAGCCTCTATACCTAATGTCTTCTCTATCTCATGAATATTATTTGTTGTTGTCCTCGTTGGGTCAACTCCAACAACCTCAAGAACCTTAGATAGCTTTGATCCATCAGTCCTTATAATCCACTCACCCTTCTCCTCGGTCACATACACCCTCTTTATTCCGGGTATGCCCTTCACATGATAAGCCATAACCTTACTTATCAGCTTTTTTGTATCCATCTTCTTCTTAGGTTCAACAATCATCATTTTTCCCTCAAACTTTACTGAACAGTTTGAAATGTTAACTGTCTCGCTCAAATACTCTAAGGTTATGCCCCGCTCTTTCATGCTCCGCTCACTTAACCTTATTATAAGACTACCAGTCTCCGGGTCTACATAAGTCTCCTCAGAAATATCCTCAATTGTAGTATATAGGATTCTCTGGGCAACCTCAGTTGCCTTCTCCCGGCTCTTTCTATGCTCCTCATCGAGATAAATTGTCATGATCGGAGTTGACGGCTCCCTTCTGGCATCAACTATCTCTATTAGGCGGGGTAGGCCTAACGTTACATTCTGCTCCCTAACGCCAGCATAGTGAAAGGTTCTAAGGGTCATTTGGGTACCTGGCTCGCCAATAGACTGAGCGGCTACAACGCCGACCGCTTCGCCGGGCTCAACAAGCGCCTTCTTATAGCGCTCTACAGCTAACTTAATGGCTAAATTAACTCCCTCTTTACTTAAGCCTGATGCTGAGAGCCCCTCGATGAGCTCCTGTGCGAGGAGCTGTGTGATTTCACTCCTAACACTATTCACCTGCTGCTCAATATACTCTTTAGGGGCTGGCTCTCCAGCTTCAACCATAAGCTTAACCTGCTCGATAAGCCTGCTCACGTTAACGGCCTTTCCATGGTCGCTCTTAGAGGGATCGACGCCATCTTCACCGTAAATGAATTGAATTATTTCGCCCAATGGGTTCCTTACGGTTCCATCATATTCTACACGCAAGTGCTCTAATGCATTAATCAATCTTCTCTGCATGTATCCGCTCTGTTGTGTTCTTACGGCCGTATCCACCAGCCCCTCACGCCCACCCATAGCGTGGAAGAAGAACTCTATTGGGTCTAGACCGTCTCTATAAGAGGAGTATACAAAGCCTCTGGCCTTAGGTGATGGGTCTCCAAGATTAAAGTGTGGTAGGGCTCTCTCCATATATCCACGTATAATTCGCTTACCTCTAACAGACTGTTGCCCAAGCATGGCGGTCATCTGACCTATATTTAGAGTTGTCCCTCTGGCGCCAGTCTTAGTCATAACTATCCCCGAGTTTTCTATACTTAGATCTGCTTCAGCAACTTTTCCAGCCTTTTCACGCGCCTCGGCAAGTTCATTCATCACATAGAGTTCAAAGGAATCCTCAAGGGTTTGTCCAGGAAGTCTCTCTAAAGTTCCCTCATGTAACGCCCTGACTAGCAACTCTATCCTTTTCTCAGAATCCTTTATTATTTGACGTATCTTTTTCTTGGCTTCAGCCGATAAGTCTAATTCGTCAAGAGAATACGTAAAACCGCGCATAGTTATAAATCTATTAAGGAGGCGGCAGATCTGATTAAGGAACTTCCTACCTGCTTCAGTTCCATAATCCTTTATTATCCTATGCAGAACGCTTTCAGATTTTTCTGCACCAATTGAGTTTTTATCGATTACACCCTTAACTAAAATACCATTCTTAATAACTACATAAGCATCGTAAGGACAATCCTCCTTCAAGCAAACCTCACAATTCCTGCAGATGCTTGCCTTAATGGCGTAGTTAAAGTCTTTTGGCAGGAATATACTGAATATTTGTTTTCCAGTCCATAGTGGCTCAGGCTCCTTGATTGCTGGCTCCGGTAGCGAACCCTCATAACCAGCCGCGGCGAGTAATTCGCAGACTTCCTTCTTATTTAAAAGTGTATCTTTCTTAGTTAGGAGGTAGGATGCTGTAATGAAATCTCTTATTGCGCCTATTATTGGCCCACCAAACCTTGGTGAGAGTATATGGTCCTGAACTTGCATTAAGAGGCGGGCCTCGGTCTGAGCCTCCTCACTCTGCGGGACGTGGAGATTCATCTCGTCCCCGTCAAAGTCCGCGTTGTATGGTGGGCAGACACATAGGTGGAGCCTGAAAGTTTTGCCGGGAAGCACCTTAACATAGTGAGCCATTATAGACATTCTATGGAGGGACGGTTGCCTATTAAATATGACTATATCCCCGTCTTGGAGATGCCTCTCAACTATAAAGCCAGGCTCAAGAGCGTCGGCAAGCTTACTTCTATCACTAACGAATTCAAGCCTGATGCGCTTTCCATCAGGCCTAATGATATATTGTGCCCCTGGATAAACGTTCGGCCCGTTTCTCACGAACTGGCGGAGTCTCTCAATGTTCCACGGGGTAACCTTCTCGGGGACAGTTAGCCTCATTGCAATGCTTATTGGCACACCAACCTCATTTATGTCCAGGTTTGAGTCGGGGCTTATAACCGTACGCGCTGAAAAGTCAACCCTCTTGCCAGAAAGGTTCCCTCTAAATCTACCTTCCTTTCCCTTCAGGCGCTGAGATAAAGTCTTTAGTGCTCTTCCAGAGCGGTGCTTTGATGGTGGTATACCAGAAGCCTCATTATTAAAATATGTTGTAACGTGGTATTCTAGGAGCTCCGCTAAGTCTTGTATTATTAATGTGGGTGCCCCAGCCTCAATATTCTCCTTAAGCCTCTGATTTATCCTTATTATATCGACAAGCTTATGTGTTAAGTCGTCTTCCGACCTTATTCCCGATTCAAGGGTTATTGATGGCCTAACATATACTGGTGGGACTGGCAGCACTTGTATAATCATCCACTCTGGGCGGGCATTTTTTGGATCGAAGCCCAACAGCTCAAGATCCTCATCAGGAATCCTCTCAAACCTCTCCCTTATCATGCTTGCATTTAAGCGCTGTGACCCACCCTCCTCCGTATACTCGTGAAAGATTATTGGCTTAGTAAATTCTATTTTATATTGCTTTGCACCGCACCATGGGCACTCCCGATTCCTTTTAGCCTCCTCAAAAACCCTATCATAAAATGATGCTGGTACACTTCCAAGAATCTTTTTGAGCCTTTCCATCCTAGCCCTAAGAGACTTTACTGTTTTCTCTGGGAGGAGAATGCGCCCGCAGTTCCTACATATTGCCTGTAGGAGGTTATAAATTATTTCAGCAAATTCCACATGAATTACTGGTACAGCAAGTTCTATGTGGCCGAAGTGGCCTGGGCAGTTAACCGAGGTGTTACCGCACGTTTTACACCTTTGCCCGGGTTCTAGGACGCCTAGACGGCTGTCCATTAGGCCGGAGGGGATTGCCGCGCCATCCTCATCATAGGTGTCGGCCGTCTGAATCTCTGTGACTGACATCTTCCTTATTTCTTGAGGCGATAGAATACCGAACTTGATGTGATCTATTGCCTTATATATTTCTTCAGCTAACGCCATTCTAAGTCCTCTCCTTTAACCTAAGTCTTGGTGCAATACATAAGCTCATAAGCTCTTGAAGCAGGAGCTTAAATGCGTAGGAAACGGTTACTGGGGAGACTCTGGCCTTATCACCACATAGGTGACACATATACTTACGCTGTCTCGCATCATAATAGGCTATAAAACCACAGTTCTCACAGACATAAAGCGTATACTTGTCTGACTCCTCGAGGAGCCTATCCTGAAGGAGCATGGCAGCCCCATGGCCGATGAGACAATCTCTCTCCATCTCACCAAAGCGTAGCCCACCACCTCTGGCTCTCCCCTCAGTGGGCTGCCTAGTTAACATCTGAACTTGACCCCTAGCCCTTGCATGTATTTTATCAGAAACCATATGATGCAGCTTCTGGTAATAAACAATTCCAATAAAAATGTCCGCCACATACTTTTCTCCAGTTATGCCGTTATACAAGACTTCACGCCCAGTATAACTAAAACCTAGGCTAGTAAGCATGCGCTTTAGGATCTCGCCCCTTCTCCTACCCATAAATGGAGTTCCATCAACAGGCTCTCCTTTAAGGGCGGCTATTTTACCAGCCATGGACTCTAGGAATTGGCCTATGGTCATTCTTGACGGAATCGCATGTGGGTTAATTATTATGTCCGGGACAATTCCATCAGCCGAGAAGGGCATATCCTCCTGGGGGGCAATCATTCCTATAACGCCCTTCTGCCCATGTCTCGAAGCAAATTTGTCACCTATCTCTGGCACGCGCTCATCCCTAACCCTAACCTTAACAAGCCTATTTTCCTCGTTAGTTTCAGTTATGAAGATTGCGTCTACTATGCCCTTCTCCGATGGCCTCATCTCAATAGATGAATCCCTCATCGTTGGACCACGCACCTCAAACTCCTTATATTCCTCTAAGAACCTTGGCGGGCTTATCCTACCAATTAACACGTCTCCACCCGAAACCTCTGCCTCAAGGCCAACTATTCCATCAGGCTCCAAGAGCCGGTAATACTGCTCTCCTCTATAACCCTTTATTCCGGCCTCGGGTACAGCTAGCTTATCCCTCAGTCCCCCAAGATATTGGCGGCACTCGGCTTCATAAAGCCTATAGAAGGTTGAGCGGAAGAGGCCGCGTTCTATTGAGGCCTTATTAATTATTATTGCATCCTCCATATTATATCCTTCATAGGAGAGAATGGCAACAATACAATTCTGTCCAGAGGGGCGTAGATCATAACCAATTATTTCCATTGGCTTAGTCCTAACAAGTGGCTTCTGTGGATAATGGAGTAGATGCGCCCTCGAGTCAACCCTCAATAAGAAGTTAGATGCGTAGATCCCAAGAGCCTGCTTCGCCATCGCCGACTCATATGAGTTGCGCGGGGACTGGTTATGCTCCGCGTAGGGTATTAATGAAGCACATATTCCAAGGATAGCGTAGGGTGTTAATTCGAGGTGAGTATGCTCTGGGGTCACATCTTCTGGATAAAGCGCTATATAGGCGTTTTCTTCCTCCTCGGCATCCAAATATTCTATTATGCCATTCTTTATTAAGTCGCTCCAAATCCACTCCTTAGAAATTATTTTCTCAACATGCTCCTTCCTGAGTCTAGGTACACCATTATCAACGATTATTAGAGGTCTGCGTATTCTACCCTCATCACAGTTAATATAAACCTCACGCCTAGGAACACCGTACCTCTCATCAAAGTATGCAACATTAATCTCAGGAGAGATCTCTCCCCTCCGCCTAGCCTCCCTCAAGCTTTTAACGAGGGCTTCTGGATTACTACAGTAACCTATTGGGGCGCCGTTTACGAAAACCTTCGCCCCAGTCCTCTTTAAATTCTCATTTGCTTCAAGGAGCGGGACAACACCCCGCCTATATAGCTCCCTCTTCACTTTATCTGAATCAACGCTAATTGAGAGCGAGGCTGAAAGGGCAAGGTTTTTAACAAGGCCGCAATTCGCGCCCTCCGGAGTCTCATTTGGGCAGAATCTACCCCAGTGGGTGGCGTGCAGATCCCTTGCCTCAAAGTTGGGCTGACCCCGACTTAATGGCGACTGAATCCTCCTAAGGTGACTATAAGTTGATATCAAATTAGTTCTATCGAGGAGCTGCGTTATACCAACCCTGCCGCGCCCCCAGTTTCCAGTCGCAAGCGCATGCTGTAGCTTTTCAGTTATTATGCCGGGCCTAACTGCAATTGAGACATTTATTATGCGCTTCTTCGAACCCATCCTTTCAAGCTGATACTTGATGTCGCGGCAAAGGTTTCTAAAGGCAACTCGGAATAAGTCGGCGAGGAGGGGGCCTGCAAGCTTCAATCTCTTGTTCTTCACGTGATCCTTATCGTCTGGTTTACGCCTTCCCATCTTTAACTCGATTACCCTGGCAGCCATCTCGCCGAGGAGGTAAGCCTTCTCAATCCTTTTATCAGGGGTTCTCCCAATATGCGGCATAAAGATTCTGTCTAAAATTAACTCAGCTCTTTGCAATCTGTAGCTCTTAACCTGGCCCGGCGCAACTCTATTCCCAATATATAGCAAAGCATCCTCAACGGTTGTTACCTCGGCAGCCTCCTCAAAGGAGGGCTCCAGTTCACTTTGAACACTTTTGTCTAAGGAGACCGCCTCGGCTATATCCCTATCCGATTCAAGTCCAAGAGCCCTCATCAAAACAACAAATGGGATCTCCGCTGGGACCCCAGGTATAGAAATGACCAGTGCACCACTCGGCTTCATGCGCATCTCAATTCTAGCCCTGAAGCCAACAGTCGTTGAGAATATCTTAGCTTTATAGACTGGTGTCGCCCCCTTAGTCTCTACATCAACAAGTATGCGGTTAGGAGCGAGGTCCTCAAGCGCCACAATAACCCTTTCAGACCCATTAATTATAAAGTATCCCCCAGGGTCTAGTGGATCCTCACCCTGCCTAATGAGTTCCTCCTCAGATAAGCCGTATAGGTGACAATATTTAGACTTAAGCATTGTTGGCATATCACCTATATACACAATCTCCTTATCTATCTCTCTACCATCAACAACCTTTATCATTTCAATTGATATCGGCATTGCATACGTTAAATTCCTTAATCTAGCTTCCATTGGATAAATTTCGTGGCGCGTTCCATCAACCTCGGTAACATAGGGCCCGCATATAACTCCATTCTCAGTCTCACGTGCAATGAAGACCTTGCCAAACCTAATTTTGTATGGCTTCTCAGGAACCTCTATCTCTATTTCACCAACCTCATTAACTATTTCCTGGAGTCCATGTTCTATAAACTCATTATAAGAGTCAAGGTGCTGTCTAACAAGCCCCTTCTCCTCAATAAATGACTTAAATACAATGAAAGTATCTTCAGGACTAACCAACTTTAAGGACCTCCGGCAATCTCACAAATCTAATTAAAGAGTTACATAAATTTTCCATCATATTTCTCAGCAAGCTAAGCAAGAAATAAACAACAAATAATGAAATTAATAAACTTTGCTTTCCCACTAAGACACTCAGCGCATGAAAAAAATAATTTCTCAGTCCGCACCCCAGCTCCGCAGGCCGACGTCATAATCCTGGCTAGACCACGGGTCCAGAGGGTTATGGCGGACCCGGCGGGATTTGAACCCGCGACCTCCGGCTCTCTGCGCTGAGGTGTCGGACTAAAAATATTCTTTGAACACGATTAATTAAATGTTTTTGGGAAGATGATATAGGGGCGCTGGCCCCTCAAGTGTAGTATACATTAAGATGAGATGTTTGCTTTATTCCATCAAGAATCCAATAAATAAAATCTATATGTGGATATTAATAGATAATGGGGGTGATGTGTTATTGGGGTTAAACCAATTTGTTGTTGAATGGCCTTACCCTGTGAATTACGATGGTATTAATGTTATTGAGACTGATGTTCTAGTGGTTGGCGGCGGAATCTCCGGTTCATGGGCTGCTATAGAGGCCGCTAGGAGGGGAGCTAAAGTTGTGGTTGCTGAGGAAATGGATGTCTTCTCAGCCGGTCCAGCTGGGTGCGACCACTGGCATAATGCCTTTGACAACCCCGCATGTAAAGTTACTCCCGATGAAGCTATTGAAACTATGGAACGCTACGTGATGGAGCGGGGAATACCATTTAATCCCATTGGCCGCTACATAACTTATAACGAATCTTTTAAGACGCTTCTGGAACTTGAGAAATTAGGCGCTAAAATTAGAGATACAGAGGATGAATTTAAGGGGGCGCCCTTCAGGGATGAAGAAACTAAACTCTTATATGCTTACACATATGATGTAAAATGTACCCTTAGAGTTTGGGGGCAAACCTTCCGCCAAGCCCTTTATGCCGAGCTAGTTAGGCTGAGGGTCCCGCTGTATGGCCGGGTGCTCATCACAAGCTTACTTACAGAAGACGGGAAGATTGGGGGGCGTGTAGTAGGCGCGGTGGGTGTGCACACAAGGACTGGCGAATTTTATGTCTTTAAATCAAAAGCCACAATACTGTGTACAGGATCATTCGACGGCGGCCTCAGGATCTTTGGCTACTTAGGATATGGTTTCTACTCTTTGCATTCGCCATCAATGGCTGGAGTCGGACATAATGCGGCATGGAGGGCAGGCGCCGAGTTTCTAGGGATAGATGCGCGCTTTAGGAGAGGCACTGGACACGGAAGCATGCCCTCATATGCTACTGGCAATCCAAGTAACACGTGGTATCCGTGCACTATAGTGGATGCTGATGGGAAGGAGATTCCATGGATTGATCCCCTAACCATGAAGCCCGTCTCCTCGATCGAAGAGCGTGTTATATCGGACCTAAGGGGATACAAAGCATTGGGAGGGCCGCCAAGCTGGCCTGAGACTACGCCCATATCTCACGCCTTCTTCATTCCATCAGTCGCCCAAGATTTTCTTGAGCGTGTGAAGAGAGGCGAATATAAGCTGCCCCTATATGCGGATCTACCAGGCATGCCGGAGCATGAGAGGAGGGCAATATTTGGTTTAATGGTTGCTCAAGAGGGCAAAACTTGGATAGTCTACTATAATTTGACGCGGGCTGGCTTCGACCCAAATAAAGATATGCTTCAGTCTTATTGGTTTGGCGGACGCCACCTCGATCCCATCGCAAACCTATTCACCTCTGCTCATGGGGGCTTCATCCACGACTGGGATTTCAGAACGAACCTTGAAGGCTTATTCGTTGCCGGTGACGCCTGCTTTTATGGGCTGGAGCATGCTGGGGCGGCTGTTTCTGGCAGATGGGCGGGAGCAAAGGCTGCAGATTACGCTAAGAGTGTCTCTCTCGGAAAAATTGATTGGGATCAAGTTGAGAGGGAGAGGAAGCGAGTCTACGCGCCTACTGCTAAAACCTCTGGGGTAGATTGGAGAGAGCTTAACGTTGCCATATGCACCGTTATGCGCACATATGTTAATGACTTATCTAATGAGGAGATGCTGAAAATAGCCTTAAAGTGGCTTGATGAATTGGAGCGGGGTGAGGCTGAGAAAGTGGTTGCAAGGAACCCGCATGAATTAACCCGCACCCTTGAGACGCTAAGCGCCCTATCAAATGCAAAGCTGATTACACTTTATACTCTTGAGAGGGTGCGCAGGCCAAACTTAAAAGGCTTTTTAACGATGATACTTAAAAGTAGTGGTGAGGTGGAGTTTGTTGTGCGTCCTTGGAGGTGGTGGCTTTTGCCGCCATATGCTCCTACTTATAGGGAGAATTATGAGAGGCATAAGCCGTGGTGATCCGATATGAGTGGTGAAAAGAAGTATTATGCTCCGTTAACCCCAAGCATAATTATAGAGTTTGATCCAAACGTTTGTGACGGATGCTATCCAACTTTCAGAGAGCCCTTATGCGTTAAGGCATGTAGAATGGATATTTTATTGCCTAACCCATATGATAGGAGTAAGCCGCCAATACTAATTTATCCGGATGAGTGCTGTGAATGCGGCTGCTGCGTACACGCATGCCCAAAATCACTCCAGGGGGCAATAAAGTTAAATTGGCCAACACATAAGCTGCCTAGGTGGAAGAGGAAGGAGACGGGTGAACACTTCAGGGTTGGGATGCCGAACCCACCGCCGCCAAACCCAACACCACCAGTCGGAGGATGGTACCCAGAAGTAAAGAGAAGGGAGGAGCGGTAAGACGCTAAACCTGATAGGTATGGAGGCGCCACCCGCCCCCCTCATAGACATCAACCCAAAACTATGCGTCTTCTGTGGAGTGTGTGAGGTTCTCTGTCCATTTGGAGCAATAAAAATATACATCAATGGCAAACGTTCAAACCCGGTTTTAGAAAAAGGTTGTCTCTCAGAAGTAATAAGGGAAATTAAGATCGACGTAGAGACATGTAGGCGTGTTAATCTTTTATGTGATAGGCTTTGTGTTGCCGTTTGCCCATTAAATCTACTTTACTTTAATGGCTTCAGCGTCTCTATAAGTGACGTGAGCAAGTGCCCTACATGCAAATGGTGTGAAAATGCTTGCCGCTCGGTTATACATGTTAGAAAGATCTTTAGTGGGGTAATTGAGGTTTATAATGAAAAGTGCCCTGTTGGATGCAAAAATTGTGTTTATCAGTGCCCGGTTGGTGCGCTATACGTTGATGAAGATGGAAAGGTGTATGTCTTAGATGACTTCTGTATCTACTGTGGAGCATGCGTAAACGTTTGTCCAATTGATGGAGCGATAAATATAAAGATAACCTATATAAACACAGCGGCCCTTGAATCAAGAATGTGGAAGATAGCCCTTGAAAAACTATCTAAGTATAACTTCATTCAAAATATTGGTGAACAAAAGGGCGATCTCGCCCAATATGCCTTATGGCCTAAGGTAATCAAGAGCAACGATGAGAGGAAATTACTTATTCAAAGGATAGTGTATACCAAAAGTTATACTCTTGTACTGGATAGAGAGGTTTGTAAGGGTTGCCGTATATGCCATCTAGTGTGCCCAAAGGGTGCAGTTATAATTAATAAAGTTTCAGACCACGGCTAAAGTAGCTTTTATATGCGCTCTTATTAGAGATTATGTTGGGAGCTTTGAATGATTACGGACTCTTATTCCGGGTTCATATTACCAATTTGGAGCTGGAGGACGCCTGCTACAGATATACCTGAAAAGGTATATGGTAACTTTAGGGTGACGAAGCGGGTTGTTAAGCCTGGGACAGCATGGCCAATGTGTAGAACTCTTGGATATGATTACTGCGTCTTTATGCGGGAGGCTACATTAACTCTTCTCCAGGAGAAGGTTGGGGATAGATGGAAAGACTGGATGGTCGATAGCCCATATGAATGGTATGCTATGGGTGAGTATTCTATGCGCACCCGTGGACCAAGGGTTTTAGTGGGCGGTTTAGGTTTAGGTCTCATTTTACATCACTTAACAATGAGAAGGGATATCGATGAGATAACAGTTGTCGAGGTGAGCGGGGACGTTATCCAAATAATCTCTCCTCATATTCCAAAGGATCGGCGAATAGGAATAATTCAGGGAGATATCTTCGATGTGATACCGCGACTTGCATCCGAGGGTAGAGAGTTTGACACAATAATTATTGATATTTGGGCTGGGAGGGACTATGAATTTGTTGAAGACTTTAGAAGGTTGAGGTCTATATTATATAGGTACTACGCTAATGCCTTACATCTCTTCCATCCATTCCAAAAGACCTTGGATACGGAGTTATTCCTCAGTTATCTGGGTGACGTTAAAAAACCGATAAGATTTATTCCTGAAGATGTTCTTCACGTGCTTAGGGAGGGGAATAGTTCTAAAATATAGTAGATGAGATATTATTGCTCTAAGAACGCTTCTAAAAACTCAGTTTCTTGCCCTCGAACTATATGAGGTCAATTTCATAAACTATTCTATCAACGCCTATCTTATCTATATAGCTAGGCACCTTCTCATTTCTTACAAAAATAGTATTCCCCTTCCGTATAAGTATCGTAGGCATCGCGCTGCTCTTAAGATAAAAAGTATACTTTTGGCATTCCCTCTTACATGGGAATATTCCAACAATGTCTTCCATTCCGTATACGTCGCAGTTTATGGCTAGACATGCGCGCGTCGTTGTAACATATGCATATGGAACGTATATAGATGCAGATATCCCAGAGATGGATAGATTGATGTCAAAGCCTTGAAAAACATTGTCTAGCTCAATTCTGGTAATGTTATTCTGTATGAGAAAATCACGGTATATCGGGTTATCGATGCTGAGTCCCCTGAAATATCTTATGGCGTCTATTGGTAGCATGCTGGCTATAAACAATATTCTTGGATCGCGTTTCATTTTATTTAGTAGTCTCCCCATGACCGGCTTTAGCTCAGGGTATCTTCTCTTCAGCATCCTCAGTACCCCATAATCATTGAAGACAACTTCATTTTGTGGAGTCTCGCTTGCTATGAGGTCGAGCAAGTATCTTAGTTCCCTAAGCCCCCTGTTTGTAACATATGGTGTGATGAGGGTGAACTGAAGTTTATTTTCCCTTGCGAAATCAATGGCTCTCTTTAAGTCTTCGGGGCTGGGTAAGAGGCGCTCGCAAAACTCCTGTCCAAAATAGATTCTCTGGTAAAACTTAGTATCTATGCGGAGTATATTTTCAATTTTCGTTATATATGCTGCTCGCTCCATTCTAGCATCACCTCAGGATAATAGCACATTATGACCCTGCATTCTCGATTGTAAAAGCGGTTATATAGGCTCTTAGCAAATAATCTAAAGGCTTCTCTTGAGGGTTTCTTCTCATACAAGTAGTTTAACAGCGTGCGGATAAATGTTACATCAAGAATCTTTTTTGGCGTAGGATATCCACGCCCTACAATCTTAACGAACCCTAAGTTCATCTCATTGAAATCATATAATGCGCATGCTCCGCAGGGTCTATCATCGATGTGAAATCTCTCCCAAACCTTTTGTCTAACTCCAGCAACAATTTTCTTCTCCTCATCCTCATTAGAGTCCACAAAGACTTCATATGACAACATACATGCATTGTTGTAGAGTGGGCCCATTGGTGGGAAATGTAGGAAGGTGCAGAATCCGTCAATATTCGCGCACTTAGAGTTCAGTATAAAAGCGCCCAATTGAATCCCTGAAACCTCATTACAGATTTCCCTTATCTCTTCTATTGTAAGATCTCTTGGAAGCTGTACCCTTAAAACTCCCAGCTCCTGATAAAATTTTATAGCTTCAGAATTAAGCGCAACGCCGCCAATACTGACGTGCAACTTTACTCCTATATTCATCTTCCTCAGCGTTAATAGGAGGCCGAGGTCTGAGAGCACTATATAATCTACGCCGATATCAGCAGCCTTTTCCGTAATCTTTAAGAGAAGGTCGTATTGATCTGCCCTATAATAGTGTTCGTTTATAGTTAGGGAGACCTCAGCGTTATGTGAATGAGCTATTTCAACACACTCCTCCAGCTCCTTGAAAGATTTGAGGTTAGCTGAGGGAGCCGGTCTCCTGGTTAAAGCGACTATAGCCGTGTACTTATGCAGCCACTCAGAGGGCACGAGACCGCAATAAATTTCATCTGCGCCAGCATCAATCAACTTGTCTACTTCATCAACCCTATCCACGGGAGCTAGTATCCTAATCATGCGCCCTCTACTCAAGCGCCATGGCTACAAGCTCTATTAAATCATAGTATGCCATTCTCTCCCCCGCATCAGCTATTGCCCTCTCAAAGTTTAAGGCACACCGCGGGCAACATGAGACTATTGCCTCCGCCGCGGCGTCTCTCGCCTCCTTAATTCTCTCCTTTGCAGTCCAAAGCGCGAAGCTTGGGTTAGCCTCTAGAACCCCACCTCCAGCCCCACAACACCATGCATACTCCCTTATCCTCTCCATCTCAACGAGCTCCAATCCCGGTATCGCGCGCAATACTTTCCTCGGGGCATCATAAACCCCCTTAGATCCGAAAAGCCAGACCTTTGGGGGCTCCCTCACGCCCAGCGCCTTAATCTCCCCCTGCCAAGGGACATAGGTTTCGCCGAGCCTTCCGAGCAAACATGGGTCATGATATGTTGCCCTTAAATCCACCCTTCTTGTCAGCTTTAGTCTACCTTCGTCCAGGAGTTTCTTTACAAGCTCGCTTACATGCATAACCTCAAAATTCATCTCTCTAATAACCTTCGGATACTCCCTCTTAAATGTCCCGTAGCAGTGGGCGCAGCTAACCAGTAGGGTTCTGGCTCCGGTCCTCCTAATGGAGTTAATATTATGCTCAATTAAATTTTTGGCTACGTTCCTCTGCCCGGTTCTCCATAGGACAGCTCCGCAACAGTACTCCTCGCCTCCAAGCGTAGTAAAGTCTAGTCCAGCAGTCTTGAGTATTTTCACGGTCGCCTGTGCTATTCTTGGCTTCAAGTATGCTGTTGTGCACCCAACAAAATAGACTATCTCAGCCTTCTCCGCGGGTCCACATGCTTCCGGCATCCAGTTAAATCTCTTTTCATGGGGCTTCCCGTAGATGTTGTGGTGTCTAGTAACGTTCTCAGCAATAATCTTATGCTGGGGGAGAGGGGCTACTCCATCCTCAACGAGCTTTGCCCTGAGCTCAAGTATTATATCGAGGACCTCGGCGTTTGCGTGAACCCATTTACATGCGTAATCGCAGTAGCCGCATATGGTACAGGAGTAAATTATTTCCTTAAGCTTCTCAGTGTAGCTCAGCTTACCTTCGAGCAGTGCGTTTGCGATGTACAGCATGCCCTGAGCCGAATATGCGTCGAATCCGAATCTTTTATGTATTGGGCAAGCCCTATTATATTTCCAGCTCCTCTGTTTTTGGGTTGATATAACTTTGCAGAAGCCGCATCGGGTGCAGCATAATATGTCGCGCTTATAATCCTCTAGCATAGAACACCCCCCTAAAATATTGATAATACTCCGGGGTTGAGGATATTATTAGGATCAAATATTCTCTTAAGCTGTTTAAGAATTGCCACTCCCTCAGTATACCGGTTGTATACCATGTCAGCCCAGAGACCGTAAGGCCTACTAAAGAAGGCGCCCATATTCATGAGCTCCTTGCTAGCCCTAATATAAATTCTCTTAACGATATCTGTCTCCCTTGGGTCCGCTGGGTTATATGGAAAGTCGAACTCTATGTGGTAGGCATGGCCTTGCACAATTGGCTGTATGTAGCCGCCTATATCTGTTATAGAATAGCCCATTTCAGACGCAATTCTATAAACGACCTTGGGGTATATGCTTGCTCTGCTTGGTGGTGCAAGAAAGAATACTTCGCAACATGAAGCCTTATACCTCAGCTTCCAATACGGCTCTTCATCCCAAGGTCTGGAGAGAAGTCTAAGCATCTTCTTCTCCTTCCCCGGAGCGCCCGGTAGCGATGGGAGGGGATCGAATGCTAGCTCCTGCGCTATGTCCATCAGACACTTCTCTTGAACTCTTATTCTCTCCTCAGCCCTCCGATATCCTCCAATCGTCAATATTACTATCCACGGCGGAAGATTTCTCCTCAGCTTCTCAAACTCCTCAGGCCACTTCTCCGCAAGGATAACAGCCATATTAAAGTTGTTTAATGCAAGGATTTGATCGGCCACGCTTCCCATAACCCCATATCTTAGGAGCCTATTCATGGGCTCAATAGTATCCTCAGGCTTATCAAATGGTATAAAGTAGATCTTCTGGAGGGCGGGAGCTACCTCAGCTTTAACCATAGCCCATGTAATAATTCCGAATGCTCCCTGCGCCCCCGAGAGGAGCTTAAAGTATTTTATGTCCCCTGGTCCAAAGGGATTAACCATATCCGCATTTATCTCCTCTATTACTCCCGGACCGGAGGCGGTTCCAGTCCTGAACTCATCCCCGGTCCCGAAGATCACCTCCATTGTTAATAGTGGGTCTACGTAATCAAATTGATATTTGGGTATTGTTGGCGGCTCCCTCTCTAAGTAGCTTGTGACTACGGACTTTGATGCCCGCGGGAGGAATGGCATGTTAAGCCTTAAACCATGTTTTTCGAGTTCCGGTATGAGTTCACCGAAGGTTACACCGGGCTCAATCATCACAGCCCTATTTCTAGCATCGATTCTCAGAATACTCTTCATCTTACTGAGGTTTACTATTATGCCCCCTTGCCTTGGTACGGTGTCTCCGCGGAAGTGGGGTGGTCCTGAGCTGACAGGTATAAGCGGAATATTATTCTCGTTTGCGAAGAGCACTATTCTTTTAATCTCCTCCTTGCTCCTAGGGTATACCACGCATAAGGGCTTCATGGGCTTAACGAAACTATGGTCTCTTGAAAACTCCTCAAGCACTTTAGGATCATCTGAAACATTTTCTGTTCCCACAATCTCCGCTAATCTCTTAACTATCAGGTTTGGTTCCAGTAAGGTCATATAACTTAACCTCACTCCTCTGGTATAACATAGAATTTTGGATTTGATACCAAGTTTGGATCTAAAGCCTTCTTAACCCTCATCTGCCAAATGTGGAAATTGCTATATAGTGGCCCAACTCTTTTGATATGCTCATCACCGTATGATCCAAACCGAAACATTATGTCTGGAAACTTCTCCCTAAAGTTTCTTTCCATTATTTTCCCCGCATATTCTTCCATGGCTTTCCTAGAGGCGGGGTCTGTTGGGTCGCCTAAAATTAGGTGCTCCGTGCACGCCATATGCCCATATTCTGTGGGCACGATCCAGTAGCTGTCGGTTATGTCTACGATAAGGCCTTTCTCTACAAATTCCCTCATTATTTCAGGTATGGCCATCCCCCACTTCACCATTGTGTCAATGGAGTCTACGCCGCAAGCGGTGCTAATGAAGCCGCCAAATTTCTGTACTCGGCAACTTGAGATTCCAAGTAGGACGCTTATCGTCGCTTGGTCAAATGTTAAGGTCTTTCCCTCTTCAAACCCATCCTCATAAAATTCTCTCGGAGCCTCCCTCCCCCCGTACTCGGCTATTATCTCTCTCACAACTTTCTCCTGATATTCCAAGTCTTCGCGGCAACAGGCTTCAATAAACACGTTAATCATGCGGGAGGTCTCAGCTTGATATATTCCACTTCTAATCTTTTCCCAGGCCTCCTCAACCGTGGTGCAGCTCTCTATCATCATGGGCCAGTTAAAATACTTGAATATAGCTGTGCCAACTTCAGCCTTGCTTATCTCATATAAGGCGTCAGCCAAATTCCTAATACTCTTCTCCCAGCCCACTTCATTAATTCCCGGCATCTGAAACATCAATAGCTTAAATTTGTCTTCGGGAAGGTTAGTTTTATATACGAATGCTCCAGTCTTTGGATGTATAATGGTCTCTACATCAAGTTCTCTTGGACCCCACCAAGGATATAGTTTAATGGCTATTTTAGTGACTATGCCCATACCCGCCCGTGTTAGTAAGCCGTCTAGGCCTGGACCCGGCCCTGTGGGGCAGAACCAGCCAGCTCCCACACCCAGCGAACCTACCCTCACAATATCGCCGGTTGGCGTCACCCATTCCGCGGCCAATGCGTGTCTCCGCCCATCAGAGAACCTGTTGGCCATATACCCATGCCCCTCTATACCCTTTGCCAGAGCCCCCACTAAAGCGGACCCTACAACACTGGCCGCTGGGTACTGTAGCCCCCTCTTAAAACACTCTATCGCGAGAGCAGCTCTTGTAACCCCGGGCTCAACAACGGCATACATATCCTTCTCATTAATCTCAATTATTCTATCCATTCTCTTTAGATCGAATAGGAGCATGTCTGGCTCTGTGCACGCTGGCTGCATTGTAACGAAGCATGAGAACCTTATCTTATACCTGTTACATACTTTTACGATTGCGGAAACCTCCTCCGTAGTCTTTGGCATAACGACAGCTGCTGGAGGATATGAGGGGGGCATCGCTCCACTGCGGTGATACGCGGCGAGCACTGCTGGGTCATCGCTTATATTCTCCGGTCCAACGATGTCCTCAATTATCCTATAAGCGATTCTAGGCAAACCCACAATTACCACCACCTAAAAACGTTGGAGATACGCCACCCGCACATAGTTTTACTTCTTGCGTAGGCGGCGGATCTCTTCAGGAGTGAAGAGCACTCGTTGCCTATGCGTTGGAATCTGGTGTCCAACGCTAGTATATGTTGATGCAAAAAGAATGTGACCCCATAGGAATGGCTTGCCAACCCTTTTTATAATGATGGGGCCATGTGGCATTCCCTTAGGAACATAAACTATGGATGTATTCTCAATAACGTGCTTTTCCTGTTCCTCACCCAAATATACTTCGACTTCGGCATCAAACTCGAAAAAGTTCGCTGGGTTGCCACCTAATATGAACAGTATTTCGTCCGAATCATGCCAATGGGGTCTACCCACCATTGTAAACGGCTCTGTTATATACATGAGTTGGAGGTCTGCTGGGAAACCGGGGAGCCTTATAAAACATTCTTCATGGCCGCACGCATGTATACTTGGGTATCCTCTTATGTTCTCTAATGGCTCCTTAATAATATACTTCCCATACTTTGTCTCGCTCAATGTTACCTCCTCCGTGAGACTGAAGTCTCCGGAAAATATTTAAAACTTTCCTAAAGTTATTAAGCTGGCTTCAGATTTTTTAAAAAAAGATTTAAGGTGATTGTATTGTTTAGCAAGGTTTTCTTTACATTAGCCTATCCAATAGATAGTAGAATGCTGTTGAGAATATCTCTATTAATACTACAGCAATAATTGACCCTGAGAGTTCACCAGTAAAAACATATGTTATGAGTAGAGCGACTGGGTCAACTACAAGCCGATATATCAATGTCTTCTTTAGGCTGGTTTTTCGAGGGCGGTAAATTGGCTAGGCATCCCTTCCACCACTCAGTGGATAAAAAGTATAGAGTAAAAAATATTTAAGAGTTACTTCCCACACGAGTCTACTTAATTATTCTTTTCACCTTGGCTTACATATAATCTCCTTAATTTTTCTTCTTTCTTCCTTTCTACCGAGGATAGGCTCTAATTTAAGGAAGTCTTTGCTTTTTATAGCTTCCATAATAATGGCTGTGTCTACGCCGCCACCCTTCTCATAGCCTAGTCCTCCGGTTCCGCCAATTGCAATAACTTCTTCTCCGGGCTGAATGAAGCCGGCCTCGGTGGCCACTAATACGATCTCAACACAAACTTTGAGTCCCTCACAGAATCTGCGTAAAGTGTCCTGTAGGACTTCTGGAAACTCATATTTTACGTCTGTGGCGTAGCAGAAATTGTGCCCCATCTGCTCCAGCTTACGTCGTAAATTCTCTGGAAAACCAGGGAAGGGCGAGCCCGGCGGGCCTCTTAAACCCACGACAGTCAGCTTAATGTTAGTGTCCTTAAATATTTCTAAGGCCTTCTCAGCCGAGAAACCCGTAACTGAGGCTAAAATAACATTCTTTATTCCCCTCGCAATTGCTCTTTCCCTAGCCAATTTAAGTGTATCTTCAGTGTTATGTTTCCCCCCGCTCTCAAAGTAAACTATCTTCTCCATAATCATAACTAAAACTTCCCTCCCTATGGATTAAAAATTCATAGCTTCCTTAGAGTATTTAAAATCTTTTACTTGAACATCTCATATTTATTGGGATAAAAGTCCACGGGCTTTCTTTAGCCAATCTATTATTGGGATTTTTCTCGGACACTTCTTTACGCACTCGCCGCATTCGTTGCAATCTTCTATTCTATGTCCCTCAATCTTATAGTAAAAGCGGGAAGTCTTAGCATCGTCATAAGCTATGGCGTCCTCATAGAGCTCAAATACGCGGGGAACATTAATCCCCTGGGGACAAGGCATACAACAATAGCATGTGGCGCACTTAATTGGTCTCATTTTGAGATAAGCATCCTTAATGTTCTCGAAGGCTATTAGCTCCTGTACGCTGAGATTGTTTGCATCAGATTTTTCTACTAATGCAATATACTCAAGCATCTGCTCTACTCCATTAAAATCAACAACAACAGTTGAAACCTCCGGGTGATTCCATATCCACCTCAGCCCCCACTCAGCTAAAGAACCCCTGCTGAGTAGCTCCTCCCAATACTTAGTAACGGGCTCAGGCGGCTTTTTAAGGAGATTACCCCCCTTAAATGGATCAGTAACAACCACAGCTAATCCATTACTAGCAGCATATTTGAGCCCGGTGATCCCGGGGTGGTGGTTTACATCAACATAGCTATACTTTATTTGGCAAAACGCCCATCCTTTATAGGCTGTTATGATATCTCTTAGGTATGGTGTGTCATCGTGGAAAGAGAACCCAACTATCCCTATTTTCCCCTCCTCAATAGTTTTATCCACCCACTCAATTATATTCAACTTCTTTATTTTAGGCCACGTCTCTCTATTCAGCTCCCCTATAACACAGAAGTCGATTCTCGAAGCTCTCAAAGTCCTGAGATATTCATCTAAATAATGGTTTAGGTCAGAAATAGAATTTATTGAGGCTATGGGAAAAGTTAGAGAAATCTTAGCTTTTTCTAGATAATTCCCCCGAAGGGCCTCACTTATAACTTCTAGTCTTCGCCTATATGTTTCCATGTCGTAGGGGTGGCCTAAGTCAAAGTAATTTATTCCTTGATCCACAGCACATTGTATAAGTTCAATTGCTTTATTCTCGTTCATTGAGTCTAGGTAGCAGGCGCCGAAAGATAGCACTGAAACCTCAAACTTAGTGTTACCAAACTTTCTGTACTTCATGTTTAGCACCCGAGACAACTCATTTTACGTAATTGGTGAACTTGTTATTTTAGAGACATTCTTAGCATCAATATTTAAAAGTATTTGAATCAACTCTTTTCCACTATAAACTTTCATAGGCTATTATGGCAGTTTCTGGGTGATAGAAGAATAATGTTATTGATGTATATGAGCCTACGTCCCATGTGAGAATAGAAATAAATAATGAGGGTAAATGTTTTAGTTATTCCTCTTGGGGTAGCCAAGTGGTTTCATGTTCGGCGTCGAGACACATAACTATGAACCCATAGGGCTTATCAACCCATAACGTTATCTCTGGACAGTGAACTAAGTTTCTAGGAGCTATGACTGCAGAGGGCACTTTAATTAAATGTCTCTCTCCCTCTTCTCCTAAAGCGAACTCCACTTCGGCTCCCAAGTACTGCAGGTTATTTGGGTCTAAGCCTACAAAGATTAATGCTTCGTCAACCGGGTGTACATGCGCTCCTCCCCTACCAATCCTATGCCAGATTCCAGGGCGACTATAAAACCCCCATGAAACATTCAACTTTATGTTCTCAAGGTTTTCACCATAAAACCATACAATCTGTTCGGCGTTCCCAGGCCCTGGAGGAATAAATCTAGACCTGGCTGCTGTGGGCGGCATTAATTTTTTGCTCATGCAGAAGCGGGCCATCCTGAATGGTTTTATCAAGCGCATATACTTTGTTCCCGGGGCCGCAGATGTCTTCTTTGGCACTCTATCCGCCCTATATTCGGAACTTAGCCCCACTAAATAGTGAGCTATTGGTTTTTCGAGCCATTTAACCTTTACTGGTCCATGTGGTGTACCCCTCGGAATAACCACTGCAGCTGCCTCATAAAAAGTGTACTCCTCATTTTCTTTTCCAAGACATATAGATATCTCTGCGTTTAGATCGAGGATATCGCCTGATGCGTCAATAGGAGCAAAAATTAAGACTTCATCATATGGATGTAGGAGCAGCTCATCGCTCACTGGGTGACAGATGCACGGTTCCTTTATGAATCCATAGGAGAATATTACATTTAACCCCTCAAGATCCCTCGACTCCATCCAGAAGCGTGGTTCAGGGTAAAGTCCTTCTGGGCCAGATTTAACAATTAATGGTTTAACTAAATTCCTATACTTTTTCTCCATAAGAGTGGCGCCCATAACTATTTTCGGCTCTATCCAATATATAAGTGTGGGGGATCTATAAGTTTAAATTCGCTTTAAAATAGTGTTGCAGCAAGTTCTCTAAAAATAGAGAAGTCTTAAATACTTGGTGGAGAAAGTAAGCTGAGATTGAGGTGAGAGGCTTGGCAAAAAAGTATGAGCGCTTTGTTAAGCCACTGATTGTTAGGATGGGACCTGAGGGGCTTTACCCAGAAATGCGTATATGGATGGAGTCGAGGGATCTTGAGGGGTTAAATGTAATATTCTCCTATGGATTCATAAGAAACCAAGGAGTACCCTGCCATCCAGTGAAAGGAGATCAGGCCGTTGTTCATCCATATGATGAAGTCCTAGCTTTTGTCGGTATTGACACAAGGGATATAACGAGACTCGGGGGAGAAATTTCGATAGAGATCGGTGAAAAGCCTGAAGAATACACTTTTAATGAACCAACTGTTGTCGTTATTCCGAGGGGTACACCACATGGACCTATAGTCGCCAAAAAGTTAGAGATGCCAATTGCACACTATCTTGTGGGCTTAGCTCCTGAATACAAAGGGGCGCTGGTTCCCAAAAAAGAAAAGTCTACTGAGAAGAATTATGCGCATTTAGTAAAGAAGTTTAAAACAACGCCCATTTTACAATATTCAGTTGGCCTTGTAGACGAAAGAGGTGTAATTAAAGCCACAAAGTATGTTGGTCCGGGAAACGCTGACGAGCTAATATGGATATATGGAGTTGATCTCGGGCTTCCGCTAAATATATCTTGGGGCTTCTATAGCCAATGCGGCATATGGCATAAGAGGCCTGGTGGAGGAGCGCATGTACACCCGGTTGACGAAGCATTAATCTTTGTAGGCTTGAACCCCTTTGACCTATACTATTTGGGTGCACAGGTAGAATTTGACCTTGGTGAAGAAGCTGAGCGACATATAATAAATGTTCCGACAGCAGTTATAGCCCCGAAAGGTCTTGTTCATTGTCCAGAAATAACTTGGTGGGTTGAGAGACCTTACGGTTTCATTGTACTCTGTCTCCACGAAGAACATGAAACGCACTGGCTTCCGACACTACCCTTCTAAACTCTCCAAAATTTCTGCTAATACCTGTATAATAATCCATCACGATTTTTATCTCTAAAATCAAAAATTATTGCGTGAATAACCATCTCGCCTCATATTTTAATCCTAAGTAGAGATGGAAGTGCGCATAGGGTGTTTCCACCCATCGTGTTATAACTGGGCAGTGAACGAAGTTCTTTGGAGCCACTACAGCTGTCGGCCTATTGATGACGTGTCTTTCATCCTCTTCCCCCAATCCTATTTCTATCTCCGCTCCTAAGTAGTTGATATCGTTTGGATTAAGGCCTAAGAAGAAGAGCACTTCATCAACTGGATGTATGTGTGCTCCTCCACCCTGTGTGCCATGCCAAATGCCTGGACTGCTATAGAATCCCCATGAAATGTTCAGTTCTATTCCCTCAAGATCTTTTCCACTAAACCATGCTATTTGATCTGCATTGCCAGGATTTCTTGCCCTCACACCTGGGGGCATGGTTCTCGCAAGTTTCTTACTGAGCAGGAGCCAAGCTCCTCTAAACCTCTTTATCAAATGAGAGTAATTCATCCCTCTGGACTTACCCTCCCTCGGGGTAGAAACAGCTTTATACTCCGGCCACAGTCCAACTAAGTAGTGTACTATAGGTTCCTCTAACGCTCTTACTGTGATGGGTCCATGTGGCGTGCCTCTCGGAATAACTACAGCTGAGGGTTCATTAATTACATGTTCCTCAAACTCTCTTCCCAGAGTTATAGTGATCTCGGCATTTAAGTCTAGTATGTCTTTGGATGCATTGCATGGAGCGAAGACTAATACTTCATCATAGGGGTGCATGAGGGCTTTATCCGTATTAATTGGATGAAATGATTCTCCAACATTCTTTAGAAACCCATATGAGAAGTGGACGCCAAGCCCCTCTAGATCCCTATAATCCGCCCATATCCGCGGCTCGGGGTAAAGTCCCTGAGGCCCCTCCCTTAAATTTAAGAGCTTAAGTAGATGACCATGTTTCTTCATAATAAACCCCTAAACTAGTTAACTAAAAATCTATTTATGGCTTGCTAAATCTGGAAAATTTTTAGGGAGTGAAGAGTATTTTCTCCCAAGTTACGCTCACAGAAGCTTCAAGTCTATTTACTGAAGCATTGAGCTCTTCTAAGGCTCTCCTAAAGTTATATATGCATGTTCCAACATCGCCCTTATCACACATTATTACCGCAATTACATCGTGCTGCCCGTAAGTTCTCCATAATAATTTAACTTGGTGTTGAACTTTCAAGAAGGAAATAACTTTATCAATATCCTTTGGGCTTAAATTCATACCTATAATTACGGCTGAAAATCCAATTTTACTAAAATCTGGAATAGCCATAATTATCTTCCTTATAACACCATCTTTTTCAAGTCTAGCCACCCTCCGATAAACTGTATTCCGGCTAGTTCCACAAAGTCTCGCTAGATCTTCATAAGAATATAGCCCCTCACACATATATCTCAGTATTTTCATGTCAAGTTGATCTATCATTATATCTCTCCTCTTATAGTATATTTTTTCAGCCTTTATATATACTTATTTTCAAAAGTATTTATCAAATAATGACAAATGTTCATAAGTAAATACTTAACATGAGATTTTCGTATCATCAGTTAATGATAACATAGCCTTCACTCTTAATCATTCTTGGGTGATGTGATAATGGCGCAAACGGTAGTTAGTAAAGAGGTGTTGTCAGAGGAGAAGATAATGGGTTTAAGGGAGCTTAGATGTACAAATGGCCGTCCTCATAGGGTTCGTGTAGTTAGGTATGGAGACGGTTCGATATGGGTCTTTTGCCCCTACTTTGGTTACATGGGGCCAGAACTAAAATGTAAAGTTAGAAAGAACCGCTGTAGATACTTCAAGGCGACTTAAAATTCGCCCTCAATTTTTTACTATTGTCGCTATTTTTCGGTAACGAAATCTCACTCTAGAAAAAGAGCTTATCGACCATTTGCTCCAATAGGTTATAAACGCTTAAGTGAAAGATGCTTAAGAAAGGTTCTATTAAAGAAGATTACTTTCTCCCAGGAGTTAAAGATGTTCAGCTGGTTCCCTTTTGAATTCAATTTTCCTCTTAAGAACCTTCCCGGACGGGCCTTTCGGCAACTCTTCTATGAATTCTATCTTCTTAGGTACCTTATATTTAGCCAGCTTTTCCTCACAATACTTCATTAGCTCTTCTTCCGTGATCCTGCCCTTATACTCGCTTCTCACTACAACATAAGCCTTAGGGACTTCGCCATGATATTCATCCGGTATACCTATAACCGCAGCTTCTAGAACAGCTGGATGTGAACACAATACATCTTCAACCTCCATGGGCCAAACCTGGAAACCACTAACTTTTATAACATCTTTAAGGCGGCCCACAAAATAGAACATTCCATCTTCATCCATGTATCCTAAATCCCCTGTACATAACCACCCATTAGAGAATACCCTCGCCGTCTCCTCAGGTTTATTCCAGTAGCCCTTCATTATTTGAGGCCCCCTAGCCCTAAGCTCCCCAACAACACCTACCGGAACCTCTACATTCTTTTCAGGGTCAAAAACAGCAACATCTGTATCTATTTCTGGTATGCCAATCATTCCCGGCTTATACTCCTTTATTTCCAGAGGCGTGAGCGTCAGGCCCGGACTGGCCTCTGTTAACCCCCACCCAATCACTATACTTGCTCCGATGAGGTCCCTAAACTTCAGCCATGTGCTCGTTGGAAGAGGAGCTGCAGCTGACTTCCATATGCGAACTGACCTAAGGTCATATTTTTTGATGTCTGGGTAGCTGATTAACGCGTTATAAACTGTAGGCACTCCTGGAAAAACTGTTACCTTATATTTCTGGATTGCCTCCAGAACTTTAATTATATTGAACCGTTCAAGGAGAATTATTGTTGCAGCTGCGGCTAAATATGTGCCCATGCACCGATTTAAACCATAAATATGGAATAATGGGAGGAATAATAAGAGAACTTCTTCCCCCCTCTTGAGCTGATAAAAAAGTATTTCATGTAGCTGATCTACCACGCAGTTAAAATGTGTAAGCATGCATCCCTTAGGCGTACCCGTTGTGCCACCCGTATAACATAAAAAGGCTAAGTCCTCTTTAGGGTTAATGGCTACGGGGGTTGGTGTTGGCTCATATTCCTGGAGAAGCTTTAGCAGCGGAATATATTTATCTCCATTGCTTTTAGGGGCGTTATTTACATCTTCTAGATACCGATAATCTTGCTCCGATGTAACGATTAAATGCTCTATTGAGGTCTTCCTAATAGTTTCGCTAGCAATTTGGAGAAGTCTCTCATGGGTGATTAAAACTCTAGCCCCCGAATCATCAAGCTGGCGCTTCAACTCCATCTCTTTATAAGCCGTGCTGCATGGAACAACTACAGCGCCAGCTTCAAGAGCACCATATGTAGTCACAATAAATTGGGGGCAATTAGGTAGATAAACAGCTACGCGGTCACCCTTCCTTACCCTTAGATCTTGAAGAGCTGACGCAAATCTTCTAACATTCTCATAAAGCTTCTCATAGGTTAATGTGGTGTCCTCAAATATTATAGCCGCTCTCTTAGGATATTCTGTAGTTGACTTCTCTAGAACTTGGGGAAGAGTTATCTCCGGATATTCAAGCGTTTTTGGAACATTCTTAGGCCAAAGTCTAAACCAGGGTTTCTCACGATGTGGCACGCCAACCACACAAGAGTTTAAAGTGCTTGCAGTATAAAAAAGTAGTTTTAATATTTTCATTCTCAGCTAATCCATTACGCACCTAAATTAATGTCTTTTGAGTATCCCAGAACTATTTTTCCACATAAAGAGAAAATTGCATTTCTGAATGTAAAACCTAAAGTTAGAAGCACTGTACCCCTACTTGCTTTGATTAAACATGTTTTTAGTTGGGGTCTTAGATCTACAATTTCAGAGATTTCAGTGACATATTGTGTTCTTGCACTAAACTAATATGGCTTTCAGCCCTAGATCTCTCGCTATTTCTGCTTGCTTAGTATCGCTTGTTACTAGCTCTTGGCTTCTCTCTTTTGCTAGGGCTATGAATAGTGCGTCATATATTGTTATCCCGTGCTTTGCTGAGATCTCAAATGCACTGATCAAATACTTATCTTGGCTTATAATTGGTAAAGGTTTCTCTTCTACGAGATCCTTAAGAATTTGTATTGCAGTTTCATAGTTCATATCTCCCCTTAAAACTTTTTTACACAATGCATTCGCCACCTCTTTTATTGCTAGATCCACTGTTATTACACCCTCTAGGAGGACCTCTCTAACTTCCTCCCACCCATACTCACGCGTAAAATACTTTATCAAAGTTGAGGAGTCAATGACTCTCACGATCTTCCCTCACAGACTTCTCAGAGAAGCCCGCCTCACTCGGCTTTACATCCCTTAGAATAGCATCCCATTTCTCAATCATTTTCTTAATCTTTACCTTCCACGCCAGTTCCTCCAAATACTTTCTGATCTCTTCACCTATATCCAGACCACTTTCCTCCAACAGCTTCTTAATCTCTTCTTTAACCCTGACGCTAATTACAGTGGTCGTAAACATTACCGCAATTATTATCGTCTACAAAATTTATAAACATATTTTTCTAACATAAACCAAAACAAGATAAGTTAGAATTAAATTTGTTTAAGGATTTTAAGATCTTTCAGTATTCATCTGGGAAAAATGGCTAAATTAAGAGAAATTATAGTATATCTCCCAACGGAAACTTAATTAAGTCTTAAAACAAAGAAACAACAAAACTCTTTTATACTAAAGTGTCTGAGACTTTTGTGTAGAAGGGGTTTATATGAAGGTCAAAGGAAGAAGAACTTTTTTCAGAGAAATAATTTATGCCTTTGCAATCTTACTTTTAGTAACGCCTACTTCATTGAGCTTGCCTTTCACCAAATCAATTAATGCATCTCCCACTATAGAGGACGACGTCAAGCAATTCCTTCCGAACCTAAATTATTCATGGTCTCTAGAGAAGGGAGATGAGGGATCCACGCGTTCCTCTCCCTCGCTAATCCCCTGTAGACCGCAGATAGCGTATGAAAGCGATATCCCCACGGCGCAAATCGTTTTGGCGGAGGATGGAGTGATCTTCTCATTTGACCCGGATGGAGGGGCCGGAGACGCATACGCTCTAAACGAAACTACGGGGAAAATACTTTGGCGCACAGACATTTTCGGCTCATTTGGCAAGCTTATTACGAAAAATGCCTTGGGAAAATATTATTATATTGGAACAAGAGGTTCTTTAGAAAAACCTTCTTTGCTCATAGCATTAGACAAGAGGACCGGGAAGATAATTTGGGTATCTGAAATAGATAAAGGAGACGTAACCGCGCTTATCGCATATAACAATAGGGTATATCTTGGTACAAGAAATGGGTTAGTTTTCTGCGTCGATGAGAATGGGAATATATTATGGAGGAGAACCTTAGAGAATAAGGTTATTTTGGACTTAGCTTATGGCAACGGTAGGCTTTACGTGAACCTTGAATATAGCAAAAGCCTTTATGCATTAAGCGCTGAAAACGGTGAGTCTATTTGGACATTTAATGGAGACGACTATTTGTCAGGAGTAGCATTCAAAAATAACCTGGTTTTAGTCCAAGAATATAATAGGAGGTTAATTGGGCTCTCGCCAGACGGCACAGTGGTATGGAGAAAAGAAATAGGAGTTCAAAGTTTCTCTGTAGGAGAAGACGCCATTTACGTAGTTGATAGTAGAAGGGTCTCTGTACTCGACTTCCAGGGGAGAGATATAGGTAAGTTCGATTTGCCTGAGGAAGAGCGTTTCCATGAGCCTTACGGGATTGCAGTAGCCGCTAAAAAGATCTTGGCTCTCCCAGTATACGGTAAGAGGTACGGTCGCCTTTACCTATTATGGAGGGGTATAACTCCCATCTTTAATCTAACTTATTTCGGGGAGGGGGCTATTTCTCCAAAGGTAAGTATAGCCTATGGTAGGATTTATGCCGTATTTTATACATCTGATAGAATATTGCTCTATAAACTTCATGACGCCGAAAAGCCGGTTATTGTCTCGGCAGGGGCGGCGAGCGAAGTATGTGAGGGAGAGGATCTTATTGTGAGGGCAAACATCTATGATAATAGAAGTGGAATATACAGGGCCTTGTTAGCTTATAGTGTTGACGGCGGCAAATGGAATTACGTAGACATGGAGTTGGAGAGAAGATATATAATTGAACCAATATGTGGCTATGGGTTCAATGAGGAACCATACTTAGGTAAAATACCCGCTCAGCGCGCTGGCTCAAGAATAAATTGGAGGATCATTGCGATAGATAATGTTGGCAATTATATTGTATCTCAGGAATATGTCTGCCGAGTTATTGAGAAGAGAGATGTCACCCCTCCAGTAACCAGAGCTTTATATGAGGACATATGGCATAACGCGGACTTCACCATAACCTTGAAGGCTAACGATGACATGAGTGGGGTCGCGGAAACCTACTATAGAATAAATAATGGTCCGGTGAAGAAAGTTAGTGTTGATGGTCATCCACTCATAACGGTGGAGGGCGCTAATAACACTTTAGAATACTGGAGCATTGATAAGGCTGGGAATGAAGAAACTCACAAATTTATAACCGGCATAAAGCTGGATAAGAGTAAACCTATCGCAAATGCTGGACAGAACCAAAAAGTAAACGTTGGTGACACAGTAATCCTTGATGCAAGTGCATCAACGGATAATATAGGGATAATTAGCTACGAATGGGATTTCGGAGATGGGGAGAAAGGAACTGGCGTAAAAGTAGCACATATCTATAATAAAGCCGGAACTTACACGGTGACCCTTGTAGTAAAAGATGGAGCTGGGAACATTGATACTCATAGCATAACAATTACTGTCGCAGAGATATTCCCGACACCACTAATATTTGCAGCTATAATTCTGGCAGTAATCATCGTTACAATCATAATTCTGGTACTACTACGCCGCCAGCGATCTTGCCGTTATGGCCGAATCCAGTGATTATCCCCCTATACCGCTTAAGCTTCTCCTCATACCAAATAGTAATAGATCTCGCTCTTCACGCTAAACCCATTACTTCCAGACTTAAAAAGGGAGGGGAAGAGATTTAAACCCGGAGATCTGGTGCGGGAAGCGGGATTTAAGCACATTTTTACTGGTAAAATTCTTATTTATGAGAAATGCTGTCTTTTTCTAGTTAAGCCGCTCATCTTATGGAACCTTATTTTGACCACTAAACCTCTTGCGGGGCTAGTGGTTTCCTGTAAGCAGCAAATAGCTTAACAAAACACTCTTAAATCATTTATAATAGAGATAATTATGAGGAGCCTGGCTTCATTTGGGTTTCATTAAGGTTAAATTTGGTGTCTTTAATCCGCTTTCTCCCACAAAAATTACTGAGGTAGAGGGTATAGTTGATACAGGAGCAATATACAGCGTTATACCTAGAAGGAGACTTGAGGAGCTGGGTGTTAAGCCAATTGAGAGGAGAAGGTTTAGGGCCTTCGGCGGATACGTTGAGAGGGATATAAGTGAGGTTGGAATGGAGATTATGGGAAGGAGGAGGACAGTAACCGTTATTATGGGGGAGGATGAAGATCAAATCATTTTAGGCATAACAGCCCTAGAATCCTTCGGTTTAGAAGTCGACCCAATAAAGGGAACGCTGAAAGAGGCGGAGCTCCCACTTCTCATAATTCCATCCCTCTGCTAAGCTCCCCCAGAGATGAATAGTGTACTAATAACTTTTCGTTAAGCCGGGCGAAAATTTCGGATTTCATGCCCAAAGGTGTATTGTGGATGCGAGGGAAGCCAGCGATGATCCGCCTATAACGCTCAAGCCTCTCATCATAATTTCATCCTTCACGCTAAACTCATTATTTCTAAATTTAAAAGGAGTGTAAGGGATTTGGAGCCGGAAGGCTGGCGCCCTGGCCGGGATTTGAACCCGGGTCAGGCGGGTGACAGCCGCCTATACTAGGCCGGACTATACTACCAGGGCTTCCACAACCAATTAATTAGTTTCATGTGACCAGTTTAAATACGTTTTCCTTTAAATATATTTTGACGTGAATAATGAAATTCCGGAGAAGTATTCATAGATGATTGAAAGTCTCTATTAGACAATTACGTGAATTTAGTTGGTGTCTATGTTTTAAGTCAATAATTGCCAAGGAGTATAAAGTTTTGTAATTCCTGAAGAAACTATGAAGGCTTGTGCTTATAGAAGAGTGTACACTCAGCGCTTCTGGATTAAAGTCTAACTAAAAAATGGGGAGGATAGTTATCTTGGCTTTTTTCTCATGAAATAGACTGTAGTTGCCATGAAGATTATGGTTAAAGCTATGAAAGCGAATGCTATATACTGCCAAGGTTTCAGTTTCTCATATTCTTGCTGAAGAGCTTGGTGAATAGATTGGAGTTGCTTATAACTTGCGCTTAAAGAGTTATAGCTTGCTTTAAGCCCGCTAATCTCTGATTGCAACCCGCTATATTCTGACTGAAGTTGCTTAAACCTTTGGTTAAGAGTGTTATACTCATTCTTTAAAGTAGTGTAATTGAACTGAAGATCCTTATAGCTCTGCTGTAATGCAGCTAATTGTGTCTGAAGGTCAGAGTACTCATCCATTAATGTGGCGTAATTTAACGAAAGCTCATCATATTTTTGCTTTAAATCAAGGTATGCTTGGCTTATATCGAACTCTATAACTCTTACTGTATCAGAGCCTTCGAAGGCGAATTTTCTTCCGTTTTGCTCGAAAATCGCTGTTACTGTGAATATTATGTTCTCTTTAGGTTTTATGTTTATTAAGTTCTGTGGGTTAAACTTAGCTATCACTACTCTACCATTCATAGTAAAATTAATGCTTACCGCTGCGGCTCCCTCACAAGTTATTACCGTGAAATTTTGTACATTATAGCCCTCAGGTATTCTAATGAAAGCTGTAAAGGTTTCCCTACTGCTAAGGTTAATTGTCTTTGGCACTATATGTACCTCAGCAGGAATCAACTCAACACCTATGTAGTTCTGGGCGTCATCGATACTGCCCTTTCCAATATATCTTGCAACCAACGGATAAGGCGGAATTAAGAATGTTCTAGCAGTCAGATTTAATTCGGGATCGGCTCTCCGGGAAAGTATAAGGCAGCTCGGTTCAATTCCATTTTCAACCCAGTCGATAAGCGCCTTAAAAAG
Source organism: Candidatus Bathyarchaeota archaeon (assembly GCA_018396995.1). GTDB lineage: Archaea > Thermoproteota > Bathyarchaeia > Bathyarchaeales > DTEX01 > DTEX01. Next base: position 109,594 of record JAGTQB010000002.1, read on the forward strand.
AGGACACGTTGGATCATACCAAGTAAAAGTGGGTCCTATACTTCCTACATGAGTTAGTCCAGGGATCATGTACAGCCTATAAAACTCTTTAACAGACTCCTCACCCATAAAATTCACAACACTTTCATAGTAAGCAATTGATTGATATGGTGTGACGAGCTGATCCGCCCACCCATGCCAATGAATAATCTTACCACCCCTTTCCTTAAAAGCCCGAAGGTCAGGATTAACGGCATTAACTTTCTCTGCGAGGTCAGGTCTTAATCTAAATGGGTCAACATCAAAGTTAAATGTTCGCCAATCCCACTCAGGCCCAAACCGTGGTTCAGTAGCCATGTATTGCCATAGGCTTCCACCGAGACTAAGACCAAGATTAGGTTGACCAATAACCCAATATGCCCAATTGCTCATAATTCCCCCGAAAATGTGGCGCATGAGAGCTTCTCCTCCCACTGGTGTGCCATAAAAGAGCTGAAAGCCCCATGAAGTCCTCGGCCCCTCATATATCTTTGCCAAGCTTTCCCTTTGTTCTGGGGTAAAGTAGTAGCAATAAGGGGGTACGGCAAGGTCAACTATTGGATCAAACTTGCATTTACGTGGGTCGTCTATTAAATTATCTATAAGACCGTCAACGCTATCGCATTTCTCATAAACCGCCTTGGCAAGCATTGATAGACTCTCAACTGGAATAGCTCCGGGTCCAAGTAACGCTGCATGCGCGTTCCATATATCTTGTAGTGCTTCCCACGTTATATTAAGCACTGGCATGCCAACAAGAATCCCATTAAAGATTTCCGGAAACATTTGTGCCATCTTTAGGCCTTCTCGACCACCATTAGATGCTCCAATAAAGTAGGAATAAAGCGGTTCACTGCCATAATACGCCTCAATAACCTTTTTCGCTAGAACCGCATTTTCGTAGGCAGCTTTATAGCAGTAATGCTCCTCTTTTTGTCTCCAATATGGATTGGGTTCATCTCGAATTCCCGGAATTGGGTCAGGATAAGCATATGTTGCACCGGGTTCTTTTGTTGCTTCATGACCTTGATTATTTGCCGCAACTGCATAACCCATACTTAAAGCAGGCAACATTGCAGGTTCATTAAGCATGCCCCCTAAACCACCGCCACCTATCTGAATGTAGCGGCCATTCCATTTCTCAGGTACAGGAAGTTTAATCACAAATCTAGTCTCTGGCCATATAACCCCCTCAATGCGAACGTGCTCTGGCACACCCGGCATGTCTGTAATTAATTCCGCGGATAATATTGTAACTGGGTTACCTTCTGTATCCGTTAATCCAAGGGATTCGAAGTACTCTTTTAAATCATTTTTTGTGCTTGCAGCTAAAGAAGCGCGTGGAGCTAGACTTAAAAGCAAGACAACAAGTACGATAGATATTCTATAATTATTAGTATTTATTTTCATTGGCATAACACCCATTTAAGTTTTATCCAAAAAAGATAAAAAGTTTTCTTTTTTTCCCTTGGCATAAGTTCCTCATTGAATTTTAGTTCTATAAAGCAAGCTTTAATGAAAATACTTTAGTCATACTGAATTGTCGCCTTTTATTCCTCTCCATCAGAAATGTTATATGGGGTTAAAGGTGAAGGGAAGCGGAATTGAGAATGAGAGATAAACTCTGCTAGCTTTTTAATTCCATTCTAATTAGTGTTTTGTAATGCATAGATTTTATGCTGCCGGCGCTGGGAGATGAATTTAATTAAATCATTTTGCTAGCGCCTTAGCTATGGCTTCACCGAATTGGGATGCTGCCTCAGGCCCTCTTGCTGTTATCACTTTCCCGTCTACTGTTACTGGTTCTCCGGTATACTTGGCTCCTTTTGCCCTTAAATTTTCAGCCTCGCTTGGGAAGGATGTAGCCGATTTTCCTTTGAGTATGCCCGCGTTTGCCAGTATTGATGGTGCTATGCATATTGCGGCTACAACTTTCCCTTGCTCGTAGGCTTCTTTCGCTATTTTTAGAGCTGTTGGATCATTAAAGTAGGTTGATGAGCCGACTCCTCCAACAAAAACTATTGCGTCATAGTCCTTGACGTCAACTTTATTTATATCAATATCCACATTTGCGACTGTGCCGAACATGCCCGTAGCCCTAGTAACACCTTTAGAGGCTACGGTAATCTTTGCATTCATGCTTCCTAGGATTTCTTTAGGCTTTAAAAACTCTTCATCTCTAAAGTCCTTTGGGGCTATTATTAATAAAACCCTTTTCCCACTTAAACTCATGACCATTATCCTCCATAAATGGATGAACGATATTAACTAGAGCGTTTACAGCTTAAATAATTTGTGTCACTTGATACATCATTAAAAGTCCCCCTTTACTCGCGAAGACTTATATCCAATCCTCCAATTATTTACCAGAGGGTGAGATATTGGCAGAAGAGGTTGTTATTAGAAAGATTGGTTGTCATGCAGGGGAGCCAGGCTGCGGCTTACGTTGCGGATTGCTGGCTTATGTCGATAAGAGAACTGGGAAGCTTCTAAGGGTTGTGGGTAACCCGGAGCACCCCATAAGCCGGGGCTACGTTTGTAGTGAAAGAGTAAGTCACATGATTGACTTTATTTACCATCCGGAGCAGTTGAAGCATCCCCTTAAGCGTGTAGGTGAGAGGGGTTCAGGGGAGTGGCAACGGGTGTCTTGGGAACAGGCTCTTGATGAGATATCTTTAAAGATAAAATACCTGATAAAAGAGTATGGTCCTGAATGTATAGCTATTGTTGAGGGGACTTACAGGACAGATCTTTATTGGGCTAGATCCAGCTTCCTCTTCGCTATAGGTAACCCCGGCAACGTTTCATCTCCGGGAACATCATGTTCAATGAATGCCACAGCCCTACAACACTGCATCTTCGGCGCTAGAACAGATGCCGACATATTAAACGCAAAGTGTATAGTGAATGATGGCAGAGATTTTCCGAACTCTGGCCCACTTCAATGGCATAAATTGATGGAGAGGAAGAGGCGCGGCGACGACTTTATTCTCATAGTTATAGACCCGTGCCGCACAATACCCGCTAAAAACGCTGACTACTGGATTCAGCTTAGACCCGGAACGGACGCGGCTATTTTCTTGGCGTGGTTAAACGTGATCATTAGGGAAAATCTCTATGATAGAAAGTTTGTTGAGAGGTGGTCGAATGGCCCGTTGCTCTTAAGAATTGATAGGGATTGGTGGTTAACTGAGCAGGATATTGTTAAGGGAGGTAGGAGTGATAGGTATGTTGCTTGGGATAAGAGGAAGAGATGTCCGATTATATGGGATCCTGTGAGACAACAATTTTATAGCCTTAATGGGGAGCCTATACCAGACGATGAGGTTAAGGTTGAGCTCGAGGGATACTTCGAAATTGAGGGTATCGATGGAGTGCCCATGAAATGTAAAACGGCTTTTACGGCGCTTAAAGAGAGGGTTATGGAGTATCCGCCAGAGAAAATGGCTGAGGTTGCGTGGGTCCAGAAAAAGTTGCTTGAGGAGACTGCTAGAGTCTATGCTACTACAAAGCCTGCCTGCATACAGAGGGCGTTACCTACGGATCAGCTTGGGAGGGCGGCTTCATCTATTGAGGTTGCAAGAGCCATGTTGAAGATATTAACGGGGAATATAGATGTGGTGGGCGGCGACTTACTAAATCAGCCCGGCCCAATAATTGATGGTAAAATGTTCATAAGAGATTCCCTTCTCGATTACCAGGATCACGTTACACCTGAGGTAAAAAAGAAGATGCTTGGTGCCGACATGTTTCCGTTAATGGCGTGGCCCATGTTTGACCTCATTAAGCCTCATTTCAAGAGGGTTTGGAAGATTAATCCATGCGCTTCAAGCCACATGCTCGGTGTACCATGGCCAGTGTTGGCTCGGGCAATACTTACCGGAAAGCCATATCCAATAAAGTGTTTAATTGTTTGGACTGGTAACCCGGCAGCCTGGGCACCAAACACAAAGCTTGTCTACGAGACTTTATGTAGCCCTAACCTAGAGCTTACGGTCGTGATAGATAGGTGGATGACTCCAACGGGCGCCCTAGCAGACTATGTTCTGCCAGCGGTCACAAAATCCCTTGAGAGACCATACGTGAGCACCCATGAAGACTTATCACCGAATGTTGTGGTATGGGAGAGAGCTATTGAACCATTAGGTGAAAGAAGAGATGAATACTGGATCTTTAGGGAGCTTGCCAAAAGGTTGTTGCCCGAGGAAAAATGGAGAGAAGTCTTTCCATGGGAGACGCTTGAAGAATTCTATAACTGGAGATTATCCTCAATAGGCTTAACGCTGGATAAGGCTAAGGATCTATACACCATCTCAACATGGACCCAAAAGAGCTATGAGCAAATAAACCCTGAGACAAATAGGCCTAGGGGATTTGCAACTCCAACTGGTAGGGCTGAGATCTGGGTTACGATCTTCAGACAATTGGGCAGGAGCCCCCTGCCATACTATGTGGAGCCATATGAGAGCCCTGTATCTCAGCCTGAGCTGGCGGAGGAGTATCCGTTAATACTTGGTACTGGCAGAAGGTTTAGGCCCCAATTCCATTCTGAGCTGAGGCAGTGGGGGATGGGTTTGCGTGAACAGCATCCAGAGCCGTTGGTTGAGATACACCCCAAGACCGCTAAGGAGCTGGGAATATGTGAAGGGGATTGGGTTTGGATTGAAACAAAGAGGGGTAAGATAATGATGAAGGCGAAGATTACAAGCGATATACATCCAAAATGCATTAATGCTGAGGCGAGCTGGTGGTATCCTGAGCTTCCAGGGGACAAATACTGGTGGTACGGCAACTTTATATCAAATGCTAACGTTTTGGTTCCAGACGATCTGGAAACATTAGATCCGTACACTGGTTCTTGGCAGGCTAGGGCCCTCTTATGTAAAGTTTATAAAGTAAGGGGCTTCACACCATTCATGCAGTCTCCCTAAAAGCCACATGCAAAAATCTTATCAAAGGGTACTGCTCTCTCCTAAATTGATAGACGGGGTTAGAATAGACTGTGGGTGAATGCGGAGGGCAGAGAATTTTAATAAAGTTTTATAGTGAGAGGACGGGGAAATTTTATAGGCTTGTTGAGACTAGTACATGGCCTTACCTTGAAATATCTGGCATACGCATGCATAGGGCTGATGATGTTGACCCTAAAACTGATGCTATACTAAAGATTAGGGCTTTGGGGAGGATTTTCGGTTCAGTTCTTGATTGCTGCACTGGCTTGGGTTATACAGCCATTTTGGCGGCTAAAGCCAAGAATGTTAGGGAGGTAATAACCATTGAGAAGGATGAGAACGTCATATTTATTGCTAGGCAAAACCCATACTCAAAGCCGCTTTTCGAGAATAAGAAGATTCGTCTCATAGTTGGCGACGTAATGGATGTAATAAAGGAGTTTGAGGATGAACACTTCAATTTCATTATTCATGATCCTCCTAGAATAAGTATTGCTCCAGAACTTTACTCACTAAACTTCTATAAGCAACTCTTTAGGGTTCTTAAGGATGGTGGGAGAATGCTCCATTATGTTGGGAGACCAGGAGAGAGACAGGGGAAAAACTATCTTAGGGGTATAGCTGAGCGGCTCCGGCTCGCGGGCTTTAAAAGAATTAGAAAGGTTGATTATGCCTTGAGCCTAATCCTCGAGAAATAGTTAAAAGTCTTGTTATATGCTATTTTACCTGATAAGCGTTAGAAAGAGAGAAGATTTAAAGAGATGAACTAGGAAAATGAACGTGTTTGTCCTCGGCCCAGCCGGATCCGGAAAAAGCCTCTTTGTAAAAAACTTCTCAGCATACTTAATTGATGAAGGCTATAGGGTTAGGTTGGTGAACCTTGATCCCGGTGTCCTTGATCCAGGATATGAACCCGACTTTGATATAAGATCTCTATTCACTGTGGAGGGTATAATGCGGGAGAAGAAGCTTGGGCCAAATGGTGCGATACTTGAAGCCATGAGTAGACTGGCTAATATAGATCTGCCAGAGTTTATGGATGCTGATTACATATTATTTGATACTCCAGGGCAACTAGAACCCTTTCTCTTTAGGGATACTGGGAAAATAATTGTCGGCAAATATGTAGATGCGTGCTGCCTATTCCTAGGCGACCTCCCGGCTCTCCGGGGGAACCTGACAAGCTTCTTCCTATATGCATTGGCTGCACACTACACTCTTGGAGCAGACACTATAGCCATATTAAATAAAGTTGATCTTCTATCAGATGAAGAGGTAAATGAGATCAGGGAGATTCTCAGAAGCCCTGAGGTTCTCCTCGGAAAGAAGCCGTCTAATGTTAAGGAGGAAATGGATATAGAGCTCTTAAAAACCCTGAGACAATTCTTTCCCCCAAGGAGGGTTCCATTGATATCCGCTAAAACCGGCGAAAACTTCAGTGAGGTCCTAACAATCCTTTATGAAATTAAGTGTGTATGCGGCGACCTAACATAGAGAAATAGAATAATCTTTAATAATTTGCCCGCAATTTAATTGATAAACTAAGCTTAAGGTGATGGAGCTTATGGTTCTCGTTGAGGTTCGTTGGCATGGTAGAGGTGGTCAAGGTATAGTAACTGTCAGTAGAATTCTCGCCCAAGCAGCTCTCCTCGATGGAAAGTACGCCCAATCCTTCCCAGAGTTTGGTCCTGAGAGAAGAGGTGCTCCAGTAACTGGTTATACTCGAATTTCCGACGAGCCAATACTCATACATAGCCAAATATATAATCCCAATATAGTAGTCGTTGTTGATCCAACTCTCATAGGAAAGGTTGATGTTATTAGGGGTTTGTCGCCCAAGGGCTTAGTCGTAGCGCACGCAAGTAGGGGTCCAGATGAACTAAAGAAGATCCTGGGCGTGAGCGACGTGAGCGTATACACCGTTGACGCCATGAAGATAGCGCTTGAGGTGCTGGGTAGACCGATATATAACACGGCTATGTTAGGAGCCCTTCTAAAGGCTTACCCATTAGTTACAATGGACTCTCTAGTTAAGGTTATAAGGGAAAGATTTCCTGGAGCAGTTGGCGAGAAAAATGTTGCAGCAATAAAGAGGGCTTATGAGGAGGCTATCGGGGTTGAGTGAGACTGGAAGAAAGATGGGGTGGAAGGAACTGCCGATAGGCGGGTACCTGCTTGAACCAGGTTCATCAATGAAGTATAAAACTGGAGACTGGAGGGCCTTTAGACCAATTATAGATCAAAAGAAGTGCGTGAACTGTCTTTTATGTTGGATATATTGCCCGGATGGGGCCATAATTAGGCTTGAAAAAAATGTTGACGTAAACTATGATTATTGTAAGGGCTGTGGCATCTGCGCGAATGAATGCCCTGTGAAATGTATATCCATGGTCGAGGAAAAATGGTGATTTTTATGGCTAAGGTTATGGGTTTAACTGGAAATGAAGCAATAGCCTACGCTGTTAAGCAGTGCAATGTGGATGTTGTAGCGGCTTATCCAATTACCCCACAGACCGTGATGGTTGAAGTGATAAGTGAATACATTTATAATGGCGAAATGGACGCCGAGTTCATATGCGTTGAATCGGAGCACTCTGCGATGTCTGCATGTATAGGCGCGAGTTTAGCTGGCGCAAGGGTTTTTACTGGAACAGCAAGCCAGGGCTTAGCGTTGATGCATGAGATGCTTTATATTGCTTCTGGACTTAGGTGCCCAATAGTTATGGGGGTTGCCAATAGAGCCCTCTCAGCACCACTTAACATTCACGGAGACCATTCAGATATGATGGGTTCCAGAGATTGTGGCTGGATACAAATATATGCTGAAAACGTTCAAGAGGCATATGACTGGACGATCCAGGCATTCAAGATAGCTGAGGATCCAAGGGTTCTACTGCCAGTAAGCGTCAATATTGACGGCTTTATATTGTCACATTGCGTTGAGAACGTTTTCGTCTTAGAGGACGATGTTGTTGCGAGATTTCTCCCTCCAAGGAAGCCCCTTATAACAATTGATCCAACAAACCCCATCACTGTTGGGGCAATGTGTCTCCCAGACTACTATTTCGAGGTAAAGTTCCAGCAGTTTCAGACATTAAATGAGTCTCTTAAGGTCATACGTGAAGTTACTAAAGAATATGAGAGTTTATCTGGGCGGAAATATGATGTCTTAGAGGCATATGCCATGGAGGATGCTGAAGCAGCAATCCTATGTATAGGTAGCACTGCCGGAACCGCGAAGGAGGTTGCTAAGGGTCTTAGGAGGGAGGGGAAGAAAGTTGGCGTAGTGAAGCTATGGGTGTATAGGCCTTTCCCGCAAGAGGATTTGATTAAGGCCTTGGGAGATGTAAAGGCTCTAGCTGTCCTCGATAGGGCTTTTAGTTTCGGAGCTCCCTTCAATGCACTTTGTAGCGATGTTATATCAACATTATACAAATATAGGAAAGATATAAGGGTATTTAACTGCGTTTATGGCTTGGGTGGAAGGGATATAACTCCCATGGAAATTAGGGGCATCTTTGAGGAGACCTTAGAGATCGCTGATACTGGCAGATTAAAGGAGTATGTTAGGTTTATAGGGGTGAGGGAGTAAAGATGGTTAAGCTTCACGAGTTATCAACTGAGGAGTTATTCACGTCCGGCCATAGGTTATGCGCTGGATGCGCGGCTGGAACAATAATGAGGATGACTATGAAAGCTCTACGGAGACCGACAATAGTTGTAAATGCCACTGGATGCGTCGAGGTCTCCTCAACGCCATACCCATACACTTCGTGGAAGGTCTCATATGTACACGTGGCCTTCGAGAATACGGCTGCAGTGGCGGCTGGAATAGAGGCTGCATACAAGGTCCTTAAACGTAAGGGTCTCTATGATAAAGACGTCGATATAATTGCGATAGCCGGAGATGGAGGGACATTTGATATTGGTCTCCAAGCTCTCTCTGGGGCTCTTGAGAGGATGCATGATTTTCTATTTATATGCTATGATAATGAGGCCTATATGAATACTGGCATACAGAGGTCCGGTGCAACCCCGCATGGCGCCGCCACCACAACGAGCCCTGCTGGGAGGAAGATTCCAGGTAAGCCAGAATTTAAGAAGGATTTAATTGGCATATGTGTCGCTCATGGGATAGAGTATGCTGCGACAGCCTCTCCAGCATACTGGAACGATTATATAACGAAGGTTATGAAGGGGCTTGAGGTTAATGGGCCGGCCGTTATACATGTCTTCTCTCCATGCCCAACAGGGATGAGGTTTGATCCATCGAAGAGCATAGAGGTTGCAAGGCTAGCTGTTCAGACAAGGTACTGGCCTGTATACGAATATGAGGGAGGGACATATAGGCTTAACATAAAGGTTCCACAACCTAAACCATTAATAGACTTCCTGAAGATGCAGGGAAGATTTGCGCATTTATTCCAGCCAAGCTTCCAACGTGAACTTGAAGCCTTGCAGAAATGGGTTGAGGAAAACTGGAGGAGAATAACCATACTCTGCGGCGAGAAGACTTAATCTCCAATATCCTTATTTCTTCTTAAAAGTCTTTTAATAAGACTTCCCCTCAAACTTTTTCTTGACAGGAGGCTTTGCGATGTCTCAGTAGCCTTTCTCATAACTTCATGCTCGTCCACAGTCTCTATTAAACGTCCTCTCATCACAACCTTTCCATCAATTATAACGGTGTCAACATCACTACCACGAGCCGAATAGACAAGAGCTGCATAAATGTCATGTAAGGGGGTTAAATGTGGCTTATTAACGTCAATCAATATTATATCTGCTCTCTTACCCACCTCGATAGAGCCAATAAAATGATCTAAGCCGAGAACCCTGGCGCCATCAATTGTCGCCATCTCAACGACCTTTTTAGCTGGCAAAACACGAGGATCCCTATATAACGCCTTTTGGAGCAACGCGGCAACTTTCATAGTTTCAAACATGTCTAAGCAATTATTACTGGCTGGGCCATCTGTTCCAAGACCAACAGTTAAGCCCGCATCAAGAAGATCCTTTACCCGCGGGATACCTGAGGAGAGTTTCATATTGGATATGGGGTTATAGACTACTTTAACACCTTTTTTAGCCATGAGGGATACATCGTGATTCGAGAGGTGAATGCAGTGCGCGGCAACTAAATTTGGTCTCAAGAGGCCAACCTCGTCCAGGAGCTCCACCTCACTTTTCCCATAGATCCTCCTAATATTGATAGACTCGCTCTCCGACTCCGCTAAATGTATATGCACTCCAATGTTTAGTCTCGCCGCTTCCTCACCTATCATCCTAAGAAGATCTGGGCTGCACGTGTAGACTGCATGCGGCCCAAGCATAGCGTGTATTCTACCACTCCCCTTACCATGATACTTCTTAACAAATTTTAAGGCCCTTCTGAGAAGAATGCTTCCAAGCATTTTATGCCCAGCATCAAATATTCCGGGAGCTAAAACACAGCGCATTCCACTTTCCTCAGCAGCCCTTGCAACTATATCCTCATAAAAATACATGTCTAGTAGACATGTTGTTCCACTCTTAATCATCTCAACGAAGCCCAGCAACGCGCCATAGTACACGTCGCTTGGCTTAAGTTTAGATTCGAGAGGCCATATCGTCTCCCTGAGCCACGTACTTAACTCCTTATCCTCAGCCACCCCTCTGAAAAGGGTCATCGCTATATGGGTGTGACAGTTAATTAAGCCTGGCATGGCTATCTTTCCCCGCCCATCTATTATTTCATCAGACTCGAAACTCGGCGCCTCACTCTCCCCTCCAACATAAAGTATCTTCCCATCTCTTATTGCAATGATCCCACGCTCTATTATGCCGGCCCTGCCCATCGTGAGGACCGCGCAGCCGCTTACAATTATATCCGCCCTCATTATACCAGGCCCAGCAAAAATTATAGTTAGAGCTCTCATTCTATATCAATATGCTTTTCCCTCTCCCACTAGATTATTTAATGCCACGAGTATGTCTGCAGCCACATTAACATCTTTAATTCTAACTCGTTCCCATTTCGTATGGCATGCATATAGCTCTCCGGGCCCGAAGATGGCGGTGTCGCAGCCAGCAATCTCATGTAAGTTAACGGCATCCGTCCATGAGGGCATCTCAGTGTACTCAACTCTATATCCAATTGACCGCATGGCATCCTCAAGGATTTTAGGCGCCCTACTACTTATGAAACCATTATAGGCGTCGATAACAGTAAGGTTGATGTTGCTAGAGCATAAAATTTCCCTGACTTTTGATAAAATGTTTGTGGCTGTTAAGTGTGGCTTGAATAGTATCTCTATGCGGGCTTCACATTTATCTGGTATAACAAAGTCGTCTGGGTCACCTCCTCGAATATATTGTACTGAAACCTTGGCACCATTAATACCCTTGAGTCTTCTCATCGCTTCTATACACCCTTCTATCGCGTTCTCGCCTATCTCCGGGTAAGCGCCATGCGCCCCCCTCCCCCTAACTTCAACCTTTAATTCAAGCCCGCCATACTGCACGTTTGCTATTGCCATGTTGGTTGGCTCCATAACAACCGCCATCTTCGGCTTATATATCCTACAGAATTCTTTTGAGCCGCTACCATTGCCCTCCTCATCACTAAAGAACACAACTCCAAAGTTGAGTCTCTCGGGGCTAATCCTTTCTAGTGCCAAGAGAATGGCCGCTATACTAGCCTTAGCATCCGAGACTCCAGTTCCATACGCGTATTCACCATCAAACGAGAAAACGGACAAGATTTTAAAGGTGTCTATGTGAGAGGCGACAATAAAATCTCTCTCCGGTGAGATAAGAACATTTAATCCCTCCATAAAGGCATTATATCTCAGTTTTTGTAAATAGGTTAGAAGAAAGGATGCTAGTTTCTCCTCCCTTCCAGAGGGGGATTCAATACCCACCAGCTTTTCAAGAAGGGATAAGGTGTCCATCGAGAAGTTTTTAAACATGAAGAGAATAAATAAATATTGTTGTGCGCGTGCGTATTGAATGCGTATCCGTAGAGTTAAGATAGAGGACCTTCAACCCTTCATCAAGCTCTATAAGCTCTCGTATAAGGGGCTTGAAGAGTACGCTTATGCCAAAGATGGAGACATAAAAGATTATTTTAGATGGCTCCTTAAAAGGGATCCGGAAGGCTTCTTCGTGGTGGAGTTAAGTAGCCCAGTAGCTTTTGTAGCATGTGACACTAATTGGTTCAGTTCCTTTGAAGGCAGCTTTTTAGGCGAAGTTCACGAAATATTTGTTCATCCAGAATATAGAGGAAGGGGTATCGGAAGCATTCTACTTGATAAGGCGGCGGAATACGCCAAGGAGAGAGGGAGAAAGCTTATGGGTCTGTGGGTCGGTGTAAAGAACTTCTTGGCAAAGGAGTTTTATAAGAAGAGGGGCTTTATCGAAACAATATCCCTTGGAAAATGGACAAGAATGATAAAAAGGATTTAAATATTTTAAAGAAGGTATATTGCTTTTATTCCTAAACTTTTAAATACATCTCTCTGATACGTAGAATATTGAGGTATATTAGGAAGAGGGGTTAAGGTAGAAGTAATGGCGAATATATGCCCCATTTGTGGGCTTCCCGAGGATATATGCGTTTGTGGAGAAATAAGTAAAGAACAGCAGAAAATTAGGATAAGGTTAGAAACTAGGAAGTTTAAGAGGATGATGACTTTAATTGAAGGATTAGACGTTAAGGATATTGATTTAGGTAGGCTTGCGCAGAAGATGAAGGCCTTCTGCGCCTGTGGTGGTACAGCTAAAAATGGACAAATAATGCTGCAGGGCGATCAAAGAGAGAAGGCTTATCGATTCTTGATTCAGATGGGTTACCCCAAGGATAATATCGAAGTACAATAGGCTGCGGATAAAGGCGATTTAACCTTATAGCATCAATAGTATTGTTAAGACGAGAAATAAGAGGAGTTTAGCGCATCTCATGAGTTATACTGGGATTAATCTGGTATCTCTAAATTTAATTGTCTTTTTAGGGTCTTATACCTATTCCTGACGGTGACTTCAGTGACATTGGCTGCATCCGCAATCTCTTTTTGCGTCCTTTTTTCTCCAGCTAGGGCGGCTGCTATATAGAGTGCAGCTGCAGCTAAACCAACCGGATCCTTACCAGCTGATATACGCTTCTGTCTAGCCTCATTTAATATTTTAAGCGCCAGCGTTTGAATATGCCCTGCTATGTTCGCCCTTTCAGCTATCTTCGGTATGTAGATTGCTGGATCAGTCACCGGCATAGCTAGGCTAAGCTCTCGCAGCAGAAGCCTATAACATCTTGCAATGTCCTTCCTACCAACAAGACTCGCTTCAGATATCTCCTTAAGGTTTCTCGGAGTTCCAGAGAGTCTGCAGGCTGCGTAAAGCGCTGCTGCTGCAATAGCCGCTATAGATCTGCCCCTCACTAAGCCCTGTTCAAGGGCCTTACGATATATAACTGCAGCCCTCTCCTTAATAGCTGAGGGAATGGCAAGCTTATCTGAGAGCCTATCGATCTCCGTCATTGCCTGGGCAAGGTTTCTATCAATTGATGACTGAACCCTCGACCTGATCTGCCACTTCCTCAATCGCCACATCTGTAGCCTAGAGCTTAACGGTAATTTCCTTCCTAGGGCATCTCGATCAACCTTATCGATCGATGTTGAAAGGCCTTTATCATGTACTGAGAATGAGATTGGTATGCCGACACGGCTCCTACTTTTCTTCTCCTCCTGTGTGAAAGCTCTCCATTCTGGACCCTTATCCATAGTTGATTCCTGAACAACTAAACCACAATCACTACAAATAACTTCACCAGTATCAGGATCACTAACAAGGTTAGTGCTACCACACTCGGGACACCTATCAACTAATATTGTATGCGTGGGCCTCACCTCAACATCTTCCTCCTCACTCATACACTATCCTAACCTCCAAGACAGGAGTGAAAGTTATTCTCACAAAATCGATTCCTCATAAATTAGACTGATCGGAATCGATCAGTTCATTGATCCGTAAAGACCTTAAGGATGAGTTTATATATATAAACTTTTCTTTTTTTAAGTTCAGATTAATATAAACTTTTCTCTTCAATACTAGTCTATGGCGGTAGTCGGAAAGAAAGCATATTTTATCCTATTTTATTTTAATTATTTTTGGTATCTTCCCAAATAATCCAACGTGACCCCTGTAGAATATTATGGTCCCCCTAACCCCCCTTATATCCTTAGCCCTCTCAATTCCCCTAAATATTGCTTTTTGGGCATTTTCGCCAATAATGGCATTACATACGGATGTTGCAGCTGCATCCGCTATCGACGCATTCTCCGCAATGACCGTGACCGAGTCCGCAACCCCAAAGCTTACTACTTTTTGACTAACCCTTCCGGTAGCTGTGGCTATGCCGAGTGGCGTATCCTCGCGTCTTACCAATAGGCCTATTTTTCCCGAAAGAATGTTTTCATTAGTTGAGATGGAGACCACTATTTCTTTACCAGAAGTGTAAGCTGCTATCTCACCGCCATTTTCAACGATAGCTATCTCAGCACCACTCTCAAGCAGCTTCTTAAGACCTAAATCTGCTATGGCGCCGGCAACCGAAGCCATTGGCCCAACACCAGCCGCTCTAGAAGCCTCTGCCATCAACCTGACGATTAATGGTGCGTCTTGGTCCACGCTAAGAGGTTTGAGAGAGTACTGGAATAGCGGATTTCTCTCAATATATTCCCATAATGCCTTAATATGATACTCTATTTCTTTAACTGTCTCCGCTATGGCCTCAGCCTTATCAGTCTTTATATGTATCTTTGAGGGGCCTATTGTTAAGCCGTACTCGTACACAATTCTTGTCCTCAGGGAATGCTTATTGCCTTTAGGGGGCAGGCGTTAATGCAGGTTCTACATAGAACGCATTTCCCCTCATCATATTCTAGTGACCAATCCTCCTTAAATCTTAGTGCGTTAGTTGGGCATGATGATATACATGCGCCACAGGCTATACATCGCTCCCAATCTATTCTAAGTGTCTCGGAGATTTCATGAATCTCTACACCTTCTTCCTTGAATAGGTTGAGTATCTCTTTAAGTTTGTTGTTAGTTGCTGGGATTGAAACTATGAGCTCTCCCTTCTGGGCGTTCACCTTAGCCTCAATAATATTTATTGGGACGCCAGTCCTCAGAACTATATTTGCTAATATTGGCTTACTCACAACCTCATGGGAATATATTAACCTTACCTTCGCCATACACTCTACCCCCAACAACTTTCCCCGATATATCATCAGTTGTTATTATCCCTATAACGCGTTTCATTTTATCTACCACTGGGACTCCTGAGATATTATGCTGAGCCATCCTCCTAGCAACGATATCTATAGGCTCATTCTCAAGTGCTGTTACAACCTCCCTAGTCATTACCTCTTCAACCCTCATCTTATTGTAGGCTATTGCCCTTGCTAAGTCCCAAGATGTCACGATGCCAATTAGTCTACCTTCATCGTCAACTATTGGTAGGTGGTCTATACCCTTCTTGACTAGTGTTATGGCAGCTTCCCTTATATCCTCATCTGGTTTGGCTGTGATAACATCGCGTCTCATTATATCCCCGACAGTGAGTTCTCTACCTTTAACCTTAAGGGGCTTAAGCTCCCCCCTCTTTGGAAGCAGCTCGAGAGGCTCCGTCAGAAAGAATATTCCCTCTAGGATCCACTTCTTAAGTGTCTCAGCTATTTCCCTAGCCATTTTATAGCTTGAGAGTGGAGATGATGGGACGCTTTTATCGCCAAAATAAACTTTCCCAGAGCGGAGCTCCGCATATGAGACCCGCTTAACTACTGGCCTAAGGTCTGGTCTAACTGGGACTGCATAGTCACGTATATTCACGAAGATTTCATCGTCCCTAAGGGCAGTTGTCTTAGCAACCCTCATATTTATTATTGGTATCGGCACTCCTACACCAACGTAGAGTGTGGTTCCGTACCTATAAAATGATGCGCCGCGCAAGTATCTACTATTCATTTTTTTCAGGTCTCCCATAACCATGAGTGTGCCGTAGCCGGTTTCTGGGCTGTGTTGCGTGCCCGCACCGATTATATATCCTATACCGCCTCCGAGAAATATCCTCGTTCCGAGGCCAATGGTCTCATAATATGGATCCTTGCAGAGGGGGTTCAGCTGACCAGCACCAGAGAATGTTACGTTTCCATAGTGGGGTAGTAGTGTACCCATATAAGTGTATAAAATTCTATCTGAGCTATTTGTTGCGGCATCATACTTTTGGTAGCAGTTTCTTGGGTTAACCAATATTGCCTGGTTTACGTCATCTAGAGTTATAGTTGTTTCAATATATTTTCTCGGGTAGCAATCGGTTCCATAAGACTCTGCCCTTAAGACAACCTCCTTACCGGATACAAGATCCTCTATAACGTGCCCTCCACCATACTCAAAGCCCCTGGTCTCACTCATGGCTGTTGCTCCGAGGTAGCCGTCAACCGCCGCGAGACCCTTATAAACTGGGACATCGTTAAGCCAACATCTAACCATTTTTATTGGGGGATTAGAGTGCCCGAAATTTAGGAAGACCCCCGAGCTACACATCGCGCCAAAGGTCCCTGTGGTTACGACATCAACCTCCCTAGCAGCCACCTCAAGGCCACTACTTTCAACAAGTTTAATCATTTCTTCGGCGGTTAAGACTACAACATCGCCACGCTTTATTTTCTCATTTATTTCACTAATAGTGCGTAATTTCTCCGCTTCATCCATCAAGAATTTGCCTCCGGGATTACTTAGTGCTTAATACTATTCTTGCCTTCCATATATTCTTTTACATACTTATATGCAAAAATATTCATTAAAGTACGCCCTAAGGATGCTTAAGCCAAGGTTATATACTCCGTTTAAGAGCTTACTTAATATATGGAATTAAGCGTCTTCCTACCAGCGCTCACCAAGAGCGTCATTTCACTATTCATCATCGTTGATCCACTCGGCAATGTACCAATTTTCATAAGCTTAACCCACGGGATGGGGGTTTCGGAGAGGAGGAAAGTTTTTCGTACGGCGGCGGTAACAGGGTTTATTTTGCTTTTGGCATTTGCGATAGCCGGTAACACGATATTGGACATATTTGGAGTTGGACTACCAAGCTTTATGATTGCTGGCGGCATCCTCCTACTTATACTCGCCATAAAAATACTTGTAATAGGTTGGGAGAGGGAAGAGAAGATGAGCCCTGAGAGCATAGGGGCAGTGCCAATGGCTGTTCCGCTTCTTGTTGGCCCCGGAGCCATAACAACAACGATTCTTAGTCTACAGGAGTATGGAGTATTGGTGACAGTTTCTTCAGTTGTGATAGTGTTTACGCTCACATGGTTAATTCTCAGACACATTGAATTACTATACAAGATACTTGGGAAAAATGGATCTGCAATTATTGCTAGGGTTATGGCCCTCCTAATCGCGGCTATAGCAATCCAATATATCACAAATGGCCTCAGGGTCTTCTTTACGTAAGTTCAAAGGTTATTATATCACTATATATCAAGGATAAATTTCATAGTAACCTCGCCCGGTCTCTCATCAATTTCCATTCTGTGGTAAGTCACAGCCTTTATCCCAACCTTCTGCTTATGCCTCTCCGGATCGAATTGTTCACCATATATCTTGGCTTTAAGCCTTAACTTTCCATTGATCCTCTCTATGCTCAGCACATTAAATCCCGAGTATAACATATTTTCAATTTCAAATTTCACTAGAAGACTTTCAAGCCAATTGTAGAGTAGGGACTCCATGTCATCCCCCTCAACCTCAATGGTGTCCTCACACTCATGTTTAACATCCGTTGTATCAGTCATTGTCTCAAACATTGCGAAGGCTGCGTTCTCAAAAGCCTCCTTCAAGTTCTTACCGTAAGCGGCTATATAGACATCAGCAGTGTGCTCCAGAAAATCAAACCGCTTCTCCCCAGCCACCGCGGCCACCCACCAATACATCTACCTAAACTATCATTAACTTAAATTAACACTAGAGATATTAAAGGACATTTTGATATCTAGTATGCTATTTCGCTGAGTAAGCCGCGTATACAATCCTTTATTGATTGTAGGAGGGGATGCTTTACTTTATGCAGCTTTACGCTCTCAAGTCTCTCTATCCTGAATGATAGTGGTGGGTGGGGATCCATTCCAAGCCATGCACCAATTATGTTCGTGTTCCTCTCGAAGAGAAGGCGCCTATAGCCTATCTTTCTGAGAGCATTTGCTAGCGCATCCGCCTTCCCAAGAACGATGGCTGATTCTAAATCCGCTCTAGCCTCAAAAAACTTTGCGATGAAATATATGACTGTTAATGCGAAGAACAGATATAGGAAACCGAATAGAGTGACTAAATAGGGCAGATAACGCAAGACAACATAGACTCTGAGCAGATATTCAGATGAGGCAAGTAGGAAGAATATGAGGGGATCCCTCCCCTTAACATGACTTATCTCGTGCCCTAAAACTGCTGATATCTCCTCTTCATCAAGTTGGATGAGGAGCCCACTGGTTATTAGGACAAGACTAGAGCGGGGTCTCGGCCCTGTTGCGGCCGCATTTGGAATTATTATGTTTGCAACGGCTATTTTTGGTGTAGGCATACCAAACTTCTTGGCAACATCATCAACAATTCTGTAAATATCTATACTTTTTATAAGGAGGTTTTCAGGTCTAATTCTTATACCATATTTTAGGAAGACTTCTTGAACCGTTTCGCTGTCAATAGTTTTTCTAATAGCCATGGTTCTTTCATAAATTTCCCTCTTAATCTGGAGGAGTTTCTCTTTAGGATAATTCTGCTTAATAAATTCTAAATCCTCTGGAGGAATGTGATACTGCAGTATATATACTTTTGAGTTCTCTCTTGTGATGAGCCAGTCGCCCATCTGCATTACAATTTTATCCGCAAATAGGACAAGGATAAACTGCGATAACAATAGGAGTAATGGAGCATATTCTAGAATGCCAAGGATCCAGGCTACAGAGAACATAAAGTAGCTGAAGAGGAGAAAAATAATAAATAGTAATAGCATATTGCCAGTAAATATTTGGCTAAGAATTTTTTTCCTCTGCGTGAGTGCTTTCTCATCTACGAGGCGCTTCTCCGGACCCCACACAAAGTATAATGTTCTTCTTCTAATCTCGTCCTCAAACATTTGAATGGTGATAATTAGGTCCTCTTTTATTCTATTCAATACCTCAGGGGGGACATTAGGGCCGCTTGGCTTTATTTTAATCTCCATTGGCTCCCCTGACGTTATCTCAACATCAACATACCAAAAGTTGCTCGGCCCGAGGAGGGTGAATGCTAAAGTTTCTTTCCCATTAATGATCCAGCGTCTAACATTTGCAAATCTGTGGTAGTAGGGGACGATATATTTTCGATAGATAAATAAGAGTAGATCACTATGATAGGCTGGCGAAACCTCTACATGAAGCATAAATAGAATTTCTTCCTGAGTCTTTATCTCCATCGCTCTTCAATAATCTCCCTTACTTTAATTAAGAGGATATGTCTCTCCTCTCTATTAAATATGCTTCTCAAGGTTAAGAGTTTTTGTACGCTCAATACTTTTAAACTTTAACGATAACATTTTTATGGATAAATAATGAAAATGGTATTAGCCTAAGAGCGCCGGGATGAACATATGGAGCCGAGTAAGAAGCCATTAAATGTGCTAATAAAACAGTTGAATTCCTATATTGGCGTCACATTGAAGAATAACGTGGAGTATAGGGGGATAATGGTACACTGTGACAATTACATGAACATTATATTGGAGAAGGCTGAGGAATATAATGGCGACAAACCAATTGCAAACTATGGTAGGGTTTTGGTTAGGGGAAGCAACATATTATATATAACGCTGTCCTTCCCGCAGAAGAAGGAACAATAAAAGTAGTGATATTAGGAGAAACGAGGCTGAGATCATCTAGAAATAATTTCAACATTGGGTAGTTTTTGGGAATCAATCTTGCTGCAAGTTCATCTGCGAAAGTGTATAGTAGACTATTTCCCCCCTCCTATTAACTACGGCGAGTATAAGTGTCTTCTTTAAGTTTTGGGAGCGCATCAAGACTTGTGTTAGGTCTTCAATGGATAGAGCCATCCCCTCATAAACTCCATAAACTATATAGTCCGCAGCATCCTTGCTATATTCGCCCCTTCCATACAGCCTAAAATCTACACCTAAGCCAAACCCCTCCCTAACAACATATCCCCTGCTCCTTAAATCACGGTAAATTAAATATTTAATCCAAGCATTTCTCTCAACAGATTTATATTTCTCCAGAAGATCCTGAAAACTTAGGTAGTTGCCAGTTTTTTCATCGAGAACCTTAATTACTCCCTTACTATGTAAGTACATTGCTTCATAGAACGTTAAGTACAATCCTTCATCTCTATGGGTGCCATAGCCTTTAGATTGCAGTCTTTCTGAGTCCTCAGGGGATTTGACTAGGACTCCATCATCTTTGAGGACGGCTTCGATAACTTTCCTGCCAGACTCCTCCTTCTCATTCTTAAGCAGAATATCACCACCCAAGCTACGTATCTCCTCCGGCGAGTGCACCAAATTTTTCTCTCGTAATTATCCCTTTTTCACATATTATGGCACTAACATATTTTATTGGCGTTATATCGAAGGCTGGGTTAAGTGCGGGGATGCCGAGTGGAGCAATGCGCTCTGATCCTACATTAGTTACCTCTTCCGGGGGGCGCTCTTCTATTATTACGTCTCTAGATGTTGACTTAAGGTCGAATGTTGATAGGGGGGCTGCGACGTAGAATGGAATACTATGCTCATGCGCGAGCACTGCAATCGTGTATGTTCCTATCTTGTTTATTACGGCGTCACAAACTATTCTGTCAGCACCAACTATAACTTTGTTAACAAGCCCTTTATACATAACATACCCAGCCATATTATCGGTTATTAGTGTTACTGGAATGCCATCACGCATCAGCTCATAAGCTGTTAACCTAGCTCCCTGTAGTTTCGGTCTAGTTTCAGTGGCTATCACTTTTATGCGCTTTCCCTTCTCCCATGCCACGCGAATAATAGATAAGGCTGTTCCATAATCTACTGTGGCTAACCTTCCGGCATTACAATGCGTTAGGACTGTGTCACCATCCTCTAACAGTTCTGAGCCATACTCCCCGATCCTTTTGTTAACTTCTACATCCTCATCAGCTATGCGCTGCGCTTCTTCAATAACTATGTGCCTTAATTCTTCTACTCCGCCTGTAGAAGATTTAACCTTGTTTAGTATTCGGTCTATAGCCCAAAATAGGTTAACTGCGGTTGGCCTAGTCTCCTTAAGCATATTAGCCGATAACTCGATTTCCCTCAGTAGCTCCTCAACGCTTCTTGCTTTTGAGTGGTATGCTGTTAGCGCTAGGCCGTATGCCGCCATAACGCCTATTAGTGGAGCCCCTCGAACCCTCATCTCTTTAATGGCGGTAGCAACCTCGTTACAGCTCCTCAGCTTAATCCACTCTTCTTTATGTGGAAGCATCGTTTGGTCAATGGTGACCACAACACCATTCTCCCATCTAACTGTCCTCATAGTGGTCAACCCAACTGCTCTATGAAAATTAAAAGATCACCTAACCTTATGAAATAGGATTGCTTCAATAACTACGAGCGCTATCACTAATAGCATCACACCAATAGCAATAAGCGTGTGTGCTTGATTTGGGTTATGCCTATATCTTATACTTCTATAAATTAATATCAATCCTATTGTTCCCAAGGTATAAGTCAGCATTATAGCTATGCCCTCAGCCGGAGTCTGGTCGTGTATCCCAGGATATATTATTAAGCCTCTATAATATGGTGCGGCTTCTATCATAGGCATAAAGATGAGATATATCCCCCCACTAATTAAAAAGATCGTAAGTAAAAACAAGGTTACCGCTATAAGGCGTGGGGACGGCTGATACTTAATTATTTTTGTGAGTTTCTTCTGAAGACTATGTGATGAGAAATTCCTAGGCATTTTTTATCCGGCACCACCACTTAAAGATAGAGGATGAATGAGATTTAAGTATTGCTGGAAACTAATACAATTTTAGCCTAAAACGTTATCTAAATGATATTAATTATCTTTTTAAGTTGGTGAGCTTAATGCCTCAAAAAGTGCTCTGTGACGGTTGCGGAGAAACCCTTTATGAAGGCTACGAAATAAAGTCTCCGGAAGAAATTTATGAGACTTATAACGGTAGGTGTCCTAAATGCGGCAAAAAATTACTCTTAATACCAAAAAGAGTTGAAATTTTACCAGCAAGAGATTCCCTGAGGAGTAGTCAATAATAAATAGGTTGAGAGCTTGATTGCTTATAAAGCTGGGGAAAGTGGTGCCGAGATGAGAGCTACCAAGTTAATAAGGTTCCTTGGTAATGAAATACGTAAAGTTCTCTCTTATAGGCTTGAGATTAAGCATTCATCCATCATAAGGTTCTCCCTCATTTCAATAATCATAATGTTGGCTATTGGACTTAGAGTGCTCCCCCTTCCCTGGGGTTTCTACCTGAATGAGTTTGATCCATACTTCCATTACTACTCAGCAAAATATATATTGGAGAATGGGCTCTCATCATTTTTCTCTTGGCATGACTGGGCGGGCTGGTGGCCCTACGGCCGCTATATGCCAAGCTTAGCCAATATGGGCTTATCGTTAACTGCCGTCACACTCTATGGAATCCTCCAAGTTTTAGGGATTCCACTTGTTTCCACCTCAAACCCCTTAAGCCCGCTGCACTCTGATCCACTCTTCAATTTATGCGTAATCTTCCCAATCTTAGCTTCCGTGATAACATGTATCTTAGCGTATTTTCTTGGGAGGAGTCTTGGAGGAGATATTGTTGGTCTACTATCAGCCTTACTCTTAGCGTTAGATCCAGCCTACATCGGCAGAACTTCTCTCGGATGGTTTGATGATGAGACAGTTGGCATATTATCCGTGTTATTAATCATTTTATCCTTCAGTAGGGCTATTGATGCTAATAGGGTGTTAAAGAATAGCCTTATATATTCTATTCTCACGGGCCTATCACTCGGCTACCTCTGCATATCGTGGGGTGCGGCCCGCTACCTCATAGGTATATTAGTTATATTCACAATAGTGTTGCTCCTCATGAGGAAATACACGCCCCGCCTCCTCACATCATATACATTGACGTTTGTTATCGCCCTTACAATAGCTGCTTCAAGCCCACGTCTTGGTGTAAGCTTCATGCTAGAGAGCTTTAATCTAGCAGTTTATGGCACCTTTATTTTGCTTCTAATGGCTGAAGTGCTTAGGCGGGAGAAAACTGGAAGAAAGAAGATTCTTTACGCTCTTGTATTCATTGTAGTATTAATAGCCGCCTTCGCCTCCCTAACGATGACTGGGGTTGTGAGGGACTTAGGCAAAAAATTCGTTTATGCGATTCTCCCACATCTACGCTCGGAGAACCCACTCTTTGAGTCCGTTGCTGAGCACAAGCCCTCTGGATGGGCAACCTTTTATAACAGCTTTGGACCGGGTCTAATTTTCATACCAGTAGGCATTTTCTTTGCAGTTCTCTCAGCCACAAATCTAAGCTTACTCCTCAGCTTATATTGTCTAACATCTATTTACTTTGCGAGTTCAATGATTAGGCTACTTATCCTAGCTTCGCCAGCGGTATGCATGCTCTGGGCGCTGGCCATAAAAAAGATTTCCTTACCACTAGTTTCACAAGTAAGGGAAGAGACGAGACTTCTTAAGCGTAAGGTGAAGGTTAAGCCTATCAGTAAGGAGGTTATTGGTGGGATTCTTGTCCTCTTCCTCATAATATTTATCTTAGTATATATTTTAGGAACAACGTTCTCAGGGTCTGCTCTACTATCGTATGCTGATGCACCAACAGCAATATCAGGGGCAAGTCTGTCAGTTAAACCATCATCAACTGTTAGGGATTGGATAGATACATTGATATGGATGCGCGATAACCTCCCACCATCTCCCAGGAAGCCCGGGGAGAATGGAACTGTTGTAGCCTCATGGTGGGACTACGGCTACTGGATAACAGTATTCGCTAATAAAACGACGCTTGCGGATAATGGAACAATAAATGGCACACAGATACAACAGATTGGGAGAATGTTCATGTCAAATGAGACTGAGGCTGTAGAGATACTTAAGCGATATAACGTAACACATGTGGTTGTCTTCGTAACCTTCCACTTAGATGTGGCGAGGTGGTGGGGTCCGGAATATGCGCTCTATTATGGCGGCGCTTACGGCGGGGATAATGGCAAGTGGAGGTGGATGGCCCTTATACCTGGCCTTAGCGATAGAGATTTTGGAAACATCACTCTTGGATGGGACTGGGTAGACAAGAATAATAATAGGCAACTGGATTTCGGGGAATTTGTACCAAACAGTCTAGGCCAGAATACAACATTATATAAGCTAATGATGTATGGAATAGAAATGGCAACCTTAGGGTTCTCGAGAGTAAGCATGAGCCACTTCAAGAAAGCATACTTCTCGAGAGAATATCCAATATACTCGGTTCCAGAGACAAACAATATTGTACCACTAGTCTGTGTATATGAAGTGATCTATGACTAAACGTTTTTAGAAAACTTTTAACCATAATAATTGTAGGGACCCGTGGCCTAGCCAGGATTAAGGCACCGAGCCATAAAAGTGGCGTGTATGCCTCCGGAGCCGGGGATCCCGGGTTCAAATCCCGGCGGGTCCGCCAAACAATTATTTTCTTCTGTATAGATTGATAAACTTGAGGTTGTTCTTATGCTCCGGGAACGTTACGGAGAATGCTTTAATTTTCACATGAAACTCTGCTTATAAATGCCTTGGAAGAGATTTTTATTGGTGATAAGCTCTAAAGTGAGGGATAAAAGTTGCTTGAGTTTCATAAAGTGTTTTTTATGTTGCTGTATGCTTATCCATTTAAGATGGGGCTTCTCTAATCTCACATTTAATTTGCTTCAATATTTCCTCAGCCTTAGCTGCATCAACCTTAAGCGTATAGAGCATCTTTTTAGTCCTAAGCTTTAGCTTAACAATGTTCTCCTTCTTTAATTTCTTCACGATGCAGTAGCTTGCCTTCTCAGACAACTCTATAAACTTTTTAACATCGAATATTTCGGCAGGCATACGCACACCGCCAATAATAAAGAGAACTAGCTCGTTAGTAAAATATTATCTTTACTCTCTAGCCTTATAGCCTTAATTATTTCTCTGTAAAGACGCATATCTGAGACGTTCACTATAGGTATCTGCGCTCCCTTCTCAATCTCCAGGATTCGACTATACTTTGGGAAGCTTGCGTAGCAGAGCTGGCTTATATAGAATTCTCCTCTCTCAATCTCGTATTCAATAGACTTCTCATAAACCTCTAGGCATAAAAGGTAACCCTCAGCCCAAAATAGCCTGGTTGCGCCAAACGTTATGGCACAGAAGCCAATGTTCTCTGGGTCACGTTTCTCAAGACCAAGGATAACTATTTTCCTCGTCGGCTTAATATCAATAATCAAATCTTACACCCATAAAGTGCAGCTATCCCTAAACAGAGTATACTATTTACAGTATTATATTACTACCCAAGCTTCCAGTTTATCTATTTTTCGCATCAATCAAATCTAAGTTAATATTGAATGAGCCGCTCCTTTAAGCTCGCTCATGATTTCCGGCGTAATGCATTAAGCTTAAATTTAGATTTCGGGAGAATAAAATTTTCAATTATTTGGTAGGATGGGTGAAAATGCGGGGATGGCGCGGTAAAATCCTAAGGGTGAATCTCTCGAAGGGGAAGGTTTTAACTGAAGAGTATGATGCTAACCTCGCGACAAAATATATTGGTGGGAGAGGATTCGCGGCAAGGATACTTTTCGACGAGCTGGAGCCTGGGATAGACCCCCTTGGCCCCGAAAATAAAATGGTTATTGCCGCCGGCCCATTAACTGGTCTCCCAGGGCCGAGTTTAGGGAAGCTTGTTATAGCCGCCAAGAGCCCACTTACTGGAGGCTATGGGGATGGAAACATAGGGACTATGGCTGCTGTGCAGATGCGTAGGGCTGGATTTGATGCCATGATTGTTGAAGGGAGGGCGGAGAAGCCCGTTTATATCTACGTGGAGGATGAGAGGGGCTATATATTGAGCGCAGATGGAATATGGGGTAAAACTTCTTTTGAGACGGAGAGAGCGCTTAAGGAGGTTCATGGAAGGGATATTGGGGCGCTTGTCATAGGTCCCGGAGGGGAGAACATGGTTAAATATGCAACTGTAGTCTCGGAGGGTGGTAGATCTGGTGGGAGGCCTGGAATGGGTGCTGTCATGGGCTCCAAGAAGGTTAAGGCAATAGTATTTAAGGGTTCAAAAGACATTTCGCTTGCGGATCCCGAAACCTATGATAGGCTGATTAAAGAAGCCTACGAGGATATTAGGGGTAAGGATGGTTATGGTTTCTGGATAAGGCAGGGAACAATGATGATAATAGACTGGGCCAATGAAAATGGAGTTTTACCTACATATAACTTCAGAGAGGGGGTCTTTGAGTACAGCGACATAATAAATGGTTTCGCGATGGAGGCTGCGAAAATTGGGCGCAGGGGGTGCCCCTACTGCAACATGGCATGCGGAAACGTTGTCCTCGATTTTGAGGGGAGGGAATCAGAGCTTGATTATGAAAACGTTGCCATGTTAGGCTCAAATATCGGGTTAGGGCACCTTGGAAAGGTCTCCGTCCTGAGTAGAATGGCGGATGAACTTGGTCTAGACGCGATCTCTTTAGGCAGCACAATAGGATTTGCGATGGAGGCTTCTGAGAAAAACCTAATAAAGGAACGTATAGAATGGGGGGATTTTGAACGCGTTAAAAGCTTAATCCTTGATATTGCGTACCGGCGTGGGGACCTTGGAAAATTACTGGCTGAGGGGGTTATGAGGGTGAGCCAGGTACTTGGCGGCGGCTCCCAGGACTGGGCTATGCACGTTAAGGGGCTGGAGACATCGGCCTACGACTGCCATACTGTTCCAGGGATGGCCCTCGCCTACGCAACCTCACCCATAGGAGCTCACCATAAAGATGCTTGGGTGATCTCCTGGGAGATAAAAACTGATAGGACGGGGTATACTGAGGCTAAGGTGGATAAGGTAATAGAATTTCAAAGGGTGAGGGGTGGAATGTTTGAATCGATTGTTGCATGCAGACTTCCATGGATAGAGCTTGGCTTCACGCTGGAATGGTATCCGAGACTCCTTAAGGCGGCCACTGGAATCGAAATACCTCTGGAGGAGCTGCTCTATAATGTGGCCGATAGAATATACGCCTTAACAAGGGCCTTCTGGGTTCGAGAGTTCGGTCAGGCTTGGAGCCGCCTAATGGACTACCCGCCAAAACGATGGTTTAAGGAGCCGTTAACTAAAGGACCCTACAAAGGATTTACACTTGACGCAACGAAATTTGATGCTCTTTTAAATATATATTATGAGAAGCGCGGCTGGGATAGTAGAGGAATACCCAGATTAACGACACTTGAGAGACTCGGCTTAAAGGACGTTGCACAACAACTATCAAAATTCGTAACGTTAACTCAATAACCTCTAGTCTCATATACTTTTTCCTGGAAACTTATATATAGAAAGGTTCAGAAAAGTAAGTTTCGGTGGGTGTTTATGGTGGAAAAGAATTATTATGTAGATGTGCTGGTTGTTGGCGGTGGTATGGCTGGTGTTTCGGCAGCTATTGCTGCTGCTAGGAACGGGGTAGAAACCCTCTTAGTTGAGAAGCATACAAGTCTTGGCGGGATAGCAACGAATGGCCTGGTTAATGGTATTGCAGGTGTGATTGAGGGAATTTGCCGGGAGTTTTTGGATAGGATGGATGCGCATGGTGCTGTATTTCGTCGCTTAAGACTTCCAACATTTGATCCTGAAAAAGCTAAATATGTGCTTGAACAGTGGGTTATAGAAGAGGGCGTGCAAATTTTATATGACACGTATGCTATTGACGCTGTAGTTGAAGATAACGTATTAAAACATGTAATATTCCATAACAAGTCCGGAAAAATAAGTGTTGAGGCGAAGGTTGTCGTAGACGCTACGGGAGACGCGGATATAGCTGCATATGCGGGAGCTCCTTGCGCAGTAGGTGGAAAAGATTTCGCAGGGCTGAATATGTCCACGACCTTAATGTTTAAGGTGGACGGCGTAAATATGCGTAAATACACTGAAGCTGAAAAGGAATATGCAGCGAAGTTAGCAGAAGCTGGGAAGCCGCCTAAAAGGATGATAGCTGCTCTTCAAGAAGAAGCTGTCAAAAACGGCGACCTGCCCTACTTTGTATGGCCGGGCGCCCTAATTTATCCCGTGCCTGGAACCACTGAAGAAAACTGCGAAGTGACTGTTACTATGGCTCATAGTCTTTACTGCCGAACTTTAAACGGCGAAGACCTAACTAGACAGTTAATTGAGCAGCGACAACAAATATACCTGTTAGAAAAGTTCTTTAGAAAATATGTTCCAGGCTTTGAAAATTGCAGAGTTTCAGGTATCGCTAGCGTTCTGGGTGTAAGAGACTCAAGACGCATCATCGGCGAATATATATTGACGGCAGAAGATGTGGCAAGCGCCCGCAAATTTGACGATGGAGTTGCCAGAGAGGCAGAAGGCAGCTTCCATCATCCAACAAGCAAAACCATAGGCGTAAGAATGCCAGCACATATACACGTAAAGAGCCCTGTTGAGCCCGCCACATGCAAACCAGCAGAATGTACAGCTGAAATGCATCCAATAGGTTGGCCTAAAGGAAAATATGAAGCCATCATTAAACCAGGCGAGTACTGGGAAATACCCTACCGCTGTCTAGTTCCACTTAAAATTGATAATCTACTTGCAGCAGGCAGATGCATCTCAACAGACTTCTATGCAGCATGGGCTGTACGCGTAATAGCAGCCTGTATGAAAACAGGACAAGCCGCGGGAACCGCAGCAGCATTATGCATTAAGAAGAACACTAAGCCGAGAGAGCTTGATGGAAAACTCGTTAGAAAAACGTTGATAGAACAAGGAGTTCGACTGGACAAAGACATAGCAGAAGTAGATCCCTGCTGGGCAGCCATAAAACGAACACAAAGCTGGTGGCCACGAGAGTAACCATAAATTCCCTTATTATTTCCCAGTAAACATATATAATACATCGTTACGTTGGCATAATTTCCTTTTTCTGTTTTACACGTATGCTTTCGCTTTAAGGGAGTCTTTAATGATGTATAGAACTAATCTAATAGGCAGGGAAGTATCTTTGTCTCCACCATAACATTTATCTCTCTTATATTCCGCCCCCAGCAATATCAGCGGCACTACTCTTAAAGTAGAAGTAAGCATGAGGGCGCATATACGGGCTCCTTCAAGAGAGGTGTTATAAAGGCTAAATAAGCAGGTTTGCTTAAATAGAAGCTAACTTTACGGTTGTCTGGTTTCCTAACAATTAAAACCAATTGTATGTAGAACCTCTAACTATTAAGACTGTAATAGAACATTCTAGTGCCTGAAAAGCAATAAGTACGTTAGGATAATGGATTCCCCTTCTGTTATTGATAAAATCCAATTAGATAACGTGGCAAATTTTAAAAATCAATGGTATATAACATATTCTTTAACGGGGGAAGATAAATTGGTGGAGCAATGGAAGAAGTCGGTTATAGCTACAGCAATTGGGCAATTCAGCGATCCTTTAGATTTAGGATTGAGATCAACTGCCATAGCATTTTTAACGACGGAATGGGGAATCGGCGCTGGTCACATCGCGTTTGCGTCGTTAATAGCTACCCCTGCAACGGCTGTTTTTCCACTGATCGGAGGTCCCCTGATTGACTATATTGGAAGAAAAAAGATGTGGATTTTAGCTAACTTTTTAGCTGCAATAATGGCTTTTTTGGGCGCTATTGCGCAAAGTTGGACAGAGTTGGCTATCTACATGGGAATTTCATCGGCAACAACTATATGGAGTTATGCATCTGCCGTCACATTTCTCCGGGAGGAGGTTCCTCCTCATCTGAGAGTTAGGGCTTTGACGGTTGGAATGGCAATTGTAGGTCTATTTTCATCTTCGCTTTTTAGCTCTTTCTTGGCTCTTTCCGAAACAATACCTTGGATCACATGGAGGTTTATGTTTGCATATGTAGGCTTCGTAAACCTTGTAGCAACGTTTGCCGGCATATTCTTGCTGAGAGAGCCACCTGAGTGGGTGGAACGCAGAAGAAAGGGAAGAGAAAAAGGGTCTGAAAAGAAAGAGAGATCATCATACATGGCTCTCTTCAGCCGTGAGCTGAAGACTTATTGGCTCGCGATATGGGTTCCTGTAATCTTTGGTGTTGCATGGTTTTCTTCAGTATTCGGCGCTTACACCACATGGTTCTCATTGACAGCATTAAAATTCACTAGAGCTATCATCGGAGTAATAGGAATGATATCTCCCTATATAACGATGGCTGTGCGTCTCATCGTAGCGCATTTTGCGGATAAACATGGCAAACTAAAAACTATATTGGTTTGCGCAATAATTGGCGTCATAGCTTCACAAATATACTGGCGTTTAACGTATTTATTTCCACCAGGGCCATACTTGGAGCTAATAATAACAGCATTTATATTTAGTACTTTAATGGGGTTTGCAGGTGTTACTATAGAGAGTCCAGTACAAATGTTTGTTGCAGAGATACTTCCAGCTAGCGTAAGAGGAACGGGTATAGCTTTTATACAATTTCCAAATAAGGTGTTGAGCAGTTTGTTGTGGGTTCCGCTCGTTGGATATTTAGTGGAAGCCACTAAAAACACGCAAGAAGTAGTTGCGTTGACGCTATTGGCATTAGGTGTTGCAGGGATAATAATAATCTTGGCTTGCATGAGAAAGGGACTCGAGAAAACCGTTGCTGGAAGCGGAACAAAGCCTAGTTGAATTGGAAAATAAATCTAAAATTCTAAATCACCTTTTTCTCTTTTTAAGACTTAAAACCGATAAAAAAGATTTTTCCACTTTTATAGCCGCAGAAAACGCATAATTTTGGATTTATATTTATATAAATACTAATTGAAATGATAAAGTCAATTCACTTCATAAGTCTGCCTCTTTGTGCAATTTTCACTATAATTGTCATTTTAAGTGATTGCAGTGACATGTGAATGTTTTGCAGAATTGACTTCATCATTCCACTAAATAATATTGAAATAATATTGCTAAAAACTGTAAAATTTATTAAGAAAGATTAATGTTTTAGTAGAGTTTGTAAACATGGCGCTTGAGGGGGTGAAAAAGTGGTTATTGGGACTGATAGAGCACTTCTTCCAGAGATCAGGTGGGATTATGAGGCTGATGTTGTGGTTGTTGGTTTTGGTTATGCGGGAGCGCTTGCAGCTATCGCGGCCCATGATGCTGGAGCTGAGGTTATTATTCTTGAGAAGGCGCCTGAGCACTTCGCTGGTGGGAATTCAAGGGTCTCTGGTGGGGGTATGAGAATTCCTGTAAATCCTCATGAAGCGGCAAAATATTATAAGGCAATATGTTTTGGAACTGTTTCAGATGAGGATCTTGCTGTTGCAGCTGAGTTAATGAGTCGCGTTCCTGACATATTAAGAGAGTTGGGTATTGAGATAGCTGAGTTGGGATTGCCGAGAACCAGGCATCCAGCCTCTGGAAGCGAGAGCTTCAAAATATATTCTATGGCAAAGAATGGTAAACCCCTCTTTGAGCCAATAGCTGCTATTGGCGCCGGATATCTGCTCTATGAGACCCTCAAAAAATGCGTGGCAGATAGGGGGATTAAAGTTCTATATGAAACTCCCGCAGTAAAGCTTATTCAAAATCCGCTTACAAGAGAAATTTTAGGTGTTAGGGCCAAAAGAAATGGCAACGTGATCCACGTGAAGGCTAAGAGGGCTGTAGTCTTAGCTTGTGGTGGCTATGAAAATAACTATGAAATGTGGATCAATTTCAATTTTCCTGGAGTGAGGGTTTATCCATGGGGTACCCCCTATAACACTGGGGATGGTATTAAAATGGCCTTGGATGTAGGGGCTGATTTATGGCATATGGTTAGCGTCGAATGGGACTGTCCATGCATTAAAGTGGCAAGCGAAATTTATGGATGCGCAATACAGACTAGAGTTGTTGGTCCTCTCCGTCCAAGGGTTGGTAGCTACATAGTTGTAAACAAGTATGGAAGGAGATTTATGAATGAATGTAAAACTCTTGTGCACCGAAAGGAACCACTAGAGATAACGTATTTCGATCATGAAAGGCTGGAATATCCGAACATACCCTTCTATCTAATATTTGATGAGAAGTTTAGGCTTAAGGGGCCAATCGTGGAGAAGACGACCCTTGGCTGGAATAATATCTTCAACTTATATGAGTGGAGTCATGATAATAGCGCGGAGATAGAAAGGGGGTGGATAGTTAAAGCGGATACACCAGAGGAGTTAGCTAAAAAGATGGGTATAGATCCAGAAGGGTTAACAAATACGATTAGTTCTTATAATAGATTCTGTGAAATGGGGGATGATCCCATTTTCCACCGCCCCCGTGAGACAATGGTTCCTCTAGATACCCCACCGTACTATGGGGTTGAGTTAGCGTTAACGCTAACTAATACTCAGGGAGGGCCGAAGCATAACATGAGGGGTCAAGTCCTTGATATTGAGGGTCGGCCGATTCCAAGACTATATGTTGCAGGCGAGCTGGGGGCGATATGGGGCTTCGTATACCCAGGAGGCAGCAATATAGCTGAAGCCATAGCATTTGGCTATACCGCGGGGAAGAATGCAGCTGCAGAGGAACCATGGAAGTAACCCACAAACGACAGCGTGTAGCGTCAATAGAAAACACTTTTAAGAAAAATGCTTTTCATTAAGTTGGGTTGGAAGATGGGTATAAAAAATTTGACTCATGAAGTAAAGGAGTTTGCCCTCCAGCAGGATGTGGATTTAGTTGGAATAGCTGATGTTGAGAGGTTTGTTAATGCCCCTCCGGGTCTCAGACCCACTGATTTTCTGCCTCGTGCTAAGAGTGTAATTGTACTTGGTTTCAGGCTCCCCTTGGGGGCGCTTGAGGCTGCCAAAAGAAGCTATGAAGGTTTGAGGAGCGCCGCCCAAATATATGGTGTGCACGCCTATCAGGTTGTCCCAAACCTCCGCCTATTATTTGCGGCCAACGCCCTGGCAAGGTTCCTTGAGAAGAAAGGCTTTATTACAATGCCGTTACCCTCTGGCCCCCTCGGGGGCTTAACAATAAGCCATAGGCACGCGGCTGTCGCTGCTGGTCTGGGGGAGTTTGGGTGGATGGGGCTTGCGGTAACACCGCAGTATGGACCTAGGCAGAGGTGGGTTTCTGTCATAACTAGGGCGGAGCTGGAGCCGGACCCCCTTTATAAGGGCCCGAAGCTCTGTGATAGAAGTAAGTGTAGTGTATGTGTTAAGGTTTGTCCAACTGGAGCTATACCTGAGGGAGAATCGAAGAGGGTCGTAATTGGTGATCGCATCTTTGAGTATGCGAAAATTAACCCCGCTAAATGTGCAATTGCATGTGAGGGGTTAAGGGAGTTCGGCATACCATTACCTGAGAATCCTACTTGGGAGGATTTGGAAAAGCTCCGTCAATTATTGCCGCGTTTCCCGCCTGGAAGCTTATTCACGCCATACCCAACATACTTCTGCGGTAGATGCCTAATATATTGCCCAATAGGGGAAGATAAGCTCTTAAAGGAGTACTTTGGAAGGGAAGAATAGCATTAGGGCGTATTTTCTAACTCTTCCATTTTTATAGGAATGTATTATTTGGCGAGCTTCCGTCCTGAAGTGTGAAATTAATTATCTATAGCCTGTAAGATATTTTTGGGAGCGGTTATCAAAAAAGATTTAATGGGCTAAAGTCTAAGGAGTCTATGGAGGGCGTTACTTATTGAGGGTCATTGTGACTGGTGGTTGCGGCTTCATTGGTAGCAATCTCGTTGAGAGACTTGT
Organism: Candidatus Bathyarchaeota archaeon; assembly: GCA_018396995.1. Lineage (GTDB taxonomy): Archaea > Thermoproteota > Bathyarchaeia > Bathyarchaeales > DTEX01 > DTEX01. Next base: position 143,601 of record JAGTQB010000002.1, read on the forward strand.
TAGAGATGGCCATGAGGTCGTAGTCTTCGATGATCTGAGCACTGGTAGCTTGAAGAACATTGAGGGACTTGATGTAAAGTTCTTCAATGAGCCGTATGAGAGGATGATGGAGATTGTTCAAGAATGCGAAATAATTTTCCATCTTGGCATGCCATCTTCCTCACCAATGTATAAGCGTAATCCGTTATTGGTTGGGAAGACAATCAATGAAGCTGTTACAATTTTTGAGTATGCTAGGAAGAAGAACTGCAAAGTTGTTTATGCGAGCACGAGCAGCATTTATAATGGCAATCCGCTTCCGTACAGCGAGGATATGCCCATCTACGTAACAGACTACTATACCGAGTGTAGGTATGCTGTTGAGCGCCTAGCAAAGCTATATAGTGTTCTACATGGTGTTAAGTCCATTGGATTAAGATTATTTAGCGTATATGGTCCAAAAGAAGAGCATAAAGGCGAGTACGCTAACATCGTCTCACAGTTCCTCTGGAAGATGGTGCGTGATGAGCCGCCAATAATATATGGCGACGGAACGCAGACAAGAGATTTTATACATGTGACGGATGTTGTAGAAGCATTCCTGCTGGCAGCTGAAGGCGACTTTGATTGTGAAATATTTAATGTTGGAACCGGGGTAGCTCATAGCTTTAATGAGGTAATAGACTTGCTCAATAAAGTCCTCGGAAAGAATATTAAGCCAATTTATAAGCCTAACCCAATAAAGAACTATGTCTATCACACGCTTGCAGATATGTCTAAAGCTGAGAAGATTTTGGGTTTTAAGGCTAGAATATCTCTTGAGGATGGCATAAGAAGCCTATTAGGGGGCTTAAAGATAATGGGTATTAGTGATGTTTAGGATAGAACAAGTTGTTTAGTTAAAGCTGAGTTTTCCTGTCATTTGCGTTGGCGCTCAATTAAGCAGCCTTCCCTCAACATGTAATCCCTTTTTGTTGGCAGCTCCTCGTATAAGTCCGTTGTCGTTAGCACTATGGCTACATTCCTCTCCTCATTTATCTTCTCTAATAACTTCATTAGGAGCTCCGAGTTCTCATCATCTAAGCTTGAAGTCGGCTCATCTGCAAGGATAACTCTTGGGTTATTAATGAGCGCCCGCATTATGGCTACCCGCTGCCTCTCACCCCCACTTAACATCGCTGGAAACTTATCTGCTAGGCTTTTTAAGCCGAAATGCTCTAAGAGCTCAAGAGCTCTCTTCCTCCTCTCCCTCCTGTTCACTCCAGCTAAAACTAAGGGTAATTCTAGGTTTTCGAGTACTGTGAGTGATGGTATAAGGTTAAAGAATTGGAATATGAAGCCTATATAATGAACTCTAATCTTAGACATCTCATCATCACCCACTTTATTCGCGTTCCTCCCAAAAATCCAGACCTCCCCACTGTCAGGCTTCTCCAATAAACCCATTATCTTGAGCAATGTCGTTTTTCCGGCGCCTGACTTACCCCTTATCGCTATAAAGTCCCCCTCGTGAACTTTGAGGGTTATGCCCCTCAGCACTTGTGTTGGACCATAGCTTTTGCTGACGTTGAGGAGCTCTATTAGGCTTTCGCCCGGCACACCGCTCACCTAATAGATCTCCAGACACCTACTATAATCACGGCTAGAATAGCAGATGCTATTAATATTAGAGCGAAAACATCTACTTGTAGCTGAATATTGTGGAATAAGACCTGGAGCATCCCCCTCTCAAGCACTATGTCTAAGAGGGCTATTGCCGCGGTTATGCCTAAGACCGTTGCTGTTAGGAACACTGGAAATAGCTTAAATATAATATCCCTCTTTAAGAGTTTTCTTGAAGCCCCTATAGACCTTAAAACTCCTATTTCGTCGCTATGCTGAGATATTAGGGTCTCTGCTGCAAGCAGGATTGTTGCTCCGGAGAAAATTATAGTTGCTATTGATAATATTAGGATGGATTCCCTAGTTACACCATACCTTTCCATGTAATCCCTCATGAACTCCTCAGTCTCCCTAATACCGATATCCTCTGCCCTAAAGCGTATAGCGGTCCATTGGGCCGCCACATGCTCCGAAAGTTTCCCCCCGGACGAATCCCGCTTTTCAGGGCGGTCTGGCTTCGCAGTTTCCTCGGCAATTGGTTTCAGAATTGTCTCTTGGAAATTAATGCAGCCCCCCTTGACCCTGATAATTGTCACATAGTTGTACCCTGTTCCTCGAAGCCACTGTCCAATGTGGAGTGGAGCTATGATCTCATCCTCCAGGGGGCCATCTGACTTAAATATGCCTTTAACCCGAAGCTCAAAGCAGACTGGGGAGAGCACACCTATAACTAGAATCTTATCACCAGCCTCTACACCTATCCTTTCAGAGGCCCTTCTGCCGATAATTACCGAGTTTATGTCCCCAGCGTTGAGCATCTGCCCATCAATTATGCTTATAGCACTAATCTTCAAGAACTCTTCTAGAAGCACGCCCCTTAAGAAAACTGGCTTTCCTTTAACGATGCAAGGGGTTATTACCTCTGGACTACATGCTGAAACCTCTTTCATCATTATGGCTTTGTCCGCGAGAAATGCTGGTATGAGCCCCGTGAAGGGTGTGCGGCTTTTAGTGTCATAGAGCACTGTTATGCACTTTTCCTCGCCCATATATGCGCTTACCCCCTTATAGAAGCTTATGAGACTGAGAGCAGTTATTGAGGAGAGTATTGATGAGAGTACCAGAACTGTCATGAATGCCAGAATTCTTCTCCAACGCAAGTACCTGAAGGGTAGTGGGCTCAAATCAAACACCTACAACAGTTTTTCAGTATATTTGATTTTTGTCGCCCTGTAAGCTGGTAGGAGACATCCGATAACTGCTGAAGATAGCGTAATAGATATAATCCATACGACTTGCTGTGGCTCAAGTATTGGTGTTATCTTTATGCTAGGGGTTAGCCACGATAATGCTGCTGAGACTACTTGTACCCCAACAAGCCCAAGGGATACTCCAAGAATAGAACCTAAAGCTGCAATAACCACGATGTAAAGTGTTATAAGAGTGAAGAGTCTAGTCCTCTTAACCCCTAAAGCCCTGAGCATAAGGATTTCATAACTGGATTCCTCCACGAGCCTAGCCGCAATAACATATGAGGCTGAGGCAACTACAGCGCACACTGCAAGCGACCAGAATCCTAGAAAACTAAGCAGCTGAGCATTAACCTCTTGTGCAAACAGTATTGGCTGCTGAACCTGAATTATTCTAGCGTCCTTCGGAAGTAACATTGATATCTCAGTCAAAGCTTCCTCCACACTGACATTCCTCTTCAATGAGAACTCTATGAGCGATATATGTTCTCCCGCTAAGTTAAATGCCGTCTCCATTGGCACTATTATCTCTAAATCTATTTCGCTTTGCGCTCTAAAAACACCGACAATCATAACGTTAACGCTTCTAGCGTCATAAGTTAAGCATATCTCTTCTCCAATATCTATAGAACATGATTTTGCAATAATCTCGCCGACCACAGCCTCATTTACGCTCCTAGCAGCCGACCCATTCAAGCGAGCCCCCCTAGCCCTCAGAAACTTCTCAGTATCGCTAACGCCTCTCACTGGAACTTCTATTTGCGTTAAACCAGCGGTAACATTTGTCCAAAAGAAACTCTCCGCAATAATACTGTTAAAGTACTGAAGAGGAAGAGTATCTAGCAACTTAACGTCAAGTTTACTTTCACTAATTAAGTCTCCCCTCATGATAATATATTTTCCAGTGGGATTACTTAGACCCGCTAAAGTCTTCACTTGGGCATTTAGAAAGCCAACTATTGAACTCACGGACGCTAGCATGGCTACGAGCAATGCTATAGCGAGAATTGATTGAGCTGTATCACGCCTTCTGAGGAATATCTTGCAGCAGAGCAAAGCCAACACTAAAATAGTTTAACACATTTACACTTAAAAGTATCTAGGCAGTTTTCACCTCCTGAGTATGTTCCTTGCTGCTTCTAAAACAGCTTTCCACACCCTCATCCTAAGATACCAACCTAAACTCTTGATCTTTTCAATGCTTAAGGATATTTGTTTAACGTTCCGGCCAACTCATGCAAAACCAATCTACGGACATTTATCCCACAGAACTCTAGTTTCCAGCATTTTCATATCTTTAAGCTTCCCGCCTCATCAATCATGTTATAAATGGGAAGACGCTTAACAGCACGATATTCCCCACACCATGCGCTATCGCTGGTGGGATGAGACTTCCACTCTTCCTGAGGAGAAGACCAAATATTATACCTGCTATGAATACAAAGATTATCTCAATTATCAGTCGCCATGTTATATGCAGGACCGCAAATATCGCTGATTGGAGAATTAACGCGGTTCTCTGATTCATGTGCTTTTCAAGGCTCGCCATAAGCATCCCCCTGAAAAGCAACTCCTCCACAAATCCCACGAATATGAGCATGTACAGTGCTGTTCGAAGGAAGTAGGTTATAGAAAATGTTGGTGTTGGGGGTGGTGGGCGCAGAATCTGATACTCGATTGCGCCTAAGAGGACACCGGTTACCGCCGCAACTATTATATACTTTAGCCTACTCCCCCTAAAACCCATTTCCTCGAAGGTTAAGCTTGAGTCCCTTATGTGCCAGAGACATAGAGCCAACAGAATTGAGTATGTTGCCGGAATTAGCAGCTCTTGGCTTATGAAGAACCATGGAAGTGATGAAATTAAGAGCGTGTATATTTGGAGTAGGCATATTAACTCTATACTCTCTCTTGAAGGCTGGCTTATGTCTTTATTGAGCAGCGAGAGCGTAAGATAGAGTGCTGTAACGGACGCTAGGGCCGAGAGTATTCCTAGAACTGGATCAGTGAAGGCGAAGAAGTATTGTGTGAATGTTAGGGACGCTATTGCCGCAGCTAACATAATAGTTTCCACTTTACTTCTCACTTTTGTCTCCAATCTCAACCACGGCCTCTATCTAGCAATCTTCTTCTGGTTAATTTCACATAAGCGTAAATAAACAGTATGAAGTAGAGTGAGAAGACTACGTATCCAAGATACTTATGGGCTATGAGGAATTTCTCTAAACCATAACTCGCTCCAATAACGCCCATTACAACCAGCCTTAATATTGCCTGTGCAAAAGTCCCCAGAGTTCCAGCCACTAGGAAGGCTACTACCTCCCATTTTAGCTTGGGCTGTAGATCTATTGTGATTAATATGAATAGGCATATGAAGACGGAGATTGATGTGCTCCCAGCGCAAACATGATCAATGTAGGCGTTTATTGCTCCGCCAGTAGCTACCGGGATTTTTATGTAGGCTCCATGTGCCGAGACTTGTATGCCTAGGGCTCTCAGGGCAAGGGTTGTTATGCTGGTTGAGAACTCTGAGAGCGGTTTATCGGCGAATGCTCCTATAATCGCCGGTAAGGCTACCCCCGCTATGTAGGCGCATGATATGGCGAGTGGAGTTAAGCTTCCCAGCGCTGCGAAAGCCCCTGAAATGAAGAGGGATGCTGGTATGGCTGCAGTAAAGAAGTCTTGAGCCTTAAATGTTAGCTGTATTACCAGTGAGGTGACGCATAGCGTTAAGCCCAGTATCATGTGTGTTGAGATGGCTGTAACCTTGTGGCTCATTAAGGCTTGGACTATATTTCTCCATTTCAAGATAAACCATAGTAGGCAGGCTAAGAGTATAACCCAGCTGTATAGGAGCTCGTCTTGTATGCGGGCTAATCTAAATGTGAGACTGCCTATTGTTGGCAACATGTAGATGGTTTGGGCCAATATGACAGCCGTTAAAATTAGTAACTTCGCCATTTGTGTATGCCTTAAATCTTTCTTAAAATGGTCTTTATCCTCTTTTATAAGGTTCATGTAGGAGCTCAGCTCAGCTTCAGCCAGCCCTCTAATATCATATTTTTCAGCCCTCTTAGCAGCTTTCTTAGCTAGGGCTTTGGCCAGCTCCCCGTCCTTTAAGACTTTTATTACCGCGTTAGCTATTTGGTCGGGGTTTTCCGGATCTACTAGGATTCCTGTTTCGCCATCCCTTACGACTTCCGTTATCCCGCCTACTTTTGTAGCTATGATTGGCTTTGCGGCCGCCATCGCCTCTATCACGCTTGTCGAGTGCCCCTCTATTAAGCTTGGGACGACTACAACAGTTGAAGATTTTATTAGGCTTGGTATTCGCTCATATGGGACTAGCCCTAAAAAGACCACGTGGCCCGCTATGTCAAGCTCCTCAGTAAGTCTCTGCAGGCGCCGTTTTTCTGGGCCTTCTCCCGCTATTACGAGCTTTACCTCCGGGACCTCTCTTATTATCTTCGGCATGGCTTCGATTAGGGTTTTTACGCCCCTCTTCTGGACTAAGCGTCCATGATGCAGTATTATTGGTTCCCCACCTAACCCGCCTATTGGTTGAGCCTCCCTAAACCTTTTCGCATCTATTCCCGGATATGGTAGGGTCTGTATCTTCTCCTTCGGTATGTTCAGGCTCCTCAGCGCCCTATACGTATATCTGTCTTCCACGAGGATTCTATCGTATAGCCCAAGGCGTAAGTATGCTTTCTCAGCTGCTGGGATTATCCATGAGAGCGGCGGCTTAACGGCCTTGCTATAGCGCCCCAGGAACGTCCCATGCATCGTTATTACAAGTCTTTTCCTAGCTAGTAGTTTTGCTATTGATGCCGGTAAAGCTGATAGGGCGCATAGGCAGTGGACGTGCATTATCTCCGCGCCAGTC
>JAGTQB010000020.1 GCA_018396995.1 Candidatus Bathyarchaeota archaeon
TATTTGAGGTTACTGGTGTAAGCGCCATTGCAGGCGCAACCGTTTCAGGGCTTGTGCTCGGTTTAGCTCTGCAGCCAGTATTATCCAGTCTTTTCGCCGGGCTCTTCATTCTCGGAACGGGATTCTTAAGACCTGGATCCACTATCAAGATTTCTGGAGGCTTACCAATCTCGCCAGTCGTAACTCCGGCCTACAAGATGTTTAGTAGAGATGAAATTATACCAGTTTTAAGGGGGACGATTGTCGAGGTGGGTTTAATGCATACCAAGATCTTGTCAGATAGCGGAGAGATTGTGAAGGTGCCGAACAACATAATATTCTCTAATAGCATCGTCATGGAGGAGAAAGAAGAGCCGAAGGTTGTGAGAGTCAGATATGAGTTTCCCATCCAATATGATCCAGAAATAGTTCTCGAAAAGATCCAGAAGCATCTATCCACAAACAACTTTAGAAATTATAAGGTGTATATTGAAGAGCAGAGTGACAAAAATAACTATATAATTCTTGTAATAGCCGAAACTCCGCCCAATATAAAGATTAGAGAATATAGATCAGATCTACTGAAGCATATAATTAAAGTTCATAGGGATCTTATGCTGTTATCTTAGAAGGAATAGGAAGAAAAGCGGACAAAACATATTCTTCAAGATCTTAACATATGGATACTTTTCCATATATTAAATCTGTTATGAATTCTTCCATGTTCTCTAACTCATACTGAATTATGTCTTTAACTCTCATCTCTATTTTATCGAATTCTCCATCAGCCATCAACTGAACAGCCGTTATAACGGGCTGGTTTATTGGGCGCCCAATCTTACTCAGCATCCATACATAAACTTCTTTCACGAGACCTATCTCCTCATAGATCCTGTTAGCGATCTTATGCGTCAGCAAATTGTATATTTTGCCAACATGGCTGACTGGGTTCTTGCCAGCAGCAGCCTCAGAGCACTGCGGCCTATTAAGCGATATTAGCCCATTAACCCTATTACCCCTGCCCACCTGCCCGGAGTCTGCTCCATCCGCGCTTGTGCCAAGCACCGTTAGATAAACCCCGTCTACACCTCTTCCCGGCACATCTAGGGCATTAAGTTCTATGGAAATCTTACCAACCCCCTCAAAATTTTTCTCAGCAAACCTCCTTATATCCTCTAGAATATCCTCCTTTCTCTCAAAATAGCATTTTTCATCCGTTATGAAACGGTCGACAAAAGCCATTGAAATGATTAAATCTAGATCTCTACCCTTTCTAAAGCCCATCACTTTAATATCTTCGCCAGTCTCCGGGAACCTTCTCTTAAACTCCTTTGAGTTAAGATATTTCTCAAGGCTTAAGACAATCTTTTCAGTTCTGGTTAGCGGTGCCCACCCCACTGCGGCTGAAGTGTCATTTGCCCCAAGTATCCCTTTACTACGCTTAAAAATGTCTGTTAGAGCCTGCGAACCTGGCTGTATTTCAACCTGGTAAGTAACATGTTCATCTGGACTAACGAACCTAAGGTTTCTCTTAAGCCAGTCCTTCGCCGTCTGAATGGCTATCTCTGCGACCGGAATCTTAATTTTATCGACTTCGAAGGTCGCTCTATCACCGAATATTAACTTCATTGGCTTCTTAACAACCCCACCGCCGAATCTTACCTCAACCTCCCCCGCAACTAGGAGGGACTTGTCAATATTGTGATGTAGTATTGCGCCAGCCCTCTCAAGGTATTCTTTGCAGAGGTTCATGGAGACTTCATCCATTATTAAATCGCATATTGTGTCTGGGTGACCTAATCCTTTTCTCTCAACTATCTCAATCTCCTGCTCTTCAAGCGGGATACCTTTCAGGGGTGTGATAACGATGTTCTCCATCCCTATTCCTTCCACAATTCCTTCCAAAAGAGTATGTGTATTCTGGATATATAATTTTCGGTATACAAAGCTGAAAAAATATGTAATATAATATATAATCTGAGCCAATCTCCCTGTAAATCTCTGTATAAGCTCTAGAATTCCAGAGGGAAATAAATATTAATTACCCAAGAAATAGATTTATTGATTATAACTGGAGGTTATTCTTATTTGATAATAACTGGATCATTACTTAAAAAGATGTGACTGGAGGCTGGTTTAACTCAGAGTGAACTTGCAAGGCTTGTTGGGGTATCTCAAGCACACATAGCAAAGATAGAGCGCGGAAAGGTTGATCCAAGACTCTCCACAGTAAATAAGATTCTTCAAATATTGACCAGCAAGCGTGGAAAGACCTGCGGGGAGATAATGACTAGAGAGGTTATAACGGTATCCTCAAAGGAGAAGATAAAGAATGTTAGCGAGATAATGGTGAGATATGGAATTTCGCAGGTGCCAGTCGTTGAGGAGGGGAAGGTTATTGGCATGGTTACCGAGGAGGGGATTGTGCGCAACCTAAGTCCAAATATATCTGAGGAGCCCGTTGAGAAGATTATGGAGCCACCGCTCCCCACGGTTTCAGAGGATACCGATATAAGTGTGATAAAGCCGTTATTAGAGGTTCATCCAGGAGTCTTAGTTGTGAGGAAAGGTGAGCTCGTTGGAATAATAACGCGCTCGGATATATTAAAGGTTATTTGAGCTCAATCTTTACTCTAAAATCCTCTTTTACAACATTTAAGACAACATTCGTTACAGTGCGCTTTACATAAGGCATCGACAATAGTTTTTTAACAAAAGAATTTAGTTCAAATCTGTCTTTAAACCTGGCTATCACGGCAATATCGAAGTCTCCAGTTATATCATAGACTGCAACAACGTTATCAATTTTTGCTATCTCATTCTCTACATCAACTAAATGCGCTCCCTCTGCTTGGACGAGTATTATAGCGATTGTTCCATATCCCGCCTTTACTGGGTCAATTATAGCAGTATATCCTCTTACGACACCCTTCTCCTCAAGATTTTTTACACGATTATATACTGTTCCAACCGATACCCCAAGCTTATTAGCCAGTTTTCCATAGCTGGTTCGTGAATCCTCCTGGAGTAACTTAATTATCTGAAGATCTAATTCGTCTAATAATAACTCACTGTGTGGCGATGTGCATACCTCCTATTGAACATTTATTCATTATATGACATTTACTTAAAAATATTTTTCAATATTGAACAGAAATTTATATAATACCCAGAATAAAAATTATTTTTCATTGAATGAGTGGTGAGAAAACGCTTGGACCCTAGTGATGATCTTGAAGAGGCTATTAGGGAGGCGATTGAAAAAATTAAAGTGAATAAAGTTCGATGGGTTCACTCAACGTTTGTTGATATAAGGGGATTAATGCAGGACATGGTTATACCATCTAGAGAATTCATTGAGAAGAATGCTTTTATTCATGGTTTAGGCTTTGATGGTTCGTCTATACGGGGATTTAAATCGATTGAGGAGTCAGATATGGTTCTAATACCCGATCCAAGGACACTGGCCATAATACCATGGACTACCGAAGAAAGCCAGAGGAGCGCTATAGTCATAGGTGATGTTTGTGAGGCATTTGGGAGTAAAGAGCCATCAGAGGTTGATCCAAGGGGATATGTTGCGAAAAGAGCTGTTAAAAATGCTGCTGAGATGGGTTACACCTGCCTATTCGCTCCAGAACTAGAGCACTTTGTCTTCTCATCAATAAATCCGACGAAGTTAGTGTGGGATTTATGGGTTAGCCCAAATGGTGGTAAAAGTGATTCTTGGGGGGCACCTAGAGTTGTCCCAGAGTCCCCTGAAATTTCCGGTAATGGATATATTTTGAGGCCCAAAGAAGCCTATTTCAGACCACCTCCCGAAGATACGACCATAGATTACAGAAATGAAGTTTCAGCAATTCTTGAAGACCACTTTGGCTTTAAAGTTGAGAAGCACCATCATGAGGTTGCAACTGCCGGCCAAATAGAAATTAACTTCCAGTATGGCCCCCTTGTTGAGACATCTGATAGGGTAATGTATTATAAGTTTGTTGCAAAGAACGTTGCTAAAAAGCGGGGCTTAATAGCCACATTCATGCCAAAGCCAATTTATATGGATAATGCCAGTGGGATGCATGTTCATATGTCGCTTTGGAAGAATGGCGTAAATGTTATGTATGATGAAAATGATAAGTACGCTGAGCTTAGTCAGACAGCAAGATACTTCATTGGCGGGCTACTGGAGCATGCTAGAGCTCTCACAGCAGTCTGCTGCCCAACAGTGAATTCCTATAAGAGACTCGTCCCCGGGTTTGAGGCTCCGATCTACATAGTTTGGTCACGCAGGAATAGGTCGGCATTAATTAGGATCCCAGTCTATCATAAGGGGCCGCAATATGCTGCCTATAAACGCATTGAGTACCGTGGCGCGGATCCCTCATGTAACCCATATCTAGCCCTATCATGCTTGTTGATGGCTGGTTTAGATGGAATAAGGAAGAAAATTGATCCTGGGGATCCCGTGGATGAGGATGTCTATAAGCTAAGTCCTGAAAGGAGAAGGGCGCTTGGCATACTAGAGTTACCCTCTACTCTTAAGGAAGCTCTTGAAGAGATGAAAAGTGATGAGGTTATCCACCGGACTCTGGGAAGCCATATTTTCGACACCTTTATCGAATATAAGATGAATGATTGGCTACAATATTGTCTCTATATAACGCCCTGGGAAATTATGAAATACTTAGACTACTAAAATAATATTGCGTTTGAGGTGGAAGGATGATAAGAGCGTATATATTTATTGAGACAAAGCCCGGCACATCCCTTGAAGTTGTTAAGAGGATAAAGAGTAGGGTTAAAGAGGTTATTCAGGCAGATGCGATATACGGCAGGTTCGACGCGATAGTCATTGTTGAGACGCCAGATTTTGAAACCTTGCATAACCTACTATACAATATTATTGAGAAAGATCCGGATATAGTTCATACAGAGACGTCATTAGCTTTGGTTGAAATATAAAGCGCTTGGAGGGAATAATGTGGATAAGAGCAGAAATTTTAGGAGAAAGACTCTGAGGGCATTTGTTCTCGTAAAGATGAGACCCGGTACATCTGAAGAAATTGTTAGGTCTAGGCGTATAAAAGGTGTTAAGATGGCTAACTCGGTCCTCGGTAGATATGATGCTGTAGTTGTTATCGAGGCAGATAATCTTGAAGAGCTGCAAAGGATAATTTATGAGATGATTGAGCAGCATCCGAATGTTACGCGAACGGAAACATTAATCTCAATTTTTCATCCACCAGAGTAGCTTCATAAATTGAAATAAAATTTGTGGGTGCCTTAATTCCCTCTAAACTTAGCTACCGCCAAAGTCATATTTCTAAGCTTCTCTATTGCTATGTTATACCCTTTCTCCCTAGAGCCATCAACAATGAGGTTTCCGAAGCCGCAGTCAGGCGTGAATATTATACAGTCGCCAAACTCTTTAAACTTCCTTATTACTCTAAGAATTTCGTCGACGCTTTCCACAATTGGTTTCTTACTTGAGAGGCAGCCAACAGACAATATTTTCCCACTTCTCTTAACTTCTTCTGGGCTATAGACTCTTATGTTAGTGGGCGTATCATGGAATTCATGGCTTAAGAAGTTTAAGTTAGTTTCCAGAAGAATGTTTGCTAGCTTACGTGATATCTTACCACAAATATGCACTCCGGTTAAAACATTCCCGCAACTCTCTCTAATAATATTGAGAATCCCTTTAATCTTCTCTTCTCCATAATTAAATATCACTCTCAAGCCGACTATGAGACTTAAAATGGGTTCATCTATTGAGATCATTTCAGCCTTTTTTGAGATAACTTTACATGATTTTGATATTATCTCAGCTATCTGTTCTATAAGAGAGATGTCTGCTACAGCCCTATTAAGTAAGTCTCTCTCTTCGCCAACAACTATATAAGACGCTAAGGTGAATGGACCTGTCACAGGGGCTTTAATTTTGGCCTTTAAACCCTTTTTCTCTAAGTAGTTAACAGTCCAAAGAAATGGCTCGATGCCAGGCGGCTCAACATCAACATTTATATTCTTTCTAGCGGCTCTATATTCTCCCATGGATAATGTTATCCCGCAATCCTGCTTAACTAAGTCATCTAGAAACTGTTTACCCATATCTGTTAGCTGTGGATATGCTGGATAATCTATTCCAAGCGCAATTAAGTCCTCTAAACACCTCCTCCTATTTTCCTCACTATCCGTTAGAGGGAAGCTGCCAATAGTGGACGTATAGTACCCCTTTAGCGCCAAGTCTTCCACCAAATAGGTGTCTTCAAAAGAAGAGGAACTTAAAATCTTTTTACATGTTCTTCAAGTTCTTCAGCAGTCTTCAGCTGGAGTGAGAGATCAAGCATTAAATATGCTGCATTAATATTGTAGTATGGCGGCCCCTTCCTGCTGAAGAGCGTCAATATCTTCCCACCGTGGTTAAATTTGTATCCCTCATCGGTCGGCTCATGCCCCCTAATCAAGAATTTCACGCCTAGTAGATTGAGGAACTTATTTGTTACGTCTTTGCCGAAAAGGTAGCCAGCTCCGCGTGGAGATGGATATTTATTATTTACCCACTCACTCGGGTCACTCCACAGAATCTCCTCTAGGTGTCCTTCAGATGGATGCTTATTATATGCGAAGGCTACGTCTTCAAGAGTACTCGCCTCGCTTGGTACACCACCATGCAACATTACATATTTACCCTTAACTAAGACTGCTGTATAAAAGCGCCTAAAGAGATGGCTGAGCTCTCTATACACAATTGATCCATTTGGACCAAACTTCCTCTTCATATAGTAGGGTAAATCGTGAGGATATGCTAATAGGTCCTCTGGCCCCTCATGATTGCCTTGTAGTAAAATAACCTTTTCCGGAAAAAGCTTCTTTAAGGTTAGGATAACGTAGTAAACTTCTGGCGAATACTCTCCTCTATCGCCATAATCGCCAAGGAAGACTAGGTAAATATTATGTCCGTCCATTGCCGCCTTTTCTAGAAACCTTGATTCATGGAGTATATGCTTTAGGCTCTCTAAGTCCCCATGAATGTCACCGACAATTACTGCTTCCCCTTTAGGAGGGACCTGAACAAGCCTGCCAATTATCTCCGCCTCTCCTACAGATTTCCCTTCAGTCTCCCAGTCAAATATCTGGTTAACTTGGCTTATTAGGCTGAGAAATCCCGTTGAGTTAACAGCCAATGCTTCGTTAAATATTCTTTCTAAGTTCATCGAAATTAAGGTGTTAATGGAAAAATATTTGTGTTCCGCCTTCTCTAATGCTTAGGGTGGTTGGGCCGTGCCAATTGAAAAAGTCAGTTTTGAGGATAGCTTAAAGAAGCATGTTATTGACAGTAAATTATGCACTGGATGCGCTGCCTGTGTTATTTCATGTCCTTATAATTCCTTAGGCTATATTGAAGGCCCAAAGATTGTCAATGAATGTAAATCGTGTGGGATCTGTGCTAACGTTTGTCCAAGGTACAAAGTTCCAATAGTCTCTATAGAGCGTTTCATATTTGGGAGGGAAAGAAGTGCGGGAGAAGAGTTTGGAATTTATAGACGAATTTTAATGGCGCGGACGAGGGACGAAGATATCATAAAAGTCTGCCAAGATGGAGGAGCTGCGACATCTATCTTAATCTCCGCGCTTGAAGATGGGGTCATACAAGGGGCTGCGGTCTCAGGTGAAGACAGTGCTAACCCGTTGAAAGCTACTCCAATGCTAGCTCTATCAAAGAAGGATCTTCTTCGATGCTCCGGAACAAGGTATACATACTCTCCAAATTTGCTGGCATTTAGGAGCGGTGTTCAAAATAAAGTAGGTAAGATGGCTTTTGTTGGGACCCCATGCCAAATATGTGCCATTAGAAGAATACAGATGGTTCCGATAAAAAAGTATGCCGATGCCCTAAAGTTCACTATAGGCTTATTCTGTAGCGAGAGCTTCGTATATGATGGTCTAGTAAGGGGTTTACTCCAAGGCAAGCTTAATGTTAAGCTGGAAGACATTGCGAGGATCAATATTAAGGGTAAATTCCTCATTAAAATGAAAGATGGCCAAGTTAGGGCAGTCTCCCTAAAAGACGTTAAGGAATATGCATGCGGTTTTTGTGACACCTGTCCAGATTTTTCCGCGGAGCTGGCAGATATATCCGTTGGTGGATTGGGACTCGAGGGCTGGACATTAATCATCGTGAGGACTGAAATAGGAGATGAAATACTTAGAAGCGTTGAAGCGAAGAAGATGCTGGAGATAAAGCCGCTGGAAGACAATAAAATTATGGAGCTACTAGTTAAAATGTCTAAGAGGAAGCGGGAAGCATTCGCGGGTAAAACTGGTTAACCTAACCCAAGGGATTTTAGCAGAACCTCCACATTTATTCTCCCAGAAGCGAATACCCTTCCAGTTTTTCTATTCATTATAACGATTCTTGCTGGAGCAAATACCTTTGGATCTATCTTATAGAAGTCCCCTCCAACCCCCCTAAATATCTCGGCGAAAGGTCTTCCATAATCTCTTGAGGCTGACGAGACAGCTTCTTTAGCAATTCTTTCTAAGTATTCATCGTTATGGTAGTCTACAACGACTTGTACTGAGCCACCATATAATATCATGTCATTTGATCTACCCATAGACTCAGTCTCATCTGGGTGTGGTGGTGGGATCGGAGCTTCTCCACAGGCGTAAATTATGGCTTTGGGATCGAAGCCTACTTCAACCAACCTATATATTCCAACCTCAACAACCCTTCCAGAAACCTGCGTTAGGCAAGCTATTGATCTGGTTGGAGCAACTATTATGTAAAGTTTTTCCGGGGGCACACGGCAGGATTCGGCAATGCTCCTAATTACTTCTTCTGGAGGTTTCCTCGACGTCTCTAAAACTATCACTGCTTCATCAGACTCGTCTCTATACCCTATCTTCTCATAAATGCCCTTAGGCTTTTGGGCTAATGCCCTTGCGGGGCCTGAAGCCATTGCCATGTAATCACCAACCTTAATCCTCCACCCAGCCATCTGTGAAGCTAATGTTGAAATGGCAGGCTTATCCGTGTAGACGTTTATTGAAGGAAGCTCTATATCTCCAAGGTGGGTCATGGAAAGGGTTGCTGTTCCAAGGCCACCCAAACATATCTCAACTATAAGTTTACCTATGAGAAAGCCCCCTTCTGCATCTATCCCAGCATCAATCACGTATGCTCCAGTATGGCTCCTCTCAACTATAACATTATGTTTCTCTGGATTACTACAGATTTCTCTAGCGATCTTCGCCGCTTCCTTATTTATGCTTAGGGGCAATCTTATCCCCTATAGATACTTTTCGTAGAAAGATAGGTGCGGATTCTTATTTTTAGATATAAAGAGTCTTCCTTCACCTTTATCGGCCATGTCGCCAATGAACCTATAGAAGGGACCGCTGATCTTCTCTCCATCTATGTTAACGCTTGGCCTTATATCCTCAATGGTGAATGTTGGTAGAATCGATGGGATATAACCACATATAATTATTCTCCCGCCTCTCATACCGCCGCCAGCCTTGCCAGCAGAATCGCCATGAACAACTATTGTCCCATCAAGCATGTCTATTCCAACAAAATGTTTAACAGAGCCATATATTCTGATTAACCCACCCATCATTAAACATCCAACCTCTCTGCCAGCATCACCATGTACAATTATTGTTCCACCCCTCATTCCCTCCTTGCTTCCGCGATAGGGTGCACCAATATAATCTCCAGCCGAACCCTTAATCTCTATCCTACCACCCTTCATGGCCCCTCCAGCCCAAGAGTCGGCATAACCGTTAACGATTATTTCGCCTCCACTCATCCCCTCCCCAAGGTGCATTCCAACATCACCATCTATTATTATCTTACCCCTTGTCATGTTTGCTCCGATCTCTCGAACCTTTATGAAGCTGCCTAAAAGATGTATGATAGTTTCTGCATCATCTTTGTCCTTAAGCTTAATGTCAAATAGGTCTCCAAGCGTACGGTTTCTATTTCCTTCCAAAACCCTTAGCTTTGATATTTCCTCAAGACCTTTTCCATCGAAGACATCTGGTGAGATACACTTTGCATAGACTGGAACCTTAAATTCGTATTTTGGGGTTATTTGAATTATAATGGCCAAACCCCCGCCTTAATATTTATTGATACTGGATGCTTAAGATATCTTTCTGGTATAAAATAATTTTCGAGTTCGACAGTCCAATACTCCCTAAACTTTCTTTTTAAGCTTTCAGATACGCTTAAGAGCGGGTTTATTGAAGACTCCTCAAAGTTTATCCAATAGGTTTTTCCATCTATAGCTTTAACGACTTCACCATCCTTAACGACTACCTCGCCATCTTTAATTGTATAGGCTGCCCTCAAGAAAGCCCTCTGAATAACCTTATAGTCATTTGATGGGTCGACTTCCTTTGGGTTAATGTTGTAGATCGCTATATCAGCGTCTGCTCCGACGCCCAGATGGCCCTTATTCCTCAATCCTAACGCCTTTGCCTGCCCGGCTCGCGTAGCTATTGCTATCTCGTAAAAAGTATACTCTCTGTCTATGCTTGGAAGGAGCGATTTAGCTCTAGCTTTCTTATTAATCTTTTTGAGAGTTTCCTCCCTAGCTTTTCTGCTCATAAGCCAGGATACTATTCTCGGATATTCCGTGAATGGGCCGCCGTTTGGGTGATCTGTTGTCAAATATATCTTCCATGGATCTTTTATTAGCAAAGCTAGTTCTAAACCTATAGACCACATTGTTGCATGAACATAGCTCTTACGTCTATATCTAAAGGGCACTATACCAGAGCTAGTTTCAACTTCAACATCATGGTTAACCCACTTATTTCCGCTTAGTTCATAGAGAGTGTATTGCCATGGCCCATCAGCCGTCATGGTGGTTGTGTCGGTGAAAATTACCTGGCCCATATCTAGAGTAACGTGACTATGTGCATTAACATATTTAGCTATCTCTTCAGCTCCGGAGCGCATTGTTGCCCAGCTATCACCCTTGAATGCACTAAACTGGCAGTGTGTAATGTGAATGACAGGTTTATCGTTTATTGCTAGGTCTTTGACGCAATCCATTGTCTCAAGGGTTGTGGCATAATTACCCGGCTGCCCAAGCCTATTTGTATGAACGTGGATCGTATGCGGCAGGTTAAGCATCTTGTTAACTATACATAGTCCACGAATTATCTCCCTAGGCGTGACATTAAAGTATGGTACTGGGTCATCCAAACTTTTAACATTCCTTCCAAAGCCCCATGCCTCCAAGCCGCCTGGATTAACAATCTTGATTGCATATCCCTTTGTTGCAATTATCATCCAAGCCACATGCTCAGCGCATTCCTTAATCTTTTTATCCCTCAAGTATTCTAAAACGAACCACCAGTCTCCAAGTAGTGGGAAGGTCACCTTATCTACTATTGGAGTGTCATCAAGTTCCTCATGTGTATGCTTGGCTTCTAATGGAGGCATTGAGGGATTACAAAGTAATGTGTATCCCATACGTGCATAACGATAGCCTGTGGTGAATGTTGATGGAACCGAATAGCCCACCCCAGACCTTGTTATAAGCGTTTTTGATTCAACATCGCGAATGTGATCCTCAGGTCTGAGGAGTCTGCCAGAATTAACCTCAGAGCCAGCTATATGGGTATGTATGTCTATCCCGCCGGGCATTACTATCATTCCAGAGGCATCAATTACATGAGCTTCATGTTCATTAACTTTCTCAACAATTTTTCCTTCTTTAACCGATATATCCATGATTTCTCCATTAATGCCATTTAAGGGGTCATAAACGTAGCCACCCTTTATTAGTAAATCCATAAAGTTCCCCTCTGAATTAGATTAATACTAAAGTGTATTAATGAGATAAAAGTAACTATTTAGCGTGCATGTAGAGCTATTCTTTCTAACTCATTTTTACGTTGTATAGCATAGCTCTTAAGATCGTTGTTCGCGGCCGATATTATCTCCTCTGCCAAGCATTCCTCGATTGTCTTTGGGTTACTGAAGGCCGCGAGACGGGCGCCCTCAGCAATCCACCGTAATGCCAAATCAACTCTTCTTTGCGGGGATACGTCGACGGATTGATAATAAATTATTCCACCATACATTATTCTCGTCGTGTCTTCGCATGGAGCCGCATTCTCAATAGCTCTAACAAGAACTTCAATTGGGTTCCTACCAGTTTGGAGATAAATTATCTCGAAGGCGTTTTTAACAATCTTTATGGCTTTAGCCTTTTTACCCCCATTTCTCCCTGGACGCATAAGTTGATTTACAAGTCTCTCAACTATGTTAACCTCAGCCTTACCAAACCTCACCTTAGCATGCCTACCCATTGAATGTGGTAGAATAACAGGTCTAAGACATATATACCTTTTAAGCCCAGGGTCTTTTACCTCTATGCCCTCCCAACCCCATTTACCGAACAGTAGATACTTTCTATACCAGTCATCCGGGTAGTCCGCCACTTCTTTCACCCAAGCCATTTTTTGAATTGAGTTATTGAATAAATAATGGGTTATTTAAGAGTTATGGGCATCTAAGTTCAACTAGTATTTATTTAATAGTTTTAAGAGGATGGCTT
The DNA here is from genome assembly GCA_018396995.1 of Candidatus Bathyarchaeota archaeon. Classification (GTDB taxonomy): domain Archaea; phylum Thermoproteota; class Bathyarchaeia; order Bathyarchaeales; family DTEX01; genus DTEX01. The sequence continues at coordinate 12,561 of JAGTQB010000020.1, forward strand.
TCGCCGCATACAACCTATTTTCGCTCTGTTCATAAATAATCGACCTTGGATCTTCGATCATCTCGGGGCTTATCTCGTATCCTCTATGAATTGGCATATCATGCATTATCCAAGCATTACTCCCAGCAATATTTTCCCTGTTTATTTGATATGGCATCATTATCCTTATGCGCTTCTCCTTCTCCTCAGCATATCTTGGATCTAAGAAGAACTCCATATCAACCCATGTATCCGTGTAAATGAAATCAGCATCCTTTACAGCATACTTTAGATCAAGTGTCATCTCCCAAAGACCAGTTCTCTTAGCCCCTTCTAAGAGCTCTTCATCCTTTGAGGGATCATTAAATATTGGTGTAACAGTAACAATTTTCACACCAACTTTAGTACACGCTTCTATTAGAGAATTACATACATTATTATGTACGCCCACGTAGACTAACTTAGCGCCTTTTAACGTCCCCCTCTTCTCTTTCATTGTTATAAGATCAGCGATTACTTGACTTGGATGATACTTCTCGTCGCATCCATTTATCACTGGCACTCGTGACGCCTTAGCCATAACTTGCAAATCTGCATGTCTTAGAAGTCTAGCCAATATGCAGTCAACATTCCGTGAAAGGTATTGCGTTTCATCGTATATGTCTGCTATAGTGAAGTTCGTTGCCCTCCAATCCAAGTAAATTGCATGTCCGCCCATTTGCGTCATGGCAACCTCAAAAGAAACTCTGGTTCTAGTTGAGGTTTTTTGAAAGATCATGGCTAAAGTTTTCCCACTTAGCGCATCACGGTACTTAAAAGGTTCTCTCTTCACCTCAATACCCTTATTAACAATCTCCATTATTTGTTCTCCAGACCAGCCCTTAAAGTTTAGTAAATGCATCAAGTCCACCACTACCGCAAACAATTTATTTTCATAAAAGTTTAGGGAAAAGTAAGTTAAAAGTTTCTATGAATTTTAATATTTTTTGAATTTATAGCATGGCGTGAGTCCAGAGCATCACTTCGTAGGTTTGAAAAAGACTTTTACATTAAAAAACATTTATGTAGTTTTTAGGGAGAGAGGTTGTTTTCCAAGGAGCTTGAGGCTCTTAGGGAGAAGATCGCGGAATTAACTCTTGAAATAATCCGCCTATCTAACGAGAGATTATTGCTTGCAAAAAGAATTGGCGAAATAAAGGCTCGTAATGGTCTACCGCTTGAGGATCCTTTAACTGAAAATGAGTTAAGGAATAGGGTTATTGAATTCAGTAAAAAATGCGGTATAAGCATAAACTTTTCACTAAAACTTTTAAAATTGCTTATTGAAGAATCGAAGCGTGTGCAGCAGGAAGTTATCGAGTCAAACCTTTAAATAATTTAAAGGATGTGTCCGGATGATTGTCGCCATAATTGGTGGAGCTGGAAGGATGGGAACATATTTTGCGAGATACTTTCTCGAGCGTGGTCATGAAGTGATAATATCAGATATTAGAATGGAGAAAGCTAGAGAAGTTGCGAAACAAATGAGGGTAAAGCTCTCTGAGAATAATATCTTAGCTGTTAAAGAGGCTAATTTAGTCCTTATCTCAACTCCAATAGAAGTAACTCCGAAGGTTTTAACTGAAATAATGCCAGAAGTGGATAAATGTACAGTTATCGCTGAAATAGCCTCGCTTAAATCAAAAATTTTACCAGCTTTGAGGGAAGCCGCTGCACGCGGTATAAGAGTCTTGTCCTTACACCCTCTCTTCGGCCCAGGCGTCCAGAGACTCTCTGGTGAAAAGATCGCTCTAGTGCCTGTGGTTGACCTCGTGGTCGAGAAAGAGTTGGCGGAGAAAATTTTTCCGGAAGCTACTATAATTCCGGTTGATTACAGCTTTCACGATAAGGTTATGGCATTAACTCTAGCACTAACCCACTTCATTAACATCGTTTTCGCATCAGTCATCAGTGAAGAGGATATAGGAATACTCAAACGTCTTGGGGGAACAACTTTCACACTGCAGTATATATTAAGCGGGGCGGTAATGAACGAAGATCCATTCCTCTATGCCTCAATACAAATGGATAATGAATACGCGATTACTTACTTAGATAAAATGATAGAAAAAGCTATGAGCTTAAGAAACGTTATTAAGAGTAGGGATCATAAAGCCTTCATCGATTTTTATAAAGAAATCCGTAACCTATTGCTAAGAGATGCTGACTTTATGAAAACTTATGAAAAAATGTATAGGGCCCTTGAGGCTGTTCGGCGTGAGGACTGCTAGTTCTTAAGCTTTATTAGTGTTTTTGTAGCTAGGACGCCCGATAATCTCCTTATTTCATCTATTCTTTTATTTAGCTCGTCTATAGTATATGCTTGTATTAATGCTGCAATATCGTATTCTCCTGACACCTCAAAGACCTTGTCGCAAATTCCCCTAACTTTTTTTACGACGTCTTCTGTCTTATCAGTTTCTGTTTCAATTAAAACTATTCCTTCAATCTCTATGCTTGTCTCAACTGTGAACCTTTTTATTATCCCGCTTTCCTTAAGTCTCTTTATCCTTCTCCTAACAGCTCCTTCTGTTAAGCCAAGAGCTCGAGATATTTCTACATATTTTATCCTGGCATTTTCTTTCAACATCCGTAATATTTGGAGATCTATCTCATCCACACATTTTATTCTTTTCCATTTTACTGAAAAGCTTTATGAATATAGTAAGTTGTTTATTTTTACGTTTTTCGTATTATATTAACGAAAAACATAAATATCTATAAAATATGAGAAGATTCTTGATTCGATCTAGCTATTTAGAGGCATAGCAAAATATGAAGATAGAAAAGTTCGAAGGTTGCTATACAGCGCTTATAACTCCAATGAAAGATAACTTTGAAATAGATTTTGAGGGCTTAAAGAGGCTTGTTGATTTTCAGCTCAGTGAAGGTGTAAGTGGGGTACTTGCAGTAGGGACGACCGGGGAGAGCCCAACATTGACTCATGAGGAAAGTATAAGGGTCATTAAGGAAGTGCTCGACGTTGCTGGCGACAAGTGTATAGTAATAGCTGGGACTGGAAGCAACTCAACAGATAAAACAACTAAGATGACAAAGGAGGCTTATGATCTCGGCGTTAGATGCGTTCTACTCGTGGATCCATATTATAATGGGCCAAGTTCCCTGGAAATAAGGAAGGAGTATATTGAACCGGTTGCGAGAATGTTTCCAGAAGTTCAGGTTATACCATATGTAATCCCGGGAAGAACTGGAACCCAGATACTTCCGCAGGATTTGGCGATTCTCCACTCAAAGTTCGAGAATGTTAAGGCTGTTAAAGAGGCTACTGGAAATATTGAAAATATGAAGTTGACCAGAAAGTTTTGTGGTGAAGATTTCTATATATTGTCTGGGGATGACGATAAAACCTATGAAATAATGATTCATCCAGAGATTAGAGCGAGCGGTGTCATTTCAGTTACATCAAACATACTTCCTAAGGCTATTGAAAGTTTAACGAGGGCTGTTCTTGAAAAGAGGATTGAGGAAGCTAGAAACCTCAATGAAACACTAAAACCATTATTCTCAGTTGTAACTGTTAAAACTGAGGAAGAAACCCCATATGGCTCTGTTTTATGTAGAGCCAGAAATCCACTTCCATATAAGACCCTCATGAATGTTCTCGGAATGCCCTCAGGGCCGTGTAGACGCCCCCTTGGAAAGATGACGAAGAAAGGTTTAGAAGTGGTCTTAAGCGCATTCAGAACTGTTTATGAGAGAAATCCTGACCTATTTAAACCTCTTGAAGATTTCTTTGATGTAGATTTAAGCAAACGGTTATATGATAAGCGTTTTTGGGAGGATTTAACATATGACTGCTATTAAATTATGTGTTGCAGGCGCCACTGGGAGGATGGGTAGTACGTTGATTAAAGAGGCTGTTGTAAAGGGTTTTAGAATAGTTGGCGCTGTAGCTGCGGGGGATGATCCAAACATAAATAAGACTTTAAGAGAGGCAGGAATCTGCGATTTAGATATCAGGATAGTTGATCCATCGAGAATACCGGACGCTGTTAAAGATGCTGATGTCTATATATCTTTCACAAACCCCGAAGCTGAGATTGTAAATATCCCGTTAGTGGCTGAGTTAGGCAAGAGGATAGTTATGGGAACAACTGGTTTTACCGAGGAACAGATGCGAAGAATTAGTGAAGTCGTTTCAAATAAGGTTCCAGCGGTCTTCTCACCAAACTTCGCAATAGGCATAAATATACTCTTAAAGCTCCTACAAATGGTCAGAGCTTTTCCAGCAGACTATGAGGTCAGCATAATTGAGATGCACCATTCAGGTAAAAGGGATGCGCCTAGCGGAACTGCGAAGAGAATGGGAGAGATAATTTCTCAAGTTAAGGGATACACAAGCATAATATATGGCCGAGAAGGTTTAAGTTTAAGGAAACCGGGTGAGCTCGAGATATTATCTGTTAGGGCTGGGGGGGTTCCAGGTATACATGAAGTAATCATAGCTGGTCCACATGAGATGATACGTATTGAACATACAGCCTTCTCTAGGAGCGTTTTCGCGCAAGGCGCATTATATGCTGCGGAATGGGTTTATAAGCAGGATAAACCAGGGATTTATACCATGGATGATGTATTAGGACTGGTTTAGGAGGGGATAACCTTCCTAGTAAGCGGTAGAGTAGTAGTGAAGTTCGGCGGCGCAGACCTTGCGACTGGGGAGAAAATTAGAAGAGCTGCTGAGATGATTCTAAAGGCAAACTTTAAGGAAGTTATTGTAGTGGTTTCCGCAATGGGCAATATGACGGACACCCTTATTGATACAATTTCGCATCTTGGGAAAATAAGCGATAAAGATTATGCCGATATAGTCTCGATGGGCGAGAGAATCAGCGCAAGAATTTTCTGCTCCGCATTAAAAGCACTTGGCGCCGACGCGGTTTACATCGAGCCTAGCCATGAGGAGTGGCCCATAATAACGGACTCAAACTTTAAGAATGCTAAACCGGATATACATGAAACACGTATGCGTGTCCAGAAATATATCGAGCCCCTTCTCTCAAGTGGAAAAATAGTGGTTATATGCGGCTTTTTAGGAAAAGACAAGGATGGAAATGTAACCACGCTCGGTAGGGGAGGGAGCGACACAACTGCCCTTATACTAGCAAATTCTCTGAGGGCGGAGGAAGTTTTACTAGTTAAAGAAACTGAAGGGGTCCTCTCTGCTGATCCCAAAATTGTTGATAATCCACGAGTGCTGGATAAAATCGACATTTATGAGATGTTCGCTCTCGCTCATGGTGGCGCGAAGATAATTAAGGCTGAAGCTCTAAAATATAAGATTCCAGAGCAGAGACTAAGGGTTGTCAGTTTTATGTCAGGCGACTTTAGATCGCCTGGAACGGAGATATTGGGCGCTTTAAACTCAAAGACATTTGACATAAAGTCGGAGAAGAACATTACTGCCATAAGTCTTATCTGTGACATTAATCCAAGAAATTTGGGTCAAATATTTGCGGCTTTAGACGAAAACATTATTTTTGGAGTTAGTACTGGCAGAAACACCATCACAATCTTCACATTCTCTAAAGATTTAAGAGGGTTGATAAATAAGCTGCATAGTTTAAGTTTTGTTAAAGCTTTAAGCTGCCTGACCGGAGTTGGCCTTATAGAAATCTCCCATCCAGACTTCATTGATTCTCCAGGGTGGCTTGCAAAGGTGACTAGTGCTTTGGCATCTAAAGGTATAAATATAATTGAGGTTACAACAAGTAAATCAACAATAAGCATATTTGTTGATGAGAGCAAGATTGATGAGGCTATTACGGCTGTGAGGGATATTCTTGAGGCGTAGGAGTGTAGCAATATTAGCTGCGACTGGAGCTGTGGGCCAAAGATTTATTCAATTGCTAGAGAATCATCCATGGTTCGATATCTCAGTATTAGCGGCTTCAGAGCGTTCAGCTGGAAAAAGGTATAAGGAGGTGTGCGCATGGCGCATGGAGACGGAGATGCCGAAAGAAGTGGGTGAGATGACTGTTGTTAACGCAGATCTTAAATCCGTTAAGGAGGCGGGGGATGTGGATTTAGTCTTCTCAGCTCTCCCCGGAGATATAGCTGGACCAATAGAAGAAAGTTTTGCTACTGAATTGCCTGTTTTAAGTAAGGCTGCAGCTCATAGAATGGAGGATGATGTTCCGCTGCTTATACCAGAGGTTAACCCAGAGCACCTTGAACTTATACCGATACAGAAGCGTAGGCGAGGTTGGAGCGGCTTTATATCAACTGACCCCAATTGCTCAACCATACAGCTCGCATTAACATTGAAACCACTGATGAAGTTTGGGTTAAGGAAGGTTATTGTTACGACGATGCAGGCTTTAAGTGGGGCAGGCTACCCTGGGGTTCCATCACTAGATATAATTGATAATATAATTCCATATATTGCTAAGGAGGAAGAGAAGATCGAGACTGAGACAAAGAAGATTCTTGGAGTTTTTGATGGCGAGAGAGTTAGGCTGGCAGACATGGCTATAAGCGCTAGCTGTAATAGGGTTAATGTTAAGGATGGCCATCTAGAAGTAGTTTATGTGGATTTAGAATCTAAGCCGACAATCGAAGAGGTTAAGGAGGCGTTCAGAAACTTCATTGGTGAGCCGCAGAGACTCAAGCTGCCTTTTGCTCCAGAGAAACCCATAATTGTTAGGGATGAAATTGATAGGCCGCAACCTAGACTTGACAGAGATGCTGGGAGGGGAATGAGTGTAGTTGTTGGGCGAATAAGAAATGACCCGGTTATGACGCTTAAGTATCTATGCCTTGGCCATAATACTATTCGGGGAGCTGCTGGCGCTGGGATACTCAGCGCGGAACTCATGGTCGCTAAGGGATATATTTGACAGATTCTGGTGTCCTCCATGGTTTTCTTAAGCCCCCATAAATTTCTGGAGAATAAAGGTGGAGTTCTCTATATTGATGGGGTCTCGACAATAGAGCTTGCATATAAATTTGATACCCCACTTTATGTCTTAAGTGAGAACAGGGTACGTGAAAACTTCCGTAGGTTAAGGGAGGCGCTTCTAAAACATCACGACAAAGTTAGAATCTATTATTCCGCCAAGGCTAATACTAGCCTAGCACTTCTGAAGATTTTAAGGGATGAGGGCGCATACCTAGATGTAGTCAGTCCAGGAGAGGTTTTCCTAGCGCTAAAGGCTGGTTTTCAACCTGAAGAAATACTCTTTACTGGAACAAGTGTTAGAGATGATGAGTTAGAATTCTTAGTCAGAGCTGGAGTCACAATTAATATAGATTCCCTCTCTCAGCTGAAAAGATTAATCAGTATTCATGTCCCCGAAGTGTTGTCTATTAGAGTTAACCCGGAGATAGGTGCTGGCCACCATAAGCATGTTATAACTGCCGGGAGAGATTCTAAGTTCGGCATCTGGGAGACTGATGTTATTAGGGCTTATGAGATTGCGAAGGGAGCAGGTGTTAGAAGGTTTGGGATACACATGCATATTGGCTCTGGAATATTAAGCGTTGAGCCCTTCCTTCTAGCAGCCCAGAAGCTTCTAGAAATAGCCTATCGTGTCAGGAGGGAACTCGAAATAACCTTCGAGTTCATAGATTTTGGCGGTGGACTGGGGGTCCCATATAAGCTAGAGGAAAAGCCGCTAAACCTGGATGAATATGCTGAGAAAATGCTTAATCTCTTTAAGAGTAAAATTAGAGAGTATGACTTAGGCGAGCCCTTCTTTTGCATTGAGCCCGGCCGTTACATAGTTTGTGACGCAGGTATCCTTTTAACGAGGGTTAACACAGTTAAAGTGACGCCATTCAAGAAGTTCATCGGGGTTGATGCTGGCTTCAATTTGCTAATCAGGCCAGTTATGTATGGTGCTTATCACCATATAATCGTTGCAAACAAGTTAAACGAGCCTGAAAAAGAGGTTTATGATGTTGCTGGCCCCCTCTGTGAGTCCGGTGATATACTAGCTAGGGATAGGCTTCTCCCGGAAATTCATGAAGGAGACATATTGGCAATACTGAATACTGGTGCCTATGGCTTAGTGATGAGTTCGCAATATAATTCTAGGCCAAGATGCCCAGAGGTTCTTGTAAAAGATGGAAAATATGCTCTTATTAGAGAAAGAGAGAACTTTGAGGATCTCTTAAGAGGGCAGCGTTTACCTGAGTGGCTAAAACACTAGCTTTATCGCTACGCCCAAGACGGCCTAACTTCCATTTTAAGAAATATCAGTATGCTCAATGTTAGGATTATGACAAAGCTCGCTATTAAAGTCGAGAAAGAAGGCCATACAAGGGATAAGCTTTCATCAAGGCTTAGTGGCCGTAACTTCAGCGATGGCAAATAGAATCCTCCATAAGGATTAAAGTAGATGACTAGTATTTCTGGGCTCAGAATATATCCAGCTACTTCTGAGTATAATGTTTGTGGGCTAAATCTGATTACTGCATCATATGTTACATAGTAGAGCCATTTAGCGCTTGTAGGGGGTTCAGGAAAGTAGTATCTTAAACCAGCAACTTCAGTCGCTATTATATCCGCAACTAAGTAAATGAAGATAGAGAAGAAGACCCAGACGGCTAGAGAGGCGAGTGCTGACGTCGTTGTCCTCCTAAATACTATTGAGAAGAGGAGACCTATGCTGAACCAAAGGGCTATATAGAGGAAAGATGCTATGGCGAAATATATTATTCTGAAGGTTCCCTCAATCGTTGGTCCAAAGCCAGCTAACAGTATATTAAAGCCGGTTACTATACCTGTGCTACTGAAAACTATGAGCAGGATTATTAGGATACCTGCAATTATTTTGCCAAGTATAATGCTATCCCTGTATATTGGGTTTGAGAGTAGCTTAAGCATGGAGCCGCTTGAAACCTCCCTATTAACCGAGTCAAAGCTTAAGGCTATTCCGACAATTGGACCGAAAAGACCTATAAAGTATACATATGAAGGTATTTGAGTCTCTTCGCTCCCAGTTAGTAACCTTAAGAAGGCTATTGTCTGCTCTGTTTCCTTTATAGGTCCCTTAACAATCGATTGAACGCCAAGATAGGAAGTAGCGAGACCTGAGAGGAGTACGAGGGCTATTAGTAATGGAAATCTTCTGCTACTTAAATGGTCAGCGACCTCCTTCCTAATAATTGGTGTAATCCTCATCTAATCTCCTCTTCCCTAAAGTATTTTGCGTAAATTCTCTCTAAACTTTGTGTAAGCTTGACACTAATCACTTTCTTTCCGATTTTAGATGCTACATCAAATACTTCTCTTCGAATGTCTCTCTGAGCGACAATAATCAGCTTGTTCCCTCTTCTCTCCACTTCTTTAACGCCGTCAAGTCTATTGAGCTCCGAGATTAAGGCTTCATCAACACCCTCTAAATCTATCTCAACAATGTTTTCTTCTTTTACGAGAGAAGATATGCTACCAGTAGCTACAATCTCTCCCTTCTTCATTATCGCTATCCTGTCACCATACTTTTCGACGTGATGTAAGAGGTGAGATGACATTAGTATCGTTATACCCTCTTTTCTCGAAAGATTTTCAAGTAAAGACAATATTTCTTCTGATCCCTTTGGATCTATTCCAGCGGTCGGCTCGTCAAGCATCAGGACTTTCGGCTCCTTGATTAAGGCGTCAGCAATCGCTAACCGTTGCTTCATTCCTCTAGAAAACTTACCTACTTTAACATCAGCCCACCCTTTTAGGTCAACTTTATCAAGGAGATCTTTGATTCTCTTCTCCCTTACGCTTTTAGGCACACCATTGAGCTCCGCAGTGAATGTTAAGTTCTCTCTGGCAGTTAAATCATCATATAATCCAGGAACCTCTGGCACGAATCCAACTCTCTTCCTGGCCTCAAGCGGGTTTCTAATAATATCGCAGTCTTCTATCCAAGCTGAACCATAGGTTGGACGCGTTAATCCAAGGAGCATAAGAAAGGTTGTAGTCTTACCAGCGCCGTTTGGCCCTAATAGGCAAAAGAATTCTCCCTCATAAACCTCTAAATTTAGGTCCTTAACTGCCGTAAAATCACCGTATTTCTTAGTAAGATTAACGGTTTTTATCATGACCCTCTTCATAGCCTACCGTATCTCCAGAAGATCATTATTAGACCAAACACGGCAGCCACTATCACGACTATGCCTATAATCCCCCAGTATGTTGTCTTCGTCACAGTGATTCTCAACGCGATTTCCTGAGAAGCATCCATACTCCAGGCCCGCACATAAATTGAGTAGTCTCCGGCAATGGCTCCTGGAGGTGGACTTATATAAAGCACTACATTAGCTTTCTCCTTCATTGGGAGACTTGGAATCTTATTTGGAAGAACTGCTGTTTTCCAACCCGATGGGGCTTGGCAGTAAATGTCTATATCTCGCACAGATGCTGTGCCGGTGTTCTTTATAATTAACGGTATCTCTATTTCTCCGCCAGCCTCTACGTTATAGCTCAGTAATTCACTTTCAGTTGTGAGCTCAATTTTCGGTGTTCCTGTTATAGCCGCCCTGAATATAAATTCTTCATGTATTCCCGCGACTGGCTCCGACACAGTAACCTTTATTGGATATACGCGTGGCTCTACCTCCTCAGGGCAGTAAACGTCAAGGGTTATGCTCCAATATGTTGATCGCGCCCTAACAGTTACGTCTGAAATCATCTTCCCTTCGTACGATTTAAATCCAAGGATATACCAGTCCCTTGGAACCTCCGCATTTAAGCTAAGAGTCAAATCCCTATAACTATTGTTTTTAATGTTGAATCTGAATGAGAAGATTGAGCCTGGAGAACCTGAAACTTCGCTTGTAGTAGTCTCGATACTTATTGCAGCAGTAGGCGTTAAAATTTTGACTCCTATATTCAATATGTTTGAAATCATCCGGCCATTAGAGTAAGCGCTAATGTTGAAATGATATTGTCCTGTAGTGACCTCGGGCCCGGGCTCAAGAACTAATACCAAGTCTATTGCTTCATTTCCTTTAAGGAATATTTTTGAGACATTATATTCTCTAAACAATATACTATAGCGCCAACCTCTTGGGCAAGTAGCCTTAAGTAGTATTTCCTTGGCTTCACTTAGCAAGTTTGTAATGGTTATGGGAATAGAGATGCTCTTTGGTTCAGTTTCTATACTTAAAATGGGGCTATAAATTTCCACCTCTCTTGTTTCATATGCGTAAGTCAATATGTTGCTAAGCAAAATTGCAGGTAAAAGCAAGGTTGCTAAAATCATTAAAGCTATTTTCTTCATGACAATAATTACTGCTCTTAAAGGAATTAATAAATATTTTCCAGAATCACTTTACCGAGATTCTCTACCTGATCGCTCCTAGAATTAGAGTTGGGATAAAGTTTAATATTATTGCTTTTTGAAGAGTGAAGACATTGGTTTTTGCTTTCAATCCTCTTAATGAGATTCCTACATGTTAGAACCCAAGACTTCTATGAGCTGATGGATAAACTTTCAATTCTCTTTATGAGATTCCAGGTATTCTTGTCGCGGCGGCAACAACCTTTAAACATCCCTTTCAATTCTCTTTATGAGATTCCCAGCACACCCCGTGCCCGCTCCAGCTGGGGCGGGTGTGGGTATGCTTTCAATTCTCTTTATGAGATTCTCAGTACTTGTTGAACCAATTAGCATTAAAGCTAAAAAAATTACTTTCAATTCTCTTTATGAGATTCACGTTGACGCAAATGGACAAGCAGTGTTCCCAGCTGTTGGCTTTCAATTCTCTTTATGAGATTCCCGATCCTCTTCAAGCAGCCTGAAATAAGCTCTATTCCGCTTTCAATTCTCTTTATGAGATTCAAGGACTGCTTTCACAAGAGGTTGAGCTTGCATTAAGGCACCTTTCAATTCTCTTTATGAGATTCCAGGCTGTCTGAAAACTATGCCTGTCCGACAATTATTAACTTTCAATTCTCTTTATGAGATTCAGGGTAAACTATGCAAACTAAGACCTTCTTTGGTATTATTGTCTTTCAATTCTCTTTATGAGATTCTGGAGCTGAAAAGATTAGCGCAGCTAGCGCTTGAGAAAAACTTTCAATTCTCTTTATGAGATTCCCGAGACATCTACTCTTTCGAGACATTTTACGAAATGCTCACTTTCAATTCTCTTTATGAGATTCTTGACCTAGGGTTTGTTGGGGGTATCGACGGAGCAGTCCTTTCAATTCTCTTTATGAGATTCTGTCGTCTGCATTTTCACCGGCGACGGCTCGAAAATATACTTTCAATTCTCTTTATGAGATTCATAAATGTTTTTGATTGTGATGGTGTGCTAATACTTGACTTTCAATTCTCTTTATGAGATTCAGCAACCTCGAAGCGTAAGGCTCTGGCGTGAATAGGGCGGATCTCACTTTCAATTCTCTTTATGAGATTCTGTCGTCTGCATTTTCACCGGCGACGGCTCGA
>JAGTQB010000021.1 GCA_018396995.1 Candidatus Bathyarchaeota archaeon
TGGTGTGCAGTCACCGTATTTCTCCTTAACCCTCTTAACCACCTGGACAATGTATTCTATTGCTTCTTCCCAAGAGATTCTCACGAATCCTGATTTACCCCTGTTCTCCGGGTTCGGGTTCTCTGGACTCCAGTCAACCCTTTTAAGCGGGTATTTGACTCTAGTAGGCGTGTATACTCTGTTTTTGTATGCTAGCATGTGTGGGTGTGGGACTGATTTCCTAGGCCTCGTGAATACGCCTCTATCCGTTTTAATCTCCCATATTTTTAGGTCTTCTGGCAGGTGGCATGGTAGAATCCTTATAATTCTATTGCCCTTAACGTGGACCTCCATTGGAGGAGTCGAGAAGCCGAATCCACAGAGGGTTGACGGCAAATACTCAACCCTAAAATCCTCATTACTCTTCTTAAGTCTCTCAGCGTCTCCCTCAGAGACCTCTTTTAAAGGACCTGAGCCTCCATTATAGAAAGTTTCATTTAACAGATTATAGAAATCTACATTAGCCAGAGAATAACCCTCCAACATTACTTTATGCCAAGGTATGAAATGTAGATATTTAAGAATTTTGTTAAAAAAAGGTTAAACCCTCCCAATACTAAAAATGAAACCTTAAGCAGCATTGGTGGCTAGCGGCTACAAGGGGGTTAGGTGACACTAGAATATTTTTGAACCATTAAACACACCCTGGGTTAAAAGGATGGAATCACCTCCTTCGCAAACCTCTTTATTGCTTCTAGCTGGTATTTTGCACCTGGTGAAAGAGGTGTCGGAGGAACCTCAACAATATAATATTGGCACCCAGCCCGCAAATATTTATCAATAATGTTTATGTCCTCTGAAGAACTTTTACTCATCCGACTTACAATGGCAAACGTGAATTCGTTCTGACTTCTGCCATACTTTCTTAGATAATTTTTGATGAAGGTTACTGCTTCACCATACTTCTCCGGGATAGAATATTCCGGCCTGCGCCTAGATGGAAACCACGCGTCAAAATATTTTGCTGTTATCTTCAGCATCCGCGGGCCTAAGCCACCAGACCATAATGGCGGCCTGGGCTTTTGTATAGGCTTAGGTAAAAGGGTGGCTTCCCTCAGCCTATAATATCTCCCATCAAATGTTACTTTATCCTCGGTCCAAAGTTTAATCATTAATTGGAGACCTTCCAGAAATCTTTCAACCATCTCTTTTGGCTCACCTAAATACCCCTGAGGAGAGTAGTTGATAAACTCCTCAGAAACATATCCTGCGCCTAACCCAACAATAACTCTGCCATTGGAGAGTAAGTCAACTGTAGCTATGATTTTCGCTAATTGGCTTGGAAGCCATCTTGGTAGTGGACTGACAGAGGTCCCAACCTTTATTCTACTAGTTTTTGCCGCGATATATGAGAGTGTTGTCCAAGCCTCTATCAATTCATTTGATTCCGGCAAATTGTAATGGTCGGGAATGAATATGGCGTCATACCCGAGGTTCTCGGCTTCGCAAATCCATTCGTTAAACTCTTCAACCCTTCTCCACCACACAAATGGTGACGAAGAAACACCGAACTTCAATATTCTCCCCCAAATAAGTTAATGACAGCTTCCTTCTTAAAAATACAACATTTATGGTCTTTAAAATTATGAAGAGAGGGTCTGAAACCTTTTAGGGAGGAATTTTTTGTAGTAGAGCAGCAAAATATTTATTAATTTAGTGATTCTACCTAAAATAATTCTTCTTGGAGGAGGAAAAATGGCTGAAGAGAAGTCATGTGTTAAATGCCTAGGCTTATGTGGCTTTAGCCGCGGGGGAGACCTCTCTGTAGTCGATGTTAAGGATGGTCGCATCATTAGGATCAGACCGCTGCACTATGATTGGAAGTATGCTCCCGAAGAAATTCCCTTATGGGAATTTAAGGCTCGCGGAAAGACTTTTAGACCTTTAATGAAGGAGTTGAATCCGCCCTTCAGGCTAATATACAAGAACGTCGTCTTCTCCCCAACTAGGGTTAAATACCCTCTAAAAAGGGTTGACTGGGATCCTGACGGTGATAGAAACCCGCAGAACAGGGGTAAAAGCAAATTTGTTAGAATAACGTGGGAGGAAGCTATAAACATTATAGTTAAAGAGATGAAGAGGATAATTGAGAAATATGGTCCATGTGCGATAGCCATAGACTCAGAAGGCCACGGTCAGACAAAGTTCTTTCATGGAGGCTGTCATGGAGTCCCAGCTTACTTAATGAAGCATATTGGTGGTTTTACATGGATAACGCGGAACCCTGACAGCTGGGAAGGCTGGTGGTGGGGCGCGAAACATGTTTGGGGGCAGGAACCTGATGGTTGGGTGAAGACCCCAAATATACTTCACGACATCGTTGAGAACACGGAAGTCATTTTGTGTTGGGGCTGCGATTATGAAACTACCAATTGGGGCTGGGGTGATCAGGGCTGGAGCCGCTTTGGCTACTGGCTCTCTGAACTTGGAATCAAGCAAATATTTATATGCCCCGATCTAAATTACGCAGCTGCCGTTCACGCGGATAAATGGATACCCATTAAACCGAACACGGATGCCGCTCTCCAGCTTGCAATAGCATACGTCTGGATTACAGAGGGCACATACGATAAGGAGTTTGTTGAGACGCACTGTGTAGGTTTCGAGAAGTTTAGGGATTACGTTTTAGGGAAGGAGGATGGCATCCCCAAAACTCCAAAATGGGCTGAAGAGATAACTGGCGTTCCCGCGAGAATAATTAAGGCGCTGGCAAGATTGTGGGCTAGAAAGCGCACATCAATATTCCATATGAGTGGTGGACCATATATAAGGGGTCCATACGCAACAGAGCCAGCCAGATTAGAAGTGCTCTTATTAGCGATGCAAGGCGTTGGGAAGCCAGGTGTCCACCAATTCTTCTTCCTAAGCATGTTTTACTCACATATACCAGTGATCTTTCCAATGCCCCTCAGAACAAACCGTGACTACAACTCGTACTTTACCACGCAGGCAATATGGGCTGGTAAGCCAGAGGTTGCGGACGAACTCTTTGATAAGGAGATAAAGCAATTTATACCTAAAACGCTCCTTCCAGATGCAATATTAAGACCACCTATCAGCTGGTATAGCCATGTTTATATTCCATGTGTCACGGAGTGCCAGTTCAAAAAATACACTTATCCTGCACCAGGATGCCCAGAAATACGGATGATATGGAAAACTAATAATTGTACTTTGACCTGCTGGAATGGCGGTTATGAATTTGCGGAGGCTTATAGGAGCCCAAAAATAGAGTTTATATTAGCCCAAAGCCCATGGCTTGAAAACGACTGCTTATTTGCAGATATCATCCTACCAGTTACCACTCCACTAGAGGAGGAAGATTACGGTGCAACAGTTGTTTATCACACGCAGTATGCAAACGCCTTCCACTCTGAAAAATGCATCGATCCAGTGGGCGAGTCTAAGAGCGACTTTGAAATCTGCTGTTTAATTGCGGAGAAGCTTGGGCCCGAGATAGGGATCCCAGACCTCCTACAGAAATTCACTGAGGGTAAAGCTTCATTAAAGGAGTGGGCCATGGAGATGTGGGATGAGACCGGGCTCTCACTGCTGATCAGTCTGGATGAAATAAAGGAGAAGGGCTACTATATACTTCCGCTCTCCCCCTCATGGAATGACTTAAAAATGTATCCGCCTGGATTAAGAAAATTCTACGAGAACCCAGAAGAGAACCCGCTTAGAACTCCCTCAGGTAAAATTGAGTTTTATTCAGAGAGACTTGCCAAAAACTTCCCAGACGATAGAGAGAGACCACCGCTTCCCCACTTTATTCCCTATGGCGAAACATGGCAGGAAAGCCTGCTACATGAAAAAGCTAAGCGTTATCCATTCCTATTAGTATCAAACCATCCTAGATGGCGAATGCACGCACAGTTGGATCACGCAATTTGGCTAAGAGAAATTCCAACATGTAAAGTTAAAGGGCCTGATGGATACTACTATGAACCCGTATGGATAAATCCTGTCGATGCAAAGAAACTCGGAATAAAGGCAGGAGACATCGTTAAGATCTTTAATGATAGAGGTACTGTTCTCTGCGGAGCTTTTGTTACTGAAAGAATAATGCCTGGTGTTGTTTCGGTGGATCATGGGGCTAGGGTAGACATAATAAGCGTTGAGGATAGGATCGATAGGGGAGGAGCAATAAACCTAATCACTCCACACGAGGGGGGTAAGAATACGGCGATAATGGTTGTAAGCGGTTTCCTTGTTGGAGTAGAGAAGGTTGACATAGAAGAGCTTAAAAGAAAGTATCCTGAGGCATTTGAGAAGAAATATCATCCTCTTGTAGGTCCATGCTATGAAACATATGTCTTAAATGGGTGAGGGATATAAGGAGAGGTATCTTATGAAGGTCTTCGTAATAGATTTAAGGTATTGCAATGGATGCTACAATTGCCAGATTTCATGTAAGGATGAACATGTTGGAAATGATTGGACGCCTTACGCTAAGCCCCAGCCTGAAGTGGGTCATTTCTGGTGTAAAGTAGAGTACATTGAGAGGGGGACATTTCCAAAAGTCAAAGTTGCCTATATACCTAAACTCTGCAATCACTGCGATAATCCGCCCTGCATCCCAGCGTGCGATATGAAAGCGATATATAAGAGGGATGATGGGCTCGTACTCATCGATCCAATAAAATGCAACGGATGTAAAAAGTGCATTTCCGCCTGCCCTTACGGCGTCATATACTTTAATGAGACACTGAATATTGCTCAGAAGTGTACTGGATGCGCCCACTTAGTAGATGGCAAAGGTCCCTCTGATCTCAAAGTCCCCCGCTGCGTTGATGCATGCCCAACAGAAGCTCTAAAATTCTATGAGGAGGAGGAAGCAAAAGATTTAATATCTAAGGCTGAAGTACTTAACCCGGAGTATAATACGAAACCAAGAGTATACTATATAGGTCTACCTAAGCGCTTTATAACTGGCAGCGTGTATGACCCTGAGGATGATGAATGCATCGAGGACGCTCTTGTAACATTAACGGATATGAAGACTGGAGAAAAAATTACAACTAGGACTGATATATTTGGAGACTTTTGGTTTGAAAATCTCAAGATAAACCATCCATACTCGGTCAAAATAGAAAAAGACGGATATTCAGCCATAGAAATCTATAACATAGTTACAGAGAAGGACGTGAATCTAGGAGACATAAAAATGTATAAAGCGAGGACATAACAAATTTTCTTCCTTCCCTCCTATTTTTCCTAAATCTAAACAATACCGAACCAGACCTAATTAGGAAAATTAACCTTATATAGTGAGGCGAATAGTCTCTATAGATAATAGACAACGACTCTTCTGTCACCCATCTGTTTTATGAGAACGGGCGGTTTAACAGATGTAAGCCTATTTATCATCTCCTTTATTCTCTCAATATACTTTCTTTCAAGCTCTGGATCAGTCTTAACAACCTTATTTGCAATCTCCCCACAGTAATTACAATTGTCGCATCCAATTATGCATGGCGGATCATTCTTTATAAAAAATTCATACCATCCATCCAATGACCTATTATTAATTGATATTCTTAGTGGGGGTAGTGGTTCTGCATTGGGGTCAAATATATTCCAGCAAAAATGCATGTATGAATTGTCGATTAGAGCGTAAATGTCGCCATCATATCTTCCAGCTAGATAAGCTTCAATTAGTCTAAGTAGGTCGTCTGCCAGAAGCCCACGCCCAGCAATTTTAATATAATCTATACCTATTTGAGCATAGTATTTTATGTCCTCAGGTCTGATCCAAGGCGCCTTAATGATCTCCTTATGATCACTTAACCTCTTAAGAGTACATCTCATGAGCGGATATGGCTTGTAGGTGAAACCTAGTGGATCATCTATGGGGCATTGTGAGATATGTGCCGTCATAGTGTTATGGTATACTCTAAATGGACATTTCAGTAAGCAACCGTTGTTAGCTATTATTTCCAGCTTAGCTTTACACCTCTCTCTTATCAGCCTCAATAATCTAAATGATTTATTTAGATCCTCGCTTAAAGTAAGTCTTGTAGCCCCTAAGCTCTCATACATTAGTGCCCGGTTCAGTGAATCTATATAGCATAGGGATGAGGCATTAATCTCAAACTGTGGGAAATTTTTTGCTATATATTCGATGAGATATGGTATAGCAACGATGAGCGTATCAACCTTAATCTCTAAAAGTTTCCTTAAAAGATCATTTAGGAAACTCCTCCCCTCCTCCGTGTACTCGGCGAGCCCCATGCATACCGGATTTAATGCATAGGCGAATTTGATGCCATAAGAATGAGCTATTTCCACATGCCGTGCAAGCCTTTCTAGGTCCACGTCAGGGAGGACTGTTGCGGGCCAGCCAGTTCCAAGATTAGAAAATTTAAGCGATCCATAAACCTCGTGGACGTAAGACCCCTCATCACGATACTTCTCGTTTAATACATTTATTCTCTTTAAGAAAGAATCCTCGAAAGTTGTGGGAACGCAGAGCTTGACTGAGAACACATTTGGACACCACATAATATATGGCTAGGCAAGATTTTAATATTACTGGAGGGGTTCCCAACCCTCTTATAACGCCGGGCTTTTAAAGCAAGTGTTGATCTTCAGATAAACTTCTAAATCTTCCCCTCTCACGTCAACCTCGCTTCAAATGGAGAAGCCAGGGTAACTATCTTCCTTCCGCGTTTAGTACTAATTTCTTTGACGAGAACCTCTCGTGAAGTAATCCTTTCCAGAACCTCATTCCATGCGCCAGATTTTACTTCCGAGTGTAAGATCTTTGTTCTCTTCATAGAAATGGCTTTTGTGGGACAAACTTCCGCACAGGCACCGCAGAAAATACAAAACTCCTTGGCAATAACTGGTTTCCCATCCTTCCCTAGGGTTATGCATTTGCTTGGGCAAGCGTCAACGCATATTTGGCATTTTTCCGGACATAAATTAACGTTTACTTCAATTAAGCCGCTCATGGGCTTTACTACCGTGATGGCTCTCATTGGACAAGCTTCCTGACACTTTCTACAGTATATACATAAACGCTTATCAACACGCACGTCAGATATCTTCGCTTTTCCCAAGACCCCCGTCTCGCTTAAAACCACCTTTATCGCTTTTGTCGGACACTCTCTTTCGCAAGCTAATTCACAAGATGGGTCGCATAAACCTACATTAACACTTATGTCCTTAAGAAGACTTGGAAAGGCATTGCTTTCAATTACTGGAATCCTCTCTACGCCATTAACTTCAATCTTAATTGCATTTAATGGGCAAAGAATAACACAGATTCCGCAGAAAGTGCATTTCACGCAGTCTATATCCATGCGACTGCCCCTCACTAGTCTGCCATCAGATATTAATGGTGAGAGATTCTCTGAAACAGCCTTTTCTGGACATGCTTTTTCACATATCTTACATCCAACACATAATTCATGATTTAGCGTCAACATTTGGCGGGTGGATAATGTGAACCTCTCTATGGTGAGTTCTTTAGGCCCCCTGCGCTTATATGGTGTTCTATGAGCCATTTAGATCGCCTTAAATTATGTGTCGCTCCTATAAATATTTGCCTTTTCAAAATAAAGGAGATAACTGAAAATATTTTTATTTCTCTTGGTTGATAATGTTTTAAGTCATACCTTTGCACGAGGAATACTAATGATAGGAGTTTATATTTGTCATTGCGGACGCAACATTAAGGGAACAGTTGACGTTGAAAGGGTTAAAGGTTCTATTTCACGTCTTCGGGACGTTAAAATAGTTGAATCGTATGACTATCTGTGTAGTACGCCTGGGCAGAATTTAGTTAAAAAGGGGATTAGGGAGGAAGGTATAAGAAGGGTTGTCGTAGCGGCATGTTCACCGCAACTACACCTCGAAACATTTAAGAGAACTCTTCTAGATGCTGGCTTAAATCCATATTTGCTTGAGATGGTTAATATAAGAGAGCAGTGCAGCTGGGTTCATACGGATATAGAAAAAGCCACCATAAAAGCCATAGACCTTATAAGGGGAGGAGTTTACCGGGCAAAATACCTTGAAGAGCTACAGCCAATTAAAGTGAGAGTTAAGAGGGATGTAATGGTTATTGGTGGTGGAATCGCTGGCATTCAGGCATCCCTTGAATTGGCATCAAAAGGCTACAAAGTTTATCTTGTTGAGCGTAGGCCTAGCATCGGCGGTCACATGGCTCAGCTAAGTGAAACCTTCCCAACGCTTGATTGCTCATATTGTATACTAGCGCCCAGAATGGTTCAGGTCTCACAACACCCAAATATAAAAGTAATAACTATGGCTGAGGTGGTTGGGATAAGCGGCATTCCGGGAAACTATACTGTGACCGTGGAGCTTAAGCCGCGTTATGTTGATGAAAGCAAGTGCACTGGTTGTGACGAGTGTGCGAAGGTTTGTCCAGTCACAATCCCAAATGAGTTTGATGAAAACTTGGAGCTGAGGAGAGCTATTTACATTCCATACCCGCAAGCTGTTCCGCGAATATACACTATTGACGTTGAACGATGCATAAAATGCTATAAATGCGTTGAGGTTTGTGGTCCGAGGGCAATAGACTTCTCTAGGCAACCAAACAGGATAGAACTTAATGTTGGAGGCATAGTGGTTGCCACAGGGTATGACCTAATTGATCCGAGGGTGCTTGGAGAATACTCTTATGGTAGGCATCCAGACATAGTAACGAACCTGGAGTTTGAGCGTATCATGCGCCTAGGCTTCATGAGACCATCTGATGGAAAGACTCCAAGGAAAGTAGCCTTCATCCTCTGCGCGGGGAGTAGGGCTCTTCGAGAAGGATCAAAAGAGTACTGCTGCAAGATTGGGTGTATGATCGCAATTAAGCAGGCCATCATTCTTATGAAGGCTGTACCCAACGCCGATCCATGGATCTTTTACCAGGATCTGAGAACTGCTGGAAGAGGTTATGAGGAATTCTTGAGTAGGGCGAAGGATCAGGGTGTGAAATTTATTAGGGGATTACCAACAAAGATCGTGCCAACTGAAGATGGTTTAATCGTTAAAGCAATGGATACGATATCTGGCATGCAAATAGAAGAGAAGTTTGATATGGCAGTGCTCTCCGCTGCAATCGTTCCAAGCACGGGAACAGAGACGTTAGCGAAGATGCTGAGTATAAGCACCGGCACCGATGGCTTCCTCCTCGAGAAACACTATAAGCTTGATCCAGTAGATAGCACTAGGAGGGGGATATTTATTTGTGGATGCGCGCTTGGACCTAAGGATATACGAGAGTCAGTTGAGCAGGCGACAGCAGTCGCATCTAGGGTTGCATCATTCCTCGGAGCTGGCGAAGTCGAATATCCGCCAGAGGTAGCTAGGATAGACACTACTAAATGCGACCTCTGCGGCGAATGCCTAAACATATGTCCAACAAACGCGTTAGCTAAAACTGAGACTGGAATCAGCGTAATTCCGGTTGCTTGTATAGGTTGTGGAGCATGCGTAAATTCCTGTCCTAAGGGGGCAATAGAGGTTGCGCATTCAACAGAAGATCAATTAATTTGGCAGATTAGAGGAGTATGTGAGGGAGAGGTTCCAGGACCTAAGATAATAGTTTTTGTCGAGAAGAACACCGCGTATGCTTCACTTGACCTTGCCGGAGTGAGGAGGTTCACTTATACTCCAAACGTCTGGCCAATACTTGTACCTAGCTGCATGCGCATTGGATTAAAGCATATATTAAATGCTTTCGCCTATGGTGCGGATGGAGTTGCCTTCCTTGAGGGTGAGGATAGCCCATTTGCTGGCGAGAAGCTTCGACGCTACGTCATGAATCTCAAGAATGAGCTGAGGCGTTATGGTATAAACCCGCTTAGGTTGGAATCAATGGTTACAACGGTTCCACAGTATGATAAAACTGTTAGCTTCTTAGAAACTATTGTTAGTAGGGTTTCACGTCTAGGTAAAATCACCCGTGAGGAAAGAGACAAGTTAAAAAGTATACTGAGGAAGTTATAGAAATGAGCAGGCATGCCGATTACCGCAAGTTATCTGTAGTAAAATTTTATGAGAGGAGGCTTGAGGAGTCTTTAAAAAGTTTTATCCCGCTTAGTTATCACCCTGGCGGGGTTGAGACAACAAGGATGCTGATTGAAGAGGCTAATATAAGCGAAAATTCTATAGTTCTTGATATTGCTTCAGGTACTGGCGAAACAGCAACCTATATAGCGACAAACACCAATTCAGAGGTTATTGGGATAGATCTTTCGCGCAAAATGGTTGAATACGCAAATACTCTCGTAAAAATCACCAACCTAGATGAAAAGGTTAAATTTATCCTTGCCGACGCCGAACGAATACCCCTGCAGGATAATATTTTTGATGCAGCGTTAAGCGAGTGCACGCTATGCTTAGTTCCGGATATGTTGAGAGTGTTACGTGAGATGAGGAGGGTTGTTAAGCCGGGAGCTAAGGTTGCTGTAGCAGACGTCATCTTAGCGGAGAAGATACCGGGAAACCTAGCCAACAAAGTTTTGCATGTTAGCTGCATCCCCACTAAAAGGACATTAGACGATTATATCAACTCGTTTAGGAAGGCTGGCTTAAGGGAGGTTAAGGTGAAAGATGTTACAAAGAGCGTTATAGACCAGATAAACCAGTTCTTCAAAGAGGAGATGGGCGGTGAGGGCAGCTTATACTTCCCTAATACTTTAGAGATGGGCATAAGGGATATACAAAAAATCTCCATAGATTTGTGGTTATCCGGAAGAATAAAATATTATATAGTTAGTGGCGTCAAATAATTTTAGGGCAAAATGTATAGGAGAGCCCTTCTCCCCCTTATCTGAGAGATAATCCTTTTAGCCTTCCTCTCCTTAATAACCTTTTCGAGGTAATCAATTGTTCCAGTTACTATAGCTCCAGTAGGGCAGGCTTCTTCACAAGCCCTTGGCATCCAATCTGGCCTATCATTACAGAAAGTACACTTTTGCATCTTTAGATCCGGCCCATATTTTGGAGCACCAAATGGGCAGACCCAACTACATAATCTGCAGCCGACGCACTTCTCACTGTCGACTAATACTACCCCATCCTCCCGTTTATATATTGCTTTGGCTGGGCATGCAGCCATGCAGTAGGCTTCCTCGCAATGCATGCATGCTATAGATACATTAGTTCTCTCGACAAATGGATACGCTCCATTCTCAATCTCTATAATTGTTCGATAAGAGGGCACATTTATGCCATTCCAGATACGGCAGGCTATCTCACATGCATGACACTTTATGCATCGATCCAAGTCCACAAAAAATCCTTTTCTAATGGAGCTCATGCCTTTCTCACCCTAACCTTACACTCGTTATAGGCTACTGTTCCACTCACAGGATCAACATATGTATCTATGAGCCTATTAATATGGGCACCTCTACCTTTAGCGACCTTTCCCATACCCCAGTGGCCAAAACCGAAGCCATGCACAACAGCGATAACCCCGGGAACTATGCCCCCAGTCACTTTAGCCTTAACGGTAATGCTATCGATCGGCGACTCTATAACTATATAGTCACCATTCTTGATACCATATTTCTCAGCATCCCTTGAATTTATCTCAGCCCAATTCTCGCTCTCAATATCGGCCAACATTGGTATATTCTGCGTAACCACATTTGATTGGAAGGGCATCCTCGCACTTATCAACCTAAATGGATACTTTTCGTCTGGAATTACTGAGGGGGGCTTATATTCGGGTAATGGGTTAAATCCTGAAACCTCCATAAGAACTGAATACACTTCAATTTTTCCAGTGGGCGTTTTTAATCCCTTCTCGTACTTCTTATATTCTGGTTGACCAATCCAGAAGCCCTTCTTCTTGAGATCCTCCAGCGTGAATGGCAGTCCCTCAATCATATTCCTCATCCAATCTTCCTCAGACTTCCAATTAAAGTATTCTCCATAGCCCATTTTTTCAGCTATGCCCTTAACTATTTCATAAATTGGCTTAGCTTCTCCAGGTGGCGGGAGGGCTGGCTCAGAATACAAAATCATCGGCGCATGGTTAAAGCCCTGTATAATATCATATCTTTCAAAGTAGCATGCATCTGGAAGGACTATGTCACAATACATGGCTGTCTCACTAAGGTAAATGTCTATGGCAACCGCAAACTCAAGCGCCTTGAAGGCTTCAATCCAGAGCTTAGTGTTCGCGTCACTCATTATTGGATTAACCTGAGACAATATTATAGCTTTAACTGGATATGGATTCCCCTCTAATATCACCTTGGGCAACAAGGCTGTTGGAAAATCTGGAGCGAGGTGGAATCCAAGAGCCTCACGTAGTGAGGGTTTAGATATTTTAGCAATCTTATCTTCTGGAACTCTAAATGGTGGTTTTAATTGGGGTTCAAGCCCCTCTGGAGTCCCCGTTAAGAGAAAACCGCCTGGTTTATCAACGTTTCCAGTTAATACGTTTAGTAGTAATACAGCTCTCATGGCATCGAAGGCATTAGTGTAGCAGGCAAAGCCATGATAGGCGCTGGAGACTGCTGGTTTAGTTGTAGCGAACTCCCTAGCTATTCTCCTTATAGTTGAAGCGGGCACACCCGTTATGCCCTCAGCCCACTCAGGTGTATATCCCTTTTCATCAAGATGCTTCCTGAACTCATCAAAACCATAACAGTAGTTTTCGACGAAATCCTCATCATAGAGTCCTTCATCGATTATAGTTTTAGCCATAGCTAAAGCCATAGCGCCATCCGTGCCGGGTCTTATTGGGATCCACTCATCCGCCTTCTCAGCAGTCTTAGAAAGCCTAGGATTGACAACAACAAGTTTAGCGCCTTTATCCTTAGCCTCCATTAAACCCTGCAGGAACCCCACGATTCTAGGCGCCTCAAATGGCTCCTTCCCCCATATCAAAATATACTTTGAGTTCACGTAATCCTCTATTCCCCAGAAGGATCCAAATATTACTTTGCAAGCCGTCGTGAAGGTTCCATCGCAGGCGGCTGTGTGGTCATATATATTTGGTGTGCCATAAATATAGTAGAGGAAGCATTTATAATGCCATGTACATCCCTGGACATGATCAAGCGAAACCACTGCTTCAGGTCCATACTTCTCTTTAATCTCCTTAAGCTTTTCTGCTATAATTGTGAAGGCTTCATCCCACGAGATCCTCTTAAATTTACCTTCTCCCCGCTCCCCAACCCTCATTAATGGGTATTTTAGCCTATCGTTATCATAGGCAAACCATATGCTTGCAAAGCCCTTTACGCATCTTTTACCCATCGTATTAGGGTTCTCGGGGTTACCGCGCGTATAAATTAGTTTGCCATCTTTAACATAAGCCTCAATAGAGCATCTAAAAGGGCAGACGCCGCAGACACATCTAGATACCCTGGCTCCCTTTAGCTTCTCAGGAACCTCCATTTCCCCGCACCTTAAGTATTAATGAATTAAAGAAAATAGCGAGGAAAATATAAATAAGTTTTCACTGAAATTAAAGAAAATGCGTTAAGGGGCAATCAATGATGCTTGCGGAGACTGATTTAACGAAGAAGATAGTTGAGATGAGCGGGCAGAACGTTTTCTCATGTAATTTATGTGGCAAGTGTACTGCTGGCTGCCCGATATCAGACGTCATGGACATAAAGCCTCATCAGGTTGTGAGATTAGTTCAAGTGAAACCAGAAGTTCTGCTGGAGTCTAAGGCAATATGGCTTTGCGCGTGCTGTCTAACATGTGTATCAAGATGTCCAAAAATGATAGATATTGCGAAGATAATGGAGGCCTATAGGATATTAGTTTTATCTTTAAGAAAAGAGGATTTTGTTGAATACTCTCCTGAGCTATCTTCTCTCCTCCCAGTGCAGGCCCTTGTGGCTGTTCGTAGTAAATATAGCATGATACATCTTCCATCATATCACCCCATCATACGCTTAAAGAAATATTTCACTCGTGAGAGACTCCCAATGTTAATGAGGGGTATGAGGACATGAAAATCCTCTATTACTCAGGCTGTCTTCCACACTCGAAGACAACGGGGCTCACTTTACCCATGCCGCTTATTGCCAGAGCTCTTGGAATAGAGCTCGTTGAGATTCCAAACACCTGTTGTGGTGCATTCTTCACAAGAAATGTTATAGATATGTATGGCCCGGTTCGTGTACTATTAAATGCGCGGAAAATTGGGAGTGAAGTTGTGACGACATGCGCGCTCTGCTATAATGTGCTTAAGCAAACCAACTCAACAGTAAAGGCTGACGCTAAGAAGCGAAGCGAGATCAGCGCATTCCTCAATGAAGATTATAGTGGAGAGGTGAAAGTTTATCATTTTTTGGAGTTCATCAGGGATAAAATAGGCTTTGATAAATTAAGCGACCTTGTTAAAGTGAATTTTAGGGGTCTGAGAATTGCTCCATACTATGGTTGTCTCCTACTGCGACCCTACGAAGAGATCAGGCTGGATAACCCGGAGAACCCAACTATCTTTGAAGATTTCCTAGCCAGCTTGGGGTGTGAGCCAATAGATTTCCCCTATAAAATAGAGTGTTGTGGATCATATTTAGGCGCAGTCTCCCTAGACGCTGTGATAGAGCATTCATATGCAATAATACGCTCAGCCCTTAAGAGCGGAGCGGAAGCAATAGCCACTGCCTGCCCACTCTGCCACTTCAATCTTGATCAAATGCAGGGGAGGATTAAAGAGAGATATAGAGATGTCAGTGACACCCCAATACTCTACTTTACGCAGCTACTTGCAATCTCATTGGATATTAAAGAGGCGTTAGGATTTGAACAACACTATATAGACCCACGCCCATGGCTTATGAAAAAGCTGAGCACATAATTGCGCATATTGACTCAATGTAAAGTGAGATTAAATAAATTGTTCATCCACATTAAAGCAAAAGATAAATTCTTGAAACTTAAAGAAGAATTGAGGTGTCATTATGAGCTTCCTAGACTTAGTTTTAAAAAGGAGGAGTATAAGAAGATATAAGCCTGATCCCATACCTGAGGATAAAATAAGATATGTACTAGAGGCTGCCCGCCAAGCTCCTTCGTGGGCTAATCAGCAATGCTGGAAATATATAGTTGTGACCGATGAGGACCTAAAAAGGAAGATAGTGGGGAGCATGCTTCCTCCACCTCCCCCCACAATGTTTCCGCCCTCGTGGGATAGAAACCTTCTCCCCCCATTCGAGCCGAGGCCAAGAGATTGGGCAGCGCAGGCTCCTGTACTCATAGTTGGCTGCGCCGATCCATCTAAATCTGGCAGGAAGGAAGGGAAAGACTATTACTTAGTGGATATGGGTATAAGCATGGAGCATCTTATACTTGCGGCTACGGAGCAAGGGCTTGGAACATGCTGGATTGGAGGGGGCTTCAATGAGACAACGGTCAAAGAGGTTTTAGGGATACCTGAGGGGATCCGCGTTGTCGCCCTTACACCTCTAGGCTATCCTGATGAGCAGCCAAGCCCTAGGCCGAGAAGGAAGTTTGAAGAAATAGTGTGTTATAATGGCTGGAGGTAGCGCTTACTTCTTTAGAGGTTTAGAGAAATGCAGCTACAATAATTTTATCCTAAACCCCTACTAAAAGCTCAATACAGTAGCAATCAAAAACACGCATGGGCAAAAACCAACTAATCCTCCAGCTCATCCAAGAAGCCCTAAAAAAGGAAAGCCTTGGCTAGTTTTATTAAAAGGGATTATTATGAATGCTAGACTGTTTGCTCTAGCCTTAATTGCCTTGTTAATTGGTTTTGGGGTTGGTTTTATCTCCAGTTACTTGATTTTTCAGCAGCAGATTGTTGCCCTCAGAATGAAGATAAAAGAATTACAAGAACAGTTATTTGATTTGAAGTCCGCCTACTCAAATATTAGTGCTTTGTCAGAAATGCAGAATGATCTTAATGAGCTAAAATCTGTCCTCTCAGAAATTATTTTACTACTTCAACAGGTATTAAGCAAAGAGAATGCGAGAATCGAAAAACTAGAGTTTATAGCAGCCTATGCAGTAAAATCGGATGCTGGATTTAATGTTACCCTATCAATAAAGAATACAGGGTTCTCTGATGCAATGATACAGGTCATATCCTCTTAATAAATGGAAAGCTGGACGGAAACGCTAAGGTAAATGGTATACCCCTTTCAAGTACATTTTTAGGTATACCCGTGAAAGTTGGGCAAACAGCATCACTAATTATAACTCTTTCAGCAGGCACATACATTTCAGGGCAGTCCATCGAAATAATTATTCAGACAGCCGTCGGCAATCAATACCCCAAGACTATAGTCTTACCATAACCATTGCCAGCTCCTTTCCTTTTTGTTTTTAGCAAGCAAACAAGCAAGCGCAAACACTATCCACCCTTGAGAGGTAGGTAAAGGGTAGTGGGGGAAAGGGTAGGTATAGGGAAGTAGGGAGGGGTTTGGGAGGATAAATTTTTATTTACTGCCATCTGGATTTAAGATAACCATGAAAGATCTTGCTGAAACGAGAAGTCTCTGTCCAAACTGTCTGCGGGTGGTTCCCGCCAAGATAACTACTGACGGTGTAAGAGTTTATATGGAGAAATTTTGTGGGGAGCATGGGGAGACAAGGGCCCTGTTGTGGAGCGCCCTTAAACTTTACACTCGTGCCTTACGCTTTTCTAGGCCTGGAAAACCTGCCAAGCCCCATGTTGAAAATATCGTTAGGGGATGCCCATTCGATTGTGGTCTCTGTCCATCCCATAAGCAGCACACCTGTCTAGCCATACTGGAGATTACAGATGCCTGCAATCTTTTATGCCCAATATGTCTCGCAGATTCAAAGAGTCCTCCTAGATGGAGCCCCACGATTGAAGATATTGAGATAATGCTTAAAGAGCTCTTGAGGTGTGAGGGGAAGCCAACTGCCATTCAGCTCTCAGGAGGGGAGCCAACTGTCAGGAAAGACCTGCTTGAGATAGTGATGTTGTGTAGAGATTTAGGCTTTAAGTTTATTGAGATAGATACAAATGGCATAGAACTGGCTAAAAATCCGATTCTTGCAAAAGATTTGGCGGACGCTGAAGTTAGCGGAGTATATTTACAGTTTGATGGGCTTTCGCCAGAGATTCACCAGACGCTCAGAGGATGCGACTTATCAAAAATCAAGGAAAAAGCGATCGAGAACTGCACAAGAGCTGGTTTAGGCATAACTTTAGCAGCGACTATTTTAAAGGGTGTTAATGAGCACCAGTTATGGGACATAGTTAGATACGCAATATCGAGGAGAGCTATAGGGATTAACTTCCAGCCATTTGCTGCTCTTGGGAGATATCCACAGAACTTATTTAACCCTTTAGACAGAGTAACGATAAGCGATGTACAGATTGGGATTGAGCAGCAGAGTGGTGGGAAGCTGAAAGCGGTTGATTTCCTGCCAGTACCATGCCCAGACCCCAGGTGTTCATCTCTCCTCTACGCCTATTACCGTCAAGATGGGGAGCTACATGTGATTACTAGGCTCGCGGACATGGAGCAATTAATAGACAAGTACTCACTCAAGAACGAATTTATTGAATTTGACAATTTATTAAAGGCTATAGCTGATGAGCTCTCGATTTCCGGGAGCTTTATGAGAAACCTAAAGCCGCAAGCTGTTGGCTCATCACTTAGACTTCTTCTGGAGTATTTGAGGCCGGAGGGCTTTTTCTCTATAGGATGCCATTTCGCCCAAGATGCTTGGACGGTTGATTTAGAGAGACTATCGAAATGCTGCGTCCATGAGTTGAGGGAGTATGGAAGGCTTATACCATTCTGTCTCTATAATATTACATCAATAAGTGGTGGAAAAATCTATAGAGGTGACTTGCCCCCTAAATCATCTGGAGCTCAACGGGGATAGGCGACTGCTGACTTATACAGTTGATTATTGCATTAAAGTCTGGGTTCTCTCCTGAAAGATTGAGTTTACCGCCCACAAGCTTTACTGTAAAGCCTTTAGCGCATTGCCTTAAGGTCACCACAAATGTTGCATAAACCACTGGATCGAGCTTTGGCTCCGTTGTTATCTCATAGTCTTTCTCAGTAACCTTTTTAACCACGATTACCACTTTAGGTGGTAAACTTGATCTTGGCAGGAATATCATAGCCGAAACCTCTTAGCAAAAGAGAGAGGCTTATAACAATTTAAGCTTTTCGTTAAGACCACATAACCTTTAATAAGTTGCCAGACTGAAGAAGAAGGTAGTCATGTTAAGCTAATGAAGGTGAAAACTAAGTGCTCGTTTTACACCCTAAAGTTAAGTTATGGCTTGTTAACGAGAATAATGAGGCTGTCTTAGGCGAGGGACTTGCAAGGCTTCTGGAGGCAATTGAAAGGTATGGCTCTATTCATAAAGCTTCATTAAGCCTAAACATGTCTTACAGGTATGCCCTCCATAGAATCTCCCTCGCGGAGAAACGTTTAGGGTTTAAAATAGTGAAGAGGAGCCGCGGTGGCGTTTTGGGAGGCTCTTCAGAATTAACAGCTGAAGGAAAAGCTCTTCTAATGAAGTACGAGAAAGTTGAGAAGGAGGTAAATGAGTTTCTGAAGTCTTATAAAATATCGATCAAGTAAGGAAAACAGCTTAGCCTATTTAGCTTGCGCATAGAAATGCTAAGATGTTAGCTGAAAATCTTTCCGTTCACCTCCAGAATTATTTACTTCCTTCTGAACAGAGGGCACTTCTTCAACTTCATGGCATCAGCAATTATGGCCTTCAATTTCAGCTTCGGTCTCGCTATAATTCAATCGTATTCAACACATCCCCTTGACAATTCGACATTATAGTCCCCATGCACCTAAAAAAAGCGAGTTGGGAGTTCCCCCCTTGGAGGAGATAAGCTCGCAGACATCATTTACATTTCTACCAAGCCCCTATCCGAGTAAAATTCATTAGATTAACTGCAATTGCGTAATATTTAAATTCCCCGCGGAAGAGTAGGAAATGTGGATAAAAGTGATTTAGCTGTGCTTTTGAAAGGGAGAGAAAGTCTATATTCTTTTCTTAGTAGAATTTGTGAAAGGGAAGTGGATGAGCAGCTACTCAGGGATTTAATATCTCGTAGGGACATGTTCCTAAGATATAAGTTTATTATTGAGCCGAATGCTGATGAGATTATAGAGGGCTTCATAGATCTATACAATTATTTGGCAAGGCTGAAGGAAGAAAATATTGATAAAGCGATTTTAGAGCTTGCAGTAGACTACGCCAATCTGTTTTTAGGCGTTGGTTACGCACATGGTAAGGGGATAGCTCACCCATCTGAATCGGTTTACATAAAGGGCTACTTATACAGTAATTTGTCCGAGAAGGTATTTGAGGAGTATTTGGAAGAGGGTTTAGTTAAGTCCCCTGACTTTAAAGAGCCGGAAGATCACATTGCATTAGAATTACATTTTATGGCACATTTATGCAGGAAGGCAATCGTATCCCTGGAGAGCGGGAGGAGCCAGGATCTATTAAAGTATCTTAAGAAACAAAAGGCATTTATGCTAGAGCACCTACTGAGGTGGGCGCCTAAACTCGCTGAGGATATAATAGAGAATGCAAACACATTATTCTATAGGGCTATTGGAAAAATACTAAAAGAGTTCCTGCGCATGGAAGAAAAAAGTATTGATGAATTTATTGAGTTAGCAAAAAAACAATGATCTTCTCTACAGAAGGTTCTTATTAAAGCCTTTAAGGGAGACTAGAAAGGTTTCATCCAAACATTTTTCCACATTTTTTCGGTAACCCTTATTAAAACTGAAAACGATGATGAGAATTAAGGGGGTGATAGACACGTCTGAAGAAAAGAAGCAGACAAAATATGGAAAATATTTCATTAGATACGACACCTCTAAGTGGCGTCCAGGTGGGGTCCCAGTCTTAATACATTTGGAGGATAAAATTGTTCGCCATTTCATATCCAATGAACTTAGCAGCAACCTTTATTTTGTCCACTGGGTTTTTCCAGGCCAGGAGCCTAGGGAAGGACAGATGGCGCTTATAGGACACCCACCACATACACACCCATACAATGAAATCTTAATACATATTGGGACAGACCCTAATAATCCATCAGACTTAGGCGCTGAAATTGAGATGTATATGGGACCAGAGTTAGAGAAGCATGTTATAACACAAACCTGTGCAGTCTTTATTCCAGCTGGTTTTATTCACAGCCCCTATAGAATTAAGAAGGTGCACCGCCCATATATCACTATAATGATAATTGAGGGGCCGGAGCGCCAAGAAGAACTCCACTTAGAGGTTCTGCCCGAAGATCTGAGACAGAAAGTTGATGTAGAGTTTTGGAAGCGCTTTGAACGCATGCCATTATCAGATATGGTTCCACAGGATAAATAACTGGAAGTCATGGGTAGAGTAGTAGAGGACTGATAATCCCCCTAAGCACGCCGTTATACCTTTCCATTTTTCTACAGTTATCAATTTTATGGGCGAATTATTTGAGAAAACGCGCTGGTAATATTACTGCTGAGGGATGACGTGGATCATGGTAAATCTCGTTCTCTGCAACAAAGAGTTTACTCGCGGTGGATAACGGTTCGCAGCTGCCAGTATTTCTTGCATATCTTGGGTGCGCTCCGCTAGACACCTGGACTCTTATACAATGCCCACGGCGAAACTTATAGGCTGTTGGCCAAAGCTCAAAGACTACATGAATGAAGCCACCTTCTTCCAGCGGCGGCCTACCTGGTTTTACAGAAATTATGCCATCACATATGTTAATAGATTCGCCGCTAGGATGCAAATCGCATATGCGAACAAAGAAGTCCGTGCACTTAAGGCTGGATTTGGCGTAAAGCTCCGCTTTAACGCCCCCTATTACCTCAAGCTCTTCTTTCAGGGGAGGGCTTGTATACGTTAATACGTCTGGTCTAGATTCCAGTGGCCTGTTGTCTCTTGGTCCAGCATCCACTAGTCTTGGTCCTCCTATAGTTGGCGTTGGATCCCTTGGGTCGTATCGGTAGCGGTCTGGTGGGGACTCTGGGGGCAATTCTGGAGCAAGTCCACCCCTAGGCTGAAGGCACCATCTCATGGGCTGGTATTCAGGCAGGGGCCACCCTGGATAATCGCGCCACTCATCTACACCCATCACGAATAGTCTTACAGGGGACCGAGGCTTGCATTGCTGGTCTCCCAGAAGATGGTAGCGTAGCCAAGCAACTGCCTCGCGTAGAATAATTGGATCAATTGCAACATGGGTCCAAGGCCCAACTATTAAATGTGGCTTATTTCCGGCTTCGCAGAGGGTAATGTAGTCTTTTATCTGCCAGGGCAGAAAGATATCGTACCAGCCGCCTATTAGAAGGACATTAGCTTTAACTTCAGCTACAGCCCTACTGTGGTCTGCAGGCTTCCAATACTCATCATCCGGCGTATATTTTAATAGGTTCTGCCAAAACTCTATTTCTCTACCACAGGCAATTTTATCTAGATCGCGGAGCGGGAGGCTGTTAAGAGCTCGTTCAACTTCAGGAGGAGGCCTCGGAGGCATCTCTAACATCTTTTCTGGCGGCAACTCAAAGAGTAGCCTATTCTCTGTAAAGTTTAGGTAAGTCCATAGCAGTGCATCTTCAAGTGTAAAGGATCCGCCCTGATAATGGTGGAGACCCAGAATAGAGCAACTGAACATAACCACCATGGCCTTTAATTCGGGTCCAGCATCCTTAGCTATCGCCCATTGAACATAGCCTAAATAGCTGCTGCCAAAGGTGCCGAAGATCCCTGGAAACCATTCTTGCTTCTTCATCCAGTTTACCGTGGCGAGCCCATCCGCCCGCTCTTGGCGGAATGGATCAAATTTCCCTCCGGATCCAAATGTCCCCCGACAGCTTTGTATCAAGACTTGGAAACCGTATCCTGCAAGAAGACGAGAATTGAATTCATTTA
Source organism: Candidatus Bathyarchaeota archaeon (assembly GCA_018396995.1). Classification (GTDB taxonomy): domain Archaea; phylum Thermoproteota; class Bathyarchaeia; order Bathyarchaeales; family DTEX01; genus DTEX01. The sequence goes on from JAGTQB010000021.1 coordinate 21,914, forward strand.
GACCTCGCCTGCCGTATGGTGAGCGTATCAGGATTAGTGGACGGTCCTCGCCCCCACGAGGGTAATATCGATCAGCTAAAAGGATAACGCCGTCCGGCATCGGGATCTCAATATCATGTTCCACACAAATATCCTTAGTCTCTGGAGGAGGCAGCCCAGGGATCCTCCAAATAAAATCGCTATTAATCATATCTGGGTCCCAGTAAGATATCATTTTCGCCCTGCTATATAAAAGGTTGTTAAAGATGTCCTAGAGAAGACAGTTGTTGAAAAAGAGATAACTCAGATTTAATTGTTATAAATAAATTCAGGTAGCCCCGTTATAACCAATCTATTTTTCAGTACTATTGTATTGACCGTTAAAAATATTAGAGGACCAAGATTAAAAATATTCATTAATTTGATTGGGGGAGGCGTTAATGGAGGAGGGGAAAATAGTTTATTTTGAGTCTGGTGGAAAGCATAATACTGAGAAGACGCTTGAAATTGTTAAGGAAAGGCTCCGGAAAGGCGACATAAAGAAAGTAGTTCTCGCCTCTGTAACGGGATATAGCGCAGAGAAAGCTCTAACGATACTTAAGGATACAAACGCTGAAATCATTGTTGTCGGTGTAAGGGGACTAGGACCAGGATTTCCCGCAGAATTAAAGCAGAGACTCAAAGAATCCGGTCACAAGGTTATTTTCGCTGAGGATGTGACGATCAATTTCCCTGAAGTCGTTAAGGAAACTTTATGGCGATTTTGTGAAGGAATGAAGGTTTGTGTCGAAATAGTATTAATTGCAACAGATGCCGGCCTACTACAACCTGGTGAAGAGGTTATAGCAGTAGCTGGGACTGGACCATTAGGATATGAGAAAGGAGGTGGAGTTGACACAGCTATAGTAATGGAAGCAATTAGGAGCGGAGACTTCCTGCAACTTGAAACAATTTACGGCATGAAGGAGAAGAGAAGAAAAATTAAAGAGATACTTTGTAAGCCAAGATAAAAATTCTTCACCATATTTTTACAATAAAAACGCCCAAAATATTAAATAAAAATGATAGAAAACATGAGATGCTTTATTTAGTGGGTTTTCGTTTAATTTTGATCGCCGCGTATCCTGCTACTGCTATTACTATTACTATTATTATTGCTGCTATGATTATCTGTTCTACTGGTATTGCTGGTACTGTCGGTGGTGCTGTAGGTGGAGCTGTCGGTGGTGCTGTAGGTGGTGCGGTGGGCGGCGTCTCTGAGGGCGGCGCCGTAGGCGGCCCTATGCTAACCGGGACGAGCGAGTGGGCAATTAGCGGTCTCATAGGCTGTGGATATCCGAAGGCACCCCACTTTGTCGCTATCTCTGGGCGCCAATTCGTCAGCCTATCTGTTCTGTAGACCCATATCCACAATGGATAGAAGCATAAGCATATTGTCGGTATATAATCTTTATACACTCTGATTATCTGTTTTACGTCTTCTGCAAGTTCTTCATATTTTAGTCTTCTTAGCGCACTTCTTGAGAGATTGCTTATTAGCTCGCAGATTTCTGGCTCTGTTTGGTCAAAACCTGTAGCTAGTACCTGAGGCAAACCAACTGGAGGTAATAAGTAAGAGTAGACCTGATTATACCATGGCTCAGGGTATTCCCCGTATGTTCCCTCAGCGAATCCCCAGTCTTTTACTGGCGCTAGGAATGCCTGCATGAAGTAATCCATTATGAAGAGTGGCTGGTACTGGCTTATCTCAATCCCAATCTCCTTTAAGTAGCCAACTATAGCCTCAGCCGCCCTGAGCCTAACGGTTGTTAATGGGGCCATTTGTATAATGAACTTGTAGCTTAGTCTTGTTCCGTTTGGTGTTACTCTTACTCCGTCTGGTCCTTTCTTAAATCCGAGTTCATCTAGGATTCTGTTGGCTTCCGCTATGCGTTCTTCTTTTGTTTTGCCCCATCCTAGC
>JAGTQB010000022.1 GCA_018396995.1 Candidatus Bathyarchaeota archaeon
GCCATATCAATTATTTCAGCCGGCGGCTTAAGGTTTTCCGGCGGGCTTTCGAGCATCCTGCTGACTGAGTGCCCCCAGACCTCAATATTAACCGCCTGATACAGCGCTTTAACAGCCTTCTCCGCGGCCTGGTGTGATGCAAAGCAGGTCTCACTCATAATCGCCAGCATCAAGTGATCTTTTAGCATGTTCATAATCCCTTATAGCCTGCCTAAGCCAGTCTCTAGCCCTCGAAACTATTAAGTTAGCCCTAAACAGTCATTCATTAACTTAGAAATTAATTTTACTGCACATATACACTTACCTACCGAAAAAGGATCGTGAAGCTATTAAGAGAACAAATAAGTTGAAAATTTAGTTTAGCTTTCAGGAATAATTTGAGGAATAGGGTTGTTTCCAGTTGATTATCTGGATAGAAAGCCCTTGGGTAATACTGGTGAGTCTATCTCCGCAATTGGTATTGGGACTTATGGAATAAGGGATGAAGCCAAGGCTATTGAGGCTTTAAAACATGCCGTTGAGGTGGGTCTTGACCTAATAGATACGGCTGAAATGTATGGTTCTGGTAGAGCTGAGGAGCTAGTTGGCATGGTTGTTAGGGATATGGGGCGGAGCAGAGTATTTATAGTCACTAAACTTTACCCCCACAGATTTAGGAATCCAGAGGATAGCATTAGAGCCTTAAAAGCTAGTCTTAAGAGACTTGGCGTTAACTGTGTGGATCTTGTTTTAATACATTGGCCGGAGGAGGCTACACCGATTGAACGGCAAGTTAGATCGCTTGAAGCTCTGGTAGATAGTGGGCTGACTAGATATATGGGTGTGAGCAACTTCACCACTGAGCAGCTTAAAAAGGCACTGATATCAACCACAAAACACGACATTGTTGTTAACCAAGTCAAGTACAGTGTTGTTGATAGAGGTGTTGAGGGAGAACTCTTACCATTCTGCATAGCGAATAAAGTAACGTTAATGGCATACACTCCTCTAGAGAGGGGTAGGGTGGCTGATATGAGACCCCTAAAAGAATTAGCGTTTAAATATAGTAAGACACCTATCCAAATAGCACTAAACTTTCTGATAGCAAGACCATACGTTGTGGCGATACCTAAAACTGAGAGGAGGGAAAGGGTTGAAGAGTTTAAGGGAGCGCTCGGCTGGAGACTCTCATATCCGGATATTCAAATTCTAGAACGACTGAACCAATCACCTCAATAAACATCCATAAGTCGGATGTCGTCACTCAGTAATTTTATAATTCATCAACAAATAATTTTTAAAGGCTAACTATAAAAAGGTTAAAAAATTTATTCAACTAGCTTTATCTTAAGGTGTTAAGTTGGGGTGCTCCCAGTGGGTAGAAGGACCACTATTTCTGTGATAAAATGTGATGTTGGTTCTTTAGCGGGGCATCATGTAGTCCCTAAAATAATACTTAACGTAGCCGAGAAAAATATGAAGGGGGCGAAGAAAAGGGGCTTGATAAACAGCTACTACGTATTTAATGTGGGAGACGATATAGAGCTTCTAATGGTGCATGAGAAGGGGGAGAGGAATGCTGAAATCCATGGGCTGGCTTGGGAAACCTTCCGAGAGGCTGCTGAGAAAGCTAAGAAGCTCAAGCTTTACGGCGCCGGACAGGATTTGCTGAAGGAAGCCTTCACGGGCACTGTGAGCGGGCTCGGCCCCGGAGTCGCCGAGATGGAGATTGAGGAAAGAGAGTCAGACCCAATAATTATTCTCGCAGCCGATAAAGCCGCAACCGGAATATTTAATCTACCATTATTTAAGATATTTGCCGACCCCATGAACACCGCTGGTCTCGTAATAGACCCAACTATGATTGGAGGCTTTAAATTTGAAGTCATTGATTTGGTTGAAGACAAGAAGGTTATACTCAAATGCCCAGAAGAAATGTATGAGCTCGTTGCATTAATAGGTAGCGTCCACCGCTACGTGATCTCCAGAGTTTGGCGCGCTGAGGATAATATGATATGCGCTTCAATAAGCACAACAAGCCTAACAAAGATTGCAGGTAAGTATGTGGGTAAGGATGATCCAGTCGCAATAATACGTGCGCAGCATGGTCTGCCAGCGGTTGGTGAAATCTTGACGCCCTTCATGCATAGCTATCTTACAGCGGGATGGATGCGTGGAAGCCACTGGGGGCCAGTGATGCCTGTTAGCTTGAGAGATGCAAAATGCACGGTCTTTGATGGACCACCCAGGATGATAGCTCTGGGCCTCCAAATATCTGATGGGAAGATAGCTGGCGATGATGAAGGCGAGCCTATGATTGTAGATTTGTTTGATGACCCTGCCTTTGAACTGGCGAGAAGGGAATGCTTAGATTACACTGCTATGCTTAGGCGTATGGGTGAGTTTGAGCCGTCACGCTTGAGCGCTGAATACATGGAGTATAGTGCAATTACACGGGTAATGGACAGGATTAAGAGTAAATTTAAACCCCTCCTTGAAAAGTAATAAGAGCATGTATTTTAATGAGGAAAAGACAACTTTTTAACACTATGAGTCCTATTTTTCCATGAAAAGCTCACCCATAACTCATTTATTTACTGACAACCTTTTTCATCGCCGTTTTCGCCGTATTGGAGGAGACTGTTAAGTGTTAGAACGCGGTGTTAATTTTCTATATTCTTGAGTAGGGGACGATAGATGCTTAACCCATTTATGTCTCGTCTTCACAGTCGACTACTTTAAAACAACCTTTTCAGAGTCTACAGGTATGTGATTCCATCATTTGTCATAACATATTTGGCAACTTTATTTATCAATCTTCTTCTATTTTGAAAGAGATGCGTGTAATCTGCCAAACTAGACCTTTAATTTCCTTTTAACAAGTATGGAGATTGTTATTGCTGGGATAATGCCAAAGAACATAATTAGCGTTGTTTCAAGCCAATTAATCTTAGCAGCTAAAGCTCTGGGCGCACCCACTATTTTTGCAGTCATGTTTGCATCAGTAACCGCAAAAGTTTGGCTTCTTGGCGCCTCCCTCTCAGGTGCGGTTTCATCAACTATTTCAATGCTCGTGCGTAGAAGTAGAAGGGGTATTAGCATTAGGGTTACTCCGAGAAGTGCAGCGATTACCAAACTTAGTAAAGCTTTCTTCATGGCCCAAATATCACTAATATTTCTACTTTTCTCCACCCTATTTATTCTATATTTTTGAACGACTTTCTAAAATTAGCTTGATTGTCTCAACCCAAAGGATAATCGAGGCTATTAAACCAAACATTAGCGCCACGACATTATGGATACTCAGGGTATGTTCATAGAGGATTATATAAGCGATAAGCATACTTGTTATCCACATAGCATAAAACATGAATCTAGGCACCCTGAATTTCCCTAACTTAACAAAGAACTTAAGGATACCAACCTTAACTTCCTGGGTGAGGAAGTATTCGCCGGTGGCAGTTTTACCTACTAACCCAAGGGAGACCAGTTTATCAAGGTGGTATGCCGCTAAGCTTGGGCTTGAAAACTTAAGAGCCCTCTGAACCTCCCTAACACCTACTTTAGAACCAACTCTCTCTAGTAGATACAAGTAGACTTTAAGCGTCTTGCCTCTGAGAATAGATTCTAAATCATGTTCTCCCATAGAGACGCTCCGTAAACAACTATTGGATTAAGAGACAATTTTAAGATTTAAGCCATTCAATATGCTTGAACGATTGTACTAAAATGTAGGATAATTAACTGCGGTTGCAGAATATTTTGTGGTGACAAAAGTGAGGACTCAAATACATTTAATCATAGTGCTGTTGACCTTAATAGTATCGGTGACAGCATTTACAGCCGCTCTCTTTTGGGTGGGCAATAATGAGGGTGGTGGGAAACAAATCTTGCTGAAAACCTTTAGCTCTAAGGATGAAATAGCGAGCTTCATCAGCACTAAAGTTAAAATGGCGGAGGGCCAAGCCTTCTCATGGAAGCCCATAATATTACCCAGGTCTATAGAACTCATGCCCGCAGGAGCCCCCGCAACCGTTGCACCGGAATACTCGGCGACGAACATTCAAGTTGAGGGTGTTGATGAGGCGGATATAGTTAAAACTGACGGACAGATGATTTACGCTGCTTCGTCCAATGGAATTGTAAGTATAGTTAAGGCTTATCCGCCGGAGGAGATAAGGGTTCTCTCAAAGATACAAGTAAATGGTAGCATTATCGGTCTATTTGTAGGCAAAGAGAGACTTGTAATCCTAGCTGGAGAGTATGGTATAGTCACTCCAATGACGATGATTCCACTCCCACAATATGGGAGAACTTTCATCAAAGTCTTCGATATATCTGTGCCAGAAAAGCCTACAATTATTGGCGAGGTATTGTTTGAGGGAAACTATGTATCCTCAAGAATGATAGACAACTACGTTTATGTGATCCTAACGTGTCCAATACTGACTGAAAACTTGACAGATCTTCCGAAGTGGGCTATTAACGGAGTCTGGATGGAGATATCTCCATCCAACATATATTATTCAGACTCTGTAGAGGCTCCATTAAGCTACACATTGATTGGAGCAATAGATATATCTGATGTGAAAAGCGCGACAATAAAATCGGTGGTGACTGGATACGCGTCATGTGTATATATGTCTAAGAGCAATTTGTATGTAGCCTATCCAGTGCTAAACAGAGTTCTGGGAGGATGGGATAAGACGGAGATTTATAGAATAATCGTTAACGGATTGAGGATTGAATGCGAAGCTAGGGGCGAGGTTCCTGGAAAGGTTTTGAACCAATTCTCTATGGATGAATATAATGGATACTTTAGAGTCGCTACGACGATAACATACTTTAGCCCCCGCAAGGAGACAAAAACTGAATGGAGTGAAAGTGTAAACAACGTATATGTTTTAGTGGTAGAGGATTTAAGGGTTATTGGCAGGATCGAGGGTTTAGCTCCTGGGGAACAAATTTACTCAGCCCGCTTTATGGGGAACAGGTGTTATCTTGTAACCTTCAAGAAGGTTGACCCACTATTCACAATAGATCTTTCAGACCCAGCTAATCCGAGAGTTTTAGGCAAGCTTAAAATACCAGGATATAGTGATTACCTTCACCCTTACAACGAGAACTATTTAATAGGGATAGGGAAAGAGACAGTTCCAGCAGAAGAGGGTGACTTCGCATGGTATCAAGGCCTGAAAATATCGCTCTTCAATATCTCAGACATAGAGAACCCAAGGGAAGAGGCAAAAGTAGTTATAGGTGATAGGGGCACCGACTCACCGACTCTAAGAGACCACCATGCATTACTCTTCGATAAAAAAAGAAACCTGCTCGCAATCCCCATACTGGAAGCAAAGATATTTGAAGAGGATTACATAGGCGGGAGACCACCCTGGGCATATGGTAGACCAGTGTTTCAGGGAGCCTACATATTCCATATTTCGCCGGAGGATGGCATAATTCTTAGGGGTAAAATAACTCATATGGAGGGCAATGAAATCAATCCACTATATGAAGTTAAAAGGATTCTCTATATAGGCGAGGTACTCTACACTGTCAGCGATGGAAAGATTAAGGCAAACAACATAGAAAGCTTAGGTGAGATAACAGAGTTTTCCTTTTAAACTGCAACCTATTTATTTTTATACCTGGAAACTCACAGCCAATAAAGGTTATGGAACGGTTAACTGGTCTCTTGAAGCCAGCGGATATCCGCCTATAACTCACTCTCCCCATAATTATGGAGCCGCTCCTCGCACTAAACCCTATGCTTTTAGACTTAAAAAGGAAGAAATGGAAAGAGATTTAGGCTGGAGAGCTGGCGCCGGGGGTGGGATTCGAACCCACGCGGCCCATAAGGGCCACAGGCTCCCCATACTTTAGCTTTCAGTTCTCAAGGCCTGCGCCTTAATCCACTCGGCCACCCCGGCTTCATATAATAAATTAGTTCCCTCTTTAATAGAAAACATTTTTGCTGGAGACTGGTATCTCTTATTTTTAGTTTGGGGGACTAGTATTGAAGTGCCAGTATTGCGGCTCTGATACTGGTTTACCATTCAGGTGCCCTTTTTGCGGCGGGCTTTTCTGCGTAGAGCATAGGTTGCCAGAAGCCCACATGTGTCAAAATTTTAGGAGAGATAGTGGTGTATGGAGAAAGCCGAGCTCCCCTCCTTATCGGAGATCTGTTTCAAAGTTTTCTATAACCTTTAGGAGAAGCATCTCTAATATAGTAAGGTCTCCTGAGACCATTCATGTATGTTTAGCCGCCACTGTTGTTGCTTTAGTTGGCTTATCTACAGCAGTGAACGTAGTTGGATACCTAAATAAGCTTCTAGTTTCATTACTGGTGCTGATCTTTGTTATCTCATTTATGCTGCATGAGATGCTACATAAGTTTTCGGCAAAACATTATGGTTTGTGGGCGGAGTTTAGGTTATCTCCGCTTGGAGTGCTGATAACCCTAATTTCAATTTTCACGCCATTTATAAAAATAGTTTCTCCTGGAAGCGTAATGATATATGGCTGGGCCGATAAAAAAGTCGTTGGAAAGATTTCATTAGCCGGGCCGCTGGCGAACATTGTACTCTCAGCAATCTTCTTAATGGCGCTTCTTTCCAACCTCTGCAGCCCCTCCCTAAGAATTGCCTGTCTCTGGGGGCTTGCGATTAACGCTTATATAGCCTTATTCAACCTAATACCTTTCAGTATTCTAGATGGAGCCAAAATATTTAGGTGGAGCAAGCATATATGGGTTATAATGTTTACGATTGCGCTAACATTAACAGTTGCCTTCATTTACCTATATTAACTGTATGGTTATGTAGACCTCTTCAGGAACCTTCATGCGCATTATTCTACGCATCACGCGGTCATCGGCATCTATGTCTATGAGGCGTCTATGTATGCGCATCTCCCATTTATCCCAGGTTTTCGTCCCCTCTCCACAAGGCGTTCTGAGTACTGGTACCCTGAGCTTCTTTGTCGGCAGAGGTATTGGGCCGGACATCTTTACACCAGTTTTCTCAGCTATTGCCTTAAGTTCACTACATATCTCCTCAAGCTTCTTGTAGTCCGTACTTGTCAATTTTATTCGGGCCCTTCTAACCAACTGTTGATGCCACCTTCTCTACTTTCAGAACAAATGCCATTTTAAATTCTTTTCTATTGTTAGATAAGACGGTCTCTCTGAACAGTCTTTGTTTGCCATGAGTATCTTCTTATTTTTGGATCGGGGTAGCCGCATGCTGCACATCTTTTCTTTCTTACATGGTATGCCCTACGACCACATCTTCTACATCTTATGTGGACTGTTTTCCCCTGTCTCTTTCCAAATGAGGGCGTACCCTTAGTCATTTACTGTCACCTTGGCGGAGGCGATATCATGATAACATTATCGCCCCTAACTATTATTAAACCTAGCTCCTTAACATTCTCCGCATCGGTGACGTCTTCAGCCTTCTCTAAAACTAGGTTTAAGTGCTGGTCGAAGCCTTGGAGCTTTCCCCTTATGCTCCTCCCACCCCTAAGCTTTATTAACACGATTTTCCCAAGACTCTCCTCAAGCAATTGCATAGCCATTTCTTCTAACCTTCCTTTGAGATAAATCACTTTCATGAAATGAGACGCGAATTTATATGCCTTATGCTAACCTTTATATTGTGGGCGGAGTTAAATCTAGGCACTTACTGAAATCTAAGGAGAAAAGGGCTTTAATTAAAAGGGTTTCTGAAGCCTTTAATATTGATGTCAAGAGTGTTCTTGGGGAGGAAATGGAGATTGAAATTGCTGAGCTACGCGAGAAGAAGGCTCTTATCATAGTAATTAATGGGAGACCATTGTTAGTAGAAACTAATGGAGACCTGATTCCAACATTATTTTTTGTGGAGCTGGTGGAGCAGCTTCCGAAAGTCTTTGTTGATATGGGCGCCATCCCACATATATGTAATGGAGCTGACATTATGGCCCCGGGCGTAGTTAAGGTTGAGGGAAAATTTGAGGAAGGGGATCTTGTCGTGGTGCTAGATGAGAGGCATAATAAGGCGATAGCTGTTGCTAAGGCTCTCATCAGCTCCGAGAAACTTAAAGGTCTTAAAAAAGGTAAAGTCCTTAAAAACATACATTACATCGGAGACTCTATCTGGAAAACCATTAGAGAAATTTAAAGAGGAAGCAAAAAGGTTAAGACATATTTTCGAGATATCTTACTTGGTTAGGTATTTGGGGATGAAGGGAAGATTGGTTTGCTTACGCTTAGTGAAGAACCTTTGGGAATTTATTAAGACGGGGGTAAGGAGGAAAGTTAAGGAAGAGGTAAAAGCTGAAAAAGTAACAATTCATCCCCCCTCCACCAACAAGATATACCTAAAAGCTCTAATCCTGCACGCCCCAGAAGAAGTGGAAAGGATTAAAGATGAGGTTAGATCCGGAAATATAGTGATAGTGAGAATTAGTCCTATAGTTGAGAAGAGCGTAGAAGATGCTAAGCGCGTGATCAATGAGTTAAGCGAGTTTATATCCTCTGTGGGCGGCGATATCGCACGTCTGGGCGATGAACGAATTATATTAACTCCATCAAGCGTTCAAATATGGAGGGAAAAAACATCTTAGCTAGGTCAGCGGAGTCTCACGGTCTCCAGAATATCTGGAGCCAGAGCGTTAATTCCATGTTTCCTCCGTAGGAAGTCCGCTAAAGCTATGCACTTATTTCTCTCGCCGTGGCATACAATTACATTCTCCGCCTTTGGAGCTATCTTGTGCAAGTAGCTTATTATCTGCTTCCTATCCGAGTGCCCTGAAAAGCCCTCAACAGTATAGACTTTTAAGCCAATCTTTATAATCTTAATTTTTCCATCCTCATCTACAATTGAGACCTCTTGCGGGTTCCTCTGGATCCTCCGGCCTAAAGTACCCTCAATTTGATAGCTTACGAATATCAGCGAGTTCCGCTCCTCATGAGCAAGGTTTTGGAAGTAATCTATTACTGGACCGCCCTCAAGCATTCCTGAGGTCGCCATTATTATGCATGGTCCCCCCTCGATCACCTCGCTCCGGGCGCTTGGATGCTCTATTATCGTGAAGTACTCTGACTCGAATGGGTTAACCCCTTCATTAATTATTTTATTACGCACCTCCCTTGACAAATATTCTGCGTAAGCCATGTGTATAGCTGTAGACTCTGAAATCATGCCTTCAATGAAAACGGGTGCCTCCTTAAGCTCCCCGCGCCTCATGTATTCATCTATTACTAGCATTATCTCCTGTGCCCTACCAACTGCTGGAACAGGAATTATCGCTTTCCCACCTCTCTCCAGCGTCTCATTAAGTATTGAGATAAGCTTCTTCTCAGCCTCGATTCTAGAGGGCATGATATCCGTAGGCCCCGCATATGTACTCTCAATTATAACTGTCTCAACTCTAGGAAACTCTGTGTCAGAGCTCTCAAGAAGCATAGTCTTCCCATATTTAAAGTCCCCGGTGTAAACTATGTTATGGTATCCTTCACCAATGTGGAGGTGTATTATTGATGAGCCAAGGATATGCCCGGCGTTATGCAATGTCAGCCTTATATCTGGCGCTATATCGGTGACAACGCCATAGCGTAGCGGGATTGTGTGGAGCACTGCTTCTCGAACATCCTTCTGATCATAGGGTAATGGAAGGCCCTGCTTAGATAGGACGTCTAAGTAATCCAGCTGTAGCAGTGTCATGAGACTGACGCTTGGAGCAGAGCAATAAACTGGCCCATCATATCCATACTTAAATAGGTATGGTAGAAAACCGCAGTGGTCTAAGTGAGCATGGCTTATTATGACAGCATCCAGGGACTCTATATCAAATTGCGGTGCATCAAATCTCGGGAAGCTTTCGAAGGGTCTTGTGGAGCCGGGGTTTATGCCACAATCTAATAGAGCTTGGCTTTCCCTTGTTTGCACAAGAATAGCTGATCGACCCACCTCTCTTGCTGCGCCAAGCATTGTTATTCTCACGTCACCAATTTCATATGATAATGGCCTAAAGATTCTCTCACCAACATTCCTGAGAATTCTCTCCCTCTCTTTACTAGCAGTATATAATAGATGCTGTATATGCGTCATTATTTTTGACTGCTTAGGCGGGCTCCTTATCACTCTCGGTCTCCACTTTGTCCTAACAATTATTTCATGTAGTGTAGCTCCTTTTTTTCCTATAACCAAGCCCGGTTTCTTAGCCTCGATTATCACCTCGCCAAGTGACGGGTCAAATGTTATGTTTGTTATTTCGGCTTCTGGTGGAACCACCTCATATATTGTCTTTTCAGCTTCTTTCTCAGGGAACCTTACAGAGGGGTCTGAACGGGGAACTATCCTCTTCTTAATTATGGAGACAATGTTTGTGATTATATGTTCCTGCTCTATTAGAACCTCAGGTCTCTTAGCATAGATTGCTAGCGCTGGCCCCTCAAATTCTATACGTGTTATCTCGGCTTCCTTAGGGATCTGCTCCAATATTACTTGTCTAATTTCAGTCTTACTCTTCTCAATTGATGGCAATTGTCAAATCTCCTCCTAACCTGACATTAAAGGTCTTTTAAATCTCACAGAACTGCAGTCCACCAAAACGAGACAATTTAATTATTCACAATATTCTCTAATACTTAAGCATTTTCGTTACATATTTCCTTTTTCCTTAATTGACGTGTTCCAAATTTCCCCCTAAACTAGAAAATCTTTTTAATTATTTTCCCTTAGTATCAAAATAATAGTGTTTAATATTTCCGGTTTTCAAGGGTTGAATAGAGTGTGAGCAGGATTATTCATAGAATGCAGTTGCCTAGAGAAGTAATTGTTGGTAGGGGGAGTGTAGAGTTCGTTGGCTCTATATGTAGGAGCTTAGGCTTTACTAAGAGCGCACTAATAATTACTGGTGAAGTAACTTTTGAAGTGGCTGGAAAGGCTATTAAAGAACAACTTGAAGGCGAGGGATTAAGGGTTGAAAAGCATGTAATAACCTCAAATATGCCATCAATCAACGACGTTAAGGCTTGTGAGGAGAAGATAAGGAGGTTTAAGCCTCAAGTTGTTTTGGGGGTTGGTGGGGGTGCGAAAATAGATATTGCAAAGCTGAGCTCCGCTAATCAGGGAGTTCCCTTCATAAGCATTCCGACAACAGCTTCCCATGATGGCATATCAAGCCCCTTCGCATCCATTAAGGGGTTGGGAAAACCGTACTCTCTTATGGCTCAGTCCCCAATAGCCATTATAGCAGACACGGACATAATAGGCCGGGCTCCCTACAGGTTTATCGCAAGTGGATGTGGCGACGTCATAGCGAAGCTCACCGCTGTAAAGGATTGGAAGCTGGCACACGAGAGGAAGAATGAATACTACGCCCAGTATACTGCAAGCATGTCTCTGATGAGCGCTCATCATCTCGTAGAGAATTCCCATCTAATTAGGCCTAACTCTGAGGAGGGGCTTAGAGTGCTTCTGGAATCCCTTATAAGTTGTGGCATAGCCATGGCCATAGCTGGAAGTAGTAGACCATGCAGCGGTTCAGAGCACCTCTTCAGCCATGCATTGGACTTGATAGCGCCTAAACCAGCCCTCCATGGAGAGCAGTGTGGCGTTGGGACGATAATGATGGCATACCTACATGGACTCGACTGGAAGAGGATAGTGGATTATTTGAGAAGGGTTGGGGCCCCAACAACCGCTGAGGAGATAGGCATAGAGCCAAAATATATAGTTGAGGCACTCGTGATCGCGCCAAGAATTCGCCCAGAAAGATACACCATATTACATGAGAGACCACTATCTCATGAGGAAGCCTTAGCCCTGGCCAAGGAGACTGGAGTGATAGGATAATGGTAGAGGGGGCTGATAGGAGAACAAGAAAAATAGTTACTATGCTAAGCGTGAGTCAGGCTAAAGTCGGTGAAACCTTCATTTATAGAGGCTATGGACAGAAATGTCCTGGATGTAAATATTTTAGGGTGTGCGCTGAGAATCTAAATGAGGGGCGAGTATATAAAGTCATTAATATGCGAAAGAGAACATTTAGATGCGAGGCCTATGATGTAGAGATGCGCGTTGTTGATGTTGTTGAGGCTGAGATAGAGGCGGCGGTGCCCTCAAAGCAGGCTATTGAGGGAATTATATTAACCTTTCACCCACAAGATTGCAGTAACGAATTATGTGAGAACTATATGTTATGCTCGCCCATTGGATTAATAGAAAATGACCGATGTGAAGTTGTTAGGGTTTATGGGAGGATCAGTTGTTCTAAGGAGCTGCAATTGGTGAGGGTGCTTCTGAGGAGGGTTCCTTCCTCGTGAAGACCTCAGTAAAGCGCACGGTTTTCTTCTCCGGAAAGAATTTTTGTATGTCTAGGAAGATCCCTCGCTTAATTACTTGGATCCCCTCAATATAGAAGGCTTCCTCAGGAACATTTATTGTAATGTTATCTTCGCTTATCTCTAGCCCAAATTTCCCAGCATCAACCTGCGGAATCCTCCTGTGAATCAGCGCTCTAATCTTCTCCTCGATCGATTCAAGCTTCTTCCTAACGGTAACCTCATAAATGAGCGTCTTACCCGCTAACGGTGGATTAAAGTCTAGCTGAACCCTGCCGCCGCTTATCGCGCGTACGGTCGCCATCTTGCCATTAACCTCGATCCTCATGCCAACCTTGGGCAATACCCCCTGCGCCGTAAACCTTCTCAAAGGATACATCTTAACTTTCTCCGGATCCCTGTTCCCAAAAGCCTTCTCTGGAGGGATCGTTATGGTCGCGGTTTGTCCCACTTCAAGCTTCTGAATCTCCTCGTCAAGAGCCTTTAGAACTAGACCTTCTCCCAGGATAACTAGTTTTGGCTCATATATTACGCCCTCTTGATAAATGCCCTCCTTCTTAGAGACCTCTTCAATAGTTGTGTCGAAAATCTCCCCTGTCTCAGCAACCTTGGCGACATAGTCTATTAATAGGAAATCACCTTTCTCAAACGGCAAGTATATGCACCCGGCAAAGGAATAACAAAGTCTGCAATATAAACCTTACACATAGTTAAATCTCTTCCCGCCTTAATTCAACGTTCACTTCACCACCCTTAATAGTAACTATTGCATAATTGCCCTGCTTAGCTGGCCCAGGATTAACTACGAGGGTATCTCCCACCCGGTCAACTCCCCTAGCTTCATGTATATGTCCACATAATGTTAGCAGGGGCCTATTCTCTTCAATAAACCTTCTTACACTGGTGCTCCCAGCGTGTACACCCATGAAGGTTCTATCAAGTCTGGTGTTTTTAGGAGGAGTATGGGAGACAAATATTAAATTCACCTTCCGCACATTCTCCCGAAGGTTTTCCGCACACCTCCGAAGGATCTTCGCTATCTCCTCCTCCCTCATCTCAAAGAATGTATTAAAAGGTGAAACTGTACCGCCGCCTAGGCCGATAAAGGCCAAATCACTATTTACGTATAGTTTGCCATGAATACATGTTAAGCCGTTGAGATTGAGGTCCACTAGTGAGGGTGGATCGCAGTTTCCTGGAACAAAGATTGTGGGGATATTTATCTCAGCTAACATTGTCAGTAAATTTTTTGCTTGTTCAACTGTTCCGAAGTTAGTTATGTCCCCGCATATAACCGCTAAATCCACTTCATGTCTCTTTGAGTTTACAGCAAAGTTCTCAAAAGCACTTCTCGAGCCATGGAAGTCTGTTCCAGCAATGATTTTCATCTCTTTAACATTCCAGTCTTTAACATTCCAGTTCAAGGCTAACCACCACTGCTAGAATTCACGTAAATGGAGGGGTAGGTTATGCTCAGCTTTCTCCATAGAGCTCTCCTCCATCCTCTCCCATGCAGTCTTTGCGAAGGTCGCAGCCTTCCTCGGGTACTCTTCAACATCTATCTCAACAACTATCGGGAACGGCATTGGGACAGCAAGCCCCCAGAGGATTGCTTCATGGTCAGCTAAACCCGGCAAATAATCTTTAAGTCTCTCAGAGCCATACTCCGTATACTCTAGGATTGCATTCTGGTCATTCCCGCTCCTAAGCCTAAAGCATGCGACAGTATTACATTGAGATATACAGCTCTTAAGGACATAGGCTGGTCTTTGTGTCACTATTAGTAGGCCAACGTTGTACCCACCAGCCTGACTTATTGTCTCAATCATCGTCGCCTTAACCTCTGATTGGGCGTTAGATTCCTTTATCTCAACGCCCTTTTCAGGAGCGAAATACTGTGCCTCCTCAACGATTACTATGCACGCAAAGTCGCCATAGTCCTTCCGTCTCATAGCATGCTCCCTAACCTGGTTCAGGATGTAGCTTGCGGTTCTGTGCTGGGCTTCTATGTCGGCGTCCACTGAAAAGTCGATTATCAGGGCATAATTCTTAAGCAACTCTTCTATAATGTTTAGTGGTTCACTCTGTTTATCTAGGAAATCACCCCTATTCTCTATAAACCATTTAATGCTATTGAGGTATTTGCTCCTGCTCTCCGGGGTCTTAACTATACTTCCTTGCTCAATGATGTCGCGAACCTTTGCAATTAAACTCTTCTTTGAAAGCTCAAGTCCGTCAGATATTAATGCCCTAACAGCCTCTATGAGGATATCCCGTTCCTTCCCTTTAAGCCCAATCTTCTCGGCGATTAATCTCGGCTCGTTTAGCGGCGGAGTAAACTTGTTGTAGGGAACCACCCTAGCACCATATTTCACGAGGCCAGCATACTCCCCCCGTCTATCAAATATGATGAAGCGGGGTTTAGGCTTAAGATTACAGGCCTTAGCAACCAAATTTATTATAAAGCTCGATTTACCAGACCTTGTCATACCGGCGACAAGCATGTGCCCTCTAGATATAGCGTTTAAATCTATGTATGCTGGAATATTTGTTCCCCTGATTTTCCCTATCGCAAGTAGAAGCGAGTCGTTTGAGGAACCCCTAAACGTCAGGAAGCGCTCTAGGGTCTTCTCGCTCGGCTCATAGACGCAGCTCCATGGTGATGGGGCAACCTCAAGGGAACGCCATTTTCCCCTCTCATCATAATATCCCAGGATCTCGGCAAGCGCAACAATATATTCAAGTCTCTTTCCATAATCGGCTCTAAAGCCCTTCTTGCCAGCTAACGGCCCAATTCTCCCAGTAACCATCTCGGGGTTGTAGGGTTGAGCCCTAAAAACCCTTGTAAGCACATATATTTCAGGCCTCAGCGGGTGCTCAATGAAGTAGAAGTTATTAACTTTAACATGCTCTTCCTCAATAACTACAAATTGTAGTAGGTCATGTGTGCAGCCCGAAAGAGCATATCCAATCAGTTTTAATCCAGCTGAAGCTTTAGTGTCGTTATTTGACACGTTTTCCTCAACCATATTATCTATACACCCAGTAGATCCTTTAAATACTCTTCATCCCTAATGGCCCAAGGCTCACCGTATTGTAGCGTTAGAAGGTTTAGGTCTTCAGGGCTAAAATCGTGGCTCTTTACAAGGTCTAATGCCTTAGAGTAAATCATGAGGGTTCGAATGTTTGATGTAGAAGTTGTTATTCTTACTAAGCCATCAACCTCCTTTAGGGCGAAAGGTATTCCATCCTCCTCAGATGTTGACAAAACTAGTGAACCGATATCCATAAACCTATCTAAGCAGTAACTCGGAACCTCCAATCGAAATGGTGTTGTAAACCCAGTTTTAATATAGGAGAAGTGGATGTCTAAAATATTTTTAATGTTCTTCTCCGGAATCCCAATCTTATGACATATTCTCTCATAATATTCGAGAACCCTGTTCCTCTTTGAGATAGGCTTAGGCACGGTGTACTCACCTAAATTTAGTATTGCATCCAAGAGGGCTGTATCCCTCATCCTTGAAAAGCCTAGTTCAGAGCATATATCATTCATGCGAGTCCTCTTCACGAACCCGGCTACGGGAATATCCATCTCAAAGCAGACGTTCAGCAAATTTACTGACTTAAGAAGTGTTAGTTCAAAGTCTCTCTTATATTCTTCAGTTGAACCCGGCATTGGCAGCAACCAGAAATTCAGCAATAATGAGCCATCCATAAGGACATACTTTGGTCTCCAACGCTCAATTGCATCTAATGTTACTTCAAATTGCAACTTAAAAGCTAACAAGGATTCCCTGGTGCGGGCGCGTGGCTCATCAGGCCATATATCATGCTCATCAACCCTGAATATTGGCTCATCAATTATTTTCTTGCCTTCAGCGAGAACAGCTGCGGACGCATAGAGTGGTATAAATGCTGATCTAAAATCGATTCCATTATTGCTTGCGTCTGAGGCGACTAGTTTTGGGCTAAATATGTTTTCATCCATCGCGAACTTACCAATAGGGATCTTCTCCCTAAGACCCCTTAGCAGAGCCTTCCTCCTCTCATTATACTCTTTCAGCTTCCTAACTATTACATCCGTTCCATTGTGAATTAGTTCACTGTATAGCTTTGGGTGAAGGGCTTCGCACTCAGCTTCACTGATTATTGGCGAGAGGAAGTCCCTTATAAAAGGAAAAGCTTTTTTAGAAATGTCTCTATAATCCAGCTCCTTCATATCATTCATGAGACCTTTAGGCTCACTTTACATTAATTCTTATGGAACTCGAAGGGATAAGTCTTTCCAAACTCGTTTAAGAAAAATATTTCTTCCCTCGGCTTCCTCGGCCTGGGCGCTGGCTTCTCATCTGGATAACCAATCGTTAACAATATTATAACCTTAAGATCCTCGGGGATCTTTAGTATTTGCTTCACTCTCTCTTCCTCGAAGGCTCCTATCCAGCAGACACCTAACCCCTCCTCGCACGCCTCAAGGGTCATGAAGCTAGCCGCTATAAATGGGTCTTGAGTAAACCACTTCTTTGAAGCGTTTGGGTCTCCTAAAACTGCTATTACCGCCCCAGCTTCGCCAACGTGCTTCTGCCCCATACACGCATCAATAAGCTTACTCTTAATTTCATCATCCTCAACGACAATAAAATACCATGGCTGTAGATTACGCGCTGAGGGTGCAAGTCTCCCAGCTTCAAGGATCCTCTCAAGAACCTCTTTTGGTATGCGCCCCCTCTTATACCTTCTGATAGATCTCCTCTCAGAGATAACCTTAAATACCTCCATTTAAAACACCGCCATTAATTTCTATGTTGATGGCGCTAAGTATATAACTCTTTGTGCAAGGGAGTGCTAGAACGGCTTCTGTGGGTTTAAGAAGGTGAAGAAGGCTCTAATGGCCTCAATATTCTCATGATCTGTCGCAATCTTCTCTAACACTCTCCCCTCAATCTCAGAGACAAATTCCTCAGTGAATTTTGAAGATATGTTAACCAGGCTGTCTACTAAGTCTAGGGCCAGCGGGAGGTTTGTCACTTCATTAAAGAGATCCTCTTCAGATAACGCTTCTCTCAAATCCACTGCGTCGGGATACTCAAGCTCACACGGTGGAACACCTCCATAGAACCTAACCTGCGCCCTCCTCATGCGCTCAAACCCATCCTTAAGCAAGCCTAGATCCTCGAAGGGAAAATATATTCCCCTCTCAGCCTCTCTAATCAAGGCGCTCTTAGTCAAGGAGCCTTGAAGTAATTTATCGATGAAGCCCTCCCATAATGAAGCAATGTAGGCGACCCTGGTATATATTGCGGGGTGGCGTTCACCTACAATGCTACTATACTCAAAGTAAGATTTTTCCGGCATTATTAGCGAAAAAATGTGTTTATCGAGAATATTTATGAACTCGCTTCTATTTTTCTCCAAAAGCATCCAGCCACCAAGAACCCTAGAGCGGCTCCTCTTCACGACGCCAATCACCTTCCTACTCTCTCTCAGCTCTTCCGTTAAATTGAATACATCTTCCAGAATCTCTCTTTCCCGTTTCTCTAGGCGGCCACGCTTCTTAATTTCTAAGGCTGGGAAAATGAAACTATAGAAGCTTCCATCAATGAAGAGGAGGTTGCATTCCTTTAAGGCTTTCTTAGCAACTTTCCTCTCATGCTGTATAGTTATAAGATCAAATAGATGTTTACTATTTTCTCTTGAAAGGGCCTGTCTACACCTGAAGATGCCAGGCTCAAATTTCTCCCATCTCTCAGAACCCCTTAAATAAACCACTCCCGTGGCATAAACCCCATACTTTATGCCGAGCCTCTCACTGAGCCTCGGCGACCTTGAGCTATCAACAGCTGCAACTATGGACTTCTTAGTTTGCTCTGGAACAGTCCGGAAGTGCTGGAAAATGTCTGCCTTAAGCCTCCCAATACTCTCATTAATGCTCCTTATCACCTCAGATAGCTCATCCGCCTCCCTCGCCGCCAGTTCAAAGAAGCCATGCTGTAAGTCTATTGGCAGCTTAACCCATTCTAGGAGCTCACTTAAAATTTCGCTCATCAAAGGCCCCCTCAGCTTACTGGTGGAGTATATGTAACTAGTAGTGGAACCGGGGACGGGTTCATAGCCCCCGCGAAATAGAATCTTCCCGGCTTGAGTTGTAGGAGGTGGCTAGCTGATATACCATATGGAGACAACCACTCAGAGGCGCCGCCTTCACCACTTGCGTCAAGTGGGTGTATTCTTCCAAAGAAGTGCGTATTTAAGTTTCTCCTAACCGCGGCGTTCACACCTATCTCGCCCTTTATTCCCTGAGATATAAGCGTTAAATTCAGCATCCTTTTCCTACCAAGAGCAGCTAAATTCTTTATCATCTCACATGTCTCAGCCTGTATTCCCCGGGCGTCCCACGGAGCATATTGTGGTGCCTCATCTATTATGAGGGCAATCTCAAGGCTTCTTCCAGACTCCATTAGGCTGTAGAGGTACTTTGATAGTGACAGAAAGAAGCCTAGCTTTGCCTCGGTTAGTGCCCCGCCCATATCAATGGCTAATAGACCTTTCCGCTCAAGCTCAGCAATGAGCTCCTCTATCGTTAAAACGCCCATAACTGGCTGGAGGTCTGAGGGCTTAAGCCTCCTAAACACCCTTCTAAGCGCCCTCTGGGCAGCAGCCCTTGAAACCCTATGCTCTATACTAGCTATGGAGTTCTCAACGTGGCTCTTAAGTTCCTTATATAAATGTTCTTGAGGATTCTCTGAGTTGAGATAGGCTTCTTTAACCTTCGCATGCCACCCTTCCACAAACTCATCGAAAAACTCTCTTATAGTATCATTCTTTGAGAAACTGAAGGTTTTATTACTGAAGTAGCTCATTATAGACTCCTCGTCAAGCGCTACCTCTGATAACTTTACGACCTCATTCTCCTTTAATAGGGGAACGTAGTCACTTCCACTCCAGTCAAGTATGAGCACTTTATAACCAACCCGCCTATAAACTGGAACAAGGATATACCTTGTAAACCATGATTTACCACAACCCGTGCTTCCATACACGCCAACATGATATGGTATGAAGCTCTTGTCAAAGGGGACTTTCCAGCTCGGGTATCCTTCTATATAGGCGTCGGACCAGACAACATCCCTGCCCCTAGCAATATATTCTAACGGTTTATCCTCGCCCTCAAGCAAGTATACTGGCGACCTAGGTTGGATTATAGCCCTATTCGGCTCTATACCTTCCTCAGTCACCACACCTATAGGCTCTATGGCAAAGGAGTACACCTCTCTAGCTCCGGATGGCTCACCACCATGTCTCAGGTATGCAACATCGGGTCTATAAGAGGTATAGCTTAGAAATTCATTCTTCCCAAGTCCTTCCCTCAAAACGCCAAGTATTTCATTAACTGGATTAGCTTCCCCACCATTCTTAATTAAGACTAGGGACTCGGCTACAACGTGATTCTCCATGTCTT
This sequence comes from Candidatus Bathyarchaeota archaeon, assembly GCA_018396995.1. Taxonomy (GTDB): domain Archaea; phylum Thermoproteota; class Bathyarchaeia; order Bathyarchaeales; family DTEX01; genus DTEX01. The sequence goes on from JAGTQB010000022.1 coordinate 19,773, forward strand.
TGAGCAGGATGAGCCTAGCCTTAGTCTCAGTAGCTCCGTCAGCAACCCTACCAATAAACCTCAAAAACCCCACCAATATTATTTGAATTTCATAAAAATTATTCTCGATGGAAAGTATTAAGCGTTAGTATGCCATGAGGTTTCAGGGGGAGAGAAGCATTATCCAGGTTTTAAGTCCGCCCTGAAGGATCCACCTACTGCCAATGACTTTATAGCCAAGATCCTCAGCAATGCTCTTGAGGAGACTGTTGTGTAATGTGAGTAGGCAGACCTTTGAGTCCTCATTAAGGAACTGCCTAACTGACTTAAGGAAATCCGTATACATTGGCGGGATCACCTTAAGTCTACCACTTCTGATGCCGAATGGAAGGTTTGAGACAACTTTGTCAGCCCTCCAACCCCTGGATAGAACCCTTTCAAGTCTCCTAGCATCACCCACAATGAAATTAACCTTATCCCTAACTCCAGCAGCCTCAGCATTCATCCATGCGCCCTCAATACTTTTTGGACTTATATCGACGCCGATTAACTCAAGGCCACTCCAGGCTTGAGCAGCCTCAATTATTATTGTCCCGCCGCCACAAAATGGGTCTAAAACCCTATCCCCAGACCTTACACCGGCAATCCTCAGCATAGCATATGCTATAATTGGGTTTAGGGCCGAGTAATGCTGGAACATCCTCGGATAGCGTATTCTAAGGGAGGTTCTGGTCTTCTGTAAGCCTACAATACACAAGTCATATGCGACATCAACTCTAACAATAGTTTCAGGGTTTTTAAGATTCACCCTCCGGCCATACTTATCCACAAGGGCCTGCCCAGCAATCCTCTGAACATCTATACTTGTATATTTATGTGATCCAACTCTTTCACATGTAACCCTAAATGTTGAGCCGAGCGGTATATCGAAGCTGTAAACGCCGCTGTAAATTTGGTCTAAGCCGTTCTTGTCGCTCCCAACTTTAAACGTCCCTACCAGCTCAATAATATGCTCAATACTTCTAAGTGTAAACACTTTATCACACTGGTTCCTTGGAACCCTCAAGAGAACCCTGCCGCCAACATCACCAAACCTCGGTATAACATCTAAAACATTAATCTTCTCCCGAGCCTCTTCAAAGACAATATCCTCTAATCCAGGTATTGTTGTAACCATGAAATCGACTACATTGTTACTTGAAGATGAATAGCGATTAAGGCTGTCAAGCATAACCGTTGTCGGATAGTTAACTTTTTATAACTATCCGTTCCACCTCTTTAAATTCATCGGTGGCTTTCGGGGGCAACGGAGACTCCCCACATCTTGGGTTTCTTTTTAAGAGGTTTAAACATGCTATTATGTCTCTATCGTTTTCATATCCACAACTATTACATTTCAGAAACCTATACCCATTCGATGCTAGTTTTCCACCACATCTTGGGCATAGGCTTGACGAAAACTTAGCGTTAACGTATTTAACTGGTAGACCGTTTAGTTTGGCTTTATATTCGATGTAGAATTGGAGTCTCCTGAATGGCAACGAGTGTATCCTCCTATTCATCTCTTTAGTGCAGCGTATACGTCTCCTCATAAACTTCAAATCTTCCACGATTACTCCGAAGCCGCCTTCCCTCGCAAACTCAACTATTTTCCTTGAAACTTTATGGCATAGGTCTTTTACTCTATTTTTCTCGCGCTTAGAGTATTTAGCCATTAACCTCTTTGAAGTTA
>JAGTQB010000023.1 GCA_018396995.1 Candidatus Bathyarchaeota archaeon
CATACGACAGGTCTAAACCTTGTGAGTAATTGTTCAAGAAAGTCTCCTTTGTATTTAATCTGATTCCGGAGTTTCTCCCAAGTCATATATAATGGATGTTCCGTTAGATTTAAATAAACTTCTATTTTATAAAGGAATAGAGAGATTTACCGCTTGGCGGAGAGAGTATGGTGTTTATTTTCTCCTCCGGTGGATCCTCTGGTACGCTTGGTCGCGATGATGTTTTCATTGAGGCTTTCCGTGAGACTTCTAGAAGGATCTTTTGCTCCTCACTAGGGGAATCTGCTGGGGAGGCAGTGATTTTTCTCCTTAAAGAGGCTATGAAGAGTGATCCATTTGTAGCCCTATGGGAGAACCCAAAAATATTTTATAATGAAATGGTTAAAGTTTTTGGTGAGGGCGCAAAGATACTAATCAACCTTCTAATAACAACTGTTAACCAAGAGTGTGGGTTAAATATGGATCCAAAACACTTTTTGGATCTTATGTGTGAAGGTTCTCAGAAATCCCTAAATGAAATTCGCTCCTTTATAAGGAGAGTCGCTGAGATCCGCGGCGGAGGCATAAAATCATGAGTGCTGCCAGCGCTGATAAGATTCCAACTGGGATAAATGGGTTGGATGAGGTTACCGGCGGGGGTCTTCCGAAGGGCGGCTTAATAATTATAGCGGGAAACCCTGGAACAGGTAAGACTTTGCTCTCAGCGGGCTTCCTCTATCATGGTGCAGTAAACTATGGTGAGAAGGGTATATATGTTAGTTTTGCTGAGAGTAAAGAGGCTTTCTTCAGAAATATGCGCAGTTTAGGCCTAAACTTTGAGGAAATCGAGAGGGAGGGAAAGTTCCGCTTCGTGGACATGTTGACGGTGAGGGGAGAGGCAGTTTCAGCTGTTCTTGAGATGATACTTAGGGAAGTTGGGGAGTTCGGGGCTAAGCGCCTTGTAATAGACTCCTTCTCGGCGATGGCTCAGGCCTTCAGGGAGCCCCATGAGGCCAGGGTGATCTTACACACAATCTTAAGCAGGGTTACAAGGCTCCTTGGGTGCACAACGTTACTCATTGTCGAGGTTCCATACGGGGAGAATAAAATTGGTTTGGGAATAGAAGAGTTTGTTGCAGATGGAATAATCCACCTTAGAAGGAATGAGCTTGAGGGCGGGAGAATAATTAGAGATTTAGAGATACTGAAGATGAGGGGCGCGCCAATATATGAGGCGCGCAATATATTCACGCTTAAAGGTGGTTTTAAAGCGCTGCCGCCATTTGAGGCTAGATTTACTGAGAAGCCGAGTAGATTTAACCCGATTCCAGATAAAGGTGATTACTTCTCCACAGGATCCCCAAACTTGGATGAAATGCTTGGAGGGGGCTATCCTAAGGGCTCCTCAGTCTTAATTGAAATAGCCGATCCCTACGTCTCAACACTGCAATACCACCTAGTAATATACCCAACAATATGGAACTTCCTTGCACAGGGTAGAGGTGCAATAATATTCCCATCTGCCGGAATAGACTATAGTCTCATTTTGAGGCGGGTTAAGGGGGCTGGATTAGGAGATGAGGAAATAAATGATTTGCTGAGGATATGCGTTAAAGAGTATGCTGGGCTTAAGGAGGCTCCATACATCGTGAGATGTAGGGGTGTAACCTTCTCTGAAGACTATGCGAAATGCGTTGAAGTTGAGCGCGATATCCGTGAGAAAACCCACCAGCCACTACTACATTTTGTCGGCGCAGATATGCTCATAGACACGTATGGGCAGATGGAGGCCCTCTCAGCTATTAGAAATCATGCGGCGAGAGTGAGGGAGAAGGGGGACTTATACATGATACTAGTTAAGCCGGGATACGAGAACATCTCTCAAACCCTAGGCGCCTTCTCAGAGGTCTATTTAAAGGTCACGCGGAGGTACGGTTCTGTACTCGTCTACGGCGTAAAGCCTAGAACACCATTATATGCGCTTGAGATGGATGTGTCTAGGGGATACTTCATGCCGAAGCTCACACAGATAATATAGCGCCTCCAAGATTAAGATGCCTCGAAGCCAGCTAAAACCACTTTAATATAATCTCCAGACAACTTATTAATCCCGCTAGAACCACTCTTGTTTTCCCCAATAAACCTAGCCCTAAAAGAGGTTATGTTAGAGTATACAGGATTATCGTGGGGCGCCTCTGTGTTCCACGCGACTAACACCCAGCCTCACAGCCGGAGCGGGCTACGCTCCCCTCAGCTGAGCTCTCTCACACGTGGAATTTTCGGCGCCCCACGCCCGCCGTGTCCCGCATCTGGGTAACCCCTTCCTCATTGTAGGGCGGCTACGCCCCCTTGGTTGGGTCCGTCTCTGCGGGCCCCAGAGGGGTTCCGGCGGGATTAAGGCTCATATCATCGCCATTTTCTTCATAAATTTTACAGGAATAATAAGTTTTTCTCTAGCGTCTTCTCTTAATTATCTGCCATATGCTGCTGAGATTTATTTCTAGCGCCGCAGCTGGGTTCTCTAGGCCCCAGTTTTCCAGCACTTGTGGGTGTATCTCCCCTATTATGCCAACCTCCTCACCCTCAACAACTATTATCCCGAAGCGGCCCTCGATGAAGCTTCCATGAACGTCTTCTCTCAGAGTATATTCTAGGTTGAGGTTCATGAATAATGCGTCTAAAACAGATTTTATTTCAGAGAAGCCCGCGCACGAGTGAATTGTCACGCAAGCTAGTTTCTCCACGTCCCTGGCCCTATTTGGTAGTTTATCATCTCGTATGACGCAGTATCCCACCTCAAATATCCTCTGAGGATACTCTACATGCGTGTTATGGCTTAGGAGCTCCATTAGGCTTGGTATGAGCCAGTTTCTGAGGCATGTCATTGAGGAGATCTTTGGGTTGACTACTTCGATGACGTCCTCGCAGGGAACGTTCATCTTCGTGAAGAGTGTTGTTGGGTTGCTCATGGAGAATGTTAGAACCTCCTGGTATCCTAAGCCAATCATCACCTCTCTAACAATGTTTCTCAGCTCCGTCTCCCTAGCCAGCCCACCCATAGTTACCGCCTGCGGCCACCTTGGCTCCATCCTATTCAAATCGTAGGCTATTGCGATATCCTCAACGACATCAACTGGATGCATTATATCCGTACGGTAGCATGGTACCTCAACAACGACTTTCTCCTCATCCGCCTCCAGCACACCATACCTAGATCTCTCAATGAGATCTATGATTTCACGTAGGGTTAGCGGTATGCCTATAACGCCCCTAATATAATCGACTTTTATCTCCATCTTTTCTTTCTCTAGGCTTGGCGTGGTGGCAACCCCGAGATCCTCATATGGATAGTGTATCTCAGCTGAATATATTTTCCCTCCCCTATCCGCTAAGGCTAGAACAACGTTTGTCAGCGTATGTAGAACAGCTTTAAATGATGTTCCAGTAACCTCTACCAGAACGTTCCTTGTATCAATGGTGACTCTGCCAAGGTCATTCGAGTTGATTATTGGTGGGAACGATAAAACTTTCCTCCTTGAATCTATAAATATCGGCCACATTTCAAATGGCTTAACTATGTGCCCATACTCCACGCCCTTCGGATGCCTCTCTAAAATCTCCTCTAAAGATAGCTCCTCACTGAAGCCTAGGGGGATAAACCTCGTCTCACCTGGCTTCGACACTGTATAGTATAGTGGCGGCGCAATTAAGTCGAAGTTGTATAGGCCTATGGAAGTCCTACGTCTACCCCGACCATAGGTCTGATCCAGCTTATCCTGGAAGCGCATGAGGTTACGTATCGCGGCATCGCTAAGCCTAACCCCCTTAACCACCGCGCACCCAATATACGGCCTTATATTCCTAAGTCTCTCATCAACATACACTATTACGCCGGAATCTCCTTCAACCCTATACTCTTTGAGCCCCCTCTCAATGCCAAGTATTCCCCGCAGGGCTCGAGCTATACCCTCGGCGCTCCAAAGGTCGGCGCGGTTACTATCCTTAATATCTATTTGGATCTCAGCATCACTGAGCTGCTTAACCTCGCCCTTCACGAAGGATAATAAGTTGTCTAGCTCCTCTGGATCATCCGGCAACTTGGCTCCGAGAAGCTCCTCTAGGTCCCCTCTCTCAACCTCTATTGTCGGCATACTATATCAGCCCCTTACGCCTAAGCCAATCTAAATCATGAGTAAATATATAGCGTATATCATCTATCCCAGCCCACATCATGAAGAGGCGGTCGACCCCAAGCCCCCAAGCTAAGACTGGAACATCTATTCCGAGGGGTTTAGTCACCTCGGGCCTAAATATTCCAGCCCCACCGAACTCCATCCAGCCATACCCCCTCTTATAAGCCGAGAGCTCAACGCTCGGCTCAGTGAATGGGAAGTAGTCCGGCTTGAACCTAACCTTATCCGCCCCCGCAATATCTATTGCGAAGCGCTCAAGTATGCCAAGTAAGTCCCGTAGCGTTAAGCCCTCGCCCACAACTATCCCCTCAACCTGGTTAAACTCGCTTAAATGCTCCTTATCGATGAGCTCCGGCCTATAGCAGCGGCCTATCGCAAAGTACTTCCCCGGCATCTCTAGCTCATCACTTATAAGCGTCCTGGCGCTTACGGCGGTTGTATGGCTCCTCAAGACAAGCCTGGCGGCAGCTGAGACGGAGAACCTGTATCCCCACCCCTTGGAACCAGTTCTCCACCCGTTTTCATGCGTCTCCCTCACGCGTTCCACAATCTCCATGTAGGGGGTTAGGTCTCCGAACTCAGGATCCTTAACAAAGTATATGTCATGTATCTCCCTCGCCGGGTGGTCTTGGGGCATATACAGTCCATCGCAATTGAATAGGCTTATCTCAACAATCGGCCCCCTCATCTCCTTGAAGCCGAGGGCTATGAGCTTCTCGCAGACCCAGTCGAGAAACCTTAGGTATGGATGCTTCTTCCCAGGCCATGCTCTTGGAGCTGGGGCGTTAATATCATACCTCGCTATAACCTTCTCACGCCACCTTCCAGTAACTATTAGGTCGGGCGTTAACTGCGTGACCTCCTCAACGAATTCTAGGCCCCTCTTAAGCAGGCTCCACCCATCGCCAGTTAACTCTACCTCGCGGATCGTCTCCTCACGCAAATTAATTATCTTTCTACTCTTTAGGATCTTAAATGCCTCCCTCAAATCATCTCCTAAATCCTCTAAGATAAGTTCACCAGCATCCTTGAGCATTTTCAGCAGCTTCTCGTCTCCCCCCTCTTCAGGAACCCTTAAAACCTCAATTCTCTGGTCTTTTGGATCTATTCTCGCCCAACCCTTGCGCACAAGCCAGCCCAGGGCTATGGGTAGTATTTCGCTCCCCATGGATCTCGAAGCTTCCGCCAATAGTTTTTCTCTCGGGGCTCCGCCGCCTAACCTCAATAGAATCCCAAGCAACCTTCTTTCAGGGAGCCCCTCCTCAGCATACCGTCTACCCTCCTCATTAAGCGAGAACTTCGTTATCCTCCTCTCATATATCCTAATAAGTTTTCTTGTCTCAAGTGTTAGGGCTGCCCGCATTATGGCTGCTACGGCTAATCCACTTGACTCCGCGATCTCATCAACTGTTGCTCTCCCACCAGCATCCCTTAAAGCCATAAGGAGCCTTACCTCGTTCTCCCGCAGACCCATCACCCATCTTCCCCACTAAGATGTTTAGCCATCTAGTCTAGTGAATATTACACAATTAAATTTTAACCTTGTAGATCTTAGAATACGCTAATGAAGGTTTATGCCGCCTAATACGGCTACTAAAGGCGTTGGAAGGATGCTGGGCGGCGGGTCTTCAACCGTTAAAGGGGATGGGAAGATCGTCTTTATCTCCTTCTAAACCACTCTTCAAGAGTTCTCTTCGCCCTAGCCTCCCTCATACCCTTTATAGCCTCTTCAACAGCCTTACGCACCCTGTCTTCTGAGAAGTCCCTCTCACCGCAGAGGAAGTCTACGATGCCCTCAACGTTCGGCTCCCTCCACTCTATCCTATAATTGTCCGTCACATTTGGGTTAAGGAATATCTCCTTTATCTTACTCGGCTCAACGGGGAACTCGGCGCCCTTAAGGGTTGGTAGGACCCTCTCTAGGCTCCCATACATCTTTATTAGCTTAAGCGCGGTCTTCGGCCCAACCCCCCTAACGCCCTCTGGGTTATAGTCTGTTCCTATAAGTATGCCAATATCAATTAGCTGTTCATGGGTTATATCCAGCTCCTCAAGGACCCTTTTAAGCTCAATCACCTCTGGGTTAACCTCGACATAAACCTCTTTCCTAGGGAGCTTCCTCCTCCCACTTATCGTTAGGTTTCTTAGCAGGCATGGTGCGCCGAAGAGTAGGCTGTCATAATCCTGGCTTGCACAGTAGTCTGCATCGCCCCTCTTCACCAGGTGCGCTGCCTGAGCCTCCCCCTCAGAGGGGGCTTGAACCCACGGCACACCCATAAGATTTAGTAGGCGTTTTGCATCCTCAGCCATATAATCCTTTAAGTGGGCTGTCATCTGGGCGTACTTGCGGGCCTCCTCTATCCTGCCCTCCCTTAAGGCAGCCTCATACTTCTTTATGGCGTCCTCCTTCACCCTCATCCTACTTTTAATCTCAGCCTCTTTAAGGGCTGGCGGCTTACCGTCAAAAACATAAATGGGTTTTATACCAAGCTGAAGCAGGTTACATGTCCTATAAAATAGCCCGCTTAGGTGGCTCGTTATCCTGCCAGCGCTATCCATTAAGGGGGTTCCGTCAGGCTGCCTAATTATTGCGAGAAACTGGTAAAGCGCGTTGTAAGCGTCTATAGCAACAGATCTGCCGCGGAGGCTGGCAAGGTCTATAATTGTTCTAGGAACAAGATCCCCTAAATCAACACCCATTAATCAATCTCCCATACTTACTATGAGATGATAAGTAAATAAATGTTGATGTGCACGTTTATGGGACGCGGCTAAAACAGGAAAACATTTGTTGGCAGCATGCCCCAATGGTTATGGCGTAGCCTCGTAAAGGTTTTATGTCTGGCTGGATTATCAAGGTTAGAGGAGAAGACTGATGGATGGTATTGCTCCTTTCAAGCTCCTTGTCTCACGTGAAGAGGCTCTAAACATACTCTTAAATTCTATTAAGCCCATTGATCGGACAGAGCTTATCCCTATTGAGAGGGCTGTTGGCAGGGTTCTAGCTAAGGACCTCGTCGCCAACATGGATATTCCACCATTTGATAGGGCTGCTGTCGATGGCTACGCAGTTAGGGCCGAGGATACCTACGGGGCTTCAGAGTTTAACCCCAGAATCCTGAGACTCGTTGGCGTACTACGCGCTGGGGAGTCTACTGGGAGGCGCCTAGGGTCGGGTGAATGCATTCGTATAGCAACGGGCTGCCCAATCCCGCCTGGAGCTGACGCAGTTGTTATGGCGGAGTTCACGGAGGAGAGGGGGGAGGAGGTTCTGGTCTATAAGCCAGTCCACCCCCAAGAGAACGTTTCCCCTAAGGGTGAAGACATAAAGAGGGGTGAGGTTGTCTTGAGGGAGGGCGAGGTGTTGACACCAGCCAAAATAGGGGTCTTCGCAGCTCTCGGCTTAAGGAAAGCTCCAGTCTACCAGAGACCTAAGGTGGCGGTTATACCGACGGGGTTTGAGGTTAAAGAGCATGGCTTCGCTCTTGAAGATGGCCACGTCTACGACATAAACTCTTACACGCTGGCAGCCGTCTTAATGGAGAATGGCGCCACTGTAACCAGAGCTCCAGTAATCCCAGACTCCTACGAGATGCTTAAATGGGCTCTACATAAGTATCTGGATCACGACATGATAGTCTTCTCGGGCGGGAGCTCCGTTGGGGAGCGTGACCTCCTAGCTAAGGTTATATTAGAGGAGGGGAAGCTCCTTTTCCATGGGGTTCAGATCAAGCCTGGGAAGCCGACTCTATTCGGTCTAGTGAATGATAAGCCAGTTCTCGGCATGCCGGGCTATCCGGCTTCATGCCTAAGCAATGCCCATATCTTCCTCATCCCAGCAGTGCGGAAGATGGCTAGGCTCCCACCAAAAAAGCTAACGGTGGTTAGAGCTAAGATGGCTAGGCGCTTCGTGTCTTCAACTGGACGCGAGCAGTTTCTTACAGTCAAGATAGTTGATGGGAGAGTTTATCCCGTCTTCAAGAAGTCTGGGGATATAACGAGTCTCTCAAAGGCGGACGGATACATTATGCTGCCGGTAAACCTCGACGTTATAAATGAGGGGGATGAAGTGGAAGTAATACTGTTTGAGTGACATGCTTAGCTCGATAGCTTATGCCTTCTAGATGTCGTAGATAAGGGATTAAAATCTCCGATCTTACCCCTCCTCACGCTAATATAGAAGCTTATGACGTCTATAAGGGCTCCTAAAATCATCCCGGAGGAGGAGCCCGCTACGGCGCCAGTTATTAGCCTAACTAGATTTATGCTATTCCAGAACCCTATGAGGTTGCAAAAGTAGTCGATTATGAGTGGCGTATAGCCGATAAAGACTGCTCCCAGAACCCTCTTATGAACGTTTTTGTCAATGTTGATTTCGCGGACTATAGATAAAATTATTCCAATGGATATGCCTATAAATAGTCCGAAGCACCTAGCGCATACAGCCATCTGGTTCCCGTTAATGAAGATGGTTCGCTCTCTCATCTGGTGGCACCAGATGTCTCCGAAGAGGTAAACCTGCTGGCATGGGAAAGATAACTTCGATATCACTGAGTAATTGTCTATAATGCCGACAACCCCCGTTAAATCATTTATCATATCCCTTGGCTGGAGAATTGGGCAAAGAATTAAAAGAGATGTAAACATTGCGGCGATTATAAAGAAGATTGCTTTCACGAGTTTAGAGAATGCGCCCATAACTGTTCCACAAACAAAAAATAAATGGAAGTTGGATACGTTGGCCCACACTATAGGTATTACTACTTTTCTTTAAATCATCTTGGGCCGTGGTTAGTTTAAGCGCTGGATGCTGGGGCTGCTGGTGGCGGCGGTGGCGGTGAAGGCTTCCATAGGAGCCCAAGTATTCCACCAATTAGCCCGAGGATAAACCCGAGGAGGAAGCCACCATTGCTGAAGATGAGGCTTAGGATCGAGAATACTAATACGAGTATGCTGCCGTTCCTAACACTTGAGGGGGTCGCTTTATTTATCATTGCTGCCCCAATAATCACAATTATGCCAAATATTACCCCAACTATCGTGGATAATATTATTAGCCCTCCTATAAATGCTGCTGTTGGCACAAATGGTTCGAGGGAGCTTATCATTGCGCCACAAATGGCGCCTATAACGGCAGAGGCTATTCCACCTATCAAGATGAGTATCCCGCCTATCAGGGACAATACGAATGCAGCTGTAGGTTTCTCCGCCATTGATATCCCCTCACACCAGACTAAAAAGCATTATTTCCCATAATCTATATAAGACTTTGGATTCTCCTCCGCCTGCAACATATTTAAGTGGGAGGATTTATTTTTAATTGAGAGTAGTGTTTGAGGAGTCCGCTTGGGTAAGAAGAAGGTTGTTAGCGAGGAGGAGATTAGTGAGGAGCTGGTGCTTCCATCCGGAAGCGATTGTCTAGGTATAGTTACGAAGATGCTGGGCTACGACCGAGTCCTTGTTAAATGTCAGGATGGTCATGAGCGCCTATGCCGCATAAGGGGTAAGCTTAAGCGTAAGCTTTGGATTAGGGTTGGTGACGTGGTCTTAGTATCACCGTGGGATTTCCAGAGCGAGTCTCGGGGAGATATAATTTGGAGGTACACTAAGGGACAGGTGGAGCGCCTCCGCCAGATGGGCATCCTTACAATGCAGTAACAGAGGTTGCTTAATGTCGCTTAAGGATAAAATTAGGAAGGCTGTTGAGCGGGAAGAGAGGGAATACGAATCTGAGCAGAGGATGAAGGAGAAGAGGAGCGAGGAATACGAGGTCCTCGAGGAGGTCTTCGACAAGTCAACCCTAATGACCATATATGAATTCATGAATGAGGGTGTAATCAGGGAGATTTATGGGGTTGTTAATTCTGGGAAGGAGTCAAGGATATACTGGGGTATCGGATCCGGCGGTGAGGAGATAGCAATAAAAATATTCTTAACTGTTTCAGCCGAGTTTAGGAGGGGTAGGCTCCCATATATTATAGGTGACCCAAGATTTAGGGATGTGAAGAGGAATCTGAGGCACCTAGTTTACCAGTGGGCGCAGAAGGAGTTTAGGAACTTAAAGCTAGCTTACGAGGCTAAGGTTAGGGTTCCACACCCAATAGCCATAAAAAAGAACGTCCTTATAATGGAGTTTATAGGCAGGAATGGTGTAAGCGCCCCGCTCTTAAAGGATGTCGAGTTAAAGGATCCTGAGAGAATGTATCGGAATATTCTCCTCCACGTTAAGAGACTTTATAGAGGCGCAAGTCTCGTTCATGGCGACTTAAGCGAGTATAATATTATGGTTTGGAGGGGGAGACCAGTATTATTCGATTTTTCTCAAGCTGTCTCCCTGGAACACCCCGCAGCGAACCAGTTTTTAATGCGGGATATTGAGAACATAAATAGATTTTTCTCTAAGCTGGGGGTAAATGTTATCGATGTTGAAGAGGTATATAGGGTGATTACGGGTGGCACAGCAGATCTTCGTGAAGATACCTAAGGAGAGGGTTGGAGTCTTAATCGGCGTAGATGGCGGCGTCAAAGAATATATTCAGAAGAGGCTACCAGTTACCCTGGAAATAGACAGCGCCACAGGCGACGTCACAATAACATTGAGGGAGGGGGTTGAGGATCCATCCCTCCTATTTAAGGCTAAGGATGTTGTCTTAGCAATTGGGAGGGGCTTCTCGCCGGAGAGGGCTTTTAGGCTCCTTGACGGCGACGACATGATCTTAGATATAATTGATTTGAGGGAGTATGTTGGGAAATCCGAGTCTGAGCTAACTAGGATTAGGGGTAGAATTATCGGCAGGGAGGGGAAGGCTAGGAGGATGATTGAGGAGCTGAGCGGAGCCCTAGTTTCGGTTTACGGGCATACAGTTGCAATAATAGGTGACTTCGAACAAGCTAATATTGCTAGGGAGGCTGTTTTAAAGCTGATAAATGGCGCAGAACACTCGACAGTATACAAGTTCCTTCAGAGAAAGCGACAGGAGATGAAGATGAGGCGCTTTGGGCTTTGGGAAGGCGGCTCCATGAAGCCCGTATCTGAATAATAGTTTTAGTATTGCTTGGCATGTTATAAAAACAGATACAATTAAGAGAAGAGTAGATTGTGATGCCTTCCCCCGGGGGTGCGTGTAATAAGCCAAGCTTTTCAGGAGATAAGTCCGGCAGACTTCTTTTATAGGAATAGGGAGATAGCTGGATTCTCTAACCCATCTAAAGCCGTCTTCTCAGCTATTAGGGAGCTTGTTGAGAACTCTCTTGATGCAACGGAGCCTTTTGGGATTCTTCCAGACATCTATATACGCCTTTCATCCACATCCAACAATGAAGTTGAGGAGGGCTTCTACTCCCTCATCGTTGAGGATAATGGTATAGGAATACCTGGAGAACACATTCCGCATGCCTTCTGCCAATTCCTATTCAGCTCAAAATATAGGCTTAGACAGTCCCGCGGAACCTTCGGCCTAGGTGGCACAATGGCTATACTTTATGGACAGGTGACGACAAACAAACCCGTCAGGGTGGTATCGAGCACGGGGGATCAAAAAATCTACGAGTTTCTTCTTATGATAGATATTGAGCGGAACCGCCCCATAATCCTCGGAAAAAAGACATATAATAATGATGAACAGTGGCACGGAACCATTGTTGAGATAAGTCTTGAGGGGGATTATCCCAGGGCGAAGCCTAAAATAGTTGATTATCTTAAGCAGACAGCTATCGCCAACCCCTACGCCAACATAATGTTTGTTGATCCGAGGGGCCGCCTATATAAGTTTGAGAGAACCATGTCGACGCTGCCGCCGCAGCCTAAGGAGACCCTCCCACACCCACACGGCGTTGACGTTGAGACGATGCACCGCATGGTGCGGGCGACACAATGCAAAACACTCATAGACTTCTTGGAGAAACACTTCCATAGGGTTGGAAGGCAGACGGCGAGGAGCTTCTTGGAGTTCGCCGGCTTCCCAGAGGATATGGATCCAAAAGCTCTTAAGCCTGAGGAGATTGTTAGGCTTGTTCAGGCTATGAGGAGCTTTAATGGCTTCCTGCCCCCGGATGCGAGCTGCCTATCGCCTCTGGGCGAGGAGATACTTAAGGCCGGGATAGTGAAAGAGCTGGAGCCGGAGTTTGTCGCAGTTACTCAGCGTAAGCCCTCCGCATACTCTGGGCACCCATTTATTGTTGAAGTTGGGATAGCTTATGGCGGTAAGGTTCCAGTTAGAGACGACGGTGATATAACACTATATAGATTCGCCAACAAGATACCGCTCGTATATGATGAGTCGGGTGATGTTAGCTGGAAAGTTATTAAGTCGATTGAGTGGAGGAGGTATGGGGTTGAACCAGGTATGCCATTAGCGGTCATAGTCCACATCTGCAGCACAAAGGTTCCATGGAAGACTGTTGGCAAGGAGATGATTGCTGATAGGCCTGAAATAAGTCATGAGATACTTTATGGCATTAGGGAGGTTGCACGTAAGCTTAAGCTCTACTTGTCTAGGAAGGAGAAGGCTAAGCATGAGAAGGCCCGCCTCTCAGTCTTCGCAAAATATCTGCCTAAGATAGCTGAGTTCTCAACTAAACTCGCGGGCGAGAAGAATGTTCCAGATATAAAAGGTCTTTTAAGGAGGGTGAGGAGGCTTGAGGGAGATTAGCTCATCCACGAGGGAGAGGAGGAAGGAGGTTCTTTTAAGACTCGAGAATTTTGGGAGGGAGATATATAAACAGATTGAGGAGGGCTTCTTCCCAAAGATTATTATGCCCAGTAGATCCACCGACAACATATTCTACGACCCAAGTCTCAGACAATATGTCCTCGGAAATAAGAGGAAGAGGAGGAGCGCCGGAAATATAAGGCATATTAGATCCGTCACGCAGCTCGTTTGGATGGCATACTTTGTCCATGAGCTGACGTTAAACCAGAAGACATCGACTCTAAGGGATGTTTTCTACTCGGCTCAGGCATACGATGTGCCCTTTGAGAGCCAGGATGAGTCCGACAACATAATAACAGACTTAGAGAGCATCCTAGGCTACGCTAGAGAGGACTTCAACGTCTTCCCGGAGGAGAGGTCGGCCGTCTTTGGAGACCTAACAATAGAGTATACTGTGCCAAACTATGAAGGGAGGCGCCTGAACCTAACATCCCACCCCGATGGAGTGATGATCGGCCCAGCCCTTACATCAGCCGAGTTCATTGAGACCAGCGCAGATAAAGTTATAGCCATTGAGAAGGGCGGCCTCTTCACGAGGTTTATTGAGGAGAGGGTTCACGAAAGGTTTAACGCCATACTGGTCCTTTTAGGCGGGCAAGCCCCAAGATCAACGAGATACCTCATCCGCAGACTCAACCATGAGCTCGGTCTCCCAGTCTACATATTTACCGACGCTGACCCATGGGGCATGCATATAGCTATGGTAATAATCTCAGGCTCGGCAAATGCCGCCCACCTAAGAGACCTAACAACACCGGATGCTAAGTGGGCTGGCGTATGGGCCTCAGATATAGTAAAATATAAGTTGCCTAGCGAGAAGCTAGATGACATTGATGTGAAGAGACTTAATGAGCTTGCGCGCGATACGAGGTATAAAGGTGACCCGTGGCAGAGGGAGCTGAATATGTTCATGAAGATACAGAGGAAATGTGAGCTTGAAGCCTTCTCTAGGTATGGGTTAACCCATATAGTGGATAAGTATTTGCCGGAGAGGCTGGGAGAGCTTGAGTGAATGTGGGTGGTGGCTGCCTTGAGTGGGAGGCGTGTGGTGGGCGAGCCCCTACTATTAATTCTCATGGAGCGTTTAATCGGCTTTATACTGCTAGTCACTGGCATAATACTGCTTTATGGAGCCCACACTAATCAGGCTAGCCTTGGGGGAGCAGCTGCATCCCTATTCATCACAATGGGCGTAGCCCTCATAATCCTGGGCATAATAATGCTCATCTCGAGGATAAGCGAGTCCTAGCCGCCTCAGCCTCTACTCCATTATGTATTACGCTTTATCTCGACACAGCTTCGGCTGGAAAAGGTAAATATTTTGTTGTTGAGTTAAGCTATTATGGTTTGGTTGTGTTGTAGGATGCGGGTTATCGCTGACCTACACATCCATAGCAAGTATAGCCGCGCCACAAGCACTAGCATGAATGTTCAGGAGATAGCGCGCTTCTCCCAAATAAAGGGCTTAACAATAGTTGGGACTGGGGACTTCACGCATCCAGAGTGGCTTCGTGAGCTGAAGAGCGAGCTGGTTGAGGTTGATGGAACAGGATTATATAAGCCAGCTAAAATGCCCGGTTCACCAGTATACTTTATGATTACCAGCGAGGTCTCAACGGTTTTCACGTTCGCCGGGGAGACGAAGAGGGTTCACCACGTGATATTAACGCCGAGCATAGAGGTTGCTGAGCAGATAAATGACCGCTTATCTAAATACGGCGACCTTGGGGCTGATGGAAGGCCAACATTAAATATGTCTGCAGCCCACCTTGTTGAGGAGGTTATGGAGGTGTCGAGGAGCAATGTCATCTTCCCAGCCCACGCCTGGACACCATGGTTCAGCATATTTGGAGCTTTCAGCGGCTTTGATAGGATTGAGGACTGCTACCAGGACATGACTAAACATATATTCGCCATTGAGACAGGCTTATCCTCCGACCCGCCAATGAACTGGAGGCTCAGCGCCCTAGACAAATTCACCCTCCTCTCCAACAGCGACTCCCACTCCACATGGCCATGGAGGATTGGGCGGGAAGCTAACCTCTTTGAGCTCGAGCGCCTAACATATTGGGAGGTTGTAGACGCTATTAAGAGCAAGGATCCTAGGAGGCTTAAGTTGACCATTGAGACTGACCCCGCTTACGGCAAGTATCACTGGACTGGACATAGGGCTTGTGGGGTATCGCTGCCACCATCTGAAGCCATTAAGCTCGGTAACAGATGCCCGGTCTGCCACAAGAAGCTAACTAAGGGTGTGGAGCAGAGGGTTGAGGAGCTCGCTGATAGACCCCGTGGATTCATACCGGAGAATTCTCCGGGATATATTCATCTCCTACCCCTCTCAGAGGTTCTGGCAGCGGTTCTCGGCGCAGTTTCTCCGGACTCTCAAAGGGTTTGGAGCATATATAATGTTCTGGTCTCAAGGTTTGGAAACGAGTACGCAGTGTTAATGGATGCTCCATATGAAGAGGTCGTCCGCCTCTCAAACCCAACCGTTGCCGAGGCGATTATAAGGGTTCGTGAGGATAGGGTTAAAGTTATACCGGGGTATGATGGCGTATATGGACAAATAATAATCTTCCCCGAGAGGGGTATAGGTGTGGCGAGGGAGACTGAGGAGACTCGCCCAAGAGGTGGCGGGGATAAAGGTGTTAAACAGAGGTCTCTGGCAGACTTCTTTTAATCTCTAACCGCCATTAGCACTATATTAAATGCGTTTTCAAGCTTCGCCCCTAGGCTGGCGGCTTAATCATATAGGAGAGGATAACCTTCACAATTGAGATGAGTGAGCTTAAGAGGAAGGCTGGATAATATGTTCCATAAATGTCGTTTATTAGACTGAAGAAGTATATTCCAAGCGAGGTCCCCACAAAATGTGCGAAGTGGAGGAGCCCAAGCAGCCCACCCATAATCTTCTCCCCAAACACCTCTCCAACCCAGGCTGAAGACAACGGCACCATCCCAAAGAAGCTTATGCCCAACAGAACCGTGAAAATATAGTATCCTAAAATCGACTTAATTGAGAGTAGGGCGGTTATAAGAGAGAAAAATCTAATAGTGTATATTGCTGAGAGCGATATATTATAGCCGAGTCTTCTCTGCAATGGCCCCGTAACTATGGTTCCAGTGAACACTGCCAAGGCTAGGAACCCAAACCAGTGTGATGCCACAACCTCACTTACACCCCACTCTACGCTTATTGGCATCCAAAGCTGGGAGAAGGGGAGATCTGTGATCCCGCAAAGGAATAGGAGCCACCCAAGAGTTATGAAGAAGGATGTTTTCACAGCAGCTTTCGTGGAAGGACCCCCAAATCCACCACTTCCTGGGATGCTGGTGGAGCCCTCTGGTTCGTTGATAAAGAAGGCTGAAACAATAACTATAAGTATATAGATTAAGCCAGTGAGGAGCCACATAGGCCTCCAACCATAACTCCATATTAAGCTCCCGGCCACCGATGCCATACAGAACCATCCTAGCGGTCGGGCTGAATGTAGGATGCTTAGGGGCAAGCTCCTCCTCTCAGCAAACCACTCGGATATTAATGTTGTTAAGGCGACGACATTAGTCCCCTGCCAAGTGATGCCCAGTAAAACCCCATAGAGCAGGTAGACCTGCCAAACCTCTGTGATGAAGGATATGAGGAGCGTGCTTATACTTGCTATGGCGTGTCCGAGGAGGCTGATAAGCCTGGGGCCATACTTATCCGTCATTTTTCCGCTAGTTAACATTGAGATGCCGGTAAATAACATGAAGACGCTCATAGCCTGGCTTAATGTAGATGTGCTCCACCCCATCTCCCTAGATATGGGCAGGAGCGATATGGGGAACAATGTTACTCCCCCAGAACACATGAAGAACATCGCGAAGCTTAAGCCTAATATAAGCCATCTCCCCACTCGCCGTTCTGATCTAGTGTTAACTTTCATCTCTTCCCTCCTCCTTTCATGGGAGGGCTTTCGCCGTGAACGGTTGAAGCCGGCACATCTATCTGGATTCTCTGGAGGAGGTTCTTCACGGCTACTATAT